>JBAWFD010000027.1:0-10063 GCA_049591615.1 Gammaproteobacteria bacterium | reverse complement strand
CTTTATATGCGCCCGTAGCTCAGCTGGATAGTGTACTGCCCTCCGAAGGCAGGGGTCGTGGGTTCGAATCCCGCCGGGCGCGCCAAACAAAATCCCCACTTTTGTGGGGATTTGTGTTTGGCTGGTTCGAATGGGCATTCGAACCCACGCCATTCGGAACAACCGGGTACGTCAAAATCGTCGGGGTAAGAGGTATACGTCATATGGGTTTGCAGAGGATGGCAAATCAATACGAGCGGCGCGCCATGGAACCGTAACGCAGGTTTCATCAGTTCGTCATACTCCGTCGTTAACTTCATCTGGACTACCTTCGGCGAGAGGCATGAGTATGCATACTCCAGTTAACACATCGCTACCGACAGGCGCAGATCCGTCAACATTCCGTTTCAATGAAGCCATTTGCACAGAAATCCTCACGCAGCTCCAGACACACTTGACGCCGGGGGCCAGACAGGCCCGGTTTGGCTGCATCAACGGTCGCCGCGCCGCCGTGTATATGGCAGAGGTTGGTTACAGCCAGCGTGCCTTATGGCTATATGAGGATGATGTACGTGACTGGCATGTCGCCCGCTATTCCCACGACATGCAGCAGATGCGGGAGATCGAGCAGGAGATCCTTGAAGAGTTCGGTGCCCAGCTTATGCAACAACACTTACACGATTCACAAAAATATCATGGGGCTGTCACACAGGCTGTTTAGACTTAAGAGCCGCAACTGAAGTTGCGCTGACGATCTGAATACTCCGTTCCCCCGCCCCCAACTACCCCGCGCAATGCGGGGTCTTTTTATCGGATACTTGAAACCTTTTGAAATCTAATGAAGGTAAGACAAGAATATATTTAGGCTTAATCTAATGTGCTTCCCTAATGACAGGTTCATGCTGTGGGCGTGTCTTGTGTGAGTGTAGGCGTGACAGACCTCCACAGTTGGGGCAGCGGAAAACGATGCGCGCCATGTGAGAGGCGAACACATTCTCCAATAAAATGGATTTGCAGGATGGGCAGTTATAGGTGTGTTCACCCTTGCCGCTGATCCCCGGGACTCGGGACATCTCGAATAGGGTGGTGGTTCGCGGGTCGGGTAGGTCCACACGTTCCAATGGCTGAATATTCATAGTTTGTTATCTCCTGATTCAGTGACAGGCTATTCGGATGTTTTCTATCGGGGGGAAGAAAGCATACTCTCGTTAAACGGTATTGGCGTGACTGGAAATAACCACCTGGGACTTTTAATCTGTTTGCAACATAACTGTCATATTCAGTGTTCACATAATGACCAGGCAAAGTAATCCTCGATGAAAATAGGTTCCTTGAAGTCCCCGAGCTATCCGCTTGTGGCAGCAGTAGATTTGGGTTCCAACAGTTTCCATCTGATGGTCGCGGAACTGCAGGGTACCGAGATACGGGTCATTGACCGGCTGCGGGAGATGCTGCGTTTCGGCTCCGGACTGGATGCCCAGGGCCGCATCACCGCGCTGGCCTCGCGCCGTGCGCTCGCCTGCCTGCGGCGTTTCGGCCAGCGGCTGCAAACCCTGAAGGCCGGGCAGGTACGTGCAGTGGGCACCAATACATTGCGCAAGGCTCGCAACGCCAAGGAATTCCTGCGGCGCGCGGAAGCCGCCCTCGGCCATCCCATCGAAATCATATCCGGCGTGGAAGAAGCGCGCCTTATCTACCAGGGAGTAACCAGTGTGCTGCCCGCCGGCGAAGAGCGTCGCTTGGTGGTGGACATCGGTGGCGGCAGCACCGAACTCATCATCGGCCGCGGCAGCCAGCCGCGGGTGATGGAGAGTCTGTTCATGGGTTGCGTTAGCATGACCGATACGTATTTTCCCAAGCCGGTGGTCACGCGGCGCAAGTTTCGTGATGCGCTGCTGCATGCACGCCAGCAACTGGAACCGGTGCAGGCGGAATTGCGACGCCAAGGTTGGCAACGCGCCATCGGTTCTTCCGGCAGCATCCATGCGATTGAAAATGTGTGCAGCACGCTCGGCTGGCAACGTGAGGGCATCTCGCTGGAATGCCTGCAACGTTTGGCCGAGCGCCTGATCGATCAACACCGGCTCGACCATTCCAGTGTTCCGGGCCTGGCGGAAGAGCGTATCCCGATCTTCGCCGGCGGTTTGGTGGTGCTGACGGCGGTCTTTGAAGCTCTGGGTCTGCAGCACATGGAAGTTTCAAGCCGTGCACTGCGCGAAGGCGTGGTACAGGATATGGCCGGAAGGCTCAAGGGCCAGGATGCGCGTGCTGACGCGGTCGAACATCTGGCGATGCGTTATGCGGTAGACATCCGCCAGGTCAAACGCGTTGAGGCCACCGCCATCCAGATCTTCAACGCCGTCGCCAAAGCCTGGCGTCTGGATGACGATTGCCGGCGGCTATTGAGTTGGGCTGCGTGGCTGCATGAATGCGGTCTGGCCGTGGCCCATAGCGGTTACCACAAACACGGTGCTTACATCGTTGCGAACACGGATATGGCCGGATTTTCCCGCCAGGAACAGAACCTGCTGGCGGCATTGGTGCGCCTGCACCGTCGTAAGTTTACTGTCAGTGTGCTCGAACAACTGGAAGACAAGTGGCAGCGGCGCCTGCGGCGTTTAGCAGTGATCCTGCGTTTGGCGGTGTTGTTGCACCGTGGACGTGATGACCGCAACGTGCCGAAACTGAAAGCTCGCGCCCGCGGTTCATTCCTGCAAGTGAAGATCTCGCGCGGCTGGATCGAGAAGTTTCCGCTCACGCATGCCGACCTCATCGAGGAGAAACAGCTGATCCGCAACAGCGGTATGCGCCTGTCGGTGAGTTGAATTAGAGGGGACTGCGCTCGCGATATTGTTCGCGCAGCGCCAGCTGCGCCTTGTATGCGCCTTTCTTGCGCGGCTTGAGACGCCGGTAACGGCCATCTGGCTGCAGCACCCAGGTGCGGGTGTTATCCTTCAGGTATTTCTTCAGATCCTTGATGATGCGATCGCGGTGCTTCTTCTGCAGCACCGGGAAACACACTTCCACGCGCCGGAAGAAATTGCGCTCCATCCAGTCGGCGCTCGAGCAGTACACGTCTTTTTTGCCACCGTTATAGAAATAAAACACACGGGTGTGTTCCAGAAAACGCCCGACGATGGAACGCACGTGGATATTTTTGGAGATCCCCGGTATCCCGGGTCGCAGGCAGCAGATGCCACGCACGATCAGATCGATGCGCACTCCGGTTATAGCAGCCTTGTACAACGCCTGGATGATGCCGGGCTCAGTGAGTGCATTCACTTTGACGATGATGTGCGCGCGCTTGCCAGCCTGTGCGTGCTTGGCTTCGTTATCGATGCATTCCAGCATGCTGCTGTAGAGCGTGAACGGCGACTGCTTGAGCTTATGCAGCTTCATGACTTTGCCAAGACTGGTGAGCTGTAAAAAGATACGGTTCACATCCTCGCCGATCTCCGGATTGCTGGTCATGAGGCTGTAATCGGTGTACTGGGTCGAAGTACGCATGTGGTAATTGCCAGTGCCCAGGTGCACGTAGCGCCGCAAGCCACGGCCTTCGCGGCGCACTACCAGGATCATCTTGGCGTGGGTCTTGTAGCCGACGATCCCATAGACCACATGCGCGCCCGCTTCCTGCAGCTTGTTGGCGAGGGCGATGTTGTCGGCTTCATCGAAACGCGCGCGCAGCTCAATCACCACGCTCACTTCCTTACCGGCCTGGGCCGCCGACACCAGCGCATCCACCACGTTGGAATCCGGTCCGGTGCGATACAGGGTCTGTTTGATGGCCAGAACTTTGGGATCGCTGGCCGCCTGGCGCACAAAATCCAGCACCGGCATGAAAGAATCGTAGGGATGGTTGAGCAGCACGTCGGTGTTGCGTAGGGTTTCGAACAAGTCGGCACTCTTGGCGATTGATTTCGGTATGTGCGGCACGAACGCCGGAAATTTAAGTTCCGGGCGATTGTTCACCAGGCCATACACTTGCTCTAACCGGTTCAGGTTCACCGGCCCGTGCACCGCGTATACATCGTCGTTACCCAGTTCAAATTGTTTTTGTAGGAATATGACGGTATCGTCCGGGCAATCGTCGGACACTTCCAGACGCACGGCATCACCGTAGCGGCGCGAGGCCAGTTCACCCTGCACCGCCCGCAGGATGTCAACCACCTCTTCCTCGTCCACGTACAGATCGCTGTTGCGCGTCACCCGGAACTGATAACAGCCGGTCACCTTCATGCCCGGGAATAACTCATCCACGTAAGCATGGATCACCGAGGATAGCAGCACGAATTCATGGTTGCGTGCATCGCTGGCCGGTACCTGGATCACGCGCGATAGGGAACGCGGTGCCTGCACGATGGCCATGCCGCTATGGCGGCCGAAAGCGTCCTTGCCCTGCAGCGGCACGATGAAGTTCAGGCTCTTGTTGAGGATGCGCGGGAACGGATGCGCCGGATCCAGTCCCAGGGGACTCAGGATCGCCAGCAGCTCGTCGTTGAAATAACGCCGTATCCAGGCTTCCTGGGCGCTGCTCCAGCGGTCGCGGCGCACGATGTAGATGCGCTCATTGGCGAGCGCCGGCAGCAGCTGATCGTTCAGCACCCGGTACTGCTCGGCGATCAGATCAGTGGCCTGCTCGCGGATGGCGCGCAGGGTCTCGCCCACCGCCATATCGTCGGGCGAAAGCGGCGCGACCGCCAATTCCAGGCGCTGCTGCAGGCCGGCCACGCGGATCTCGAAAAATTCATCGAGATTCAGGCTCGAGATGCACAGGAAACGCAGGCGTTCCAGCAAAGGGATCGAGGAATCCTTGGCCAGGTCCAGCACCCGGTGGTTGAATGCCAGCACGCTCAACTCGCGATTGATGTAGAGCTCCGGCCGTTTAAGGTCTGTTGCGTCCATATGAATGAGATTAAGACGGTTTTGTTACGTACACATGACGTAGATACAGCATTGGTTTCTGGTGCCAATCATCAGGTTTGTGACGTCTATATTAAAGGTTAATTAAAGCGTCATCTACATTTGGCCGAACGCCTTGTCATATGGGCTTAGGCCGTCAGCAAAAATTCACGCAAACGCCATTTCGTCGTCACCTGCCGCATCCAGTATCACAACATCCGGACACTTGAGTGAAAACTCAATGTGGATTTGGGTGATTGATCCTCATCAATTTCTTAGGGAGATCAACTATGCAAACGCAACACTATTTGAAGCGTGGCATCACGCTCGTTCTTTCGGCCGCAATGGTGGTCGCCACCAATATGGCAGTGGCGAATGGTGATGGTTATGGTGGAGGTAACGATCCGGCGGCAGCCTATCGGACGGCCACGCCCATCAAACATCTTGTGGTCATTTTCCAGGAAAACGTTTCTTTCGATCATTACTTCGCCACCTACCCGAAAGCACGCAACCCGGTTGGTGAGCCGCGATTTGAGGCGGCACGCGGCACTCCGCAGGTCAATAATCTGGCGAACGCCGACCTGTTGACCAACAATCCGAACGACCTCCCGGCAAATGGCACGGGCGCGTCCGATCCATTCCGTCTGGACCGCACCCAGTCCGCCACCGCCGATCAGAATCATGCCTATACCCCTGAACAGGAAGCCTACGACGATGGCAAGGCAGACTTGTTCCCGAAATACACCGGCTCAGGAACCTCCGGTGGCGCCGGTGCCTTTGGGACCACAGGCCAGGTCATGGGTTATTACGACGGGAATACCGTCACCGCCCTGTGGAACTACGCGCAGCGCTTCGCCATGAGCGATGACGCCTACACCGACACCTACGGGCCATCGACACCGGGAGCCGTGGAGGTGATCTCGGGCCAGACAAACGGCCTTGTTGTTACAGACGGCTCAAAACCCGCCTCTTACGTCGAAAATACTGATGGTAGCCTCACGCTGATGGGCGATATGGACCCGGGTTACGACGTCTGTTCCAGCAGCAGTAATGCCATACTGACGGGCAAAAACATTGGTGATCTGCTTAATGCGAAGGGCATCAGTTGGGGCGGATTCATGGGGGGCTTCGACCTCACGGTCACCAACCCCAATAACACGGTCGGTTGTGCTCGTAGCACCTACTCGTACGTCGTTGACGCGGCGACCGCAGACTACATACCTCACCATAACTGGTTCCAGTACTACAAATCCACGTCCAACCCGGAGCATCTAAGACCGAGTTCGGTAGATGCGATCGGTCATACCGATGAGCCGAACAGCAACACGCTCGATCCGGCCAATCACGAGTACGATGTGCGTGACTTCTTTGCCGCCGTCAAGGCCGGCAATTTCCCGGCCGTGTCCTATCTGAAGGCGCCGGCCTATCAGGACGGGCATGCCGGTTATTCCGATCCACTGGATGAACAGACCTTCATCACCAACGTGGTCAATTTCCTCGAGCAACAGCCGGAATGGAAGGATACGGCCGTCATCGTCACCTGGGACGACTCGGATGGGTGGTATGACCACCGTTTTGCAACCACGACCAGCTCATCGTACGATACGAGCCAGGTTCCGAGTGCGGATCAGTTGAACGGTCCTGGTATATGCGGCACAGGCACACCCCCGGATGGTTTGAGTGGCCAGCCGGTGAACGGCCGCTGCGGTCCCGGCACCCGGCTTCCGTTCCTGGTGATTTCACCCTACGCCAAGCGCAACTACGTGAGTCATACCTACATCTCCCAAGCCTCGGTCGTCCGCTTTATCGAAGACAACTGGCTGAATGGGGAACGCCTTGGTGGCGGGTCGTTCGATGCCTCGACCGGCAGCATCATGGATATGTTTGATTTCTACAACCCAGATGACCAGCCGCTGTATCTCTACCCGCAAACCGGCACTCTGGTACAAAACGGCACCAAGGAGCACGCGGAGCAAGGGATATACTAGTCGCGAGATATTGCTCGCTTCCGCAGTGCCCAGCGGTCAAGGTTGACCCATACGTTTCGGTACGCATCCCCAGGAAGGGGATGCGTACCCTATCTGATCGTCGCGTGGCGGATCTCAATTATCGCGATTAACCGGAAAGTAAAACACAAGGTGATCGTGTTCTCATGAGTACTCGTTTGTGCCGCTTAGTGGCGGTTGGAATATTGCTTGCGGGTCCGCTGCTGCCGAGTGCCGCCGATGCGAAGGTGCAGACGACCGGCTGGAATCCGCATCCGGTACAGCTTGTCATTCCGCCGACGCATCCCCTTTCGTATATGGCGCAATTGGGAAAGAAGCTCTTTTACGACCCACGCCTGTCCGGCTCAGGGCGCATGTCCTGCGTCAGCTGCCACAGCCCCGCCCACGCGTACGGTCCGCCGGGCAAGGCTTCGGTGGTGCTCGGCGGACCGGATGTGCACAGCGCCGGATTTCGTGCGGTACCTTCACTGCGTTACCTGTATCGCCAGCCGCCGTTCAGCATCGGCCCCGACATGTCGGGCGACAATGACAAGATCGTAACCTTGCAGCAGCAGGCCCAGAAAGCCGTAGGGCATACGCGGGTGCTCAAGACCGCGCAGGCACCGCTGGCCGCGGCCACCAATCTGGTGCCGCAGGGTGGCCTGTTCTGGGATGGGCGGGTGAACACTCTGCAACAACAGGTGAACGGGCCCATGTTTGACGCCTTTGAGATGGACGCGGGGACACCGGATACGGTGGCCGGGAAACTTGAGCGAGCGCCTTACGCCGGTGATTTTCGCCAGCTATTTGGCCCAGAAATATTCAAAGACCCGCAACTGACAGTGTCGGAAGCGATGTTTGCGATCGCCCGCTTTGAAATCGAGGATCCGAGTTTTCATCCGTTCACTAGCAAGTACGATGCCTGGCTGGCCGGCAAGGCACGCTTAACCCCGACGGAGTTCCGGGGTTATCAGGTATTCAACGATCCGAAAAAAGGCAATTGTGCCGCCTGCCATCTCGACCAGCCGACCCCGGACGATTTTCCGCCGCTGTTTACCGACTTCCAATACGAAGCCCTGGGTGTGCCGCGCAATCCCACGATCCCCGCAAATCGCGACCCCCATTATTATGATCTCGGCATCTGTGGTCCGCTGCGCACTGACATGCGCAAATACACACAGTACTGTGGCATGTTTCTGACACCGAGCTTGCGCAATGTGGCAACCCGCCGGGTGTTTTTCCACAATGGGGTGTTCCATTCGCTAACGCAGGTGCTGGACTGGTACGTCAACCGGGATTTGCAGCCGGCACACTTTTATCCGCGGGACTCCGCCGGCCAGGTCATCAAATATGACGATATCCCGGGACCTTATCGCAGCAACGTGGATACCGCCGATGCGCCTTTTAACCGTCATCCAGGCGAACCGCCGGCTCTCAACAAACCTGAGATTGATGATGTCATCGCGTTTTTGAAGACATTGACCGACGGCTATATGAAAACGTCGCCCAAAAATTGATCCATAGTCAATACATTTGGTATCGCAAAAATTGCGTTCCGATACCCTGAAGCCCAGGTTTCTGCCCGGGCCTTTTGTGTACGATCGGGTTCGCATACCCTGCTACGCGCCGCAGTGAGATTATCGCGCTACAATCCACCGCCATATCCCAGTTGCCACTATGCCGTTTTCCTGAGGTGTCACTATGAAATCCGCATTTAGTATTGTGCTGGCAGTCTTAGTCTTGTCCTCGCTTTGGGCTTCAGCCATTGCCGCCGACAATGCACCGTTCGATTTGTTGAAGGACATGTCGGTCGCTGATTACCGGGCGACCGGTTTGGACAAACTATCGGATGCCCAAGTCAAGGCGCTCAGCACCTGGTTCGCCAATTACCAAAGTCAACACGCGAAAGACTGTGCACAATCTGCGGCCATGGCGCCGGCAGTAGTTCCGTCCGCCGCGGCAACCCAACCGGAGGCTACCACCAAGCATCATAAAAAAGTGGATGGCAGCATCGTGACCACCAGCCGTATCAGCGGAAAATTCAGCGGCTGGTATGGCGGGACGCTGTTCAAGCTGGAAAACGGGCAAACCTGGCAACAAACCGATGACAGCGTAGTGTCTCTCGCCGCTATGCGGAATCCCGAAGTTACCATCTCCAAGGGTTCCTTCAATGTCTACTATCTGCAGGTCAAGGGCATGACGGATTCGGTGCCGGTGATTGAAATCGAACCCAATGATTCGAATTAGAGAAACGTTTTTATTGCTTTAAATTTAGATTTAGCGGTTGCCATTTCGTAATGTAGAGAATCGAGAAGTGACGGCCGCCGTCAGGCGCAGCCGGGCTGATCATAACCTCCTGGAAATCGCCGCCATATCTTTTGCGGATGGCATCCATATAGTCGTTCACCAATGTAGCGCTCGCGGTTTTTCCCGTTATCATTGTTTTGTTTCCGTCTCCGGTGCGGCTGACATCGATTACATTAATCCCTGCTGGCGCCATCAGCAGGAATTGCTGGGCGAGATCCTGCGCAGGTATTTTCCCCGCCAGCAGTTGCTTGGCGCTGAGCGGATAGATGGCGGTGGCGCGGCCAATGATGAAGCCTGCGAGCAAGATAACAATAACGGTCGTAGCCAGGGAGACACGCCACAACCAAGCACGCCGCAGACTTGGCTCGTCACCGTTACCGAGCAGGGTTTCGGGTGCGGTTTCTAGCGCCTGCGCCAGACGCGTGAGTACCTCGTCCGAGGGCCGCGAACGGCCGTTCTCCAGTTTGGAAAGATAGGATTGTTCGATATCGGCTTTCTCCGCCAGGGCCGGCTGGGTCAGCCCGCGAGCCAAGCGCAGGGTGCGCAAATTGTCGTGGAATGCCATGGACCTCACCTCGTTGTCAGTCATACGACGGCGATAAAGTGTGATTGATAAACCCTGGAATAGGAAGGCAGACAGATCGGGAATATCGTTGGAATATGCGTGAATTTTAGGCATATGTGACGACTATCCCGGGCGATGGTTCAGGCGCGAGGTTTGTTTGCCTTAGGGCCTGATCGCAGAACAGATGAGCCATGCGTTTCGTGGGGCGATTTTTTTGCAAGCTCCGCCAGCAAGGTCTTCATGGCCGTCACGCCGGTCGGCCGGCCAGGAACCAGATAACTTCTGCGGAAGCACTCGATGCACTCGGCGCGCGCCCGGCCTAGGG
>JBAWFD010000026.1:0-5770 GCA_049591615.1 Gammaproteobacteria bacterium | reverse complement strand
ACATATAGTGTTGAGCCGCTTTTTATGTCCCCCAATTTAATCCCGTGGTCATCGGGGCCTTGATAGATCACGACTCCAATGTCAGGGCTAAAAATCACGCCCCGGTCACTATCAAGTTTACCCATAGACGAACACCCGCCAAGCATCAAAAACACGACGATAAACACAACTGAGGTTTTCATGGTAGCTTCTCCTTAATGGTAGCTTCAGAGGTTGCGGCGTGGCAAAATCGGCATACATGAGCGGCTGGCAAGATTAGTTCCGCACATTGCGGGCATGGTATTCTTGTCTCTCCATCACTGGTTTTTGATGAATTAATTCCGTCCCGAACCTGCTTAGGGCCGCGTCCGGCAATTCGGTCGAATCCCTTCAGGATGACAACCGCAATTAGTAGTACAACTACAAATCCAATAAATCCTTCCATAACGTTACCTCATCCCGGTGGCCATGCCTATGCTGCGCTCGCGCGTTCCAGACGCGCATCGCTTGCATGAGACTCGTTCTCTGCTAACAGAGGTTGCCATCTCAACCCGAGACTTAAAATATTCTTTGCAGAATTGACATCTCTGTCATGCTCAGCCATACACTCCGAGCAAATCCAGTCTCTTACAACAAGCTGCCTTAGACCGCTGGGACCACTTAGGCATCCACAGTTACTGCAAGCTCGCGTTGTATAACTTTCATTGACGATTTCAACTCTGTGACCGGCTAAACTGCCTTTGTACTGACACATCGTTTTGAACATGCTCCAGCTTGCATCCAACACGGATTTTGCCATCCGAGTTTTTGCCAACTTGGAACTGCTCACATCGCCAATGACTATCAAATCATTCTCGTCTACCAACTTCCTTGAAAGTTTATGCAGCGTGTCCATACGCCGATTTTTCACCTTCGCGTGAATTGCTTTAACTAAACGTTTGTGCCCGCGGCGCTGTGCAGAGGCGAGTTTTTCTTCTGTATCACGGTATTCAGTGGTGCTGAATTTCTGCCCATCGCTGCATGTGACGGTAGTTTTCAGACCCAAGTCAATACCAATATGCTTACCAGTCATCACCGGCACTTGTTCCGGCAGTTCAACAGTCACATTCAAAAACCACTCGCCTAGACTGTTTTGGCTGAAGCAACCTGACTTCTTTGTGCCATACTCCAACAATCTTTGTAAATCAAAAACCCGAAACGTCTTGCCGGCAAATCTGATTGCATTACCTTTAATCTTGATACTATTCGGAACAAACGGAATCCAACCCAAAGAATGTTTTGGAGATTTTGGATTACTCACACGATTGTGTATATTTGGTGTCTTGAATTGAAAGCGTTTCTTTACCAATTCTTGTGACACTGAATTCAACGTATCTGCTCCAATTCTCTTAAAGAATTTTGTAAATCCAGCCGTCATGTACATCAAGTCAAATCCGCTCAGCCACTTGGCTTTCTTGGTTTCAATGTCAACACTCGATTCAAAATAGCCGTTGTTTTGATAGTTCCAGAAATCGCTCACTTCACGGGCAGCCGTTTCCAGCCAGTGATACGATTCTGGTTTCACCTTCAAATGTATGGTCTTAACTTGTTTCATAAAATTAGTATATCAGCAAGTCAGAAATGAGTCAACGGCATGGCAATATTTAGGGAGCCGCTCGCGCCCGTGCGCTCGCTACGCCTCCACGCTCCGTGTCAGACCTACGCGCTGTCGGCTGCGGGTCGTCAGTCATCCGTGCCTGCCTTCAATGTAAGGATAGCAGAAAATTAGCACATGTCAAGCACACACGGCCGATTTAAACTCCCTGTGGGGCGCCTGGCTGTTTTGGTGTACCACGGCGCGGGAAATCAACGAAACGCGCCAGAAACGGCCTTCGCCCCTCAAGACCCCTTGCTGCGTAAGGGCTTTACTTTTGAATCTGCGGTATCCTTGACCATATGCAGCCCACACCGGCAGCATGTGGCTTCTAAGACCGTCACAAAGGCTTCCATGCGCCTGCCGCACTTGGGGCATCTATAGTGGCCGCCACGCGGCTCCAGCAGGGCTAAAGACCCACTCACGGCACACCCCATACCATGGCTTTCACTTCCCTGCCCAGTAGCCAGACGTTGGCCCGTTACCGATGAAACAACGCCCCTGAATCTGTTTAATGTTGGCGCGTCTATCAGCATCAGGGCTATGCCAACCAGTCCCACCACAAACATTACAAATACCCATTGGTACAGGTTCACCGTGGCAATCACAGCCGTTAGCTCCGCTACAGCACTCAACTTCCCATCTGCCATTTACACAGTATATACAACGAATATAATTATCTGGTCTTTTGCTCATACCTTTTTGCTCCCTTCTATCTCAGGCTTGGCGGTCATGGCTGCTTCTCCTGCTCGCGGGACATGTCGGCACCGGACAGGTCGGCACCAGACAGGTTGGCACCAGACAGGTTGGCACCGGACAGGTAGGCATCGGACAGGTAGGCACCAGACAGGTTGGCACGGGACAGGTAGGCACCGTACAGGTAGGCGCCGTACAGGTTGGCGCCGTACAGGTTGGCACCGCACAGGTTGGCACGGGATGTAACAGCAGCCTCTACGCACAAGCGTATGGACTCTGTCTCAAGCGAGAATAGGACTGCACCAGAATAACGATGTTTGATTTCAAATTTCATCACGGCTGCTCATACTGGCGGCGGTAGATTAACTGTTCATGGCTGTCCGCGTGACACATACACAGCAACAGCGATGAACGCCGCCAGCAACCAAGCTGTATAATTCTTTTCCTGCAACGTGCTGGCACTGAGTTCCTCCGGGTTGCAGTCGAACGTCTTCACCAGCCATTGTTCTATTGATGGCCAGCCGAAGGTGAGCGCCAATGTTGTGAGAGGCGCCACACTGACGAGCCAGCCGAGCGGGGTGAATATCCCGACATTCAGCCACAGGCCGACCGTGCAGCCACCGAAGGCCAACCCCGCACAGAGAACGTGCAGGTGTTCGATGTTGTCATACAATGATCCCGTGGCGCGCCGCTGCACCCACTTCGTCAGCACCACGCCGACCAGGGCGATACCGCCGACCAGGAACGAATTAAACACAATCTCGCTGCCGTGGCTATACAGCGCCAGCAACGGCATTGCTGCGGCGAAGCATAGATAAGCGATGGACTGTATCCAGCCGTATGGGCCGGTCAGGTAATCCGATAGCGGCTGTGTTAGTGGGTTGTCGGTCTTGCGCCGCCAATACTCGACAGCGATATTCCCGCCGATAAATATGGCGGTCAGCACAAGGACTGTAGAGAGTTGTACAAGCGAGTTCATTGGATTACCTCGGTTGATTGATCAAAAAGGAATCGCGTCATCTGTGAACGCAGTCTCGTCCGGTTTCTGTGGTGCCGCGTTCGATGCGTCCGGCGGCTTTCCGCCCAACAGTTGCAGATTCCGCAACAGTACCTCCGTGACGTAATGCGTCTGCCCGTCTTTTTCGTATTTCCGCGTGCGCAGGTTGCCTTCAACGTAAATCATGGAACCCTTGCGCGCATACTGGGCGAGTATCTCCGCTGTCTTTCGGAAGGCACTCACACGGTGCCACTCTGTTTTTTCCTTCTGCTCGCCCGTGGCTTTATCCTTCCACTTCTCGGAAGTGGCGACGGTGACATTGACGACGGCGTCACCGTTCGGCATGTACCTCACTTCGGGATCGGCGCCGAGGCGACCGATGATGATTACTTTATTGATGCCTTGGCTCACGCTGCTCTCCTGAGTTGGTTAAGTGTTTCAATTTTCACGTCGAGTTCGGCGAGAAACTTCGCGGCCTCAGATTCCAAAAACCCGACCGTGTGTTTGTCGCATTTAATGCGCTGTACGAATAACTGCAAGTGCGGCGGCAGCCGCGGGTCAAAGCTCACGAAGTCGCACCACTTGCGCCCGGTGCATGCCATCTGCCAGTGCATTTGATGAATATATTTCAGCGGAATGACGCTGGTCAGCAGCGTGTCAAGGTGCGTACTTGTGTTCGGGACCTTGATTTCTATGAGGCCGGCGCGGTTAACTAGGCCATCAGGTGACGCGCCAGACATCTCGATTGTGGGGTGACTCACGAAGCCGCACGGCCCAACGGTCTTACCGGTATAAAACTCATACGCGGCCCTAGCGTCGGCTTCGTGTTCAATGCCGTACAGCATCGCCGCGTTTTGGTATGTGTCCATCGGCTGACCTGTCAGGCGCTCCACGAGTAGCTGCGCCATGTAGGTGTCGCGGCTGGCGCCATATCCGGTCTTGGTCTTGGCGCACACATCGGCCATACGTGAGGCGGTGACTTTCCCGAGGCGTTCGGTAAACCACCCCGGTGAACGTTGCGCGTTCATTTCTTCGCCTTCCGTTTCTGTTCAAGCGCCGCGACCGCGTTGCTATAAGCCTGGGCCGCAATATCCTCGATGCGCGCGACCTTGATGTATTTCAGGAAAGCGGCTTTGTTGGCGCCGGCTTCCGTGATTAAGGCCTCAAGGTCTGCGGCCTGTTTCTCGCTGATGCGCGGCAACGTGGCGGGGGGTGGGTTGCCGTCTGTATCCTCGCCAATGGCGATATTGAATATCATGGAGAGTAGATACCGCTTTCCATAAGCGATTGCGGCACCGCCGGCGTGCGTCTTGGTCATCACGTCGTTGCCCTTCGCACCTTTTCCATCACACGGTACATCGTGCTGATAGATGCGTGTGCAGCCGCCAACATGCGACACGTAGCAGATGACGCGCACATGCTCTGGCAGTGGGCAATCTTGTGTTCCGAAGCTCAATGAAAACCCGGCGCCGGTGTAGATTGGCCGCAGCACTTTATCCAGCTTGCCGTATGTGACGTATTTGCTGTGTGTCTGTGGGTTCGATGCGTCTGTGGATATACGCCCCATCTGTTCTTGCGCGCGGTTCATGGCCACACTGAACGCGCCCTCGGAATTCTTGGTGAGTAGGCGCTCTTGCATATCCAAGAGCTTATCCATTTTGGCCACATCGACATTTGGGTCTGACGCGGCTTTTGCAATCAGCGAAAGGATGCTGTTGCTATCGCTGTCATTCATTTCAATCTCCTCGGTTTCATACATTTACGCACCGCATCAAGCTGTTTATCGGTCAGCGGTCCGCAGCCACGCCACCAGCCAAGCACTGACTTGGCGAAGTCATTACCGCGCTCCGCCGCATTACGCATCCACGCCATTTCGTCCGGGTGTTCCTTCGCCCATTTCTCGCCCTCGTGCTTAATCTCCGCTTGCCGCTCGCGGACTTGTTTAAACCATGCCTCATTGTCGGCCGCGTTGGTTGTCACGCTTTAACCAGCCGGTAGGCGTCACCATACAGCCTCGCCATATCTGTGGCTTGCTTGAAATGATTGACCAGGCCGACCACTGTCCCATTGGGTGAGGATACGGTGTACTGCTTGACTGGCCCCACATACACTTCCCGGATAACGCAGCGCGTGGGCTGCGGCTTTATATTGGATTTCATATAGTCACACGCGACTCATTGAGTAGGTCGGTCGTCCGAACCCATCCACGGCCGTCAATGAGTAACTCATGATGACCCCCGCGCTGGCGTATGGCCAGGACGAGCACGTTGCACCTTTCGGCGATCTCGGCGGCCAATTTGATGGGGGCAAAGCGCTTGCTGAGGGTTATATCCAGAATGGATGCGAGACACATGTGGCTCTCCTATGTTGTCCTACCATTGAGTATAGCCCAAGACCGGTGGCCATGCCTACGCTGCTCTCGCCTGTTCCAGACAGGCTTCGCTTGCGTGGCCCGTTCCCGCAGA
>JBAWFD010000025.1:0-32880 GCA_049591615.1 Gammaproteobacteria bacterium | reverse complement strand
CCATATGACAGCTGGAAGTCTGATCTGGTTGCCCAGCATGCGCTCGATGAGCGGTGGATTCATGAAGTTTGTGGCCAAAAATACGCTCCCAAACAACCATTCGACGATGGAAAACTTCCATTTAATGAAAGCCGGGTCATGCAATAACAAGGTCGCCCCACCCAACACCAGTGCCAGGATCGTGACTGTCAACGGCAGGGGTTCTAGTTTGCGGGTACGCCAGTACGACAGACCTAGCACGACGACGCTGCCGACCATGAGAACACCGGTAGCGAAGAAAATGCCTTTCCAGAGGTAACTCGCAAAAAAGGCTGCCAGTAGCAGGAATTCAAGCAAAGAGGACATATCAAGGCAGTACGGTAAAGGTCCGTTATGATAACGCATCCGTTTGCGCACCGGTGGCCTGAGCCGGTCTGTTTGAGGGTTTATGAGCCAGTTTTTCAGTATCCATCCGGAAACACCGCAATTGCGGTTAGTGCGCCGCAGCGTGGCCATCCTGCGCGCTGGCGGCGTGGTGGCATACCCTACCGATTCCTGCTATGCCCTGGGCTGTCTGGTGGGTGACAAAACTGCCATGCAGCGTATCCGTGTCATTCGTGGTGCTGGTCCTGGGCATAATTTCACACTGGTTTGCCACGATTTATCGGAGATCTCCAGCTATGCGCGTGTAGACAATCCCACCTTCCGGCTACTTAAGGCACATACTCCCGGACCTTATACGTTTATCCTGCGCGCGACCCACGAGGTGCCACGGCGCTTGCAGCACCCCAAACGCAAGACCATCGGTATCCGCATACCGCAGCATCCCATCACCCAGGCCATCCTAACGGAATTGCGCGAACCCATCATGAGTTCCACACTGATGCTAGCAGGTGAATCACAACCGCTTACCGATCCAGAGGAAATGCGCAGGCGTCTCGAACATCTAGTGGACTTGGTGATCGATGGCGGTTCCTGTGGCTTCGAACCGACCACCGTTGTGGATCTATCGGATGGCGCGCCGGTTCTGGTACGCATCGGTCGTGGTAATCCAGCGCCATTTAGTCGCGTGCATTGATCCCCATGATGCCCATGGCGGACTCTGTATAATGGGTCAATGGGTCATTTCAATATCATCCAGCTCATCATCATCTGGGCACCCCCGGTCTTGTTCGCCATCACATTGCATGAAGTGGCCCACGGCTGGGTAGCCCGCCGTTTTGGTGATCCCACCGCGCAGATGCTTGGGCGGCTCACAGTCAACCCGCTTAAGCATATCGACCCCATCGGAACCATTATTGTGCCAGTCCTATTGTTGGTATTGCATACCGGTTTTCTGTTTGGCTGGGCCAAACCGGTGCCCATTTCTCCACGCAATTTCAAAAACCCACGCCGTGATATGGCCATTGTGGCGGCTGCCGGACCACTTTCAAATCTGGTCATGGGAATTATTTGGGCGCTGGTGATCAGACTGGCGGCTTTGTTATACCCGACATGGCACTGGATAGAGCCGCTCATTTACATGGGCTTGGCTGGCGTGCTGATCAATGTGACATTACTGGTGTTCAACCTGATTCCCTTGCCGCCCTTAGATGGCGGACGGGTACTGGTCGGTCTCTTGCCGCGCGATGCCGCCAATGTTGTGGATCGGATCGAACCTTATGGTTTCTATATCATTATTTTGCTGATGATCATTGGCGCGTTTAACGTGATCTTAGTACCGGCTGTCAGCTGGTTATCCCAGATCTTGCTACCCAACGGCTTTTTGTTGTGAGAGGCACTTCTTGAATTCCATGGTGTCCGAAAACCAACGGGTGTTGTCCGGCATGCGCCCCACAGGGCGCATGCATCTGGGACATCTGCATGGAGTACTCAAGAACTGGCTGCGTTTGCAGCACGAGTACGAATGCCTCTTTTGCGTGGTCGATTGGCACGCGCTCACCACCAATTACGAACAATCGCGTGATATCGAGCCGGCCATGTGGGAGATGCTGGTGGATTGGCTGGCGGTGGGTGTGGATCCAGGCAAGGCCAAGTTGTTTATCCAGTCGCACATCTTGGAGCATGCGGAACTGCACCTGTTGCTGTCCATGGTGACGCCGCTTGGCTGGCTGGAACGAGTACCAACCTATAAGGAACAGCAGGAACAACTCAAGGACCGGGATCTTGCCACGTATGGATTTCTGGGTTATCCGGTTTTGATGAGCGCCGACATCCTCATCTACAAGGCTGGCTGGGTGCCAGTCGGCGAAGACCAAGTGCCGCACGTGGAGCTCACGCGCGAGATCGCCCGGCGCTTCAATCATATCTTCGGACGTGAAGTAGATTTCGAGATGCGTGCAGAAAGTGCCGTCAAAAAGTTGGGCAGAAAGAACGGCAAACTCTACCGTGAACTGCGCACCCGCTATCAGGAAAAGGGCGATCATGAAGCGTTGTTAACGGCACAGGCCTTGCTGGCTGAAAACCATAACCTGACTCTGGGAGATCGCGATCGCCTCATGGGTTATCTGGAGGGTGGTGGCCGCAGTATCCTCACGGAACCACAGCCGCTGCTGACGACCGTGGCACGCATGCCGGGTCTGGATGGGCGCAAGATGTCAAAATCCTATGGCAATACCATCAGCCTGCGGGAAGAACCGCAGCAGGTGGAGGAAAAGTTACGCACTATGCCCACCGATCCGGCACGTGCGCGCCGCACGGATCCCGGCAATCCGGAGAAATGCCCGGTATGGGAATTCCACAAGGTGTACTCGGATCAGACCACGCGTGACTGGGTGTGGAAAGGTTGCACAACTGCCGGTATCGGTTGTCTGGAATGCAAGCAGCCGGTGATCGAGTCCGTACTCAGGGAGCTGAAACCGATACGTGAACGCGCGCTGGAGATTGAAGCCAATCCAGGGATGGTACGCAGTGTCATCAATCAGGGTTGTGACGCTGCCCGCGACGTTGCGCGCGATACCATGGAAGAGGTTCGCCAGGCCATGGGGTTGAGTTACCGGTGATGGCTACGACACAGCACCCGGGCAATGAACCAGGACATCCGCAGTTGCCTTTACCACAGTCGCCACAACAATCGGAAATGCCGTTTGCCATTGTGCAGGGTGAGCCGGTGACTAGTCTGCCTCGGGATTTATATATACCGCCGGATGCACTGGAAGTATTTCTTGAAGCTTTTGAAGGCCCATTGGACCTGCTGCTCTACCTGATACGCCGCCAGAATCTGAACATCCTCGATGTACCCATAGCCGAGATCACCCGGCAATATATGGCATACATCGACCTCATGACAGTGATCCGCCTGGAACTGGCGGCTGAATACCTAGTGATGGCCGCCATGCTGGCTGAGATCAAATCACGTATGCTGCTGCCACGCGTACCCATTGAAGAGGGTGAAGAAGAAGATCCACGTGCAGAATTAGTACGTCGCCTGCAGGAATATGAGCGCTACAAGACTGCAGCCGAGGATATCAATGCGCTGCCACGCACCGGACGGGATGTGCACATCGCGACTGCTGAAATGGGTGAGCACAAAGTCGTGCAG
Organism: Gammaproteobacteria bacterium; assembly: GCA_049591615.1. Taxonomy (GTDB): domain Bacteria; phylum Pseudomonadota; class Gammaproteobacteria; order Natronospirales; family REEB76; genus REEB76. Next base: position 29,360 of record JBAWFD010000025.1, on the reverse strand, counting down.
CTGGTACCGGAAGTGAGCATGCAAGAACTGCTGATCGCCTTCAAGGATGTGCTGCAACGTGCGGAAATGTTTTCCCACCACCATGTACAGATGGAACAATTATCGGTGCGCCAACGCATGTCGGATGTACTGGCGGGCTTGCAAGACTGCGAATTTCGCGAGTTCAGTACTCTATTCACACCGGAGGAAGGGCGTCGTGGCGTAGTGGTGACGTTCCTGGCACTGCTCGAACTTATCAAGCAGACCCTGATCGAGCTGGTGCAGGCTGAAACATTTGGCCCAATCCACGTCAAAGCTATCAATGCCGCGCATGTGGATTTGTCGCTGGTGGTTATTGAAGGAGAGGATAAATGACGCTGAAGGCGCCATTGCTGAAAAACATCATTGAGGCCGCCTTGCTGGCCGCCGGCCGGCCGTTGAGTATTGACGAGCTTATGGCACTGTTCAGTGACGTGGAGCGCCCTGATCGCGCCCAGGTGCGCAAGACACTCGACAAATTGCAATCAGAGTTCGCCGAACACGGTATCACGCTCAAAGAAGTGGCCAGTGGCTATCGGATCCAGGTAAAACCCGAACTGGCGAACTGGATCGGGCGCTTGTGGGTGGAAAGACCGGTGCGTTATTCGCGTGCCCTGCTGGAGACGCTTTCGCTGATTGCCTATCGTCAACCGATCACCCGCGGTGAGATTGAGAGCGTGCGTGGTGTCGGCGTCAGCCCGCATATCATGCGCACCTTGCAGGAGCGCGGTTGGATCCGGCTGGTGGGTCACCGTGATGTCCCTGGTCATCCCGAATTATTCGGCACCACTAAAGAATTTCTCGATTATTTCAGCCTCAGGAGCTTGGACGAACTGCCGACCCTGGCGGCCATCAAAGATATCGACAGTCTGAATGTTGAACTGGATTTTGACGGCAATGGCACGTCGCGACCGCCCATCAGTAATGACAACGGCGGAACGGCTGTCTTGGACGATGCCTTTCCAACGAATTCAGATGACGGCATCCTGCAGACACAAGACTGACAGAGCGCTGCATGCCCATCAGACCTCGGCAGACAAAAACACCAGCAAGCCCACCGGAACGCATCCAGAAACTTCTGGCGGCTGCCGGACTCGGCTCACGGCGTGAGATCGAAGGCTGGATCAAGGCCAAGCGGCTGACCATCAACGGGCGAACCGCGCAATTGGGGGACCGCATCACCACCGCCGACCGCATCGCCGTGGATGGGCGTGTGCTCAAGATGCTCATCCATGCCCAAGTTGATGAACGGCGTGTACTCCTCTATCACAAACCGGAAGGCGAACTCACCACCCGCAAAGATCCGGAGGGCCGTCCCACAGTCTTCGAGTCCCTACCGCGCCTGCGCCGCAGCCGCTGGGTGTCGGTGGGACGACTGGACACCAATACGTCTGGTTTGCTGCTGTTCACCACTGATGGTGAACTTGCCAACCGGCTTATGCATCCATCCCATGAAATCGAACGCGAATATGCGGTGCGTGTGCTCGGCAAGATTACTGACCAGCAGCTTGCGGCGCTCAAGACCGGCGTGCGTTTGGAGGATGGTATGGCAAAGTTCGATGCGATTCAGGAGGCAGGCGGCGAGGGTGCCAATCATTGGTATCACGTGACGCTCAAGGAAGGTCGCAACCGCGAGGTTCGCCGCTTGTGGGAAGCCGTGGGTGTGACAGTAAGTCGCCTGATCCGTATCCGTTACGGCGCCATCAGCCTGCCGCGCCAACTGCCACGCGGTGCCTGGCGGGATGCGACCGAGGGCGAGTTGGCGGCGCTGTTGACTGCCGCAGGGAGGGTGGCGGAAACCCAAGCGGTCGCGCCAGTTACTGCCAATCGGCGGCATCTGCAGGTCCGTCGCAAAACGTAGGGCGGAATTGCGCAGCGTATTCCGCTGTTCTCATCGGATACTTGGCATTCCCAATCACTGCACATCAAACTGTTGACCGTTAATGCCTTTGCTATCGGGTCCCAATAGGTAAAGATAGGACGGCACAAGCTTCTCAGGGGCAAGCAAGTTTTCGCGGTCTTCAGCAGGGTAAGCCGACCGGCGCATTTCGGTGCGCACTGCACCCGGATTGATGGAATTCACCCGCACTGTTCCCCGGAATTCGGTTTCATCAGCCAGTATCGCTGATAAGGCTTCGATGCCGGCTTTAGAAACTGCATAGGCGCCCCAGTAGGCACGTGGTTTGCGCCCGACGCTGCTGCCAGTAAACACTACTGAGGCATCAAGTGACTTATACAAAATTTCCAGGCAGGCTTTAGTGAGGGTAAAGGGCGCGCTGAGATTGACTTGCAAGACCTGCTGCCAGACATGGATTTCATGATGCTCGATGGGCGCGCGCTCACCCAGGACACCGGCGTTGTGCAGTAGGCCATCGAGTCGGCCATATTCTTTGTCAAGCACGTCCACCAAATCTTCATAGTCCTTGTAGGTGGCTCCCATGAGATCCATCGGATAGATACCCGGTTGTGGGCTTCCGGCGCGCATGATCTCATCGTAGACGGCTTCTAGCTTCTTGATGGTCTTCCCAAGTAGAACCACGGTGGCGCCATGCTCGGCAAGTCCCTTGGATACCGCACGGCCGATGTCGCCACCGGCGCCGGTGACCAGAATTATCCTGTCCTTGAGCAGGTCCTGCGGCGGTGTATAGTCAACGGGGCAGTGGGTCATGATGTTGCATTTGCTTAGATAGATAATCTCTATTTTGTTTGAATGTAATGTGTCGATCGGTAGGTTGCGCTAAGGCTGGCATCATGAACGCATATCGTAAGAAAGAAATAGCTGAGATTGATTTTCTCGCACCGGATTGGTGTGTCATGTATCAGAATCGTCTGAAGCTTCATTGCCCGTGATGCGGGGGATTGCTTCTAATTGATCAAGTTCTGGCATGGATTTCTTGGCTTGAACACCCATTTCAACGAACTTGCGTGCGCCTGGTAGAACTTGCCGCTCCAAAGATCCAACAGATTTATTAAAGTATTCCACGCTTTTACCAATATGCTTACCAAGTATGTCTAGATGTTCAACGAATGTGATAAGACGCTTATAGAGTTCTTCGGCAACAATCCGAATCTGTCCCGCGTTCTGTTCCAATGTCATTTGCCGCCACCCATAGGCAATGACCTTGAGCAATGCCATGAAATTTGAAGGTGTTGCTATAACGACGCCTTCCCTCAAAGCATCGTCTTGTAATGTCGGATCTTTTTCCAGTGCTGGAGCCAGGAATTGATCGCCAGGGATGAATAGCACTACGAATTCAGGACTGTTCTGGAACTGGCTCCAATAGGCCTTGCTGGCCAACTCACGGACCCGAGCACGGACATTGCGAACATGACATTCAAGAGCAATCTGGCGTTGAGTGTCATCTTTGGCTTCAATCGCATCGAGGTAAGCATCTACTGGAGTTTTTGCGTCCACCACAATCTCACGGTGCTCTGGCATCCGTACGATCATATCCGGCCGTAAGGCACCATCATCAGTGTTGAGCTGTTCCTGTTGGACAAAGTCGCAATATTCCACCATGCCGGCTAGCTCGACTACACGCTGTAGGGTCATCTCACCCCAGCGACCGCGTACTTCTGGCCTGCGAAGAGCGCTAACCAGGTTACGTGTCTCGTTACTCAGCTGCTGCTGGGTGTCAGCCATATTCTTGAGATAATTTGCGATACCCCCATAAGCTTCTTTGCGTTCCTTCTCGATCAGATGGATATGCTCCTCAGTCTTTTTTAGAGCATCGCCAATGGGTTTTACAAGATCAGCAAATGCCTTTTCTTTTTTATCCAACTCGCTTTTTGCCTCAACATGAAATTTTCCCAGATTCTGGGTGGCAAGCTCTAGGAATGATTGGTTATTATTGCGTAGTACGTCGCCAGCCAGCGCCTTAAAGGTTTTTTCGAGATCTTCGCGGCTGGCGTTTGCCGCTTCGGCTTTTGCCTTGAGCACTCCCAGCTCGATTTGCAGTTCACTGTTACGCCGATGCCCAAGCAGCAGTGCAAATACGTAACCCAGGATAAGACCGATTACCAGGGCGATGGCGATAAATACCAGGGTCATTAACCAGTCCTCTGTGCGCCAACTGCCTCGCTATGTGCATCCAGCCACGGCAGAAAGTCTGCAGGGTTCCTGAGCAAGCCATCAGCCCGCCAATCAGCGGGATGTTCACTCGCATCGATATAGCCATATAACGCAACCAGTGCCCGCATACCGGCCGCATGCGCTGCTTCCACGTCCCGCTGCGCATCTCCAACATAGATGCTGTTGGCCGGACTACAGCCCGTGAGCGCGCAGGCATGCAGTAATTGATCCGGATGGGGTTTGCGTCGCGCCGTAGTATCTCCGCTGACTACGCAAGCGGCGCGTTGATTCAGATTAAAAGCTTGGAGCAAGGGTTCAGTCAGCGCGCCAGGCTTATTGGTGACGATGCCCCAAGGCAAGCCGCGCTGCTCGATGTCCAGCAGTACCGTATCGATCCCGGGGAACAGGCGTGTTTCCTGGCTCAGGCAACCACGATAGATTTCCAGCAAGCGTGCGCGCATGCCGGCGTAACGGGAATCGTTGGGTTCGATGCCAAAGCCCAATTTAAGCAATGCCGGTGAACCATGCGAGACAATCGGTCGTATGCGCTCCTGAGGAAGCGGAGCCAGCTTGTTCTCAGCACGCTGGGTATTGAGTGCTGTACCGAGGTCCGGGGCAGTGTCCAGAAGTGTGCCGTCAAGATCAAAAAGTATCAAAAGCATGGATTTCATTTCGAGTGGGCGAAATGCATGTAATAATTCACGTCCAAATTTCTACCCAGCCAATAATGCCGGGTCAGTGGATTGTAATGCAGGCCGACACTGCCGCACAGTTCAAGATCCGCATGCCGCGCCCAATGATCCAGCTCCGATGGGCGGATGAACTTCGCATACTCATGTGTGCCGCGTGGGATCAGCCGCAACAGGTATTCTGCACCCAAGATGGCCAGGATAAACGATTTTGCACTGCGATTGAGTGTCGAAAAAAACACATGGCCGCCCGGTTTCACCAATGTTGCGCACGCCCGCACGATCGCTGCGGGTTCTGGTACATGTTCGAGCATTTCCATACACGTGATTACGTCATAGTGGGCCGGCGATGCTGTGGCTAGGTTTTCGGCGGCAATCTTTTGGTAACTTACCTTAAGACCTGATTCTTTCAGATGTAATTGTGCAACTCTCAATGGCGCTTCCGCCATATCAATGCCGGTCACATGCGCGCCATGGCTTGCCATAGCTTCCGCTAGCAAGCCGCCACCGCAGCCGATATCCAGGACATGCTTGTTCTTGAGGCCTACTCGGCCTTCGATATATGCAAGCCGCAGTGGATTGATTTCGTGCAGAGTACGAAATTCCCCAGCCGGATCCCACCAGCGGGAAGCAAGCGCATCGAATTTTGAAATTTCCAGGCTATCAATGTTTGCATGGGTAAGGCTCATGCTTGCTTGCCCTCCGTCAATGGCGTGGCAATGCGATCACGCCAATGTTGAACCCGGGCCATGAGATTCCCCAAATCAATATGCGTGAGTTCTCGGGCACGCAATAAATGCTGGCCGGCGACCCACACATCGCTGACCTGTCCACGGCAGGTTGCGTACACCAGCTGGGATGAGGGGTTATAAAGCGGCTGACATGCGGGTTCGCTTAAATCCACGGCAGTGATATCGGCCCATTTGCCGGGCAACAATGAGCCGGTTTCCCGATCTATACCCAAAGCGCGAGCTCCGTTGAGTGTGGCCATGCGTAAAACTGTAGTGGCAGGCAAAGCCGCGGCATCGCCAGACACGCCTTTGGCCAGGAGCGCAGCACTGTGCATTTCGCCAATCATGTCCAGGTCATTATTGCTGGCTGCACTATCCGTTCCGATAGCGACGTTAACTCCGGCGGCAAGCAATTTCGCCACCGGACAAAAACCACTTGCAAGTTTCAGATTGGATTCTGGGCAATGAATGACATGTGTGCCTTGATCTGCCAGTTCATTGATCTCGGCATCCAGGAGTTGGGTCATGTGCACAGCCATGAGGTTTGGCGTCAACAAGCCAAGTTCCGCAAGCCTTGCCAATGGGCGTTTACCGTGCTGCCGTAAACTGTTCTCGATTTCATCTACAGTTTCATGTAAGTGGATTTGCACCGGCACATCGAGCTCATCCGCGAGTGTACGCACTTCCTTGAGCCAGTTTTCGGCCACGCTGTAAGGCGCATGCGGCGCAAATGCAAAACTGAGGAGCGGATCGTCTTTATATTGGTCGCGCAAGGCGATACTTTTGGCGATATATTCCTGGGGTCCGCTACCCCAGGCGCTTGGGAAATCCACCACAATCATACCAATACAGGCTCGCATGCCGCTATTCCGGACAGCCTCAGCAGTGACTTCCGGGAAGAAATACATATCGTTGAAACAGGTCGTGCCGCTGCGTAGCATCTCGGCGATCGCCAGTTCGCTGCCATCACGCACGAACTCCGGGCTCATCCAGCGGTTTTCGTAAGGCCAGATATGCTGCTGTAACCATGGCTGCAGTGACAGATCATCTGCCTTGCCACGCAGTAGGCTCATGGAGGCGTGAGTATGTGCGTTGATAAAACCGGGAATCACTGCGTGCGCGGGAAGTTCAACGATCTGTCTGGCTTGATACCTGGCAGCGACCTGGGTAACCGGCAAGATGTCCAGAATCCGACCGTTATGGATCACCAACGCATGCTGATCGTAGATTAAATCTTCGGGCTCCACTGGAATTATCCAGTGTGGATGTATCAGCAAATCAACAGTGGTCATCATTCATTACGATGGAATAATCGCAATCCTTTGGTAAGTGGTGAGCAGAATCCATCAGCATCAATGCTGCATATCAGGGAGCAGGTACACGTACTACCACTTCTAGATCCACATAGCGGTTGTCAGGGGGATTATGCGCATGCGGTCGTGGCTCACTGCTGCCGACGCCACGCGCTATTGTTGTACGTGGGTCAACGCCAAGTGATAGCAACCAAAGTTGCCCAGAATTGGCACGCTTACCTGATAACCACTGATTGAATCGTGCCGGGCCGCTCTTGTCTGTATGCCCCGTGATGCGTATGCTTTCAATCCCACGATACACTTCCAGCGAATTCACGAAAGCCAGCAAATCAGCGCGGTTCTTGCGCGACAAATGCGCACTATTGAGCTTGAAGGGCAGGCGTGTGCTGAATCGTATGGTTTTCAGTGTGTAGTGCGGAGTGACTGTTAATGGCGCGGTTATAGAAAGAATCGGTGCAGTGGTAGCGGGTGCCGCCACGATGGGAATCGTAGTTGCAATGGGTGCCGGTACAATTTTGGTGACTGGAACTGTCGTACTGGCAATGCTGGGTGCAGTAGCCGGTGTTATCGATGGAACTGGGGCAGCGACAATCGGCACAGCTGTGGCAGGAATGGTGGGTAAAGTTGTTATCGGCACAGCCTTAGTGATTGGAACAGTCATTTTAGCGATGCTCGGCGCAGCAGTCGGTCCTATCGATGGGACCGGTGCAGCGACGATCGGCACGGCTGTGGCAGGAATAACCGGTGCTGCTGCTGGCGCAACCAAGGTGGCTGTTGCAGGAGGAGTCGTCGACGCCAGTTCGGATTCGGGTTTCAGAGGCGGGAATAGATAACCGAACTCATCTAGAGGCAGCGGTTCCACATGGTGCTGCAAGTCTGGCTGCGTCAGTTGATAACACACAGGTTTGCCGTTAGCCGGTGTGGGACCAATCTGCACGCATATGCCCTGGGGGGTCTTGACCGGATGGCCGGCGTCCGACAGCGGATACTGTGGTTGCTGAACATGTGTCGCGCAGCCCGTACTCAACGCGAGCAGCGCATATCCGATTCCCCGACGGAGCAGTGCCCCTGGATTTGGTTTTAATGCATTGGCCATTGAGCAGCACAGACGCACTGTGGAGCGGTTTCACTATAACAGACTTGCCGCGCCAGTTGCGATGGGAAACATCATGCCCTGATGCAGCCTAGAGCACTGTCAAACGGCGGATAAATCGCTTGCATGTGGTAAAATTTCCGCTTTGAATCTTCCGCTTTCAGCGGCCCAAAAACGCACCAAAATCCAGTCCCACATGGCCGAATTCGCCCGTGAACTAACCCTCGTCAACCTCGAAGAGGAGATGAAGCAGTCCTACCTGGATTACGCCATGAGCGTAATCGTGGGGCGGGCGCTGCCGGACGTGCGCGATGGCCTGAAGCCCGTGCACCGGCGGGTGCTCTACGCCATGCAGGAACTGGGCAATGACTACAACAAGCCATACAAGAAATCGGCGCGTGTGGTCGGTGATGTCATCGGTAAATACCACCCCCACGGTGACACCGCGGTCTACGACACCATGGTACGCATGGCGCAACCTTTTTCTATGCGCTACATGCTGGTGGACGGCCAGGGCAATTTCGGTTCCGTGGACGGCGATCTGCCGGCGGCCATGCGCTATACGGAAGTGCGTATGGCCAAGCTTGCCCATGAGATGCTCGCCGACATAGATAAAGAGACGGTGGATTTCGCACCGAATTACGATGAATCCGAAAATGAACCGTCAGTACTGCCGTCGCGCGTACCCAACTTGCTGGTCAACGGCTCCTCCGGTATCGCCGTGGGCATGGCAACCAATATACCGCCGCATAATCTCAAAGAAGTCATCAACGCTTGCATTGCATTGATTGATGATTCCGGGCTGACCATCCAGGACCTGATGAAACATCTGCCCGGCCCGGATTTCCCCACCGGAGGCATCATCAACGGAGCGCGTGGCATCCACGAAGCGTATTTCACCGGCCGCGGCCGTATTTTCGTGCGCGCCAAAAGCCACGTGGAAGGCCAGGATGGCGCTAAACAATCCATTATCGTGACGGAACTGCCGTACATGGTGAACAAGGCGCGCTTACTGGAACGCATCGCCGAGCTGGTCAAGGATAAAAAACTCGAAGGCATCACCGAGCTACGCGATGAGTCCGACAAGGATGGTATGCGTATGGTGATCGAGTTGCGGCGTGGTGAAAACGTGGAGGTAATGACCAACAACTTGTACCAGCACACTGCGATGCAGAGCGTGTTCGGCATCAATATGGTAGCGCTGGTCGATGGCCAGCCAAAGCTGCTGAATCTCAAAGAGATGTTGGATGCTTTCCTACGTCATCGCCGTGAAGTGGTTACGCGACGCACGCTGTTTGATCTGCGCAAGGCTCGCGAACGTTCGCATGTATTGGAAGGTCTAGCGGTGGCATTGGCCAATATTGACGAAATGATTGTACTGATTAAAAAGTCTCCTGGACCGTCAGAGGCCAAGACCGGCCTGATGGCTCGCGACTGGAAGCCTGGTGTCGTCACAGAGATGCTCAAACGCGCGGGCACAGAACCCACCAGGCCTGAGGAAAAAAATCCGGATAGTGGATTACGTGCCGCAGGGTATCAGCTTTCTGAAATCCAGGCGCAGGCAATACTGGATCTCAAACTGCAGCGACTGACTGGGCTCGAACAGGATAAGATCGTTAGCGAATACAAAGAACTGCTGGAACTCATCACCGGGTTGCGTGCGATCCTCGCCAACCCGAACAAATTACTCAAGGTTATTCGCGATGAATTGATCGCGTTATGCGACCAATATGGCGATGTTCGTCGCACACAGATCGTTTCAGATCATGAAGACCTGACCATGGAGGATCTCATCACCGAGGAAGATGTAGTCGTGACCCTGTCACATGCCGGATATGCCAAGTCACAACCGGTGAGTGCCTATCGCGCGCAACGTCGTGGCGGCCGCGGCAAGGCCGCAACTACCGTCAAAGATGAGGATTTCATCGATAATCTGTTTGTTGCGAACAGCCACGATACCGTGCTGTGCTTCTCAAGCATCGGCAAGGTCTATTGGTTGAAGGTCTATCAGTTCCCCCAGGCTGGCCGCGGTGCGCGTGGCAAGCCTATCGTCAACCTGCTGCCATTGAGCGAAGGCGAGCGTATTACCGCAGCGCTCCCAGTTAGAGATTATTCTGAAGACAAATATGTGTTCATGGCTACCCGTCTTGGGACGGTGAAGAAAACCACGCTGGATAATTTCTCGCGACCACGCAGCAGTGGCATCATCGCATTGGAGCTCAACAAGGGCGATGCACTGGTGGGTGTGGCCATCACGGATGGCCAACGCGATGTGTTGTTATTCGCCTCCAATGGAAAATCCATCCGTTTCCATGAGGCTGACGTGCGCCCCATGGGACGGAACGCAGCAGGTGTCCGCGGCATTCAGCTTGCCAAGAGCGATCATGTGATAGGACTCATCATCGTTAGTGATGGTGATATCCTCACGGCCACCGAGAATGGCTACGGCAAGCGTACCCCGGCAACAGATTATCCGGTGCAGGGACGCGGTGGACAGGGCGTGATCTCCATACAAACCACTGCGCGCAATGGCAAAGTCGTAGGCGCCATTCAAATCGCTCCGGACGCTGAAATCATGCTCATCAGTAATGGCGGGACGCTGGTACGCACGCCTGCGAGCGATGTCTCGGTCATAGGACGCAATACCCAGGGGGTACGCCTGATCCGTCTCAATGAAGGTGAACAGCTTGTGGGCATCGATCGCATCGAAATGGATGAAAGTGAGGAGGGTAATGGTAACGGCGGTTGACAAGGTAGCTGCAGTACGCACCGGCCGGGCTACATATAATTTCGGCGCCGGCCCAGCGATGCTACCGGAATCTGTGGTGCTCGAGCTGCAGCAGGAGCTGCCGAGTCATCATGGCAGCGGCATCTCCATTCTGGAGATGAATCACCGCAGCGCCAGCTTCCAGAAGATCATCGATCAGGCTGAACAGGACCTGCGGGAACTCATGTTGATTCCCGATGACTATGCGGTTTTATTCCTGCACGGAGGCGCTACTCTGCAGTTCGCTATGGCGCCGTTGAATCTCTTGGGCAAGCACACCAGTGCCAATTATGCGAATACCGGTTATTGGTCGGCACGCGCCATTCGCGAAGCTCGGAGGTTTTGTGCTGTGCATACGGCTGTCGATGCAGTGGCCTCCGGGTATACGCAGATTCCAGCTGTGGAGCAGTGGCAGGTCAATAAAGACACTGCGTATCTACATTACACTGCCAACGAAACCATCGGAGGCGTGGAATTCCACTGGTTACCGGATTCAAAAGGCAGGCCACTGATTGCTGACATGACTTCCATGATCCTGTCACGACCCGTGGATGTTACCCGCCATGCATTGATCTACGCGGCAACGCAGAAGAATCTGGGTATCGCCGGTCTTACTCTAGTGATTCTGCGGCGTGATGTGCTGCAGGATGTGCCCCCGAGTACGCCATCAATGCTGGATTACAGCGAGCATATCCGCGCCCGCTCACTCTTCAGTACGCCGCCGGTATTCGCATGGTATGTGGCCGCAAAAATGCTCGCTTGGATAAAAGAGCAAGGAGGCGTTGCCACAATGGCCGCGCGCAATCAGCGTAAGTCGGCTGCGCTGTATAAGCTCTTGGATGAAAGCGGGATCTATAGAAATAATGTAGAAGACAGCTGTCGTTCGTGGATGAATGTACCATTCAATCTTATTGACCAGAAACTGGAAACTGTGTTCCTACAGGCAGCGACAGCTGCTGGTTTCGAAGGATTGGCTGGACACCGCTCGCTCGGTGGTCTACGTGCCAGCCTTTACAATGCCATGCCGGAAGCGGGTGTTTACGCGCTTGTGGATTTCATGCGCGAGTTCGAACAGGCACATGCCTGAATGTAACATAGAAATTTAGTAACGGTTGATGACGATGCCGGAATTTAACTTCGATCTGCTGGAGTTGTGCGCGCCAGGGGTACGCGGACTAAAGCCCTATGAGCCCGGAAAACCGATTTCAGAGCTGCAGCGCGAATACAGTCTAACAGATGTAATTAAATTGGCTTCAAACGAGAATCCTTTGGGAGCCAGCCCAAAGGCGATTGCTGCGGTTCGTGATGCGAGCACGAATCTAGCCATCTATCCGGACGGTCAAACACATGAATTGCGCCAGGCGATCGCCAAAAAACATGCGCTTCTCCCGGAATGCATAACTTTCGGAGACGGCTCTGATCAGAATATTGAATTTCTGGCGCGAGTCTTTCTGCAGCCAGGAAATAACGTTGTCATCTCGCAGCATGCCTTCGCGGTTTACGCGATCGTCAGTCAGGCAGCGGGTGCTACCATCCATTTTGCCGCTGCCTATCCGGCTACTCATCCACACATGCCGTACGGCCACGATCTGGATGCGATGACAGCATGTATCGATAAAGACACGCGCCTGGTATGCATTGCCAATCCCAACAATCCCACCGGCACCTGGCTGGATCAAACTAACCTGCTGCGCTTCCTGGAAAAGGTCCCACAAAAGGTATTGGTAGTCGTAGATGAAGCCTATAGCGAATACGTGGAAGAACCGGGATACCCGGATTGTTCCCAATGGCTGAAGCACTTTCCAAACCTGGTAGTGACGCACACGTTTTCCAAGGCCTATGGCCTGGCGGGTCTGCGCATAGGCTATTCGTTATCACATCCGCAGTTGGCAGAATTGCTCAACCGCATACGTCAGCCATTCAACGTCAATAACCTCGCCCAAGTGGCCGCGCTGGCCGCACTCTCAGACAGTGAACATCTCGAAAAAACCCTGCAGGTTAACTGTCTTGGAAAAAGGCAACTGGAGAAGGGTTTGCATGCACTCGGATTGAGTTGGATCCCATCCATCGGCAATTTTTTAACGGTAGATTTCAGAAGGCCGGTCATGTCGATATACGCAGCTCTGCTGCGGGAAGGCATCATCGTGCGCCCGGTGCAAAACTATGGCCTGCCCAATCATTTGCGCATCACCATCGGCTTACCGGATCAGAACGCGCGCCTGCTTGAAGCCCTCGAGAAAGCCCTGTTCAATTGAATCCCCAGATACCTTCATCGTCTTGTATGGCAACCACACATGATTTTGTGATTGCTCCTGGTGGGCAGTTGACAGGCAGAATACGTGTGCCCGGGGACAAATCCATCTGCCATCGCGCGCTTCTGTTGGGCGCGCTCGCAAAAGATGCGACCCATATATCAAATTTCCTGGAAAGTACCGACTGCCTCGCAACACTCCATTGTTTGCAGATGCTGGGCGTAAAAATAGAGAAGACGCTCCGTGGTGGCGTCGCCATAGAAGGTGTCGGCGTGCACGGTTTGCGGGCGCCGATACATGAGCTTAATTGCGGTAATTCTGGGACCAGTATACGGCTGCTTGCGGGTCTGTTGGCTGGGCAACCTTTTGAATCCATGCTCACTGGTGATGCGTCCTTGCGTCGCAGGCCGATGTTGCGTGTCACTGAACCGCTTACACGAATGGGGGCCGTGATTCGCAGCCTATCTGGTTGTGCGCCACTTGTGATCCATGGCCGAAGACCGCTCACACCCCTGCGGTATGCAATACCCATTGCCAGTGCCCAGGTGAAATCTGGCTTGTTGCTGGCGGGTCTTCAGGCCGAGGGTGAAACCTGGCTCATGGAACCCGCGAAAACACGTGATCACACCGAGCGAATGCTGGCATCTTTCGGATGTAAGGTTTTACACGATGGCAAGTGGCTTGGCATTCGTGGAGGCGATAAACTCAGTGCGACTGCAATTGCAATACCCGGCGATCTGTCGTCAGCTGCTTTTTTCATTACAGCCGCCGCTGGACAACCTGCTGCCCATATCACCCTCGAGGGAATAGGTGTCAACCCGAGTCGCACGGGTGTGCTGCATGTGCTACAGGCCATGGGTGCTGATATTCGGCTGTTGCATCGACATATGCTTGGTAACGAACCGGTAGCAGATATTGAAGTATGCGGTGGGAGTTTGCAGGGCGTGGACATTGGACCCGACATGGCGCCGCTCGTCATTGACGAATTACCGGCGCTGCTCATGGCTGCAGCGTCAGCACGCGGTGTCACCACACTGCGTGGTGCCTCAGAGCTGCGTGTGAAGGAAAGCGATCGTCTGCAAGCTTTGGCGACTGGATTGCGTACGCTAGGTGTTGAGGTGGAACTCTGGGACGATGGCATACGCGTAACTGGTCGGCAACATTTCCAGGGCGGGGTCGTGGACAGTTTTGGTGATCATCGTATCGCTATGGCTTTTGCCATGGCAGGCCTGCGAACACATTCGCCTCTCCGAATCCGCGATTGTCGAAATGTGGATACATCTTTTCCTGGTTTTGCCGGTCAGGCAGGCCGCGTTGGGTTGAGTATCGACAGCATGGAGATGCCAACCGCATGATCGATAAAACTCTGCCCCCGGTGCTGGCTATCGACGGACCAAGCGGTTCTGGTAAGGGCACCGTGTGCAGGCGAGTAGCAAACACGTTGGGCTGGCATCTCCTGGATAGTGGTGCACTGTATCGAATACTGGCCTGGGCATCCCAGCAGGCGGGGATCGCCTCGACTGAATCACAGAAACTTCAATCACTAGCCGGCTCCTTGCAGGTGGAATTTAAGCGGTCCTTATCCGGAGAAGAACGCGTAATGCTGGACGGGCAAGACATTACCGAGCCAGTGCGCTCGGAGGAGTGCGGAAACCGAGCGTCGGAACTGGCTGTAATCCCTCAAGTTCGGGAAGGCTTAAAAACCCTGCAGCGCAGTTTTCGCCAATCCCCAGGGTTAGTTGCCGACGGCCGTGATATGGGTACGGTCATATTTCCGGATGCCGGTCTCAAAATCTTTCTTACGGCAAGTGCCGGGGAACGGGCCAAAAGACGCTATAACCAGTTGAAAGAAAAAGGGTTAGATGCTACTCTGCCCGCCCTTTTTAGGGGCATTGCTGCGCGCGATGCGCGCGACCAAAACCGTGCCGTTTCCCCCTTGAAACCGGACCCGGAGGCCGTGGTACTGGATACCACCAATCTCGATATCGAGCAGGTGGTGGTGGAGGTCGTGGCTTTGGCCCGGAAGCGGTTTGGGCTGGCCGTAGGCAGCAATGATTAAATGATTCACAAAGTGATTGGGCCGTATGGATTTCAGCCCTTGATTATTAATCCACCCGGAATAGCCCAGGAGGGCTCCCGGACCAACATAGGGCCCCTGTAAGCAGGGTATCTAGGATCAACCTCAACATGACCGAGTCTTTTGCTGAACTTTTTGAAGAGAGCATCAAGCAAGCACAGATGCAGTCGGGCTCCATTCTCATGGCCCGGGTAATGGAAATCAGGCCGGACGTGGTAATCGTTAATGCTGGCCTCAAGTCCGAAGGCGTAATACCCGCTGAACAATTTTATAACGAGAACGGAGAACTGGAAATCGCCGTGGGCGATGATGTGGAAGTATCGCTGGATGCCGTCGAGGATGGATTTGGCGAAACCCGGTTGTCGCGTGAAAAAGCCAAGCGTGCGCGTTCCTGGACCAAACTAGAAGAAGCCTTTACCAAGGGCGAAATCGTAAAGGGCTACATAAGCGGCAAGGTCAAGGGCGGTTTTACCGTAGAGGTAGATGGGGTGCGGGCGTTCCTGCCTGGATCACTGGTGGATGTGCGCCCGGTACGCGATCCTGTCTATCTGGAAGGCAAAGAGCTGGAATTCAAGGTCATCAAATTAGATCAGCGCCGTAACAACGTCGTGGTTTCACGGCGCGCCGTGGTTGAACAGGAGTACAGCGCCGAGCGCGATCAGCTGCTGGGTAATCTGCAGGAAGGTTCCATGGTGATGGGTATCGTCAAGAACCTCACAGAATATGGCGCTTTTGTGGATCTCGGGGGTATTGACGGTCTGTTGCACATCACCGATATGGCCTGGAAGCGCGTCAAGCATCCCTCGGAAGTTGTGGCTGTCGGCCAGGAAATAGAAGTCAAGGTTCTCAAGTTCGATCGTGAACGCAACCGCGTGTCACTTGGGCTCAAGCAGCTGGGCGATGATCCATGGGTGGATATCACGCGGCGTTACCCGGCCGGGACGCGCCTATTTGGCAAAGTAACCAACTTGGCAGATTACGGCTGTTTCGTGGAAGTTGAGCCGGGAGTCGAAGGTCTTGTGCACGTTTCTGAAATGGACTGGACCAACAAGAACGTAAACCCCGCAAAGATTGTGCAAGTGGGTGATGAAACCGAAGTGATGGTGCTGGAAATTGACGAGGAACGGCGACGCATCTCGCTTGGCATGAAACAATGCAAGCCGAACCCATGGGAAGATTTCGCGGCCAGCCATAACAAAGGCGACCACATCAAGGGCAAGATCAAATCCATAACCGATTTTGGTATCTTTGTCGGCCTCGATGGCGGCATCGACGGCTTGGTGCATCTTTCGGATATTTCCTGGGACATGCCGGGTGAAGAAGCTGTCCGTAACTACAAGAAAGGCGACGAAGTCGAGGCGGTGGTATTGGCGGTCGATGCCCAGCGCGAGCGCATCTCTCTCGGCATCAAGCAATTGGAGAAAGATCCGTTCTCGAACTTTCTGACCGAACATCCCAAAGGCAGCATGGTGAGCGGCAAAGTAACGACGGTCGATGCCAAGGGAGCTGTGGTTGATCTGGGCAACGGCATTGAAGGCTATCTGCGTGCCACCGAGCTTTCACGTGACCGTGTGGAGGATGCGCGGACTGTGCTCAAAGAGGGCGATGAAATCGAGGCCCGATTCGTAGGTATGGATCGCAAGAACCGTAACATCAGCCTGTCTGTAAAAGCGAAGGAAATCCAGGAAGAAGCCCAGGCGATGGAGGATTATGCACGCAACACAACGTCCGGCACCACGACTCTAGGAGACCTTCTTAAAGAACATATTGGCAATGATCAGGAATGATGTGCGCACGATGTTCACTTTTAACACACAGAGTGAACAATTATTTGGATCACAGTTAGATATAGTTACCCAAGCTGGAATTTTGCAGGTTGGGCGTTGAAGGCATAAGTGGACCATGACCAAGTCAGAGCTGATCGAAATAATTGCCAGAAAGCAAAGCCATCTTGCCGGCAAGGATATCGAGCTGGCTGTCAAGACAATGCTGGAGCAGATGAGCAATGCGCTGTCCACAGGGCGCCGTATCGAGATCCGCGGCTTTGGTAGTTTTTCACTACATTTCCGTCCGCCCCGCATGGGCCGCAAT
The DNA here is from genome assembly GCA_049591615.1 of Gammaproteobacteria bacterium. Lineage (GTDB taxonomy): Bacteria > Pseudomonadota > Gammaproteobacteria > Natronospirales > REEB76 > REEB76. Next base: position 12,257 of record JBAWFD010000025.1, on the reverse strand, counting down.
CCGAAAACTGGCGATTCTGTCGCGCTTTCCGGCAAGCATGTGCCGCATTTTAAACCGGGCAAGGATTTGCGTGACCGCGTGAATGACGGCGCCCACAGTTAACCCAGGAAAACTAGGGATCCTAATTCCTACAGTCTCAGCGGAGCTTGCCCGACATGGTGCGTTGGATTGCTTTCATCGTCTTGATATGTGTGTTTATACTTGCTCTGTTGCTAGCCTATGCCAACGGTACAACCGTGGTCCTCGATTACCTCATAGGCAGCATGCATGTACACCTGTCTTCAGCGTTGCTAGGTGCCGCTATCATTGGGTGGATACTGGGGCTGATTAGCAGCCTGGCGATTATTTTCCGCCTCAAACGAGAAGCCTGGCGCCTCAAGCGATTGGCCCGTGAAGCCGAGGCGGAAATCCGCAATCTGCGCAATCTTCCCTTAAAGAATGACCATTGATTCAACGGCAATCATTATCCTGCTGCTGATAGCGGCTGCCGTGTTTGGTTGGCTGCTGGCGCGCTGGGGGCGCGGCTGGCAACGGGAATCACGCTTCAAGTTCTTTAGCAGCGAGTATTTCAAGGGCCTGAATTTCCTGCTGAATGAACAACCCGATAAGGCACTTGAGGTCTTTATACGTGTTGCGGAAGTGGATTCAGATACAGTCGAGACACATTTTGCCCTGGGCAACCTATTCCGGCGTCGGGGTGAAGTAGATCGGGCTATTCGTATACACCAAAATCTCATCGCACGCCCGAGTCTCACCCGCGCCCATCGAGCTCAAGCTCTCTTTGAGCTGGCGGGGGATTATATGCGCGCCGGTTTGCTGGATCGTGCCGAGACAATTCTTCTGGAACTCCTGGACATCCCGAACTACACTGATCCGGCCCTGCATAGCCTAATCACTCTTTATGAACAGCAGAAGGACTGGGACCAGGCCATATCAATGCGACGGCGGTTGCAGGCGCATACGGGTATTTCAGAAGAGGAAACTATCTCGCAATATTATTGCGAACTTGCTCAGTCGGCATTGGCTAGTAATGATAGGACGCTCGCACGCCGCTACCTGAAACGGGCTAAGTCGCATGATCCCAATTGCATACGCGCCAACCTGCTTCTGGCCCAGATGGAAGAAGATGATCAGGCATGGGAACGCAGCCAACACTATTATAAGAATGTGCTTGCACATGAGGTCCGTTATGCCGCTGAAGTGCTGCCAGCATTAGCACGCGTAACCCGACATATGGATTCCAGCGAAACATTGGATAATTCACTCGACTTATTGCTGAAGGAGAACCCAAATGCCTCAGGTCATCTTGCTATAGCTGCAATTCTTAACCCTGAATTGGATGACCCGTTATCGCAGAGCTGCATTGCAGAATATCTACGCACTGAACCGAGTTTACATGGGCTTTATGAAATGTTCACTACCTTAACAAGGACTGCTGACACATCTAAACTGGTCGACCTGGGTCCGCTGCGCGCCATAGTCAGGAATCTACTCAATAATGGCCCACGCTATCGCTGTGAGGAATGTGGGTTTCGCAGCAAAACACTTTACTGGCAATGTCCAAGTTGTAAGACTTGGAACCGCACCATGCCATTTCATGAGATCAGCTTTACAGCGATGGCTCTCTCCAGCACAGCATAATCAGACGGCTTTAATTAATGGGCGTAAAGCACAGTGAGTTATAGATAAATGAAAAATACAAAGATTCGTAAAGCGATTCTCCCGGTTGCTGGCCTTGGCACGCGTTTTCTACCGGCTACCAAGGCAAGCCCCAAAGAAATGCTGCCCATAGTGGATAAACCATTGATCCAATACGCTGTTGAGGAAGCGGTGGAAGCGGGGGCGGAGGTTTTGGTATTCGTGACCAGCCGCACCAAACGTGCGATATCCGATCATTTTGACCGCGCTTATGAATTAGAAACAGAATTGTCTTTGCGTGGGCGGAAGCATGAACTTGCGCTGGTACAGGACATCGTCCCTGAGCATGTGACCTGCGTATATATACGTCAGGCCGAAGCCCTGGGCCTGGGTCACGCGGTATTGTGCGCTGAGCCGGTAGTTGGGAATGAGCCATTCTACGTAGTGCTGGCCGACGATTTGATTGCTGGCGATGACCGCTCGCCGTTGCAACAGATGAAAGATGTGTATGAAAGTTATGGAAACAGTGTCATCGGTGTCGAACGCGTAGCACGTGAGGCGACAGGCCGTTACGGAATTATTACACCGGATCCAGTGGCTGAACATCTGTACAGGATCAAACACATTGTAGAAAAACCCAAGCCTGCTGAAGCACCTTCAACATTGGGCGTGGTGGGCCGTTACTTGCTGACACCTGGAATCTTCAAATTGTTGCGCAATACCTGTAAAGGTGCAGGCGGCGAAATTCAGCTCACTGATGCTATTCAGGCACTATTGACTCAGGAAAATGTCTACGCTTATGAGTATGCAGGGATCCGTTATGATTGTGGCAGCAAGCTGGGGTATCTGAAAGCTACAGTGGAATATGGTCTGAAGCATACCGAACTTGGGGATAATTTCCGTGATTACCTTGAAAAGATTGGCAGTGACCTGAGTAATGGCAAACGCTAATTTATATTAGACGAAATCGAATATTTCACGATTATTGCCGTTTCGTCTGCCTATACCTTAGGCTTTTATTTTCTGGCGCACCGCTTAATGCAAACAATGCGAGCTTATAGCTGGCTTTACCCATGACAGCACGTCGCAATAACTTCAATGCATAAGCGAATCGGAATATAACTATAGATATGAAGCCCTGATATATCCGCAAATAACGAAACAAACTGATGTAATATTCCTGTTTAAGCGCCTGGCTTATAGCGGGATCATTTGAGCTGGCGCCACCGATATGCATAATCTTCGCCTGTGGCACATGGTAGGTTTTCCAACCCGCCTTCCTGACGCGCATGGCGAAATCTTCTTCCTCACAATACAGAAAATACCCGGTATCCAGTCCATTCAGCTCCCTGAATACCGTGCCGCGGATAAACATGGCCGCTCCGGTCACCACGTCAACAGCCACAGGCTGCGCATATGAACGACGGCGATCAGCATAGCGCTTAGGGTACAGTCTACGCAGCAGGCTGCTGCCCAGGAATGTCAGCAGAAGTGATGGGAAATAATTAAAACTAGACCTGGGTCTACCATTGCTATCCAGCATGCTCCCGCTGCACAGAGCTGCATCTGGATGAGACTCCATGAACACACACAACGCGGCGAATGATCCAGCCTGCAGCACACAGTCATTATTCAGTAAAAAATAATAATCCGCTTCTGAACCCTTAGCACCGAGCATCATGCCTCCGGAAAAGCCTAGATTGATATCGGAATAAATCAGTTTCGTATTATTTGATTTAAGCACGGCCAACTTATTCCTGTCGGATGGAGTGGAGTTGTTGTCAACGACGATTACATTGAGATTAAATTGATCGATGTCCTGCCTGTAAATAGAATCGACACAACTGATTGTGTGGTCAGCTGAATTGAAGTTCAGAACAATGACGGTAATCTTTGGTTTCTGCACCATGATGCAAGTTTCTCAATCGCTTGGAAACTGATTGCGAGCGGATAGTCTATGCAGACACATTCTGGAAATATGATCAGAAGGTTGTACAAGATGCATCGAAGAAATGTCGGCGCACGAAAATAATGACTCCCCGGGCCGGACTCGAACCAGCGACCGACGGATTAACAGTCGGGCCCAAACGTTCACCTGTACACAACTGCGTGCATGTATGCGCAACAAGTCAGAGACTTAACCATAATACATTGCGCACAGTTGCACATGCATGCACACAGTTGTTCAATCGCACTATGGCATAGGAATGGCACAGATTCAACGTGTTTTCATTCAAGATTTGTACGTAACCGAGCGCACCATAGAACTCATCCGATTGCCATGGCGCGATTTCGCCATCCGATTAAAGCTGCCGCATTGGCATTATTTATAAACTATCGCGTTCGCATCGTGTAGGCGAGGGTAGCAATTCCTTCTGCTGATGCCCCTATATCAAACAATTAGAATTGGTTCACCAGCAATGAATAATTGTATGGTCATCACCAGACTCTAAATGAAACTGCTGTTCAAAATAGGGCTAACGTTGCATGATGACAAATTCCCCGTGGTTATTAAATGATCCTATTCGCAAGAGATCGATCTGTGTATAAGCATAAATGATAGCCCTTAGACTTTGTGATCACTGAAGTCTCCGTACCGAAAATCTTCTCATAATCGCCGGGCCGTAGGTCTGGGTAAGAAATGACCAGAGTTATTCAGCAGCCCGCAGTTGCAGAAGCTGCTGCGCTGCTTGGCGTGTCTTCATCGATGACGGCAGCATCCCGTTTGCTACCTCTGTGAGAAAGGATTGCGCCTTATTTACGTACATTGCGTGCAACGAAGCGCCGACCTCATGGGCTAACTGTAGCACCAGAGTCCGCTCCTTGGGCGTGTACAGTTCTCCGGGGCGTGGCGCACACACCAGCGCACCGATAAGCAAACCGCGCAGCGCCACTGGGAAAATTACGCCTTCGGCTCCGAATGCGCTTTCCAGATCATCCAAAGTTGTTTCGGTCACGTTGGCACGTAGTCTCACGCAGGCGGGGTCGTCGACGGAGACATGCTCCGGAAAACTGCATTGGCCTTTTTCACGCAGGCGGCGGTAACCGTTGCCATCAAATTCGTAAATAGCCGCCGCCGGTGCACCAGTATTTTTCAATATCGCGCCGAGGGCACGATCTAGGAGCACGTGCGAACTGGTGATATAGCCGCATTCTTTGGCGAACTGCGAGAGCGCGGCCTCGGCGCGAAATTGTCTGCGAAAAAACAGATATTCCACCCAATGATCGATGCGCTTATGGATGCGGTTAAGCGTGATGCCCAGCACTAGCGGCACGGTCAGGGCAACCAGAGTGCTTGCCCTTTCCCCCGAAGCTTCATGCTCAATGAAGCTTTCCAGCAGTCCGAACACTGCCACCACCATCGTAGTCGCAAGGCCGTATACCAGCGCGCGGTTCAGCACCACATTGACGGCCACAAGGCGATGGCGCAGTACTGCGTAGGTAAAGCCGATGAAAGCTGCCGCATTGAATATGCTGTAGAAGATGTCGCTTTGCACATCGTTGAGAAGCGTTCCATCTAGAGTGCTATTCACTAGGTAGGCAGCCACTATTCCCAGCACACTCACCAATATCCAGCGGATGCGTGCGCGCTCCATAGCTAGCACGTGCGGATAACGTAGTGCCAGCATTCCCACTGGGATGGCGAATGCCAATAGCTGTGTCAGGGTTCCGACATTAAGACGGGCGGGATCAAGTAACCAGCTACCGCCCAAATGGAAGGCGAGTTCGTTTGACACGAATAAGCTCAAATAAGTGATCACTAGCAGCAGGAATCCGGTACGAATTCTAAGCCGGATTCTATTAGACGTCTGTTCCCAGGCGAGATCTTCCGCTACTAGGTACATGCCAATTAAAGTGCCAGCGCTGAACAGCGTCATGCCGATGATGCCCACCCAACCGGCCTCCGGCAACGGCAATGGCAGACTGATGGGTATTTCCCAGCACAATTTGCCAAGACACCAGATGCCGACACCGGCGGCGGCTAGACGGCGGCCGCGCCATAGGATTAGGATGCCCAAGGCGGCGACCAGCCAGATGAGTGCGATGCCAAGCACGATGTCGATCATGTTCAGCGTAGTAACAGGCATACTGACAAAATCGACCGGCACATGCGCCTCATGGCCTTGCTTGTCGATCGCTAGTGTGATGCGAGTGCCCATCGGCGGAATGGCGTAGGTGGTAATACCAAGCCGCGATTTCAGATCCATCTGTGCGGTGTCGATCACATCACCGTCTTGCAGACCCGATGGCAATGACGGTCCGTAGGCACTCATCGTGATGGTGTAATGCTGGCTGTCTAGCGGACGGGTCCCAATCGATAGGACAGTCTGCGGGACAAAAGGCAAATAGAAGCACATTGCCGCAGCCACGACGCTGACCAACAGGGCCGCCCCGGTACGTATATTCATAGGATATTTCTCCTTGCTTCTGAGCAAAATGCCACGTCAGTGATCAGATCGCGGCATACTGAATATACGAGCTTAGGCCTGAATGGTATAGGCGTGAACAGGCAAGTAGATTTATTCGTTACCGGGTGCGCGCTGTAAATGCATACCCCGACCGGTCAGGTTCTTCTCATTCAAAGGCACGTTGTCGTTGCAACCAAAGGTTCATGCCGGATTGGCGTTCATGAACACATAAACAGATTGATCGCAAACAGGAATATGCCCATCAAGGCCACTACCACTCCGATAATGGACACCTGCAGCAGCGCCGGATGGTGATCGATAACCTAGAGCACTGGCGCCACAACTACGACTTATAAAACTCATTAAATATCTAAATCCCAAGCACGCAAGCATGCCTTTCGTAGTGGCGGCTGACAAAACTGACATCTAAATTTTTCAACAAGTTAACTGGCCCCCTCATCCATACACTTACCAATGCTCACCGATAATTGCCAACGTGTATGTTCTGTACCACGTTCGGTGTAATCTTGATCAAGTGTCTGATATCTATATTTAAGTCTGCTGGGCGGCGGTGTCCGCTTTGAGCGGGTTCCAAATATATAGCCTGTGCGTGAAGTTGTGCTGAATGCCGGTCTAAGCTCGTGGTCTTTAAACTTTCATGATAATTTCGCCCGTGCACTTAACATCTGCTAGTTACGGAAAAGCTTCTAGGTACGGAGTTGAGAGACTCAAGGGAGGTTCAACGCCGAGAAGATTTGGCAGCCAGCGGTGTCGCCGTGCAGGATAGAGGCATGCACAAGCTCGCCAAGGACTTGCTCCATGGGTTTCAGCTCACGGATTCATGCTCGGATCTGTGACAACTTTCGTTCCGCGAGCTTTTGGGTCTGCCGGCAGTGACCGTTGCCCAGAGATAGCAGGTTCTTGACCTTTGCGAATGTGAAGCCGAGTTTCCGGGCACTTTTAAGAACGTCACGCTACAGCGGCCGATCGAATACATGGCATTGAACATCGTCGAAATTGGCAGAAGTCCTCTTTGATATGCTACGCTGAACGCGTCTTTATAGATGGATACAACTTAGGAGGACAGATGCTTCATTTGGATACTGGCAACACTGCTTTCATGCTGTTGTGCACCAGTCTGGTGATGCTGATGACGCCGGGGCTGGCATTTTTTTATGGCGGTCTGGTAGGGCGCAAAAATGTGCTCGCTATCATGATGCAGAGTTTCGTTTCAATGGGCTGGACTACGGTGATCTGGTACCTGTACGGTTTTTCGTTGTGCTTTAGTGGCGACTGGCACGGGATTATTGGCAATCTTCATATGGCGTTGTTGCGGAACGTTTCGCTAACCACGCCCTCACCGAACAACACCATCCCGCTGATTGTGTTCATCGCTTACCAAATGATGTTCGCGATCATTACGCCAGCATTAATCAGCGGCGCGTTTACGAATCGCGTGACTTTCAAGGCCTATATTTTGTTCGTGACGGCGTGGCTCACGTTTGTGTATTTCCCGTTTGTTCATATGATATGGGGCGGCGGCATGCTGGAAAGGTGGGGCGTACGGGATTTCGCTGGCGGCATTGTGGTGCACAACATCGCCGGCATGGCGGCGCTGGCTTCAGTCCTGTACGTGGGCAGACGGAAGTGGCTGGACAGCGGTCCGCACAACATCCCGCTGGTAGCGCTGGGTACGGCGCTCTTGTGGTTCGGTTGGTACGGATTCAACGCGGGCAGCGAATTTAGCGTCGATGCGGTTACCGCGACCGCCTTTTTGAACACCGATATTGCGGCGTCGTTCGCCGCGATTGCATGGCTTCTGACGGCCTGGATCATCGAAAAGAAGCCAAGATTCCTAGGTCTGTTGACGGGCGCAGTCGCTGGGCTGGCTACTGTGACCCCGGCAGCCGGGTATGTGTCCCCAACGACAGCGGTCATCATTGGCGTCGTCTCAGGGGTGGTTTGCTACTTCGCGGTCACGCTAAAGAACAGGTTGCAATGGGACGACGCCCTCGATGTTTGGGGCGTGCATGGAGTTGGCGGGTTCCTGGGAATCGTCATGCTCGGCCTGCTTGCGAGTCAAGCGTACAATCCAGCGGGACCAAATGGGCTCTTCTATGGAAATCCGAGCTTCTTCTACAAGGAATTGACCGCGGTGGTGTTCTCCTCAGTATGGGCTTTCGCATTCACATTCGGAATGTTGATACTCATAAATAAGTGTACCCCCGTCAAGGTCACTAGCAGCGTCGAGGAGATTGGGTTGGATGAGGGTCTCCACGGAGAGCGTGCGTACGAAGATACGCTGCAAGCGCCTGAGAAGATCGGACCGACAGGGGCTTAGATGCGTTCGCCATTCCTGGAGCAAATGGTTTAACTTTAAATACTACGCGAATACATTGCCGGTAAAGCGGATTGGCAAAGGGCGAATCTTCTTACGTTATTCGATTGTTAGACGCCCGCTGTTAGGCGGCCCTGACGTAGTCGATATTCGGACGCATACGAATATGTCGGGCAGAAAAAATAAGCAGTTGCAAGCAGTCACTTAGTACCGTCTTGTACTGTGTCACCACAGATACGAGACAATCACGGGCTGAAGCAGTATGGGGGTCTATCCCATCGGACGGGTCAGGCTTGAGTATTAATGGCTCCCCGGGCCGGACTCGAACCAGCGACCAACGGATTAACAGTCCGTCGCTCTACCAACTGAGCTACCGGGGAACGGCGTGGAAGGCCGCATATGTTAATGAAGCGCTCCCGGAGGGTCAACCAAATACCGCATTTAGCCGCATCATTTTCCAAGGAAGTCGCTCAGTCTACTCATGGCGACTTCGAGGTTTTCCATGCTGGTAGCAAACGACAGTCGCAAGTGCCCGGGAGCTCCAAATGAGGAACCAGCCACGACAGCGACCCCTGCATGCGTCAACAAGTGCTCACTTAAATCCACATCGTCCTTGAGTTTGAGGCGCGTTATCACCCTGGAAAAATCCGGGAACGAGTAGAAGGTGCCGTCAACCGGAAGCACGCTCACATCTAGCATCTTCTTGAGGGCGCTATATACAAATTGATGGCGTTGCTGATACGCCTTGCACATGACTTGTATACATTGCTGGTCGCCGGTGAGTGCTGCTTCTGCTGCCGCCTGCGAGATGGACGCAGGGTTGGAAGTGCTCTGGGACTGTATATTGGTCATGGCCTTGATGATATGGGTAGGGCCGCCTGCAAACCCGATACGCCAGCCGGTCATGGCATAGGCCTTGGAAACTCCGTTCAGTACCACTGTCCGGTCGTATAGGTCAGGACAGACCATGAGTATGTTGCAGAAGGGTCCGTCCTGCCATTGGAAATGCTCGTACATGTCATCGGTGGCGATGATAATACGCGGGTGCCGTAACAAGACCGCAGCGAAAGCTGCTAATTCTGCTCGGTTATAAGCCATTCCAGTCGGATTCGATGGGCTGTTGACGACGATAAGTCGGGTGCGGGGCGTTATAGCCTGCTCAAGTTGAGACGGCGTGAGTTTATAACGCTGTTCCGGACCCGCATAAACCTGCACCGGGGTAGCGCCGGTGATCTGCACGATTTCAGGATATGAGACCCAATAGGGTGCGGGGATAATAGCCTCGTCGCCTGGGTTTAGCAGCGCCTGGCAGAGGTTGAAAAAGCCTTGTTTGCCGCCACATGAGACTAGAATCTGATTAGGTTGGTAGTTGAGACCATTGTCACGTCGGAATTTCTCGATGACCGCACGCTTCAGGGACGGCGTGCCATCCACGGCAGTGTACTTGGTCTGGCCGGCGCGGATAGCGCGGATCGCCGCTTCCTTTATATGCTCTGGCGTGTCGAAATCAGGTTCGCCGGCGCCGAGACTAATGATGTCCTTGCCTTGTGCCTTGAGAACGGCGGCGCGTGCGGTGATCGCCAGGGTCGGAGAGGGTTGGAGCTGCTGGACACGCTCCGAAAGTACGATAGTCACGGAAAGCTCCATCCCAGGAAGCAGGGCAGTATCATGATAAGGAATGCATCACGGAATTACCAATGAGCGATATTTTCAAATTGACAGCCGATTATCAGCCAGCCGGTGATCAGCCAGAGGCCATAGCCGAGCTTGCTAATGGCTTGGACAGCGGCCTTGCACGCCAAACTTTGCTGGGTGTCACTGGTTCCGGCAAGACCTTTACCATTGCCAATATAATCCAGAAGTTGCAAAGGCCCACATTGGTCATGGCGCCCAACAAGACTCTGGCAGCCCAGCTCTACGGCGAATTCAAAGCTTACTTTCCAGAAAATGCCGTGGAATATTTTGTTTCATATTATGACTATTACCAACCGGAAGCCTACGTACCGTCGTCGGATACTTATATAGAGAAAGACGCTTCGATCAATGATCACATCGAACAGATGCGCCTGTCTGCTACCAAGGCGCTGCTGGAGAGGCCAGATTCCATCATCGTGGCGACGGTATCTGCCATCTATGGACTAGGTGATCCGCAGGCCTATCTCAGCATGGTGCTGCACCTTTCGCGGGGCGATCGCATGCAGCAACGCAGCATCCTCAGACGCCTGGCAGAAATGCAATACACGCGCAATGAACTGGACCTCACGCCCGGCACTTACCGTGTCAGGGGTGAAGTCATAGACATTTTTCCAGCAGAATCCGATCGTGAAGCTCTGCGGTTGGAGCTGTTTGATGACGAAGTAACATCATTGAACCTTTTCGATCCGCTCACCGGAGCGGTCTCTAAGTCTGTACCACGATTCACGGTCTTCCCGAGTAGCCACTACGTCACACCGCGCGGTACCTTGTTAGATGCTATCGAGAAAATCAAAATTGAATTGCAGACGCGGCTCATCGACTTGAGAAAAGCTAATAAACTCCTGGAAGCACAACGGCTTGAGCAGCGCACTCTCTTCGACATCGAGATGATTGCAGAATTGGGTTATTGCAGTGGAATCGAAAATTATTCCCGGCTCCTGTCAGGCCGCAGACCAGGTGAACCACCGCCCACCTTGTTCGACTATCTGCCAGCTAATGCCATGCTGGTGGTGGATGAAAGCCACGTCACCGTTCCGCAACTTGGCGGCATGTACAAAGGCGATCGTTCCCGTAAGGAAACCCTGGTGGAATATGGCTTTCGTCTGCCATCGGCACTGGATAATCGCCCACTCAAGTTCGAGGAATGGGAAAAACGCGCCCCGCAGATTATTTTTGTTTCAGCGACCCCCGGACCGTATGAGAGGCGTCTGTCGGACAGGATCGTGGAGCAGGTGGTACGCCCAACTGGCCTGGTGGACCCGAGTGTAGAGGTGCGTCCCGCGCGTACCCAGGTGGATGACTTGCTATCGGAGGTACGTCTGTGTGCAGCACACAATGAACGCGTGCTGGTGACCACTCTGACCAAGCGCATGGCAGAAGACCTCACGGAATATTTTGCCGAGCATGAGGTGCGTGTACGTTATCTGCATTCCGATATCGAGACCGTGGAACGCACGGAAATCATCCGTGACCTGCGACTCGGCGAGTTCGATGTGCTGGTAGGCATCAATCTTTTGCGCGAGGGCTTGGATCTCCCGGAAGTCTCACTGGTGGCGATTCTGGACGCCGACAAGGAAGGCTTCTTACGATCCGAAGGCTCGCTCATACAGACCATCGGCCGCGCCGCCCGTCACGTCAGTGGCCGCGCCATTCTGTATGCGGAGCAGATCACCGGGTCCATGCAGCGTGCCATGGACGAGACCAACCGACGACGAGCCCGACAAGTGACCTACAACGCGGAACACCAGATTACCCCTAAAGGCATACTCAAGGCGGTGACGGATATTATGGAAGGGGCTCGATCCTCCGGCATAAGCGGTATGCGCGTTGCCTACCTCAAAGTCGCAGACGAACGTGCTCGATATGAGGCGATGTCGCCACAGAAGCGGCTCCAGCACATCAAGAAACTCGAACAACAGATGCACAAGCATGCCCGTGATTTGGAGTTCGAGCAGGCCGCACAACTTCGCGATGAGATCCGCCGCATCCAGGCCGCTGACCTGGGCCTCCCGGATGTCAAAACCGGATGAAACCTTGCCCACGCCTGCCGCTTCGGGTATCGTGCGCGGCTGCATAGGCGCGTAGCTCAGCTGGTTAGAGCACCACCTTGACATGGTGGGGGTCGTTGGTTCGAGTCCAATCGCGCCTACCAGTTCATGAGGGACTTTATTACCCAT
>JBAWFD010000024.1:0-18402 GCA_049591615.1 Gammaproteobacteria bacterium | reverse complement strand
AACTACGCCCACAACGGCGGCAAGTTCGACTATCACTATCTGCGCGATGCCATCAATAGCGATGACCCGATGATGGTCATTGGCGGCCGACTGGCGCGCTTCAAGATTGGGGAATGTGAGTTTCGTGACAGCTGGAATGTGCTGAATGAACCACTACGGGTCTTTCAAAAGGAGGATTTTGACTACACGAAATTAGAGCCCGAAAATCGCCAACAATTTATTGATGATATTCGCCGATATCTTCGCAGTGACTGTGTGAATCTTGCTAACACTCTCGCAAGTTACTTCGAGCGTTACGGCCGCACCTTGACGCAAGCCGGTGCTTCTATGCGTTATTGGAAACGCAATTATAAGGTACCGATGATTGCTCAGACCCCCCTGCAATCGGAATACTACCGGGACTTCTACTATGGTGGCCGCGTTCAGTGTTTCGAGAACGGGCACGCCCACGTCAATTTTTCCGTCGTCGATATTAATAGCGCTTACCCCTATGCCATGCTCCACCCACACCCGATTTCACCCGTGGGTAAATTGGTTGAGCATTTGCCCGGTGGCGATGATCTGGGCCCCTGTCTGATTCGGTTGGACGCGATTGCAAAGGGGTGCTTCCCGCTACGCGCCGAGGATCGCTCTTTATATTTCCCGGACGATGAGCGTTCGGTGCGGGAGTACGCCATCACCGGCTGGGAGCTGATGGCTGCCCTGGAGTGCGATGCCGTCAAAATCATTCATATTAAAGAGATCCGCAAATTTGTTCACACCGTAAACTTCACCGATTACATTAACACATTCTATCAGGAAAGACTCAAGGCTAAAGCCAATGGCGATAAACTCGGCGATGTATTCAACAAGCGTTTCATGAACGGCTTGTATGGCAAGTTTGCCGCCGATCCCGAAAAATACAAAGAATATGTCATCGCGAGCGACGATTCGCTCTCAAGTTGGCACAAAAAAGGCTTTGAAGCCATCAAGCCGTGGGGCGACCGACTTTTGTGCTCGCGCGGATTGCCGGAGGAAAAGCAGCGGTATTATAATGTGGCGACAGCCGCGAGCATTACGGGGTTCGTGCGTGCTCATCTATTTAAAGCCATTCAGAAATGTGCAGGTGTGCTTTACTGCGATACGGATTCGATTGCAGCTAGGGATACCACGTCTGTTATGCTTGGAACTGACCTCGGGCAATTTAAGCATGAAATGGATTGTTCTGAATATGCCATTGCCGGGAAAAAACTCTATGCTTTTCGAGGTACAACTCAATCGGGGGCTGACCCCATATGGAAAGTCGCCTGTAAAGGGGTCAACCTGACGGCCGAGCAAATCGTCGCAGTCGCCCAGGGCGAACGATTGACCTACCAACCCGCCGTCCCGACTTACAGCTTCCAACGCGATACCCCTGTTTTTATCAATCGCCGCGTACAAAACACTTTCCGTGACATTAGAAACATGACAGAATAATGCGGTTCGATTTCTTCAATATCGATTTCTTCAATATCAATCAGGGGATACATAATGGCGAGTGCAAAAAGCGGCGGTGCTGCCATGGGCGCACCAATCGAGACGACCAATGACGATGATGGCGCGATGCTGGTACGAAAAATCAGTCCGAAGACCATCATGGGCAAAGTGACCATCCCTTTAAAGAGCGATGGCAAGCCCTACGTCGACGAAGACGGCGTGCCGGTGAAGTTTCCCGACACAGTCCTTTATAGTGTGTTCGGACTCTCGCACGGGATCCGCACCGGCACCGGGGATAACGGCCCGTTCTGTGCGTTTCTCGGCTCGTTCGAAGCGGTGCGGTCCAAGGACGGCAAGCGGTTTCAGGGGGGCCAATGTTTCGTGCCCAAGGCAATCGAAGATTTGCTGGTGGCCAGCATGAAGGCCGGCCAGAAGGATGACCCGAGTGCGTCGGTGGAATTCGCGGTCGAAATCGGCATCAAATTCGCACAGACGGCGGTGGGGTATGAATACACCATCAAAAATCTGGTGAAGACCAAGAATGCCGACCCGCTCGCGGATCTGCGTTCGCGGCTGGCGAATTCGCACCCTACCTTGGCCGCGCTGGCGGCGCCGAAGTAGATCCGTTTCTGGAGTGGATCTATTTTTGTTCGCGATCAAAGGGGCCAGTAATGGCCCCTTTCTTTTGGAGTTTATTAAATGGCCGAAAAATCCGACCCTGAAAAACGCCGCGATGCCCTGATCGGCGAAGATGCCTGCTGCGGCAATTGCCGCTTTGCGTATCCCCTCAAATTGGATCTGAAAACGATGCTATTGGATTGTCGCTGCGCCCCGCCTGCGACCTCCAATGTCGCCCTGATGGATCGAGAGGGCAATATTCAAGCCCAGCGCAGCAGCACTCACTACGTCGCTCGGATCGTTCATCCGGGACATTTCTGCGGGTGTTGGCAACGCGACCCGAGTACCGTATCCTAGCCGTGCGTGGGGACTTTAACAGGGATTTAAGGGGTGGTTATGGCAGGGCGGGGACGCAGTATCCGGGTTGAATTGCCGGCGGGGGCCACGATTGGCGATGACGACGCAGGCGAGACGGGTCAAACCGTCGACGGGGAAGTCCTCTCGCCGGGCGAGGCGGATGCCGAACGCATTCAATCGGACGCGCAGGATGATATTTTCCGTGTGCTCTCGGGGTTGGATGCGTCGGGGGAGGCGCGCTGGCAGGTGGAACGTTTATTGCCGGCCGCGGACTTGGGGTATCTTTTCGATCTGACCACGGCCGAGTTAAATCTCGCCACCATCAAAAAGCGCGCCGGCCCGGGTAAGTATCGGTGTACCGGTTTTCGGGCCAATGGCACCTACATTGCGCGGCGCACGTTCACAATCGCCCGAGAATTGGAGCCCCCACCGGGTACCGCCGTGGTGCCAGTCAGCGGACAGCAGACCCTCAATGATTACATGTCTTTTATTGAGCGCTCGAAACTCGCCCAAAAAGAGGAATTGAAATTTTGGGCTGGGTTGCTGTTACCGCTTTTCGTGCCGGTATTGGCCCAGCTATTCAGTCGCAAGGAATCCGGCATCGGCGAGATGGTCGCGGCCCTGAAAGGCTTGAAGGGCATGACCGATGGAGAATCTTCCGTCGATCAGCTGGCCAAAACGAAGCAGCTGATCGAGCTGGTAAAAGATCTCTCACCCGATAAAGACACCACGGGCTCGACGTGGCCGGATATTGTGCGCGATGGACTGGCCCAAGTCCCTACCCTGTTGGGGGCACTGGGGCAGGCACGCGCTGCACAGCAGGGTCAGCCGGGTCAGCCGCGGCCGGGTGGTCCGCCGCTCGGACCCCAAACGAATCAGGCACCGCCCGCGCAGCCGGAGAATCCCATGTTTGTTTTAATTAATTGGTTCCGGCAGCAACTGCCGATGTTGATTCAACGCGCGGCGCGCAATGCCGACCCGGCCCTGTATGCGGATCTGCTGGCCGATAACATGCCGCAGGGTGTGTCATTGCCGGATCTGAAGGCTGCGTTGTCGCGCCCGGATTGGTTCGGACTCTTGCAGCAACTCACACCCGACGTGACGCCGTACCAGGGATGGTTCACGCAGCTGCGTGATGCATTGGTGCAGATTATCGATGAGGCCAATGCCCCGCAGCCGGGCGCGAATCCATCGTGAAGTGTCCCAATTGCAGACGAGAAATGGCGCTTATTCCCACTGATCGGGGATTAACCTGCCCTTTATGTCATTGGTCGGATGGGGCTGCTATTTCTGACCACGAAACAATCCCGGCCACCTCGCGGGTCGAGCGATTGGTGTTTGCGCTGCTCGCCTCGCCCGGCCCGAGATATAGCGACTTAGCCTATATAGATGGCGTCGTTGCTTATGCCCTGTCGATCGACCGCGAATTGACCCAAGCGGAAAAACCGCATGACTGAACCCTACCGTAATCTGCTGCTCGGCTGTGGCACCTCCCGTGAAAAACTGCTGGGCCTGAATGGTTCGCTCTCCTGGCAAGGCGAGCTGGTCACCCTAGACCGCAACCCCAACGTTCAACCCGATATTCTCTTTGATCTGAATAACGAAGAATGGATCGGCGACTATGGCGCTAAAAAACTGCGCCCCCATTCTTTTGATGAAATCCATGCTTATGAGGTATTGGAACATTTAGGGGCGCAAGGGTTTGTCGATAGTTTTTTCCGGGACTTTTTTCAGATCTGGCGATTGCTCAAACCGGGCGGACATCTGTTTGCCACGACCCCCTCCAAATATAGCGCGTGGTTGTGGGGCGATCCCGGTCACCGCCGCGCGATCCTGTCGGAGTCATTGATATTCTTGGATCGCGTTGTATGGCGCAAAGCAAACGCGGGCAGCGGACCGGCGGCGGATTACCGGCAGTATTTCGATGGGGATTTTCATGTAGTAGAAACTCACGATGACCATATACGACACCGATTTTGTTTGCGGGCGGTGAATCCGGTTCGCCCGTGGTAATTTCCGCGCCGCATATTGTACGTTTTATTGTGATGCTGGCATTGTTGCTTATTTTTATTGGGATTTGGGGTAAACATGATTGATCCGCTCAAGGTGCTGGTCTCTACGCCTGCGATGGATGGCAAAGTCGAGTGTATGTATGCGGGCGGCCTGATGGCCATCGCCGCAGCTCACATGATCGGCAATGTCGTTTTCTTAGGGTCCGTTTCTGATGTCGCTTTAGCCCGCAATTTAATTGCCAATGGATTTATCAAGAATTCGACCTTTGAATGGCTGGTGTGCATCGATGCGGACATCGGATTTTCGGCAGAAGATTTCCGGATCCTGATGGATTATCCCAAAATTAATGCCGCCATGAATGATGACGATCTGGAAACCGCCGCAAATGGGGGCGAATCCAATCCCGAAGGTACAACGCTCAATGAATACGGCGAAGCTTTAATCGTCACCGCCGAATACTCACGCAAAGTCGAGTCTCTGGAACCGGCCCGTTTCGGGTTGGGGTTTACCCGCATTCATCGCAGCGTATTTGAGCGCCTGGAAGAAGCTAAAGACGATGAGGGCACGCCGCGCGTCGGCCAGTTCTCGCATCAGGGACAGCTGTATTCGCATTTCTTCCCCAACGGGCCCGGATTTCATGGGCAGTATTTTGGGGAGGATACGGGCTTTTTCCATTTGTGCCGACTGTGCGGGATTACTCCTCGTGTCGAGCAACGTACGCGGCTGGTGCATGTGGGCCGGAAAATATACCCTTATTACGGCGGTTGAATTTATTGGTGATGTGTGAATTGACCTCTTGATTCAAGGGGCCCGTTCCGGCACGGTTCGTGCACCGTGCCCTCCTTCTATCCCGCTCCCCGCCCCTACCGATTGATGGGGCTGCCTACCGGACTGCCCGGTGTACGTACCACGTTGAAACACATGGCCGCCCTGGTGAAAGCCTACAAGGTGGATCCGGGCGTGCGGGAACTTTCGCAGGATCTGACGCGCCATTTAGCCTCCTACGATCGCTCGGGGGAAATTGGCGCCCTGCACCGCTTTTGCCGCGATCAGATTCGTTACGTGGGCGACGTGGAATCGGTCGAGACGCTGCAGACCCCGGTCTACACGTTGGAGAAAGGCAGCGGGGATTGCGATGATAAAGCGGTGCTGCTCAATACCCTATTGGCGAGCATCGGTTATCAGACGCTCTTTTTTGCCATGGGAATGAATGGGGAGTTTTATTCCCACGTGACTGCGGGCGTGCGGCTCGGGACACGCACACTGGTTCTGGAAACGATCGTGCCGCAAGGCTCATTGGGACCCGGTTCCGGGGAGCCCGGATGGTTGCCACCAGAAGCGGATCCTATTTTGCCGTGGAATGTATGAGCTGCCCCTGCACCACGCCGAAACTGGGCACCTATCGCATGGCGCGCGCGCCGGGATCGCTGGGGGCGCTATTTCGTTCGACCAATACGGGCGCCGTGGTGTGCATCCCGGATTGTTTACCGATCAGTTTAAATCCCAATTGCTGGGTCTATGCCGGCTGCTGTGCCACGGTGTGTGCGGGGCCCATCACCCTCGCTCTCGGAACAGCGACCATCAGCGAACCGGCCGGCTGCCAGGGCAATAGCCAAAATCCTCAGTACGCCACGCCCCCGACCGTCACCTTGTCGGCCCCGGATACGGCCACGGTGCAATCGGCGATTGCGCAGGTGCAGGCCGGGGCGGTACTCACTGCCCCGCAAGGGGCGGGACTCATTACGCTGGTGCAACCGAACTACCCCGCGTCAACCACGGTCAATGCCCCCGCCACGGGGAGCGGGAGTTCCACGGTATCGAATTTATCGGGCTTGAAACGCTTGAGGGTCCCGTCACGTCACCGATCCTTGGCGGGGTTGGGTGCGACGGAATGTGCAGAGATTGCCAGCGCGACGGGATCGATTGTGGGCTATGTCAGTAATTTTATCATTCCGGGCATAGGTTTCGTTGTTGGGCCGGCCGTCAGCGCTATTGTTGGATTGGTAGAAGGCTTATTTGGTGCCAAGAAAGCCATACCGTTGGTGAGTGCGCAGGATATTGCGCAGGCGCAGGCGTGGTATTCGCAGTACAACGCGATTGCCATGACGACAGTAGGGCGCAATTTTACCGCCTCATCGATTCAAGACATGATTACCGCGGAAGCCATCTTAAACCCCGGATTTTGGGGTCAGGCTTCCTCCAATCAGCTTTCGATTCCGGATGTGACGGACTTCTACTCTGAAGTCATGACGCGCGTGAATGATTTTCTCACGGCCGTGGCCGCGGCGGCCGTGGGTGCGACGATTTCCATTCACGATGATCCGACGATTCAGGGACACTACCCGAGCGAGGGTACGTATTTCCCCGCAATCACCTATACATTCATCTCCCCGGGCATCAATGCGCCCTCCTATGTGCTCGGGCCGTTGTTTGCCCAATATTTTTATACGATGTGCCGGATTTTTGATGACGCCAGTCAATGCTCGGGTCACTTAAATCCGCCCATGCCGCAGTTCTATACCGACTTGATCGACTATGTACGCGCCGCGCACGCGGGATGGGACACGCCGCAGCCCAATGTGATCGGTGTGGTGACGACGATTGCTGCGCCGATGATCGCCTGCTGCGGCTCGGGGATTGAATCCGAAGCGATTGCGCCCTTGTGCATCCCGTTCTGCGAATTAGCCTGCGCGTCGGCGACCCCCGGCACGGGCGTGCCACCGGTGGTGATGATCCCGCAGGCGAGCACGATTTGTGTCGCCCATCCTTGCGCGCCCACGACGGCCCTGTGCGCGGCGCCGGGCGTGACGGGCATCGCGCGTTGTGGTTCGCCGCTGGTGAGTACGATTCCGGGGCAAGGCTTATCCAGTACCGAACTCCTGGTGCTCGCCGCCGGCATCGGTATCTTCGTCTTGGCCATGAGGAAAAAGCAATGACGGCCCCGAATGTCTGTCAGCCGGTGAGTACCGCGGGCGTGCAACCCGTGGATATGCTGTACATGGGCACCACGACCGTGCAACTGGGCAACGATGCCTTCACTTTTGGGGCCACCCAACTGACCGGCAATACGCTACTGGTCGTCACCGCGCTCGCAGGGCTCGCCTTGGCGCTGTACCTTTTTCATCGTAAGTGAGAAACACCCATGCCGACCACCAATCCCGCCGTGACCAAATATACGCCCCCTGCGGCTCTGCATCCCGCCATCACGGCGACGGGCACCAAGGGCTTTTTGATCTGGATGAAATCCGATCCCGTGATGAGTCAGGTATACCGGCAGGTCCAGCCGCAGCTCAATCAACTGTTGGGGGTCAAGGCGGGTCTGTCGGGACGCAAACAGGCACTAGGCGCGATGGGCTGCTGCTTCTGTTTCTGCGGGGGAGGCGGCTACTGTGATTCGGGCAGCTATAGTTGCAACAGCTGCTCGTATTGCTCGATTGCGTCGAGCGATTCGACCATCGCCGCGGCCCCGCAGGATTCGGTGGGTTCGAGCGGACTGTCGACCTCGCTCTCTAATATCATCAGCACGGGGGCGGCGCTCGCCGGTACCGCCGCGCAAGTCGCCGCGGCCAATGCGATGACCACGGCGCAGCTGCAGCAGGCGGCGGCCGGGGCACGCCCGCTGGCGCTCGGGGGCACCCGCACGACGGGGTCTTTAAGCAGTCTCATGAGCGGGACGATTTTGGGGATCCCGACGTGGCTGGTGCTCGGGGGCGGGATTCTCGCCGTCATATTGGTCAGTAAAAAGTAGGTGGCTCTATGGCCAGAAAAAAGCGTCGCAACCCGCTGACGAATGAAATTAATTGGACGCCGATTGTAGTCATCGGCGGGATTGCACTGGCCGCGTATGTGCTTTATCAGAAAGCGGTCAGTAGTGGCAGCTACCGGCCGCCTTCGTGCGGCGGCACCGCGGTGGGCAATTTCTTGTGCTGGGCCTCGGGGGGCTCGATTGCAAGTGCCGCGTGCACTTACGTGGCGGCGACCAGTTGCGCACCGGCCGTGGCCACCGGTACCGTGACGCTGCCCAACGGACAAACGGTGCCGGTCGCGTGTGGGTCGGCGCGGACGTGTGCACAAGGCGGGGCGATTTTTAGTTATCAGGGCACGTGTTATCACCTCTGCAGCGGTGGGGGTCCCACCGGGAACTACACGGCGAATACGATGTGTCAGTGGCAGTGCTGACATGATTACCTTTGATAGTCTGTGGGTCAAAATCGGCTTTGCGGCCCTGATCGTTTGGATAGTACTGAAGGATTAATCATGGCCAAGAAAGTGTGGACACCCGCGGCACGCAAGGCGTTTGCGGCCAAAATGAAAGCGGCACGCGCTGCGAAGCGTTCGCGTCGCGCCAATCCGGGCCGTGCTCGCGTGCATACGAAAAAGTATGACCGCGCGGTGAAGGACATCAAACGTTCACTGCGCAAATATCATCGCAAGGGTAATGCCTATGCGATTGCCAGTGCCAGCCTAGGGGAAAAGCGATCGATTCTGAAACGTCATCGGCGCAAGAACGCCCACCGCGCGGGTTTTGTGGTGCTCGCGTGGCACACTCCCCGGAAACCCTTTTATTACACCGGAAAGCTATTGGACACTCGTCGCGCACTGGCGGAAGTCTTCAATTCCTACGCGGGGGCCACCCGTACCGCGCATCGTATTGCACGGTCTGTGCCGGCCGGTTTCAGTGTGGAAGTTAAACGAGCCTGATCGGTGAGCGTCAAACGCACGGCCCAATGGTATGAGAATTTTCGCGAAGAAAAGCCGCGACGTGCGCGCACCATCCGGCTTAAATTGCCGCGCGTGGTCGCGGTCATGGGTACGGTGGATGCGCTCTCCTATCGCACCACGATCGGGCGTGAGGCGCGACGTTACAAACACAGTTTTGCCAAAGGATCCCGGCCGCTACTCTGTACGGACGGGAAATTAGTGTATTTGATCGGGGGCCGCTATCATGTGACCGAGCGCGGCATTGTTGATTTGACCCCACACGGTCGCGAGAGGGAATAGGAGCATGGACAAAGAGACTCAGAATATGCTGCTCATCGGCGGCGGTGCGTTGGTACTGCTGTGGATGTTCAGTAAAAAGACCTCGGCCTCCGCCCTGCCGCTGACGGCGGCGGCGCTGCCGGCATCGGGTGCGGGCACCAATACGGGCGCGAGCAGTGTGCTCTGTCAGGCGTTCGGGCCGTGTGCCAGCAGCTGCATGTTCCAGATGCCGTGTGCGAATACGGGCGCCAGCGGTTCGTATTGCTGCGGTAGTGCTTACTGCTGCGGGTGTGGATAAGCGGTGGATAGTTCCACTAAAACAGTGCTGCTCTTGGGTGCGGCGGCCGTGGCCCTGTGGTATTTCGGCAGTCAAAACGTGAACTGCGGGTCGGGCACTGCCCAGGGCAGCCGCGGCGCGGGGCCCCGTTATCGCGGAGATCGCGCGATGCTGCCGCGCATCCGATCCTGTTTATCGCAGTGCTCGGCTGCGCAGACGCGCTGTTTCCTGAACAACTTGGCGTGCACGGCCACGGGTGCACCGCTCGTGGTCACGAACAATTCGAGCGGGGCATGTCAGGCCGGAACTTGCGGTTAACAGTTTCGCGTCGATTTTTTGACACCTCGCATGATTTGACGTAAAAGTTTCGCTCTCGCCGGGCAGCGCTACTCAGACCGGCACGTTACTAACGGCTTCCGCTGAAGGCCGGGCCTGCACACTTAAGGAGTGTCGCTCATGCCCGGAGAACAGCTGTTGCTCATCAATCCGCGTCGGCGCAAGCGCCGTCGGGCCAATCCCGTCCGTCATCACCGCCGCGCCAGTTCGCGTCGCCGCGTCGCCAATCCTCGCCGCCGGCGTCACAGTGTCCGGGCCCATATCGCGCGTTCGGATCGGGGCCACCGTTATCGGGTGCGCCGGCACATGGCCAATCCTCGCCGGCATCATCGCGCCCGCCGTCGCAATCCGTTCCTCGGGGGCTCACTCACGCAAGACGTGCTGATGCCTGCGGCTTTGGGCGTGGTCGGTGGGGCCGCGCTGGGACTGGCCTGGAATTCACTCTCATCGAATCTGCCGTGCTCGGTCACGGGCAATTCCGTGGGGGCCCTGATCGGCCAGGGCGCGGGCGCCATCGGACTGGGCTGGCTCGCCGGGAAGGCGCTCGGCTCGCGCAAGGGGGCCGCGGTCGCGGTCGGTGCGCTGGTCGTGGTGGGCTATCAGTTCCTGGAAGGCTCGATTTCGGGGATCGCTTTGCCCAGCGTCACGATGTGTGGCGTGGGACTGCGCATTCCCGGTATGGGTCGCATGCCGCGCATGGGTCGCATGCGGCGCATGGGGGCCTATTTGCCCGGTCAGGGATTGGGCCGCGTCGGGCTGCGTACCGGTCGGGGCATGGGCGCCTATATGCCCGGCCAGGGCCTGGGGGCCGTCTCGCGTTTTAACCCGGCCCCTATGATGTCCGGTCTAGGGGGCACGTTCTGCAATACCGGAATGAGTGATTCGATGTTCTAACCCCTAGCGGGTGGCGTGACCGGAAGCACTCCGGCCATGCCCCCTGCTAAGGGCGGGTAAGAGTCGCAACGAGATTCGTAACCGATATTTACTGTAGGAGTTTTTCACATGCTCGGTAGACCCGTACTCACGCAGGCACAGCTGAATCAGTATGTGCCGCAGCTGACCGCTCAGGACATCATCTGGGCGCCGCTCTATGATTCGGCCAACTACATCGGCACGGCCGGTCAGTTGGTGCTGAATTTCTTCTCGACCCAGGTAGGCCAGGGCACGA
This sequence comes from Gammaproteobacteria bacterium, assembly GCA_049591615.1. Classification (GTDB taxonomy): domain Bacteria; phylum Pseudomonadota; class Gammaproteobacteria; order Natronospirales; family REEB76; genus REEB76. Next base: position 7,198 of record JBAWFD010000024.1, on the reverse strand, counting down.
CCACGGCACCGGGTGCCACGGGCACCAAGACCTTCCAAGACACCAACATGCAGGCCGGCGGCCAGTTGACCGCAGGCAATGCGTTCTATCACACCGGTCAGGAAATCCTGTTTTTCCCCGGTGAGAATCCGGAAAGCATTTCGGGTGCGTCGATCAATGGCAATTTCGTGAACGATGTCTACACGTTCTCGAAAAATGGCCTACTGACGTACACCATCGGCAGCAACCGTCAGTATATGGTCGACGGTCCGCTCGGCGTCTTCCCGCCCGCCACGCGGCTGGCCGTGGCCACGGCACTGGCCGGGTTTACGGTGACGGCCACGACGCTCAACATTCTCAGTAGCAGCTATGGGGTCATGTCGGGGGAGATTTATACCATCATCCCGATTTACCTCACGGCGAATCTGGGCTTCCAGCAGGTGCTCACCTGGACGGCGGCGCAGGCCCTGCCCAGCACGAACAATGCGCGCTTGTTCCTGCGCATGCGCGGGTATCTGAACCGCAACGCTCAGTAGTGCTAGCGCACAGCATGGCCGGAGTCGCATCCGGCCGTGCTTCCCGCTAGAACAGGCATCGGGTCTCGCCGCATAGGGTGGCGATCAACAGGGGCTGTCACAGATGGCCCCCCTTTTTAGAGGGCAAGGTATGAATCGCATGGGTTATCGACGAGGCGGAATGCGGGGGTTGGGTCAAGCGTGCTGTGTGCCGCCCTCTTATGTGGGCGCCAATCAGGGCGGCACTGGGGGCGTGCAGGGCGGCGTGCCTTCTCAGTACGGCGGCAATGCCGTGCAGGGCAAGGGGATCAATTTCACCTATGCGACGCCGCTGCTCTCGACGCTCGCTGACAGCACGACCGCACCCGCACAGAACATCCAGTTCGACGCCAATTCGGTGTTTGTGTGGTTGCGATCCACCTTTACCGCGAATGATTCTGCCGCCGGTGGTGGGGCGGATCTGGATATCTCGACCATTCCGGTACCGAATATTTCGGTGACGATCCAGGATACGGGTAAGGGCGCCTCGTTCATGAATACGCCCGTTCCCGTATGGCAAATCGCCAGCGTCAATCCGGGACTGCCGTACATCTTGGCCACGCCGCAGCTGATTCAGGCTAACAGCGTGTTTTCCTGGACGTTCACGAATTACGATACGGCTGCATCGTACTACAACGTGCAATTTCAGTTGCACGGGTTCCGGCTCTTCAATCCCAATGTCACGGAATTGGGTCCGCTTTTTGGTGGATAAGGCCCATGGCACGGCGGTTGCCGGCGGGCCGTAAACAGCTGCATATTGATAAGGCTGCCATGGCCTCACGAAGCGCCCCGCCCATTTTGATCCGCACGGAAGGCGGGGCGATCAATACCGTCCGTGCCCACATCTGTGGGGAATCTTGGTTCGTGTACGATCCCGCGCACCCGCTACCGGAAACTGGTACCTATGCCTGGATTGAAACGTGGGCGCCCGTGGATTATGAGGATTAACACACATGGCTAATCGGCCTTGGGGCATTGGACAGGCGCGGCGCCAAGCCACTCAACCGTTCCGCGCGGGCAATGCCATCCAAATGCTTCAGGGCGATCCCCTAGGACGCCTGCAACCGGGTATTGCGCGTTCGTTGCGTATTCCGCTAGACCCGTCCGCCCCCGCGACGGGTCAGGGCGGCGTGCAACTACCGGCCGCGCAAATCAACGCGGAGATTTATTGGACAACGACCGTCGTCAATCCCAGCTCGGCCCCCGGGGCGGACTATATCATTCAGGGTTTCCCGAATCGTGTGGTGCTGTTCGTCACCAATAACGATCCGGCCAATCCGATCGCCTACAATTTCGATCAGACCGCGGCGGTGACGGGATCAAGTCCCAACTATCAGGTGCAGGGACAGCTGCTATATCCGAGTCAGTCAATTTATATCGATCGCTGGTGCCCCACGGGTACCGTGCATCTGGCGGGCAATGCCTCCACGTCGGTGACGCAGGCGTTTTCGGCGATCGGGAATTTTCCGGGACTGGGTGAATGAGCGGACCGACCAATCCGCCGACCTTCCTGCCCAAACAGCCCCCCATTCTCATTACCGGGGCGGGGCTGGTGCTGACCGTGACCGAAGCGAATACGCAAATTGCATTCGCGTCCGGGGGCGGGGTCGCGGAACGTTATCCGGTGACACTCGCGGCCGGTACCACTGACAACCTCAATCCCGGCAATGGCTGGCCGGGTAACGGACTGGGCGCGCGGTTGTTGCTCGATCCTTCGGCGGGGGCTGCAACGCTGACGGGGCTGGTCGCCGGTAGTGATGGCATGTTGGTGCTCATCTGGAACACCGCTGCGATTGGGGGGAATAACATCACGTTCAATAATCTGGATGCGGGCAGTGACGCCGCGAATCAGTTCGACATCTCATCGGCCACCTTTATATTGATCCCCCAAAGCCGAACGGTTGCGGTGTATGACATGGACATCGGCAAATGGAGTATCGGCTAATGCGCCCCATTAAAATCGCCTTTGTTGGCGCGCTGATTTTGGCATCGATTTCCCTTGCAGGGGCTCAGATCTATAACCAATTCGGGCCCGCGAATGGCGTGCTCGTGGGGCAGACCACGACCCCGCAGACGACGGCGGCCGCTTCCAGCAACATTATTTCGTTGTGGTCGAATACCTGCAACGACGACACGTATCTGAGGGGCGATGGCGTGTGCGCGACCCCGCCGGGGAGCGGCGGCGGCACGGTCAATTCGGTGGCGCTCGCGGATGGATCGACGACGCCGCTGTATTCCGTTACAGGATCGCCAGTGACGGATACCGGAACGCTGACCTTTACGCTCATGACTCAGGATGCTAATTGTGTGGTCGCGGGGCCCACAAGCGGATCCGCGGCGCAGCCGACGTGTCGGGCAATGGTTGATTCAGATTTACCTGCGGGGCCGGCATCGGGAGGGGCGCCAGACAGTTTTGGGTACCAGGGAACGCCAGTTAATTCGCAAAGCGGTAATTATACAGTTGCTGCTAGCGACAACGGCAAATCAATCGTTGAAGGGGCAACGGGAACAATTAGTATTCCCTGCGATACTTTGGGGGCTGGATTTGTCACTACTATTGTGACGACTGGCGGAACATCAACCGTTACGGCTAGTAGTGGTACTCTATATTGGGGCAATGGAACCGATACTAGCGGTAACCGAACTATCACAGCTATCGGCGTTGCAACTGTCATTGTCACTAGTACTAATTGCGTGATTGTCGGGTCGGGTGTTTCTTGATACGCAAAATTATTCCACTGTGCCTGCTGCTCGCCATTGGGTCGGCGAGTGCAACCGGTATTTTGAATGTATTACTTGGCGAGGGAAACAATCTCAGTTTTGACGGCTATATCGTTTCACAACTTGCTTGTTTAGGAACTACTTTCGCTTACAGCGTCCCTAATAGCTGTGGATCGGCATCGCCCAGTGAATACGATAGTTCGGGGCATCGTGTTATCGTCATCAATTATATTGTATCGCCAAGTACCTCTGCTATAGCAATAAGCGGTTTTTCATCTGATCCCGGACAGAACTATTTTTTGGAGCTGTATTGCAATAATATTCCGTACGAAGCATCTTCAACTGCTACCTATGTTTACAATAGTGGCACAGCTAATTGGACATTTACGGGTCAGACTTGCTGGAATACTAACAATAATCCGCCTACGGGCTATTTCGGGTATAAATAAGGGAACTAGCTTATGACATGGCTACAGAAACACCTCACTAAAGTGATTGCGCTTCTGGCGGGTGCGCAATTATTGCTCACCAATTTGGGCGATAACCCGCTGGTCAAATTGCTGGGATCGCACACGGAAGCGGTGATTACGCTGGTGACAGCGATCCTGACGGCGCTGTTGACGTTTCTGGCGCCGGGTAAGAGCATGCTCCCGGCGACCCCTGCACCGCCGGCCGGGTGAACGGCTCGACATGGCTTCCGATAATAGCAACACCGCCGGGCTCTTGATTCTGCTCGCGCTCGCGGCGGCCGGAGTCTATCTTCTCTCCTCCGGATCCATTGGCGGGGACGGCATGTTTTGCAGTTGTTGGATGGCGTCAGGCTCCTGCTATGTGCCGACCTTGAATCAGATCGGCGCGCAGTACGGCTTGCCGAACAATCTTTTGCCCGCGGTGGCGTTTCAGGAATCCTCGTTTGATCCGAGTGCGGTCAATGCCAGCTCGGGCGCAGTAGGTATGTTTCAGCTCCTGCCCCAGTATTATCCGGGGGCGGGGCAAAGCTGGCAGACCGACGCCGCCACGGCCGCGCAGGCGCTGGCCGGCTATTACCAACAGTTCGGCAACTGGCAGGATGCGCTGGCGGCCTATAACTGGGGGCCCGGCAACCTTGCGGCCGTGAATGCGTGCAGTTATGCTTGCTTGCCCAGCGAGACGCAGAATTATGTGACGAGCATCACGGCGGCGACCGGAGTCACCGGGCCGTTGGTGACCTAGCGAATGTGGGGGGAAATTGTGTACTTGTATGCAATGTTGCTGCTAGGGGCTATTATTGGATGGGTGAGTTGTACTCTACTGGTCCAAGCCCACCAGGATTTGGACATGGATCAAATCGCGCGCCAGATCCGATCTGACTTACAGCGAGGGCTAGAGAATGCAAGAGTCGCCAGGAACGATCAAGAAAGCGAACACGATTCGGGTATCGATCCCTGATGGCGACGATCAGCAGATCTGGCTACAGTCGAGTATCGCGGAAACGCTGCGCCTCAAACGCGGTTTCACTGACTTATTTTCGTTCTTTGAGACTGATCTTGTCATGCTTACAAATCGAGGGAGCGGCCTTGCAACCTGCCGAGTGGAGGGAACCGCCTGCCCCCAGGGGGCCATTTTCATCGGCAGCAATCGACGCGCAAACGTTTCCCTACGCGAAGGCGAAACACGGGTTTTTCTACTCAAGGCTGGGGAGGTGCTTACATTACGATCCATTCGTGCCGAAGAACCCGGAATGAGACACGCGGACGGGAGCCCCGTCTATATCCGCGCGGGTCAGATCTCCCCCACCGCTTGAGATCTCACCATGCGCCGGCTCGAATTGGTCTATACCCCTACCGGGTCCGTCGAACTCCTGGGGGCTAATGAACGGGTCATTTGGGCCAGTGATGATGACGACGATTTTGCGGAGAAGAATACCAACGAGATTTTAGACGATGCCGATAGCGCGCAGATTTTGGATTACCTCATCGATGAGCGTATCATTACGGAAGAAGAGGCGGATGAGGTAGAAATCTTCAAGGAATCCGACAGCACGGATTCTGATGACGAATTAGAAGGTAACATAATTGACGCCGATTTTAAGGATGTGTGACGACAGTCACTAAAAATAACCCTGTAGAAGTTAGCCCCGCTTGACGGGGCTTTTTTGTGGGTGTAAATTAGCATCATTGAAATCGAGAGAAGGAAACCGTGACATGTTTAAGATTACCAAATTGGATATCATCATCGGCCTAGGCGTCATTGTCGTCATGCTGTTGTGCGTGGCGCTGGGGCTGGGGTTCGTACAGTAACTAAGGAGTCCGTGACATGCATACTCATTTACTCAATTTGGGGCACGGCGGCAGTGGCGCCGGGGTGCTGATTCTTCTTGCGATCATCGTGCTTGCCCTGTGCTCGGGGTCGGGGTCGGGGTCGGGGTCGGGGTCGAAATCGACCGATAAGAAGGACTAGGCGCTTGCACTCTGCCTCCGCAGATGGGGGCAGATTGGAAGGACCTCACCGTGACTAGGAGAATTTTGTGCATACGCCACTACCATGGACCATCAAAGAAGATGAAATACACTCCCAACTGAAACACGGCAGCGTATGTGTCGCCGTCATGGACGGAGGCGCATTCCAGGATGCCGATGCTGCTCTCATCATCCGCGCGGTAAATGCGCACGACGAACTGGTTAGAGCGTTGGAACGTATCGCTACCGAGATACTGCCGGGCGACGCTATGGCTGAAATTGCAGAAGCCGCACTCAATGTGACTAGGAGAAATTCTGCGCTCGCCGATGAACCCTCGGTGACAATAGTCGAGCACCGACGACCGGAGAGGGAATAGCAATGTTTAGAGAACTACTCAGCGGGGCGTTTTTCTATTATCTTGTCCTGCCTTTTGTACTATCTATAGTGGTGCTTATTATCGCTATTCCCGTTTCGCTAGGGATGTATCTTTGGCAAAAATGGCGTAAGCCCAAAACGACTGAAATTGATTGGATGGCAGGAATTAAGGACAAACGATAGTCCATGAAAACACTATTGCTTACTTCGCTGCTAATGTTGCCGCTACTCGCCGGCTGTCCGCAACAGGGGTCGGGATCGCAGACTGCATCAGTGAGCGGCTCGTCTCGGGGCACCGTCGCGGCCCCCGAACTGGATCCCGGTGCGGAAATCGCTGCGATCCTTTTACTGGCCGGGGCACTCACTATTATCAGGAGTCGCAAATGATGAAATTCGCACTGCCGGCCGTGGGATCCCTCGCGGTCATCGCAGGATCCTATGGGCTGCATAGCTATGCGACCCTGCGCACGCAGGTACAGGCCGCGCAGGCGCAGCTCGTCACGGTTCAATCGGCGCTCGCGACCTCACAGACGCAACTGGCGACTGCCAAGAATCAGATCGGGAAAATGGCCTCCGATATCGCCACCGCCATGATGGCGCTGCAGGATGCGGCCAATACCGCGCCCGTGGATGCGGTGGCGCCGGCGGATCCGCAGCCGAAGCCGGCGATGGATGGACTACAGTGATGAAACTACCCAATCTTAACGATCCCTCTCTTGACGATGCCATTCGATCCGCTTTAAAAGATGCTGATAAACAAGGTAAATTATCCATCGTCGCGGCTGTAACAGGTATTTCTGGCGGTGTCGATACTCTGCGAGAGATTATGAATAGTACGGATAGTCTATCGATCATGGATCGTGGAATGTTAGGGCTGCATCTATTTGGTGAACTGTGATCCGCGAGCCTTTACGCGCCATCGGTCCTTCCCGGCACCGGGAAATGCCGCGGTGGCAACGGATCGATTTGTACCGCCAAGTCATTGGACACCTGCAGCTCCATGGCAAATCGACGCGCTCGTTTCGCGAGCAATTCGAGCTGGATTGTGCGATTGCGCAGGCATCGCTGATTACGCGGGTGCCGGCACAGATCGCGACTGAGCAGCTGCATCTGCTGCGAGTGCTGCTGGC
>JBAWFD010000023.1:0-6554 GCA_049591615.1 Gammaproteobacteria bacterium | reverse complement strand
CCTCCTGATGGTGGCTGCACCTTTGATCGCTACGTTCTTTACGCAACCCAAGCTGGTGTGGCTCACACGCCTGATGGCGCTGGTATTGCCACTGGGCGCACTGGCCGCAGTACCGGATGCTTTGTTGACAATGCGACTGCAATTCAGGGCGCGTGCGGGTGCCGAAGTCATTGCATCACTTTGCTCAGGTGCTGTCGCCGTTTTACTGGCATGGCAGGGATTTGGCGTATGGAGTCTGGCCTGGCAAGCAGTAATCGCAATTGCCATTCGTGGCGCGATGCTATGGGTGTTCTCAGGCTGGCGGCCCCGGGGGCACTTTCGCGCCGCTTCTTTCCAGAGCCTGTTCGGTTTTGGCGGTTACATGCTTATTACCGGTCTGCTTAATACCATTGCAGTTCGAATGCAAGCTATCCTGATTGGCAAGTTTTTCGATGCTAGCCAACTCGGCTATTACACGCTCGCACAAAATACGCAGCAAGCGCCGACCTCACTAATGGGCAGTATACTCACACGCGTCGGCCTTCCCGTTTTCTCAAGTATTGCCGATGATCGGCAAAAACTGCTCGCGGCATTGCGCGCTTCGTTGAGCATGGCAATGTTCCTGTTCGTTCCCTGCATGGTTGGTATTGCACTTATTGCCAAACCGCTTGTTGAGTTGCTTTATGGAGCGCGCTGGGTCAATGCGGCACCGATACTCACCATCTTGGCACTAAGTGCTGCACTCTGGCCGATTCACGTACTCAACCTCGCTGCGATTGGAGCGCAAGGTAAATCGAGTCTCCTGTTGCGCGTGGAAGTAATCAAGCAACTGGCGGTTATTGGCTTGATTGCCGTATGCTCACCGGGGGGACCAGTCGCCATTGCGTGGGCAGTCTTTGGCGGCAGCATAATATCGGTGATGATCAATACGCATTACTCCCAGAAGCTGCTCGGCTATGGAGCTCTCGCGCAAATAATGGATCAATCCGCGACCTTCGCCCTTTCTGCTGCAGCCGCGATCGCAGGCTGGGCCGTGTTGCACTGGACAAATCCCAGCCCGATCACCATGGTTAACGCCCTTGCGGCTTCGGCAGCCGTGTATTTGCTGCTTGCCGCACTTACGCGTAACAACGCGCTGATCGGATTATTATCGTTAATCCGCACACTTTGCGCCAAGCCTTATGCGCCCAGGCTATGACCATATCAAACCTACGTATGTGGCTTTCAATCTTTGTATTTTGGTCAACGAGGAATCCGGCATGACATCATTGCCGGATAAGCCCAAGTCGGTTAACGATTACGAAATCAGCGATCCGGCTGTTCTGATAAAAGCTCCGGTTGTAAGCGTATTGATGTTTGCCTATAACCACGGTCCATACTTGGCACAGGCAGTCGAAGGGGTACTCGCTCAGCAGATTGATTTTCAAATCGAGTTGCTGATTGGTGAGGATTTTTCAACTGACAATACTCGAGAGATTGCGTTGCGATATCAGAGCCAAAACTCCAATCTGATAAGAGTAATTACGGCGGATGAAAATGTCGGTGTACAGCGAAACTGGCAGCGCCTGGTGTTAGCTGGTCGAGGAGAATTCCTTGCTCACCTGGACGGCGATGATTATTGGTTACCTGGAAAACTCAAGCTGCAGCTTGCTTACATGATTGCCAATCCAGGTTGTGCGGCTGTATACACTAACGCTTTCACGGTGAACGAGGATGGCAGTCCAATTGGCTTATTCAATAATAAAGGTGCCGGCCGTTTCGATCTCGCGGACATGCTGCGCAGGGGGAACTTCCTGAATACCAGTTCGATGGTTTTTAGATCAGCGTTAAAGACTACCTTACTCAATATCGATGGGCCATTTATTGATTATCGCATGCATCTTCGTCATGCACGTGCTGGTTATTTGGCGCAGTTGGAACAACCTATGGTTGGTTATCGCGTCAATTCTGTCGGCGCAATGACATCGACTACTGCTTCAAACGACATAGTGCGCAAACTCTATTGGGATGCGATCCTGGATGTGCCACGTCACCTTGTGACCGATGATGACTTTGCGCACGGTATCACTGACTTCCTCAGGCGAGTGATTTCGCACGCATTACGTACACAGCGTTGGCGGCTGTTACGTGAATGGGTACCGACAGTGTTCAAAGCATCACCCTATGGAGTGGTTAGAACTACGCTGCTCACCCTTGCATCGGTAATACGGGCCACCTGCTTGGAGTTTCTAGGATATTTTCAGAGGCAACCCGATGGTCGCCGCGTACGTGTCCGCCACCGTCGTTGATCACTAGAGGCTACCTATGAATTTATCCAGGTTGTCAAAAAGGGCGATTGCAGGCTGGATTCCATTGGGCCCGTACTATTGCGTGCTCTGTCAACATCATGTATGGAAATTTCTTCCCTATCAGGGTGGATCAAGTGCAATGCCAGCGCTTGTCCGTGAACTCCAACTCGTTGGCAGTGATGTCGATCATTTTGGCTGCCCGAGATGCGGAGCTCATGACCGTGAAAGGCATATATTCATGTATCTGGAATCATCGGGTCTGCTTTCAGAGATGCGAGGTAAATCTATCCTACACTTCGCACCTGAAAAATGCCTATCAACGCGCATAGCAGCCTCTGAGCCTGAACGTTATGTGCGTTGCGACCTTTACCCAACATCGCCTGATATTCAGCGGATTGATATGCTTGCGATGGAATTCGGCACAGGCTCGTTCGATATACTTATTGCCAACCATGTTCTTGAACACGTGGCAGATGATAGGCGGGCGCTAGCCGAGATCTATCGTGTACTGAAGGCAGGTGGATACGCGATCTTACAAACACCTTACAGCCGTAAATTGCACCACACTTGGGAAGATCCTGGAATTGCAGACGAGGCGGCACGCTTACAGGCTTATGGTCAAGCGGACCATGTGCGCTTATACGGAATGGACATCTTCGAGCGTTTCGCTTCTGCAGGTTTCAATTCGTGTGTGCGCCAGCATACAGAGCTTCTTTCTGATACGGACGCCGACAAATTCGGCATTAATAACCAGGAACCATTTTTCCTTTTCCAACGTACGCAATAAGTTGCAATACGTGCGTATTCTACCGTCCTACAGCCGATTTTCAGATGGATTATCACGTGGAAAGGTGCGCGCACCTTCACAGACACCCTTCAACATATTGCTTACCTGGGCTCCACGCTCCGTATCGAAAATCGCATAAATCACAAAGGTTAAACCAAGTTTGATAACGGCCCAGCTTTTCCATACCCATGGAATATAGTTGCGCCGCATCAATCGCATAGCATTACGGAACAAAAAATAATGTCTCTGTGGAGAACGATACGGCCACACACGCAATCCGAACCACCAGAAACGCAGGCCTCGTTCGCCCATTCTGTGTTGGAAGGCAATATTCGGCACCCCGAATAAATGATAACCAGCAGCAAGCACCCGGAATGACCATTCCGTATCCACAAGGTCGATGAACAGATCTTCCTCAAGGCCGTCGAGTTCATTGAATAGCGCAAAAGGTATCAACGTCCCACTACCATTGAGATTGGCGATAGGTACGGGAGTTTGGCTGTAAGAATCAGGAAAGCTTCGCGACCAGCGCCAAAGCCGGATTTGGTGGAATCCGTAATCGAGCTCTGTGGAGACATCCACCAGCCGCGGCCCGATGCAACTGGCTCTGCCATACGTTGACGCAATCTGATCATAGCTCGCGACCAGTCGCTCCACATTTCCTGTGCCCGGTTCAGTATCTTGATCGAGCAGCAGCAGAAGCCGGCTGGCGGGTCGCGCTATTTGTGCATGGCGCGCGCCTTGATTCAGGGCGGCTGGCAGCCCCTTGTTGGTTTCGTTCTGAAGTAATATGGCTGCGTATCTTGCAGTCACCTGTCTCACTTCGTTCTGCAATTCGGGTCGGGAGGCATTATCCACCACCACCTTCAAAGCAGCGGGCGGCAGTTGGCTGAGTTGACGTTCAAGTACTTCGACATCCGGATTAAAAGTGACAGTGATGACTGCGATATTGTGATAATCATCGTAGGCTTTTAAATCACCCGCATCCGCAGCATTGGCAATCACAGATGGCTCCAAATCGCAGTATGGCACTTGTATGCCATATAGTTTCATATTCTGTGATGATAAACATAGTCCAACGGAAATATGATCCAATCGAGCGATGTCTAACGTCGATCTATGCATGTTTTTGTTCTACGGACAGCCCCTGGAGTACCTGCATGTAGCGTTGGCTGACGGCGTACCAATCGAATCTCTGGATTAACTGCTGACGATTTGAGATCGCGCCCTCATTGAATTCATCAGTAGCTGATAGCACTTTCTGAACCGCTAGCGTCAAAGCAGAACTGTCCTGCTGGGGTACCAAAAGAACGTTTGTAGCATCAGCAAACATATCCCGGCTTGTGGCTAAATCGGACATGATCACCGGACAGCCGCAACCCGCGGCTTCGATACATACCAGTCCCAGTCCTTCCTGATCGCCCGATGCAGCCTGTACGAACGGCGCTACAAACACAGCGGCTCGCCGGTACAAGGCGGGTAATTCGGCTTGCGCTACTGCACCGATAAAATTCACTTTGCTGTCCATGCCCAGTGCTTGCACCTGCGTCCGCAAAGCCGCTTCCTCGGGTCCGAACCCCGCCACTGTTAGATAGGCATTCGGATGATTTACCAGTATGGATGGCATCGCCTCTATCAGGTAACGCAAACCCTTTTTTTCAACCAGCCTGCCCACGAACAGAATTTCATCCCGTGAACGGACGACCGATGAGTTTAGTGTGAAACGTTCGGTTAGATCTACGCCCATCGGTTGAACGTCAACTTTGCCGGTATCGGCACCCATGCTCCCTAACTCAGTGCGCATCGCTTGGCTTACCACCGTGACTGCAGCTGCACGGCGAACAACAAAGCGCTTTAGCGCTGTCATCCCCCACCCACGTAAGGCATATAGATCGGCGCCATGTGCGGTAACCAGAAATGGAGGCGTGTGGCGGCCAATACGGCTTAGGGCCGCGATTAGCAGACCTTGCGGAACCAACCAATGTGCATGAACGATAGTCGGCCGCTGCCGACGGATCAGCCGCCAGGCTGCCCAAGCTTGGGCAAACAAAAATCCCGGGATCAACAACCATTTCCATGGCTGGCGTTTGAGATTCGTAATGATGCCGCCTTCATTGACCAATGATTCCAAACAAGCTGGTGCATAACGGTAACGCCGTATGCGCACACGATCCATGACTTCTTCGGTGGCAGCACCATCTGCATGCGGGCACAGCACAGTGACATCAAAACCATCCGTCATCCGCCTGCATAATGCGTGCACGAAACCAGGTTCATGGTCATCGGGCCAACGCGGATACGTGGAGGTCAAAACTAGCAGGCGGAGGCGATCAGTCAATGCTACTCTCCCTGATGTTCGGGTTGTGTTGGAGCCGGGCTCATCGATTTCCTGCCTGGAAATTCAGACGCATCAAGAGAAGACTGTTTATGAATGAGATAGATCATGGTCGGTGATAAGTTGCGTAGCCGCTCCAGCCACCTCATCGGCATACGTGAGGCAAGGCGTACCAGCATGCCTTTCGGGTGTTCCAGGGCCATGAGCTCAAATAATGCCCGAATATTTAAATTCTGATATGGCAAGCCACTAGCCTCCAACAACCGCTGTAGTTCTACAGGCCGGAGTAAATCACAGTCATATCTCTCACCCTTTCCCGCAACCTGCACATAGCGATCACGCCATCGCCGGGGTATCCAACTTAGAAAAGGCAGTGAAAAGTGCGGTTCGATAAGTTGCCAGCGGCTCGGTGTGGCCAGGTAAATATACCCACCTGGCCGTAATACCCGGCAGAGCTCAGATATATGGGATGCTTGCTGGGCACGACCACCCACATGTTCGATCACATGATTGCTGATGACTAAATCGAAAAATTCATCGTCGAATGGGAGTTTACGTCCATCGTAAGGCCGAAACTGATAGCCTTCGGTCGCGACTCGCTGATCCTCCACATCCACTGCCCAGACATCAAAATGCGGTGATGCAAGACTCGCGAAGTATTGCGCGATCGCACCGGATCCGGTGCCCACCTCCAGCAGACGAAGCGTGCCCTGACTGTAGTTGGATATCGGTATTAGACGACGGATTTTCTCGGCTTTCGGCTTTCGCCCAGCCAGGTCAAGTGCCGCATGTGAGCTATGCATCTTTAATTCGTTGATGAATATTAGGTAGTTTTGTTGGCCTGATATTTTCTATACTAACCTTATGGTGCTAAGCATAACGTGTCTCATACGTCCGGATTGGCACAAAAAATTCTTGGAATATAATCATGGGACTGTTGCACTGCATCAAGACGGTTCTGGACGCCAAATGAGCTAATATTGCGCCCAGCCGTCCCACAGACTGCCGAGGTTAGCGGCAAGCAAGCCCTATCTTCATGTCCCCCTGCAGCTATAAGCCATAGGCCCCCGCCGCACTTGGACATTTTCGGCCGATACACTACTATCTATAGCTCCGCGACCCATGTTTTTCAGGTCCGCGGATACTGAGGGACTGGGGATATGGC
>JBAWFD010000022.1:0-2580 GCA_049591615.1 Gammaproteobacteria bacterium | reverse complement strand
TGCTGACGCGGAAGTCGATGGCGCGGCTCTTCGACAGCTTCATCTTGATGCGGCCGTCCTGCGGGACCCGCCGCTCCGCGATATCGAGCCGCGACATGACCTTGAGGCGCGCCGAGAGCTTCTGCGCCAGCGCCACGGGCGGCTGGGCGATCTCCTTCAGCACACCGTCCATGCGGAATCGCACCCGGTATATCTTCTCGTAGGGCTCGAAGTGAATGTCCGAGGCGCCGCGGCGGATGGCATCGAGCATCACTTTGTTGACGAAGCGGACGATGGGCGCATCTTCGACGTCGTCGCGGCTGATTTTTTCGTCGTTCTCGTCCTCGCCACCCGTGACCTCGAGTGAATCGAGGTCGACGTCATCGTCGCCGGCGAGCGGCGTGATCGCGGCTTCGGCTTGCTCGATGGCCTTGTCGATCGCCCTCTGAAGCTTGTCTTCCTCGACCAGCACCACCTCGATGCTGAGGGTGGTCTGGAATTTGATCTCGTCTATCGCGTGCTGGTTGGTCGGATCCGCAACCGCAAGAAACAGCCGCCTGCCGCGCCGAAAGATCGGCAGCACGCGATGCTTCGCGATGAGCTTGTCGTTGGCGACCCGGACCGTCTCTGCGTCCAGGTTGATCGCGTCCAGGTCGAACAGCGGCACGCCGAATTCGTTCGATGCGGCCACCGCAATGTCGCGCGCGCTGGCGGCGCCGCTCGAGACGAGCTGGGTCACGATATTGGTGCGGCGCTCCTTGGCCGCGTTCATGGCCTCCAGCATGGCCGCCTCGTCTACGACCCCGTCCTGCACGAGGCGTTGAGGCAGGCCCCCTAGCCCGGTTCGTGCGCCTCCAAGCGCTAGAGAAGCGTTCTCATTCATGGACTTATGACAAGCGGATCAAGCCCCGTGGTGCTCAAGTCTACCCGAGCCGGAGGCTCAGGCAATTGTCAAATCTCTGCCATGGTGGCACAGCGTCGGCCCCCCCTGCGTGAACGGTCTCGCAAAAGAAGAAGCCCCTCAATTGAGGGGCTTCCGGTCCATTGGGGAAGGGGATTAGACGCGGCAGTTCGAAGGAACGTACTTGTCGTTGGCCGCGCTCGACACGGCGCACGTCCAGGTGATCGCATCCGCGGGGACCGACCCAGCCGTGAGAGCGGCGCCGTCCACTTGCGGGGTCAGCGTGAGCACAACGCCCGCCGCCACAGTTGAGCTGTACGTGACAGTGATGACTCCCGTGGTGGTAGCAACCGCGACGCTAGTCACGTTCACTGTGGCCGACGGAGCCGTCCAACCCAGCACCAGACTCGTGGCGCCGTTATCGGCGTTCTCGGCGACGGTGGTTTCCGCAGCGGCCGCAAGGTTCAGGCCCTCCGTGATGCGGGCTCGGATGACGTAGTTCTGGTACGCGGGAATGGCGATGGCCGCCAGGATGCCGATGATCGCAACGACGATCATCAACTCGATCAGGGTGAAACCCTTTTGTGCAGACTTCATGAGCTAGGCTCCTCGACGAGTGGTTAGTAGTTTCGCTAAGAGGCGCCAAGGAGCGCCTGCTGACCCGGGAAAAGCAAGGCCTATGCCAACGGCAGACCTTAGGAATAACTTGCTGAATTAACAGGAAAAATGCTAGTTGCACTGCAGGGCAACTTGACTTAGTGCGAGCGGTCGCTGACCAGCGACGCCGGGCCGCGTGTCACAAAGTGACGCAAATCGTCACCGCGTCGGCCGCGGGTTCGCTGCTCAGTAAACGCTGCATCCGGTCCCCCCGTGCATCAGGACTGGTAAACGCCATCGGCGCGTCTCCCGACCTGTTTGAATCTGACGAGCCAATCACGGCGGTCTGCTTTCCGCGAAAGACATAATGCCCGCGGCGCGCTCGGCTATCCTTCGCGCCCGAACTACACTTTCGGCTGACGCGCGCCGCGGGCCGCGCCATGTGAGATTCGAAATGGCTGCAATCGCCTGCCTACAAGACAGCATCGAGCCATTCGACAAGCGTGAGCTCGAGCTAACCATTCTCATGCCTTGCCTCAACGAGGCGGAGACTGTGGCAACGTGTGTGCGCAAGGCACATGGATTCCTGCGCCGGACGGGCATCGCGGGTGAGGTGCTGGTCGCGGACAATGGCTCGACGGATGGCTCGCCGCAGCTTGCTGCGGAAGCCGGTGCGAGGGTGATTCACGTCGCGGCCAAGGGATACGGCAGCGCCCTGCTTGCCGGCATGGGGGCGGCCCGGGGCCGATACGTGATCATGGGCGATGCGGACGACAGCTACGACTTCTCTCGGCTGGATGCTTTCATCGAGTCCTTGCGCTGCGGCAATACCATGGTCATCGGCCACCGCTTTCGGGGCGGCATCCGCCCGGGCGCCATGCCATGGTTGCACCGATATCTCGGCAACCCGGTGCTGAGCTTCCTCGGGCGACTGTTCTTCTCTTGCGGTATTGGCGACTTTCACTGCGGCCTGCGCGGAGTGCGTCGCGAAGCCGCGTTGGAGTTGCAATTGCGCGCGCCGGGCATGGAATTCGCGAGCGAGATGATCGTCAAGGCGGCACTGTCCCGCTGGCGCATCGCGGAGGTTCCCACGGTGCTTTCAC
>JBAWFD010000021.1:0-34677 GCA_049591615.1 Gammaproteobacteria bacterium | reverse complement strand
CTCAATCAATCTGAAAACACTCGATTAATCAGACCTTCCCTAAGATTTAAACCATGAATCTTCTGGAGTGGGTGATATTGGGGGCGGTTTTAGGACCCGGGATACTGGGTTTAGCCCTATTCAGTTGCTTTTTCACTCTTGCCTGGGTGGCGAACAAGCGGAATTGGAAATGGCCGCGTGATGAGTATTTTCATTCTCCTTCCTATTTTCCCCAAGTCTGGGTGCATTTTTTTGAATGGACTGGCATAGCCTTATTGATACTCGGGTTGGTATTTCTCAGTGTCCATGGCTGGTTCGGATGGGCGTGTTTAGGTCTCGCGCTGGTCATGGGGATCATGAGTGGTTTGACGCGTCCTCGCGGATTCCTCAAAGAAATCCGCAAGGCTTACTACAAGCTCTCGCCAGAAGAACAAGAAAGCTACGGCATCCACGATGAGCAGACCGGCAGCTTCAGTAGAGGTGCTTATGACCTGATTGACGGTAAGGTTAGACCGCAAGCTTTAGTTGACCTAGATGGGCATAATTCACAGTTCAGCGATAGCCACGGGGAAGTTTCCGCTGCCGCGTACCGGCAGGCTTTCTTTGACCTAGCGAGAAGGCACAGCCTTACACCTTTTCGTTTATTTGCTGATTTCTTTGCTCTGCTTCCCGATAAGGGCGATTCCAGCTTTATAGAGAATGTGAATGCCATTCAAAAGAAATGGAAAGGGGCTTTCGTACAGGTAGAAATGCCAGATGGTCAAGTGATTCGCTTTCAATCTACTGGGTTACAGCTTGGTTATGGTAATAACTATGACAATGCTGAGTTGAGTTTCAATCAATTTCGGTCAACCAATCGGTCACTAGACCCAATACTAGGCAAGAACCTCAACCAACAGCTGGAGCGCCTTCCAGACGGCAAGCTGGAAGTGCTGCCGCCACGCAAGCCGGGGGAACACGGCCTGAAGTACGCGGCCAGGGTGCTCCCGAAGGGCAGCGTGATAGTGGGGGTGGAATTCGACCCGAGGGACCTGCCACCGGGGTTCGAGCAGCGCCAGACCTCGAATCCTCTGCCTGAAAGACATCCCGATGAATTGGACTTGCGGTATTTCCTCCGTGTGTTCCAGGGCAGTAAGATTATTGGAGTGGAGTTCCCGGAACGCGCGGCCGTCCATTCTGTGAATTCTTAAAGACCTGATCACTCGAAATTTGGTGGAAGCCGTACCGCAAGAGCTAGGCAATCGCTCAAAGGCAACAGCATGTACAGGAAAAGTAGTCCAATGGGGCGGATGGCGCGTACATTGCTCTTTTTCGTGCTCTGGATGACTTCTTTTAGTCAGATCAACAATATATGCCATGAAGTGTAGTCGTTTGCCCGACAAGGCTGGTGGCACGTATTAACAGGTAGAAACTGACTAGCTAAACCCATGAAGCGAGCAGTATTTTGGGTTCATTTGAACGATATGGAATTCCCTTAGGAACGCTATAAAAATCAGAGTGGGTTCCTAAGAATTGCGGAAGCAAACCCCATGTCCCTGGGATTCCCGAGTTTCCAGACAAATAGCATCCAAACCTTATGACCAAGGTGGGCGAGGGGCCGCGATTTCGGGTTGCAGAGTACAATTACGAGGAAAGGGAGGGTTATGCTGGTCACACTGTGCGCAGGCAAGTAAAATCACAAAGTTAAAGTGCTTGCCAAGACTGAAAGCAACGTTACGGTAGGGGTAACTTTCGGGGTAACACTCAAAAACCGCATCGTGAATAATGACAATAATCAACAGGATACGGTGGCAATGTGGGAGAGACCCTACCTCCATAATCATGCCGTAATCACGGCCCGGGTGGCGGAACAGGTAGACGCAACGGACTTAAAATCCGTTAGCTGGCAACGGCTGTGCCGGTTCGAGTCCGGCCCCGGGCACCAAGTAATGTACCCATGATCATATCGATGGAACAACCGGATGTGCTTTCCGTCGACAATCTGAGCGTGTGGCGTGGCGAACGTTGTTTATGCCGAAACCTGAGTTTTCGGGTATCCACTGGCGAGGCACTCCAGGTACAAGGCCAGAATGGCGCCGGCAAAACCACTCTGATACGCGTACTCACGGGTCTGGGGCGTGCCGACGAAGGCGAGGTCTGCTGGCGGGGTGAAACCCTACGCCGGAACGGCGAACAGTATCGCGCTTCTTTGGCTTACCTGGGCCACAGCAATGGCGTCAAACTCGGGTTGAGTCCCAGGGAGAATCTGACTGCCGCCAGTGCGTTACTAACGAAACATATCGCCAACGATGTGGATACGATTCTGGATAAGGTGAATTTAAGTGCGCACGCGGATCTTCCTTGCGGGATGTTATCCATGGGACAGCGGCGGCGCACAGCACTTGCACGCCTGTTGCTTGCTGACGTACGTCTGTGGTTTCTAGACGAACCACTTGCGAGCCTGGATGTGGCGGGAGTGACATTATTGATGGATATGTTGAAAACGCATCTCACTGGTGGTGGCATCGTGGTATTCGCCACCCATCAGGTTATGGATCTGGCGCCATATCCAGTCAAATCCATAATGCTGGGAACAAGCGCGTGAGGTTCACGGCATTAATCGAGAGGGATTTGCGCCTGGCCTATCGCCGACGTGGCGAGCTGGCTACACCGGTTATCTTTTTCGTGATCGTAACCGCGCTGTTCCCGTTGGCACTCAACCCGGATCCGGCATTGCTGCGCACGCTTGCACCGGGCATCATCTGGGTGGCCGCACTGCTGGCGGTTTTAATCGGCCAGGACAGCCTGTTCAAAACTGATTACGAAGACGGCAGTCTGGAGCTTACGCTGTTAAGTCCGATTTCTCTTGAATGGATAGTTCTACTACGGGTTTTTACCCACTGGTTGGTGACCGGATTGCCACTGGTAATTCTGTCATTATTGATAGCGTTGTTACTGGATTACCCGCTGCATGCAGTGGGCGTGTTGATCTTGAGTCTATTTCTGGGTACACCCATACTTAGTTTTCTAGGTGCTGTTGGCGCTTCACTGACCGTGGGGTTACGTCGTGGTGTTATGCTTTTGCCGATTCTGGTATTGCCACTGATCGTGCCGGTGTTGATCTTCGGGGCTGCGGCGGCTGGACGGGCGGCCGTCGGTGACCCCGTAGCAGCACCCTTATACTTCCTCGGCGCCATGCTGATGCTGGCTGTGACCCTGGCGCCCTTCGCCATTGCTGGTGGTTTGCGCATCAGCCTCGAGTCCTGAGTAGGAATTTTTTATGTTCGTATGGTTCCACAAACTTGCTTCGCCGCCATTCTTCTACCGATTCGCGGAAAAACTCGCGCCCTGGCTGGCTTGGCTGAGCTTGTTGGTGATCCTGGCCGGATTATATGGTGGTCTATGGCTGGCGCCACCGGATTATCAACAGGGCGATGGCTTTCGTATCATCTATGTACACGTACCCAGCGCCTGGATCTCGATGATGGCATACATGGTCATGGCGACAGCTGCCGCCATCGGACTTATCTGGCGCATGAAACTGGCACATGCGGTGTCAGCCGCTGCCGCCCCACTTGGGGCTTCATTTACGTTCCTCGCATTGGTTACAGGGTCCCTGTGGGGTAAACCCATGTGGGGCACTTACTGGGTATGGGACGCGCGACTCACATCAGAATTGATATTGCTTTTCCTGTATCTTGGATATATCGCTCTTAGCCATGCCTTCGAGGATCAACGCACAGGTGATCGGGCGAGTGCAATCCTGGCAATCGTAGGCGCCGTCAATGTTCCCATCATTCATTTCTCGGTTAACTGGTGGAACACACTGCATCAAGGCCCCACAGTTTTCTTCGGTCCCAAAGCGGAAATGCCGCCCAGCATGTACGTTCCTCTTTTCATCATGATGTTCGGCTTCATGCTATTTTTCGCCGCCTTTATGTTGAAGCGCTTGCAGGTTGAAGTGTTGCAACGGGAACGCAATACCACCTGGGTGCGCGAGTTGGTGAAACAATCATGAAATCCTGGCATGAGTTCATCACCATGGGTGGCTACGCGGCTTATGTGTGGTCGTCCTATGGCATCGCATCGGCAGTCATGCTCGCCAATGCGATTTGGCCCGGACGCCAGCAGCGCCGGCTGCTCAAGGAAATCCGCAGTCGGATCAATCGTCGAGAACGGTCAGAATGACCCCGGTACGTCGCAAGCGTTTAATCATTGTGGTACTGCTGATCACCGGGGTAGGGGTAGCCGCAGTCCTGGGACTGCAGGCGTTTCGCAAGAATCTGCTGTACTACTTCACCCCGGCGCAGGTGGCGGCCGGCGATGCCCATCCGGGCCAGCTATTCCGCATGGGTGGGTTGGTGGCCATGGGCAGCGTGGAGCGTAACCCTGGCAGCATGACCGTGCACTTCACTCTCACCGACATGCTGAAGTCTGTGCCGGTGGTGTACTCTGGAATCCTGCCCGACCTGTTCCGCGAAGGTCAGGGCATCGTGGTATATGGGAAGCTGGATAAGGATGGGCTGTTCGTGGCCCAGCAGGTACTCGCCAAACACGATGCCAAATACATGCCCCCGGAAGTGGGCGCGGCCATCAAAAAAGCCGAGGCCGCACAGCAGGCAGCCGCTGGGTCCAAGACCGCTTCATGATTTCCTAACTCAAGAGCTAGTTATTCAGGCTGTATTTCTTGAGTAGCGCTTTAAACTCCGGCTCATTCCTTAACTTCTTATACGAAGGATTGATGGCAAGATCGCCACAGGTTTCCGGTGCATTTGCACAAGCATCTTTCAACAAATCAATTGCATGATCTCTTTGTCCCATTAAAGCATAGAGAGCAATCAGTGTTTCTTTATACACTGTGCTTAGCTTGTTGGTTTCAATTCCCTTTAATGCTGCAATTGCCTGATTATTTAAGTCCGGATTTTGCTGTGCCATGTATGTCAGGCGGGCTGCATTGAGTATTTGAGCCTGGAGAGGATCATCAATTTTTATATTAGATAGTATACCCACAGCACTCTTGAGATCGGAATTGCGGTAATAAATACCGGCCAAATCAATACGGGTGAAAACATGTTGTGGCGCCAAGCCTATTGCTGCCTGCATTTCATTAATAGCATTTTTATAGTCACCAAGACTTTCATAAACATAACCCAAATCATAATGGGCAATCGCAGAATTTGGATTAATAACTGCAGCCTGCTGGAGATACACGAGTGCTTCTTTGAAATTGTTTGGAGTCAGTGTTGAGGCATAAACAACATATGCATCCAGGTTATTGGGATTCAATTCCATCGCACGCCGAAGTTCTGCTTGTCCACGACTTATTTTTTCTTCGAGCAAGTAAACAACTCCCATAGCCATATGTGCAGATGAAAGATTTTTATTAATCCGCAAAGCTTGTTTTGCTGCCTGTTTAGCGAGTGGCAGTGATTGCTCCAAAGGCGTATTGGTATATTGATGACTGAGGGCGTAAGTCCAGGCCAAGGCCGCATAGGCTTGTGCGTAATGCGGATCGAGCCGTACGGCTTGCTGGTAGTATTTAATCGCTGCTTCCAGGCTTTCAGCCGTACGAGTGCTTGTAGCTTCCAGGCCTTTCAGATAGTAATCATGCGCAGTTGTGTTGGTGGTTGCGGCAGTGACCAGAGGACCATTACCCGAGAGATGCAATTGCAGGGCATCCACCATTGCTTTAGAAATACTGTCTTGTATCGCGAATACGTCCTTGAAAGTACGGTCGTAATGGGCTGACCAGAGCTGAAAGCCAGTGATGGCGCTCACCAATTCGGTCGAGATTCGCACACGGTCACCATCACGACTAATACTGCCGACGAGTACATTCGCGACATTCAGGGCTCTACCAACCTCGGTGACAGAAATATTCTTACCTCGATAAACAGAAGTGGATTGCCATGAAATAACCCGAACGCCAGGTAATGAGCCCAAAGCTCCAGTTATTTCCTGGGTAATACCATCGCTGAAATATTGCTCGTTTGGATTCGTACTTTGGTCTCTGAACGGCAGTACTGCAATGGAACGTGACGAGGGATTAAAGACGGGGGCCGTATTTTTGGGGGCTGCTTCTGACACAAGTTGAGCCACATGAGCAACTACAGCAGCCTTCCATAAATACCACCCGGATATACTCACTAATACTATGATGATAAGTGATAGCGCTGAACCAATTCTCAAGCGCATACGTATCCAACCCGAAGGTTCTGTATGTCCATCCCCTTTAGGGTCTATGAACGTCCAAGCCAGTATTAATACCACTGGGAAACCGAGGGTTACTATGATGATGACGAAGCGGACGCTATCTTTAGATAGTCCTAAGTTAGGCAAAACATTATTGAATAGCTGGATGACAACCCAGGCTGCTATCGCATATACCGCCGCGATCCGAAAGATGTAATGTCGTTTTAGCCGATCTAGAAAGTTTGACGGTGGTTTGTCGTCCATAACCAGCCTCGGACCCTTTAGAACCGATTCACTATAGGATGGCCTTATTACTTAAGCAAGAAACATTTAAGCGTTTCAAATGGAAAATCAATATTTCACGTATTTAATGCGTACAAGCCGGATGAATGGTATAAATAAAGATCGTAGTACTTGAGTAAACACTATGTTAAATACTTGCGCAGGGAGGAAAATGAAATGAAACACATCAGAATGTTGTTGTTAATTGCGAATATATTTTTGATATCCTTTGCTATTACCGGGTGTCAAAAATCAGAGCCTGATAATACCGCTACGAATACGGCCGCTAAGGAGCAAGTGCTTGGTGCATGGACTGCGAAAATTCAACAGCGGGCAAATGTAAAGTCGCGCATTATATGGGCAACAATTTGTGCACCTGGCACCAAATTACTTGTTAATGAGGATGGGACACTCGCATGTGAGACTCCTATCATCTGGCCGCCATCTGATATAAACGATTCACAAATCAAGTGGAATGCAATAGTTGTAGTAGCCTGCCAAAGTCCAGATAATACGCTGAAAGTACCTACTACTAACGATAATGGTCAGTTGTCATGCCCATCGTCGTAAATCATGTTCATAAAATCTGAGGATTTGAGCGCACTGAGGCGAAATTTCTTATAGAGTTAGGGACACCAAAAATTTAAAATCTTGGGCGGCCTTTGGCCGCCTTTTTTATTGTTATTCGGCTAAGAAAATACGTAGAAATTAAATTAGGAATGAATCATTTATTTGAATCTGATCCCGATTGCTTTATCGCCTGTTTCATAACCTGATATTCAGTAGGTGTTATGGAAGGAAGCTTCTCCAGAAACGCCACGATGGCCCAGAGCGTGGCATCGTCGTGGGTTTGTCCCCAGGCAGGCATGGCAGTCATCTTGATTCCATTCTTCGTTATCCAGAAAAGCTCCGCTGGTGTTGAATGGGGCACTGTGCGTGCGAGTACGGGCGGGCGTGGATTAAGGCCTGCTCGCAGACCCGAGGTTTCGATGCCGGGGGCCAGATGACAATCAGCGCAGTCCTCTTGGTAATGCATGAAACCATCGTCGATCATTTTTGGATCCGTGAGTGACGGTACCTGGATGTTACTGATGTGTGTGGCGATAGAGCGTTCCCGTAACGTACCCAGCACCCATCTGGCCACAATGCTGTCAGACGATGTAGCAGCCACATTAGCGACACCTGAGTAGATATAAGCCAGGAAAGCGCCACTGGCGAGAATCAGGATTGCAATGAATATCTTGAGGCACCGCATGGCCGCAACCTCCGTATCTTTATGGTAAATCTCACTCAGAGATGGCTGTCGATATACGTTTCTAAAGCGTTATAGGTTCCGGGCTCAAAATCCGTGAACTGTACACCCAAGCGGAATTCATCTTCTCCGTTCTGACGTACGGCCACAACGCGCCCGAACAGGCCTAGACGGCCCTGGTTGTCCGGGAAGCCAGGCAATGTGAGCCTGACATGAATACGGACACCGTGACTTGCGGTGGTCTGAGTACTGTGTGGGGTGATCCGATCCATGGTCGGACCGTCACAAAGGATCTGCATACCGGTCAGGGAGACATCGATGGCGATGGCTGGAATGATACTGCCATCCGCTTCCATAATCCGAATGGAATGCTCGACTGCTATGCGGCGGAATGTGCGCTTTTCTTGCTGCATTAGAAATTTAGCCAATCCTCCCAAGTCGACATTCTAATCATTACGCAGTGTGCGCGTATTTTTATGATTGCGCTTATGTTCTGAGCGGGAAATCAGCAATAAAAATGTAGGTATATTAGTAAGATACAAGTACTATCTAATTATTAAAACTAACTACGTGGAACGGAAGAGTCGGGCATTGGACGAGGCCTAATGATAAACACGTTCTCTTTATGGATGTATTCTATATATTACATAATATACATTATGCGCATCACACGGGTGTTTTAAGATATATCTCCAGCTTTCATCTCTATGAGTAGCTGACTCAGCTGTTTATCGAGCTGTTGTCGGTCCGTGCTAGCGATAGCCCCGAGCTTGGCATAAGCATCAATCTGACCGCTGCAGAACCAGATCTCCTCCCGCAGGTTTCCGCGCAATATGGTGGTCGTAGAGCTGCCATCCATCAAGGTGTCGAGCTTGTCATTAAGGTGATTGATTTCTTCTCTTATCTCAGCGAGCACTGTCGAATTCGATGCCATCGAATGCCCTCCCTAAGGTACTGCGCTGTGCGCAACAGTTAAAAACTCATATTGAATATTGGTCACTTTGCTAGCTCTTTCTCGAATAGCAAAGCGATATCAATAGAATGTTTCCTTGCATCTACGATGTCGCTTATCGAAAGTTTACTCTCTGGCAAGACCGCCAGATTGACTAATCTATGCGGGCGGATTTCCGTACCTTTTCCGTCCTGTACGAGCATAATTAATGGCCGCAAGCGTGTTTTTGGATCTGCGGAAAATACGACTGCAATATCACCGGAGCTGAGCTTTACAGCGCTGCCGATGGGATAGAGTCCCATAAATCGCATGAAATCCTGCATCAGATCCTTTCCAAAACCCTCGGTGCCGGTGGTGCGCAACCGCTGCAGTGCTTGTACAGGCGCTAGGGCGGGCTGATAGGGATTGTCCGTGGTGAGTGTCTCATAGGCATCTACGATAGAAACAATTCCCACAGAAAGCGGAATTCCATCTTCCTTTATGCCATTTGGGTAGCCACTGCCGTCGGCCCGTTCATGATGAGAACGCACGATGCTCAGCACTTCATCGGGTACGTTACCTGCGGCACTGAGCATTTCATAGCCCTGATTCGGATGGCGTTTCACAATCGCGAATTCCTCTTCGGTGAGCTTGCCAGGTTTATTGAGTATCTCTTTCGGTATGCGGCTCTTACCGATATCGTGCAGGATTGCGCCTAAACCCAGCAGGCGCAATCTTTCATCCGAATGACCAAGATGTTTGCCGAAGGTAATCGCAAGGATTGCTGTATTTAATGCATGTCCGGCCTCCCGATCCTGTCTGTTGCGCAGGTTTGACATCTGCATCATCAAATTAAGGTTAACAGATTGCTGAACAAGGCGGGTGACAATCTTCTGCGATTCCTTAATATCGATCGATCCCCCTACTTTTACACTAGCAAGCAATTTTCCGATATTCTCATGCGCACTTAGGCGGGCATTGGGAGACTGGATGGCAGGTTGCTGGATTGAACTGTCAACTTTTGCAGTTGTTCCGCTATCATCGAGCGTCTTCCCAACAGATGCGACAGCAATTTTAGATTGGACTTCATCGACCACGACGAAGGTGCAAAGCGATTTCAATTGCTCCAATTCTTCACTGGTTTCAATTAGGAACCCCTGAAACATGAACGGCGTGCCGACCCATGGCCGGTCCAGCTCGGCTACGTACATGCCTGTCTGCAAATCGTCCACATCGACTTTATATCGCATTTCAGTTACTCACTCTCTACATGATGGAAATCTAGTATGCAATTATTATTCAATTGCATAGCGAGTTATCGGCCAGCTATCAAATATATATCAAGTATTGTGCTCGAAGCGTCCAACGCTATAAGCAGACATATCGATTGCGGGTTTCAAGCCCGCAACCAGATCTGCAACACACCTTGCTGAGCCTGCGCCCAAAGTCCAGCCAAGCGGTCCATGACCGGTATTTAGAAACAGGTTGGTAAACGAACATGCTCCCAGAATCGGCGGGCCGTCGCAGCTCATCGGCCGCAATCCTGCCCAGTGCGTGACCTTCCCCTGCTGGGCCGCCTCTGCCAGCCACGGGAGGATGCTGATCGCTTGTCGCAATATATTTGCACCACGCTTTGGATTAAGGGTTGTGTCGTAGCCGTTGAATTCCGCAGTCCCAGCGATGCGTATGCGTTTACCCAAGGGAGCAAGCACAATTTTGTGCTCGAAGTCTACCAGCGGGGTACCGAGATTATGGCTACTGGCGGATGTTACGGTGACTGAATAGCCTTTCACTGGGTAGATGGGGAGCTTCAGGCCCAACCCTCTTACCAACTGTGGGCTGTGACTGCCTGCCGCCAGCACGTAATGATCCGCACTTATTTCGCCCTGCTCCGTGTGCAGCGCCTGGATACACCGGCCCCGTGCATGTATCTGGCTAACCGAAGTATTGAAATGAAAATTCACACCGGCGGCAAGCGCATGCGCATGCATTTCGCAGGTGAAGCGATAGGCGTCGCCAGAGCCGTCTTTTGGATAGTAAATGGCACCCACCAGCTGCTGGGATACGCTTTCTAGCATTGGCTCCAGTCCGATAGCTTCCTCAGGGCTTAACGGACGGGCTTCCAGACCTAACGGCCGCAATACGGCCGCCAGTTCCAATGCCTGATTCAGCGCTTTTCGGTCACGGAATATCTTCAGTGTGCCGCTGTGCAGGCGGTCGTAATTCAGGCTCAGTTCTTTTTCCAGTTCATCCAGAATGCCGAGGCTGTAAATCGCCAAACGCAAATTGGCAATTGTGGAGCGTAAATATGGCGCCGGCCGTGAGGCGCGCAGGAATTTTAATCCCCAGTCCAGCATGCCCGGCAAGGCGCGTGGACGCAGCAGCAGGGGTGATTCCTCGCGCCCAAGCCAGCGTAGCAGGCGCACTAAAGTCCCTGGCGCGTTCCAGGGATCAGCTTCGCTGGGCGTCAGCAGCGCGCCGTTGGCAAAACTGGTTTCGATTCCGCAACTATCCCTGCGTTCAAGTACCGTGACATTGAATCCACGTTTTGCAAGATACCAAGCGGTCGTGATGCCGATGAGACCAGCACCGATGACAACGACATCACGTTTCATGAGATGTGCTGCCCATCCGATTGTGGCTAATTATTACCGTTTTTAAACTGCTGAGCGAAATAATCCACAGTCGCTTGATCTGCTTCCAGCCATGAAGCGTATCTTAGGAATCCATGGATCTCATTAGGGATTACGATTTCACGGTACGGCACACGCTGGATCTGTAAGCGCCTGACCAGATCCACCATTTGATGAAAATGCACATTGCGATCATCATCACCCTGTATCAGCAACACCGGAGATTTCCATTTCGCGATAGCGGAGTCCGGCGACGATTCCCAGAATACCTTCATCAGCGTCTTCATATCCGGCATCTGATAGCGCTGAATCGGCTTTCCAAACCAGTCATCCAGGAACATTGACCAGTCATGCACGCCATGGAAATCGACGCCGGCTTTGAAAATATTGGAGTTTCTGGCCAGCGCCAGCGCCGTGAGATAGCCACCGTATGAGCCTCCCCAGATGCCGATATGTTTGGCATCGATACGCGGATCTTTTTGGAGAAAGCGCGCGCCCGCGAGCACGTCCTTATATTCCGATGCGCCCGTAGGACCCCAATGAGCCGGGTAGTGGAAATCATGTCCGTAGCCTATGCTCAAACGGTAATTGATCGAAAGGACGATAAATCCGTGATTGGCCAGATATTGATTAACGGCATAGGCATTGCTGTAGTAATCCATGTTGTGCCAGGTCAACAGCATCTGTCGCGGAGGTCCACCATGAACGAAAATAATCCCGGGCTTCTTTGCGACACCATCCTGCTTTTCGAATAATTGACCCTGGATAACCCAACCATCACTGGCGCGGAAGCTGACGAGCTGCGGTACGACCAGGTCAGAGCTTGGAAAACCTCCAGGCACCTGATCGTCGTCCACAGTCTGCCAATGATCGTTTATCAGAGAGCCCTGCATGATCAGTGGCGGTTGCCGGGCGCCGGCATCCACGAATGCTACGGTTTTGCCAGCATCCGTGACCACCGGGCTCCATTGACTGTGGTTGCCCCGGGTAACCGGCTGCGGGACCCCGCTCAGAACAGATACGCGATACATGTGGCGACGGTCTTCATCGCCCGGGGTATTACCGAGGTTAGCGGTATAAATCAGGCTCTTCAGATCGGGGGTTATAGTCACATCTTCGATCATGAATTGTCCGGGGGTTAGCAGTCTTGCGGGTCCACCTTTAGCAGAGACCACATAAAGATGCGGCCAGTTGTCCATCTCGGATATGAAGGCCAGCTGATCCCCGACCACCCAGCGCAAATCCACATCACCACCCTCCTGTGGGAATGAGCCACGCAGAGTATCGGGGCTCTGCCACACGCGCCGGCCGGTGTCAGATTTCACATCCGCCACCCAAATGGACCAGGGGATCGAATGCCAGATCAGGATTGACTGGGGCGGTCCGCCGTTACCAGGAGTACGTGCAAAAGCGATACGCGCGCCATCGGGCGACCAACGCGGTTCCAAGTCATTGGCAGTGGATGGCAGCAAATATTGGATGGGCGTGTCGTTATCTCGATAAACACTGATAAAACTGTGGTCGCCGCGATCTGAAACGAAAGCCAGAGCCTTGCCGTCTGGTGACCATTGCAAATCAGAATCCTGGCCACTGTCAAAAAACAAACGCTCGGCTTTTTGGCTGCCATCTATAGGCACCCACCACACACTATTTTCAGGCAGATGGATGAAAGCCACACGCTGCCCATCCGGTGATATAGCAGGCGTGTCACCATCACCCAATACACGCGGTTCGCCGGTGGTCAGTGAAACGGACCATACCTGCATCTGCGGCTGCACCGGGCTTGAATTGGGATCCGGCTGCAAGGATTCCGGCCAGTTAGCGTCGTGGTCGCCGCCGCGCACATACACCAGATATTTGCCGTCACGCGAAAAACTCAGGTTGGTGAGTTCCTGACCGCTATCTTGTGAATAGCGGGTCAGCAGGCGCGGCTGATAATCCGGGCCTTGGGCAACCCAGATGTTGCGTACCCCGCGCACGTTCAGTACCCAGGCAAATGCATTGCCATTGGGTGATGAGACCATGCCCGAGGGGTAGGGATAGCCCAGGACCTGTTCAATAGTAAAGTTTTGCGCAGGCTGTTGTGCATCAATAGGTCCACTGAGTGCCGCGCAGCTGGTGGTTAATAGAAACAACCCAAGAAACTTTGCGCCACGATGCGGCATGGGAATCTCCTCAAGATACAGGCGGTTATCGATACAACCGCCAAAATAGTAATCTACTATTATCGCGCGCTTTATACAGGACTATCCAGCAGCTGAAGACTATCTTACAGTCTGTCTACTCACACGGTGTATCCTGAAGCTGAATACCTACATCCTGTAATTGGCACTACCGAGGCCACATTCGGCAATCCACGGTGATGAAATACTAAGCATATGCAACGCACCCCCTGCTCTGTCGCTCTATTGTGCAAGGCGCCGATTCCCGGGTTCGCAAAAACCCGGCTTATTCCGCACCTGGGTGAAATGGACACCGCTCATTTTCAGGAGGAGATGGTTCTGCAGGCGGTAATAACTGCACTCGATGCATCGGTAGGACCTGTGGAATTGTGGTGTGATCCGGATGAGTCACATCCATTCTTCGGGAAAATCATAAAAAAATACCCGGTTAGGCTGACATCGCAGCCATCGGGTGACTTGGGGACGCGTCTGCATACCTGTGCTTCAGTCGCGCTTTTGGCTGCGAATGCGGTCATTTTGATGAGTACCAATTGCCCGATCATGCCGACTTATTATCTCGAGGAAGCCGCTGCGGCATTGACGCGGGGCTGTGATGTAGTTCTAGGGCCATCTGAAGATGGCTGTTATGTATTGCTGGGCCTGAAACATGCTAATGAAGAATTATTCAGCGGCATTTCCTGGGGCACACCCTTGGTGCTGACAGAGACCCGCACGCGCGTCATGCACCTGGGTTGGCGCAGCCATACATTGGCCACGCTTTGGGATGTGAATACTCCTGCCGCTTATCAGCGCTGGCGTTTGATCACTGAGGCCACGCCCAACCGTCCCGAGGTTTAGCGCCTCTAGATAGAGGACGTTTGACGACTATAGTCATTTTTGCCTGAAACACCAGCATTCTGTTTAATAGAGTCGGATAATGCTGTTCGTGACCAGCGCCAGGCCAGCAGCAAAAGAATTCCAATTTCCCAAGGTATACCGAGCGTCATTAATCCAGCGGTTCAAATGAAATGCCTACATAGGCTGAAGCGTGCTCAAGGCCGTGCCCTCAACTGTTATAGTGTGATTAACGAATACTTGTTGTCGATTGATTGCGCGGTCTAAAGAACCTCGATGCGATTATTGCTCTATAACATCCGTTATGGAACCGGGCACGGCCCGAGATTCCATTTCCCTTTGCCCGGTGTCGGTGGCTACATGCGCGGTACCACACGCAATTTCCAGCGCATCGTGGAATTTATCAGATCGATCACGCCTGATATCGTGGGCCTCATCGAGGTGGATATGGGCTCGGTGCGCTCCAATACCGTCAATCAAGCGGAGGCCATCGCCGCCGCTATCGGTCATACATCCGCATATCAAAACAAATATGGGTTGACCTCGATCAACCAGCGATTACCGATCATCCGCAAACAGGGAAACGCCTTTCTCACCCGCTTTCCCAGCGCCGTCCAGCGAGTTCACTATTTTGACTTGGGCATCAAGCGGCTCATCATGGAGCTGGAGCTGAACGATGTGTGCCTGTTTCTGGTGCATTTATCGCTTAAATACCGCCATCGCCAGTATCAGATGCATCATCTGGTTTCTTTGGTGCGCAGTTCCAGCAAACCGGTTATCGTGGCCGGGGATTTCAATACACTTTGGGGAAGTTATGAGATTGACTTGTTCGCTGCAGCCGCCGGTCTACATAGCGCTAACTCCCGAAACTCGCCTTCCTGGCCAAGCAACCATCCTTCACGGCAACTGGATTTCATCCTGTATGGACCCAAAGTCAAGATCACCCATTTCGAGATGCCACGGGTTGAGTATTCAGACCATCTGCCTCTGATTTGTGATTTTTCCGTGCAAGGCAATCAATGATATGTGGCTGGTTATTACTATCGCAGTGTTACTGCTACTGGGCATCGTTATGCTGGTTATCCGCCAACCAGCAGGATTGCTGGGCAGGTTCCGACGACACAACCGGCAAATCAGCATGGAAGCTATCTGGCAATCCTGGCTGAATGATGCTGGAATGCGCCAGACTCAAAATAGCGCGCAGACTGGATTACTGGATGCAGTTGATGCGGATGTGCGCGAATCAGTGCACCAAAGCCTGCTGGAATTTGAAGGCCGGCTGCATAGTGACGCACAACCCATGCTGACGGTACGCAGGGAGCTTATGGACAGCATCGACCGGCGCCAGCTTAATTCAGAGATCCTCAAACTGCCGGTGAATACGCGCGCAGATTTACGCAAGAGCCAACCGGATATATTGCAGACCGATGAAGCAGCGCTGACTTATGTAAGCGCGAATGAATTGCGCATCGCAGTGCTGCGTGAATATGCTGGTCTGCGTTATGGAGATTGTGCCGAAGGCGACTGGTTCGATGTCTATCAGAAGGCGTCAAGCCTGCGCCAGCGTAGTACCCGCAACTACATCGAACGCGCCGTAGGAGGTACGCAGAGCCCTACCGACGATGTCCGTTTTCAGACTATGACACTGATGGATAGCGAAATACGTAAGCGTTTATTACAGGTGCCGGCCGGTACGCGATTTCCTGGCTTTGGCAAATCCACGCAACAGATCAGCGAACCGGTTTAGGCAAAGTTGCGGCGGACCCTCGGCCTTCCTATGATTAACATTCTTTCTGGGTTTATGACCTAATCGGCCCCGAGGCCGTCACCCCCAATCGGAGTACGTCCATGCCCACCAGCAGTTCCCAGACCAACTGGAAAATCGAATACGACACCGACGGTATTGCCTGGCTCGGCTTCGACAAGCTGGGTGCCAGCACCAATGTCCTTTCAGGTCAGGTCATGGTGGAACTCGGTGAGACCCTAAAGCAGCTGGCCATAAAGCCGCCCACAGGCCTAGTCATTTATTCCGCAAAAGCAAGCGGCTTCATCGCCGGTGCCGACATCAAGGAATTTACTGCACTCAGGACACCGGAAGATGCCTTCCAGATGATCCGACGCGGCCAGTTAGTCCTGGAACAGCTGGAGCGCTTGCCCTGCCCGAGTGTGGCTCTCATCAATGGCTTCTGCCTGGGTGGCGGCCTGGAGCTTTCGTTGGCCTGCAGTTTCCGGGTGGGCATAGATGACGAGCGGCTGAGTCTCGGGCTTCCGGAAGTGAAGCTGGGTATCCACCCAGGTTTCGGCGGCACGGTGCGTTCTACTCGCTTGGTGGGCGTGCTGCCAGCCATGAGCTTCATGCTCACGGGCCGTAGTGTCCGCGGCAGTGAAGCCCTGAGGATTGGTTTGCTGGATCGCCTGGTGAAATCGGATGCCGCCCGGCAGACCGCGCGCAGCCTGTTGCGCAAAAATACACCGAAGAAAAGCGCGCCTTTTGCCCAGAAGCTGCTGGCTGTGGGCGGGATAAGACTATTTGTAGCCAACATGCTCACCAAGCGGGTGGCCACCAAAGTACGGCGCGACCACTATCCCGCCCCCTACGCCATCATCGATCTGTGGAAACACTATGCCGGTAGTAATCAGATGTATGTGCAGGAAGCGCATTCCATTGCGCGCCTCATGGTCAATGACACCGCCCGTAATCTGGTGCGCGTCTTCCTGCTGCAGGATCGGCTGAAATCCCTCGGCAAGAAATCCGACCTGATACTCAAGCACGTGCATGTGGTGGGCGCCGGTACCATGGGCGGCGACATCGCCGCCTGGTGCGCTCTACGCGGTTTCAATGTGACCCTGCAGGACCGCGAGGAAAAATATGTGCGGCCGGCGTTGGTGCGTGCGCAGAAGCTGTTCGCGAAGCTGCTCAAAGGGGCCGAGGTCCTGAACGCGACCAACCGGCTCAAAATGGATGTGGTCGGCGATGGCGCTAAGGATGCAGACGTGGTCATCGAGGCGATCTTCGAGAACGTCGAGGCCAAACAGACGTTATATAAAGTGCTGGATGCCAAGATGAAACCCAATGCCATCCTTGCCACCAACACGTCCAGCATCAAGCTGGAGACCCTGCGCACAGTCCTCAAGGATCCGCAACGGTTGGTAGGGCTGCATTTCTTTAATCCAGTGGCCAAGATGCCCTTAGTGGAGGTGATACATGCCGAAGACACCTCTAAGGATGAGATCGCCAAAAGCCTATCCTTTACCCGTCAGATCGACAAGCTAGCGGTGCCGGTGAAAAGTTCGCCGGGCTTCTTGGTGAATCGCATTCTCATGCCCTATCTGATGGAAGCCATGCTGGCCGCCGATGAAGGTGTGGCTCTGGAAGCTATCGACCAGGCGGCCCTAGATTACGGCATGCCCATGGGTCCGATGGAACTTACCGATACTGTGGGGCTGGATGTTTCACTGTCCGTGGCCCAGGTATTCGCCACTGAATTCCACAAGCAGATCCCCGAGAGTCTCACCAAGCTGGTCGCTGAGAAAAAACTGGGTCGCAAGACCGGCGAAGGTTTCTACAAATACCAGGATGGCAAGCCCATTAAGGACAGGAGCCGGGCACTTCAGATACCTGCCGACCTGCAGGACCGATTGATCCTGCCAATGATCAACGAGGCGGTGGCAGTGCTGCGTGAGCGTATCGTGGATGACTCAGATCTGCTGGATGCTGGCGTGATCTTCGGCACCGGTTTCGCACCCTTCCGCGGCGGCCCCATTAACTATATTCGCGCTGTCGGTGTGGACAACCTCAAGCAACGCCTGCAGAAACTGCAGACACAGCACGGGCAACGCTTCACACCGGATGCGGGCTGGAATGCCCCTGCCCTCAAGGAACCCAAAGCATGAAATTCGAAACTATGCCCAAGGAGCATCAAGCCGCGGTCCGTACCCTGGCCATGCCCAAAGATACCAACGGCCTGGGCGATATCTTCGGTGGCTGGATCATGTCGCATGCCGACATGGCCGGTGCCATCATCGCCTTCCGGCGTGCGGGCGGCCGGGTGGTGACTGTAGCGGTGAATGAATTCGTGTTCGTGAGCCCGGTATATGTGGGCGACGTGGTGAGTTTCTATACGGATATCGCGCGCGTGGGCAACACCTCCATCACTATTGATGTGACGGTGTTTTCACAGCGCAGCGACGGTGAGCACGAGGCCTGTGTGAAAGTGGCCACTGCACAAATGACTTATGTGCGCGTAGGCGCGAATCGCCGGCCGGTCCCCATTGCCAAGTGACGACAGTATGCCGAGTACACTTGTCAGTGAACAGCTCAAGGGATTCTCGCCACTGAGCGGGCTCAAGCCGGAACATTTGAGCAGCCTAGTTTCAAAGAGCGTCATCCAGAAGCTGGATGCAGGCCGTTACCTGTTCAAGCAAAAGGATACTGGCCGGCGCACTGTTTATCTGCTCTCCGGTTCCGTGGAGTTGCGTTCCGGCGAGCAGGTGTTAGCAACCATCAAAGCTGGTTCTGATGAAGCCCGTCATCCACTGGCGCCGCAGATACCGCGATATGTTTCGGCGCGTGCGGCAACCGGCATTGAATACTTCGAGATCGACAGCGATCTTCTGGATATCATGCTCACCTGGGACCAGAGCGGTGCCTTCGAGGTGGGCGAACTCCAGGTTCAGGAAAATCAGGAGCACGACTGGATGGCCGCAGTGCTGCAAGTCAAGGCTTTTCACAGGATTCCGCCTGCGCATATCCAGACTTTATTCATGCGTATGGAGCACATGAGTGCCAAACAGGGCACGGTCGTTGTCAAGCAGGGGGACATAGGCGATTACTTTTACATATTGACGCAAGGCCGCTGCCAGGTAACACGTGAAGCGCCAAACAGTACCAAGGCGATACCGCTGGCCGAATTAAGTGCCGGTGCGAGTTTCGGCGAAGAAGCCTTGCTGGCGGAATCCCAGCGTAACGCCACCGTCAGCATGCTTACAGATGGCGCGCTGGTGCGACTTGCCAAGGAGGACTTCAAGGCCTTGTTGATCGAACCCCAGCAACAACAGGTCGAACTCGAAGAAGCCAGAGAGATCGTGGCCACAGGTGGTCAATGGCTGGATGTGCGCCTGCCGAGTGAATTCGAAAACCAGCATCTTGAAGGCGCACTTAATTTTCCGCTGTATTTCATCCGCATGAAACTCGACAATCTCGATCCCAAACGCAAGTATGTGGTGTGCTGCGACACCGGCCGGCGCAGCTCTGCGGGTGCATTTATTCTGAGCGAACGTGGCTTCGACGCGTTTCTTCTGAAAAACGGCCTGTCCAGTTACGACCTTTAAGCAATCAGACTGAAACAGGCTTCAATCTGAAGCATAGGCTTGATCAGGCTGACCGTGAAGCCGGTTGAAATGGCCGATCTCCTCCACCACGATGCGCATCGCCTGTTTTTCTGTTTCTGTGAGGTAAGGATTCCAGATATCGAAGATCAGGACCACCCGGGTTTGATCGCTGCGATTCCAGGCTTCATGTTCAAATGTATCATCGAACACGATACATTCGCCCTCCTTCCAGCCACGAGTTTCATCGCCCACTCGGATACCGCAGTCCGGTGGAATAATCAGCGGCAGATGTACCACCAGTCGTGTATTGATCACGCCGGTGTGTCGTGGTATTCGCGCTCCAGGCTTGAGCACTGAAAAGAATACTTCGGGTGAATGTTCTGCCACGCGGCTGAGCGGCAGGCTGTCAAGTATGTTTGCGGTTATCGGGCAGCGACGGCAGTTGTCATCGAAACGCCGGCCATCACGATAGAAAAAGAACGCATTCCAGTTGGGCGAATAGTTGAGTGCTTCCCAATAGGCAGTCCCTGGGTGATCGCGTGGCATTTCTATGAAGGGCCGGAACCCATGATCATCGAGCAGTACTTGTGACAGTTCTGCACGGATCTCAGAGGCATGACTTTCAATCTCATCCAACCACGGGAAATCCGCACGCTCAAACCAAGCATGACTCGGTATGCCTGGAAAAGTCATGAAGGTGGGACGTTGCATGGGATGACCTATCTTGATCGATTCCTGGCCCAGATACATGCGCAGGCATTGGTCGACGCGGACAAATTCAGTGGCGTTATACTGCATCCGCAGGGTGGCTAGCATCCCCACAAGATGTTCTGCACGGGCCTGCTGTGCAATATCGATGGCATGCACCAAGAGTTGGCGTAAACCGGCCGGGAGTTTGGGCATCTGTGCCAGCAGCCCGATATTCTCTGCTAACAAGAGTGCCTCCAGATAAATATTAAGCGCTTCCTGGTGTCTGCCGGTTTGCTCCAGCACCGCGCCTTTGTTCAGCAGCGCTACCGGATAATCGGGTTTGAGTTGTAGGGCCGCATCGAATGCCGAGAGTGCTTCCGGCAGCTCGCCACGACCCCGATAGGCGAGTCCGAGATTCTTGTGCAAGCTGGCATCGTTGGGGCTGTGAGCCAAGGCACGCTGTAACAAGTCTATACTTTGAGAAAATCGCCCGGAACCGAGCGCCTGAGTTGCGAAGAAGTTAAGTGCTTCAGGATGTTGGGGGTCAAGCTGCAGGAGCCGTGTATATAGGGAAGCCGCCTGCTGCAGCTGACCGGATTGCGCACATTGGCGTGCGCTTTCTGCCAGATGATCCAAATTGGAAGGGCCTGATGCGGAACGTGTGTTCACGCTGTGAAACAATTACATGGTGTGGGTCGGACGGTCGGCCTGTAATGCACCGCCCAGCAGACTCTCTATCTTACGTTGTGTATTGCCTCCATCTTGCTCACTGAACTGCACGCCGATACCCATGGCACGTGAACGGTTAGTGCTGCGCGGTGTAACCCACGCGACTTTAGCCGCCACTGGCAGGCGTTCAGGAGAATCTACGAGCTGCAACAGGATGAAAACATCATCACCCAGTTGGTAGGCCTTATTAGTGGGAATGAACAAGCCGCCATTCTTCACGAACGGCATGTAAGCACTGTATAGAGCACTCTTGTCTTTGATGACTAGATTGAGTATGCCTTGCTGGCGGGGTTCGTTCATCCAGTTATCCTCCACGTGCGGCGAGCGGCGCAGTTTCCAATGTTTGCAATCCTTCCGACCAATCTATGAACAGATTTTCAAGCAGCGATTGCCCGTTCACAGATGTCGTGGTCAGTGCCAGCGCCTCATTTATATGACTCAGGAAAGCATGCAGTCCACGCAAGTTTATTCCCATAAGGGCATTTTGCAACATTAGCAACGCATCCGCATTAATTATTCCCGGCTCTTGTGGGTTACCGGTGGTAGCTAACGTGATCAGATCCGTGGTCCAAACTTGCAATAACCTCAATACCAGAGGCAGGTCTTTCTTGTAGGCATCGGCGGCATAGCTGATGGGATTCCGTCGACCGCTGCGCAGTTCCAGCAACAGCTGGTAGAAGTCTAGCCGTTTTTGCATGAGTTCATCATTGGCCAATTCTAGCGCCTGCAAGGGTCCGCCACCGGCGATTCCCAGCAACGCTGGCCAGTCAGGTCTTGGTGCATGCGCGTTGAGCCAGGCGACTGCGGTAACCGTCGAAGGTGTGCTGATGCGCACGGTCTGACAACGACTGCGGATAGTGGCCGGCAAGCGCGCGGGCCGCGCGGTCACTAACATCAGTAGCGTGCCTGCAGTCGGTTCTTCCAGCGTCTTCAGCAGGCTGTTAGCGGCGTTGGCATTCATGGCATCGGCCGGTGTCAGCACGGCGATTTTCCAGCCGCTGTGCTGGCTGGTGAGGGCCAGTTTCTGGGACAGTTCGCGGATCTGGTCCACCAGTATCCCGCTCTTGTCTTCGGCGATGGTCACTCGATGAAAATCCGGGTGGGCAGACGCGGCCAGCTGGCGACAGGCGCCACATTGCCCGCAGGCATATGCGTTTTCAGGCTGCCGACACAGGGCTAGGGCTGCGAATGCCTGCGCGAGATGCTGCTTGCCGGTACCGGCCACGCCGGAAATCAGCAAGGCATGCGGTAGGGTGTTGTTCTGCAGGCGCGCATGCAGTTTCTGCCAGGCCGGCAACTGCCAAGGTAATGGGATTAATGAGGCTTCAGGTATGGAATTCATAGCCAACGAGTAAGGCGTTTATTCAATAATGCCGAGATCTGGGTTTGCACATCGGCAATGCTGCCACCGGCATTCACGACCTTGATGCGTCGTGGATCGCGGCGCGCACGTGCCAGATATACGCGCCTCACACGTTTGAAGAATTCATCTTTCTCCTGTTCAAAGCGATCCAGCATTCCGCGCTGCTTGACACGCGCCATGCCCACCTCGATTTTGGCGTCCAGCAAGATAGTCAGATCAGGTCGCAAACCTTGCAGCGCGATACGTTCCAGGGATTCGATGTGCCGCGCAGCGATGCCGCGTCCGCCACCCTGATAGGCATAACTGGCATCCGTAAAACGGTCGCAGATTATCCAGGTGCCTGCCGTCAGTGCAGGCCGGATGACATTCTCCACATGTAGGACACGTGCTGCAAACATCAGCAGCAGCTCTGCCATGGGTTGGAAATGTTCAGTGCGGTTCACCAACAGTAGCTTGCGGATCTCATCCGCAGCAGGCGTGCCACCTGGTTCACGCGTAACCCGCACACGAACACCACGATCACGCAGATAACAGCCCAAGAATTCCAAGTGTGTGGATTTGCCCACACCTTCAACTCCTTCCAGGGTGATGAGCCTGCCGTGCGGGCTGTGTTTAGGCCGTTTCATGCTCAATGATGCTTGATCTGGTATTTCTGGACTGCCGCTGTCTGCTCTGCCAGGGTTGCAGAAAACTGATGGGTGCCATCGCCACGCGCAACGAAATACAGCGCATCTCCAGGCGTTGGATGCAGCGCTGCTTCGATAGATGCCAGACTCGGCATGCAGATAGGTGTGGGGGGTAGACCGTTGCGGGTGTAGGTATTGTAGGGAGTGTCAGTGCGTAGGTCCTTGTAGGTGATTTTGCCGTGATACTGCGCACCCAATCCATAAATAACCGTAGGGTCACTCTGCAATTTCATGCCTTTTTGCAGGCGACGCACAAATACACCTGCGATTTCGCCGCGTTCCTGGGGCTGCGCAGTTTCTTTCTCAATGATAGACGCCATGATTAATGCATCGTAAGGTGATTTGTATGGTAGATCCGCCGCTCGTACCTGCCAGGCAGTGTTCAGATGCTCCTGCATGGCACGGTATGCGCGCTCAAGAAATGCCACATCGCTGGTACCTTTCGGGAATTGATAGGTATCGGGATAAAAACGGCCTTCAGGGTTCTCACCGATATGACCCAGCTTTGACATGACCACTGTCGCATCAACACCATCCAATGTATGACTGAGCGATGGATCATTCTCCACGTTCATTAATATCTGCGCGAATGTCCAGCCTTCCACCAGTGTTAGCGAGTGCATCACTACTTTGCCGCTTTTAAGCAATTCCAGTAGGGCAGCGACACTGGTACCGGGTTCCACCAGGTATTCACCGGCACGGATTGCGTCTGCATCGCCGCGCAGGCGTGCCAGCAGAACCAGATCCAACGGGTGTGGCAGTACCCCCTGAGCATGCAGGTGGGCAGCTACCAGACGCAAGGATTCACCCGGTTGCACATCCACATCCATTGACCGCGCGGTGACTACCGGGGTCAGGTACCAACGGGTGTATAAGAATCCGATTACGCATATTGCAGCGATCAAAAGCAACCAGGCGATGATTCTTAATCTGTGTCGGTACAACAAGTTCATGATCCCTTTAGGTTTCTGACGCCCAACGCTGTGCCTGACGTGTCATGGAACCGATGGAATATTTCCAATGGCCGATGGCCGTCACCGGCCATACGCCGATGAGAGCATTACATACAAAAATTTCCTGTGCCTGAATGAGTTCCGTAAGTGATAGGCTTGTCACCCGCATGGCGACGCCCGCCTGTTTGGCCCGTTCCAGCAGATGACGGCGCATCACGCCAGCAACGCCACAACGCCGCAGATCGGGTGTGGCGAGTACCGCATGATCCAGCCAGGCGAATACATTGCTCATTGTACCTTCGATGACCGAACCATCTTCATCCAGCATCAGTCCCTCCTGCACCTGGTCAATTTCTGACCATTCGGCGCGTGCCAATATCTGTTCGAGGCGGTTCAGATGCTTGAGTCCCGCAAGTTGCCGGTTATGGCCAAGATGCATATCACAAATTCTCAAGTGCACACCATGGGCACTGTAATCTAATGGATACTCCGGCCAGGAATGGCGTTTGAGGATGCGGGTGGTTTGCGCGTCGCCCATAAACTGGTAGCCACGACCTGTTGAACCACGGGTAACAATCAATTTAAGCACAGCTATTGCTTGCCCGGCAGCTGCCGACAATAGTTCAGCACGCAAGACATTTTCAGATGGTGCATGCAGTTGCAGGCGCCGGCAGCCATCCAGCAAGCGTTCCAGATGATAATCAATCAGCGCTATCCTGCCGGCCTTCACCGCCAGGGTTTCAAACAGACCGTCACCATACTGCAAGCCACGGTCGGTGACGGGGATCGAGTCGCCCGGTGCACCATTGATCCAGCACTCAGTTATCATGTCTCGCCACCCAAGGCTCGCACCAAGCCCAGGGCCTTGGCACGCGTTTCTTCCAGCTCCAGTTCAGGGATTGAATCAGCCACGATGCCGGCGCCGGCTCTCAATTCAAGCTGCGATCCATGCTGCACCAATGTGCGTATCAGGATATTCAGATCAAGATCGCCGTCACGATTCAGATAGCCCATGGCGCCGGTATAAGCATTGCGTGGCGCGGCTTCCAATTCAGCGATGATCTGCATGCAACGAACTTTGGGACAGCCGGTGACGGTGCCTCCTGGGAAGACCGCACGCATGACATCCCCTGGGGTTGTCTGCAGTCGCAACTGACCGCAGACATTGGAAACGATATGATGCACATGCCGATAGGATTCCACTACCATCAGTTCATCCACATGTACGCTGCCGCTATTGCATATGCGTCCCAGGTCATTGCGTTCCAGATCCAGCAGCATCACGTGTTCGGCGCGCTCTTTGGGATGCGTGATCAATTCACGGATCAAATTTGTATCGCGTTGTGCATCGGCGCTGCGTGGACGGGTACCGGCGATGGGGCGCACTTCCACCCGGCGTCCATGGGTCCGCACCAGGCGTTCCGGCGAAGAGCTGATGATGGCGTATTGGCCTAGCCTCGCGAGCCCCGCAAACGGCGCTGGATTGGTGGTACGAAGACGGCGATAGATCATCGCCGATGTGACTCGCGAGGTGAGTTCCGCACGCCAGCGGCGTGAGAGATTGGCCTGGAATATATCTCCATTATGGATATAGCGGCGCGCACGGGCGATATTCTCGAGATAACTCTGCGGATCCTCCTCATGCAAAGACCCGCTTAAGAAATGCGAGGGCATATGCATCGGCATACAGGCCGCATCTGTCTCCATGCCCGCAAGCAGTTCTACATATTCGGTTTCGGCAACCCGTTGGAGTGTATGTGATTCATGATCGCGAATAAAAGCCGCTGGTACCCGCATTGCCATCGCTACGGGAATCCCCGGTAACTTCGGTAATTCTAGAATCGGCTCGACTTGCTGTGCCAGCTCATAGGCAAGAAACAGGAACCAACCGCCGCGAAAGGGTGGTGCTTGTGCGGATGATTGCGGCAATCGCAACTCTCGCCACCAGCGGTCTAGAGCTAGCAGGAAATCATTGCCAGCCTGGTCCGCATAGGGGCCGGTGAGATGGCCATCGGCATGTAATACCAATGCCTCGCCAAGAAATACGAACAGGAAATCATAACGGCCCTGCGCTGTGCTTTGTAGAAGGAAAGGGTAATGCTCCGGGTCCGCAGTATGGAGGTCGAGCAAGTCGACTGACGCTGATAATTGCTGACTAACGAAGTGTGTATTAGCGGCAGTATCCATACTGAACTGAGCGCCGGCGCGCCCGGAGCTCCTTCAGCTCAGGCGGCGGAAAACCAGGGTTCCATTAGTGCCGCCGAAACCAAATGAATTGGACAAGACTGTATCAATTTTGAGTTTGCGTGCTGTGCCTGGCACGTAATCCAGATCGCAGCCTTCACCGGGGTGCTCAAGGTTGATGGTAGGCGGCGCCACTTGGTCGCGTATGGCGAGGATACTAAAAATGGCCTCCACGCCACCCGCGGCACCCAGTAGATGTCCGGTCATGGATTTGGTGGAACTGACAGCGATGTTTTTAGCGTGCTCGCTGAACGCACGTTGAATGGCGATGCTTTCACCTTTATCACCCACCAACGTGGAAGTGCCATGGGCATTGATGTACTGCACCTGCTCCGGTTGCAGTCCTGCATCGCGCAGGGAATTGACCATGCACAGACGCGCGCCCTCCCCGTCTTCCGGTGGTGCGGTCATGTGATAGGCATCACCGCTCATGCCGAAACCGATTAACTCGGCATGGATCTTGGCACCACGTTTTTTTGCATGCTCGTATTCCTCGAGCACCAGAATACCGGCGCCTTCACCCAGCACGAAACCATCGCGATCCTTGTCCCAGGGACGACTGGCCTTTTCGGGAGCATCATTGCGCGTCGAAAGTGCGCGTGCCGCACAGAAACCGCCCACACCTAGCGGCGTAGTCGCCATCTCCGCCCCGCCGGTGATCATCACATCCGCATCGCCATATTGTATGCAGCGCATGCCGATCCCGATGTTGTGATTGGCAGTCGTACAGGCAGTGACGATGGCAATATTCGGCCCCTTGAATCCATAGATGATGGATAGGTGGCCCGCGATCATGTTGATAATGCTGGAGGGCACGAAGAATGGCGATACACGCCGAGGGCCACCGGTTTCAATAATCGAGGCATGTGCTTTTTCGATATGGGTAAGGCCGCCGATTCCGGCACCGATGGCCGCACCAATGCGCGCCGCATTGGCCTCGGTGACCTCAAGTCCTGAATCCTTGATAGCCTGGATGGAAGCCGCCACCCCATAATGGATGAACGGGTCCATCTTCTTGATGTCTTTGGGTTCGATATACTGGGCGGGATCGAAATTCTTCACTTCCGCTGCGATGCGCGTCGTATAGTTGCTGGCATCGAAATGGGTAATGGGGCCCACGCCACTTTTACCGCTGACAACGGCTTTCCAGGCTTCTTCGACAGCATTGCCAACCGGAGAGATGATTCCCAGACCCGTTATCACCACGCGGCGTTTGGACACAGAGCAAATCCTCTCGAATGCAGGTTCAGGGAGAGTATAAGAAA
The DNA here is from genome assembly GCA_049591615.1 of Gammaproteobacteria bacterium. Taxonomy (GTDB): domain Bacteria; phylum Pseudomonadota; class Gammaproteobacteria; order Natronospirales; family REEB76; genus REEB76. The sequence goes on along the minus strand of JBAWFD010000021.1, from coordinate 7,151 downwards.
AGACAAGGCCGTTGCCACTTGGCGGCGGCAACGGCGCTGGGCATACAAATCCGGCACTTAGGCGTTGGGCAGGTGTTCCTTAATGTAGTCTACCGCCTGCCCGACAGTGGTGATCTTCTCGGCCTCTTCGTCAGGGATTTCGCACTCGAATTCCTCTTCCAGGGCCATGACCAGTTCGACGGTATCCAGGGAGTCAGCACCCAGATCGTCCACAAAAGAAGCCTGCAGGGTGACCTGGTCTTCTTTGACGCCTAATTGCTCCACGACGATCTTCTTTACGCGTTCTTCGATGCTACTCATGATTGATGGGACCTCCCAAAGTGAATTAAAGCTGGTCTGGCGGACTTAATCGGCCTGACTGGGGGCGGTATTGTAGTGAAATCCGCCCCCCTGTGCCACCGCCGCCAGCAGCAGTAGGTGGTATGGCCATTCAAGCCATATGCATGCCCCCGTTGACATGCAGGGTTTCGCCAGTGATATAGCCGGCAGCCGGTAATGCTAGGAACACTACCGCGTGGGCAATGTCTTCCGGCGTGCCCAAACGTTGCAGTGGAACTTGATGTATCAAGTTTCCCCGTTGTTCATCGCTGAGGGCACGTGTCATGTCGGTGTCAATAAAGCCTGGAGCGACACAGTTTACAGTGATATTGCGGGAGCCGATTTCCCGAGCCAGGGATTTGGTAAAACCAAAAATGCCGGCCTTGGCAGCACAGTAATTGGCCTGACCCGCATTACCCACTGCTCCAACTACGGAGGAAATATTGATAATGCGCCCATGGCGGACTTTCATCATGCCCCGCAGGCAGGCTTTAGACAGGCGAAATATTGAACTTAAGTCGGTATTGATGACCGCATACCAATCCTCTTCTTGCATGCGCATCAGCAAGGTATCGCGGGTGATACCGGCGTTATTGACCAGGATACTTACATCCCCGAATTCCGACGCCACCGCCTTTACCAAAGCTTCTACCGAAGCGCTATCGGTTACATCCAGAATGTGCCCCTGCCCTTTAATCTTTTCGGTTTGTAGATAGGCACTGATGCGCGTGGCACCGTCGTTTGTCGTGGCGGTACCGACTACCGTGGCGCCCGCCTTGCCCAAAGCCAGGGCAATGGCTTTACCGATGCCACGGGTTGCGCCTGTGACCAGGGCGATATCACTGTTCAGCATCATTTTGCCTCTTTAAAATTATTGATTGCCGCCAGGGCCGTATTCAGACCGGTGGGATCGTAAACCGCATAAGTCCCCAGGGATTTATCAATGCGCTTGCCGAGACCTGTCAGCACTCCACCGGGCCCCAGTTCCACCAATTTGTTGACCCCCTGACTAACCTGCAAACGAATAGTTTCCACCCAGCGTACCGGGCTGTACAGCTGAGCTTTCAGCACCTTCCGGATTTCATCGGCTTCGGTATGCGTCGCCACATCTGCGTTATGGATGACTGGAATTGCAGGTCCTTGGAGAGTCACGGTCATTAGCTTTGCTGCGAGATGCTCTGCGGCTGGCCGCATGAGTGCGCAGTGGGAAGGGACGCTGACCGGTAACGGGATGACGCGTTTGGCACCTCTGGTTTTACAAAGCTGGCTGGCCCGTTCGACGGCCGCTTTGTAGCCGGCGATGACGACCTGTCCCGGAGCGTTGTAGTTCACGGCCGCCACCACTTGATCCTGTGCTGCTTCATCACAAGCGGCCTCTACATCTTCATCAGCTAGCCCCAGAATCGCCGCCATGGCACCCGTACCGGCAGGCACTGCCGCTTGCATGGTTTGACCACGAAATTCCACTAGTTTTATTGCGTCACTGAAACCCAATGCACCAGCACACACCAACGCGGTATATTCCCCGAGACTGTGCCCAGCCATGACGACCGGGGATTGGCCGCCTTTTGCCTGCCAAACCCGCCAAATGGCCACCCCAGCGGCTAACAGCGCAGGTTGGGTACATGCGGTGGCATTCAGTCGTTCAACTGGCCCATGCTGCGCCAGCATCCAAAGGTCATAACCTAGTTTATCGGATGCCTCTATAAACGTTTGTTTTATAAGTGGATATTGATCACTTAGACTGGCGAGCATACCCAGAGATTGGGATCCCTGACCGGGGAAAACCACAGCAAATGTCATACGCAAATCTCCCTGAAACTGCTGAATTATAGCTGGGGCATTCGTTCAGTCCGCCGTCTCCAGGCGAGTATGGCTAACCCTAAGATCACACCGGCAAAAGTGCCATAGAGATGGGCATCGACCGCGACCGGACCACCAGTCGTAGACACAGACCAAGGCAGCGGCCCCTGCAGCTGCTCATAAATGAGTTTCAGGGATAGAAATACCGCCAGTAACCATCCTATCCAGTCCCGTTGCCGCATGAGTAGCATGGCACCGGCTATCCACAGCGTATTGAGAGCCCCAGATACACCCATATACCACTGCAATCCCGGATCCCCCAGCAGAATCCCGATACCCACCCCCAAAGAACCCAGCAACACGAGCAACGGGCAACGCCATCCGGGCAACACATCTTCCAGCAACAGGTACAAGAGCACGTAGCCTGCCATATCTTCGCCTACATGCTCCCAGCCGAGATGCACGAAATTACCAGTGAAAACGCGCCATACCTGGCCGTGCAGGATCGCTGACCGGTCATATTCGAGCGCCTGGCGCACCGGGTCACCGCCCATATTCAGCAACAAACAGGGCACCACGATGATCAGCATTGGCCACAGTTGCTGCCAGCTCCATCTGGAACTACGCGTCGTTGGTAATGTCATGTGCAAATGAAATCAATAGGTTGCTGTATCATTACGATATTGAATCGTCCCAAACTGTAACCCACTCACGCCTACAAATCAGCCATGCAATTCCGTAAACATCTTTCCGGCTTCACCCTCATCGAAGTGATGGTGGTGGTAGTAATCCTTGGGATCCTGGCCTCCATCATCGTGCCCAAGATTATGGATAAGCCCGACGAGGCCCGCATCGTCAAGGCCAGACAGGATATTCGTGCCGTCCAATCGGCGCTGGAAATGTATAAACTCGATAACTACGTCTATCCGACCACTGATCAGGGGCTCCAGGCACTGGTGCAGAAGCCATCCACCGACCCTATACCCCCCCATTGGAAACAATATCTGGATCGGTTGCCCATCGATCCCTGGGACCGACCCTATCAATATCTGAATCCCGGCGTGCATGGCACGATTGATATCTGGTCGTATGGACCCAATGGCCCATCTGGTGGCGCGAATGCAACCGGCGTTATCGGCAACTGGAACCTAGATGACAATGGCAATGGCAGCAGCGGGACGAGTGGCAATACCAGCAGCTAAATGCCGCCCATATTCCGGGTGCGGCAGATTTTCATCGCACATTAAGGGATTCACGCTGATCGAGATACTGGTGGTGCTGGTCATCATCAGCATCATCACTGCCGTTGCGGTGCTTTCGCTGGGCTCGCTGGGTAGTAATCCAGCTACTAAACATGTTGCCGAGCAGTTAGCGGACTTGACTGATCTGGTATCACAGCAGGCTGTGATGCGGGGCCAGCAATACGGCCTGCTGATAGCACCCCACAGTTATACGTTTCTGCTTTATGACGGGCAAAACTGGTCGCCCGTTCAGGATGATGATTTGCTTAGAGCTCGGCAAATCGATAGTAGCGTCACCCTTTCACTGCAGTTGGAAGGTACCGCTATCATTTTGCCCACAGATGATCAACAGACTGGTAACAGCGAGATGGATAGCGAGAAACAGGAATTGAAACCGCAGATCATGCTGCTATCCAGCGGAGAAATCACACCGTTCAAGATTACTGTGAGTGGGAGCGATCAAAGTCTTCCGTACATAATTACAGGCGATTTATTGCACGGCATCCGGCTGGTATCTCCGGATATGCATAGCGGTTCTTGAGATGGTTATTCGATTCAGACAGACAGCGCGGGGCTTCACATTGATAGAAGTACTCATCGCCCTGGCTGTATTGGCCATCGGTATGATTGCGGTGATAGGTACCGCAGGCACCAGCACGCGTCAAGCGGCTGAATTGAAGGATGAGACCTTTGCACACTGGATCGCAATGAACGAGCTAACAAGCTTGCGACTAGCGCCAGCCTGGCCGGATGTCGGTACCCAGAAAGGTGAAGCCGATATGGTTGGACAGCAATGGAATTGGCAGGCAACCGTTAGCACCACTTCCGACCCGGACTTGCTGCGTGCAGATATAGATGTAAGCAACGCACTGGCACCGAGTACTGTGGTCAGCAGCCTTACGGGCTTCATTGGACGACCGCAACAGCTGCCTGCCAGTGGGGCGGCACAATCAACTAACAATAACGCCGCGGCACTACCATGAACTACCGGGTCCGCGGTTTTACCCTGATCGAGTTGTTGGTGGCGGTGGCCATTTTTGCAGTTATCGCGGTACTGGCTTATGGCGGCCTCGGCAGTGTCATCCATCAGCGCGAACAAACCGCCACAGTTATGAATCGGCTCCGCTTGGTACAACAAGCCTTTGCCATAATGGCGCGAGATCTAGAACAACTAGAACCACGTCCGGTACGCGATCCGCTGAGTAATACGCCGCTAGCGGCATTTATAAGTACACCCCAGAATTTGCCGCCGGTTTCCTTCACGCGTGGCGGCTGGAGCAATCCCCTAGCGGATGTGCGTAGCACGCAAGAGCGGGTTGCTTATGAATTAGATGATAAAAAACTGGTGCGTTTGTCTTGGCCAGAGCTGGACAACCCGCCACAAACACTACCGACAAAACAGGATCTGTTGACTCAAGTATCTGCATTTGACCTGCGTTTCATGGACAGCAATGACCAATGGCAAACACAATGGCCCCCGCTTAACGCTGATCCCAATGCCTATCTCACACAGGTGCCGCGGGCTGTGGAGATCAGCGTCACTTTGAAAGATTGGGGGCGCATCACGCGCATCATTGAAGTGGCCGCTCAATGATTATGAAAAGGTCGAATGTGAATTCTAAAAACAGTCAGCGCGGCATAGCTTTGTTAATCGCGCTAGTGGTTTTGGCAATTGCTGCGACTTTGTCCACTGCCATGATCTGGGACCGCGAACTGGACATTCGGCGCTTCGCAAATATCAAACAAGGCGACCAGGCGCTGGAGTACGCGCTGGGTGCAGAGGCCTGGGCGGAGCAGATATTGCGGCGCGATTACCAATCGAATCCAAATAACACAAATTTAAGCCAGGATTGGGCCATGCAATTGCCTTCCTTGCCGGTCGAGGGTGGCTCGATCACTGGGCAATTGGAGGACCTGCAAGGTCTGTTCAACGTCAATAATTTGGCAAGTAGCAACGTCGCGCAGGCTAATGCAGCGCTGGCACAGTTCCAGCGCTTGCTTGTCGCGCTCAATCTAGATCCTGAGATTGCCAATGCCGTGCGCGATTGGGTCAATGCAGGTGACCAACCCACACAGCCAGGTGGCGCCAAGGACGAGTTTTACTCACAACTAGCGCCGCCTTACCTCACTGCGGAACAGCCCATGACCAGTATCAGCGAGCTGTTGCTGGTGAAAGGCATTACGCCGCAGATATATGCCGCGCTTCTCCCCGACATTTGTGCCCTGCCCATGCTGGCTCCAGGATCACCACCGGCTACGCCCATGATACCTACGTCCGTTAATATCAATACTGCCCCAGCGCTGGTTATTGCATCCCTGAATGCGGGCATAACTGGCAGCGCTGCCGAGGCCGCCGTACAAACTCGCACACAGCAGCCGTATCAATCGCAGAATGACCTGACGCGTCTGTTGAATATCGGTCCGGCCGCCGGCGTACCGACAACCCTGACCAGTAATTATTTCAGACTGAGTGTGCAGGTGAAGATTGGCACTACCGAGATCACCTTATACAGTTTATTGTTTCGTACATCCAATGGCGCCACCATCGCCATACGACGCACTTTCGGAACATTGTGATGAGCGAGACTTTGCTGTTGCGAATGCCTGATGCAGACCGACTCGCCAGTTGGCTGGTAGTCGATGCCTTCGGCAATCGCATGGGTCAGGTCCAGACCGGTTCACTCGCAGATGCCACATCAAATGCTAATGGCCGGCATCTGCATGTATGTGTACCCGGCTCTAGCGTGATGCTGTTGTGTGCAGATATTCCGACTAACAATGCGCAGAAAATATTGCAAGCAGTGCCCTATGCCTTGGAGGACAAACTCGCAGAGGATGTGGATAGCTTGCACTTTGCAATAGGCACACGGGGCGCACAAGGATATCCGGTCGCAGTAGTGTCGCGCTCGCGTGTACAACAATGGTTGGATCAACTCACGGCTGCCGGCTTGACAGCTACCCAACTGATCCCTGATATGCTGGCATTACCGATACGCGAAAACACACTGATATTGGCACCGGATGAACGGCAAATTCTGGTGCGTTATCCTGACGGTGCAGGTGTCGCTGCAGAATCATCGTTGATCCCACTCATGGTACGCCGCCATCTTTCCAGTTTACCTACCTCGAATATCTGTACGCATGCCCTGGTATACGCTTCCGACGAAGCGCTTGCACCAGAAATCCGTGACATGCTCATATCCCTAAAACTGGAAACCACATATCGACCCATGAATGGAGGAGCGATGGCTGTTATGGCATTAGCCGCGCGAGGCTCGGGCGCCATAAACTTGTTGCAAGGGGAATTCGGGCGGCGTGGTGCAACCAAAGAACATTGGCAACGTTGGCGCTCAGCAGCCACCCTTCTGGCAGCATTAGGTTTGTTGTTTATCGCACAGCAGCTGGTGAGTGAATTCCGTCTTCAGCATGAAGCGACTGACTTGAATGCTCAAATCACAGCATTGTTTCATCAAGCGCTGCCCAATGCGACACACATGGTTGACCCTGAGGCCCAAATGAAACAGCGCCTGACACAGTTAACGGGAGGTGGCGCAAACTCTACAGGAGTTCTGACTTTGCTCACGAGCTTAGGCAATGTGCTGCAATCGCAAAATGGGGTTCAACTCCAGAGTCTGAGCTACCACGGTGGTAATCTTCAGCTTCAAGTTCAGGCTGGCAGCATTGATGCACTCAACAACGTAAAAAGCATGCTTACACAGAACTCTTCTTTACATGTGGAGATGGATTCACTCAATAGCAGCTCCGGGACTACTACTGGACGTCTGACAA
>JBAWFD010000020.1:0-12392 GCA_049591615.1 Gammaproteobacteria bacterium | reverse complement strand
AGTACATCTATGCCATCAGATATTTACGCAAATGCTGGTCAATCCTATTTCCGAGCCATAGATTCGGATTTAGCAATGTGCCGTTCACGAAGCCCACATGACCACCTTTGCTGCTAAGTTCCAATCTCACAGACCTTGAAAGTTCATTTTTTCGAGGCACTGATGCCGGGCTCATGAATGGATCATCAAGAGCATGCAGAATCAGTGTGGGCACCCTGATAGCTTTCAGAAAATGCCGGCTGCTGCAATTCATGTAATAGTCGTCTGCATCCTTGAAGCCATGCAACGGCGCAGTCAGCCTGTCATCAAATTCACGAAAAGTGCGTATCCGCTTGATATTCGGCAGCTCGAAAGGCGGTATTACCGTTTTAAATTTACGTAGGGATGATTTTCGCATGCGCCCCAGCAAAGACCATTTATAGATCCGTGACGCACCCGTTTCGATGACGCGGGATGCATCCGCCAGATCGAAGGGCACAGAGACCGCTATTGCGGTCACCAGTCGATTGGCGTTTGGGCTTTCGCCCAGCCATTTCAACAGCACATTCCCACCCAGGGAATAGCCCACAGCAGCAAGTGCTGTCTGCGGCTCACGTTGTTTCAGCAAGCCGGTGAAATATTCCAGATCCTGGGTGAAGCCAGAGTGATATCCGATGGATAACCGATTTGGCTCGCCACTGCAACCACGGAAATGGGGTAGCGCGCCACGCAATCCCATGCCATGGATATGTTGCATCATGCGCGCCGCATAGCGCGATTTTATTGAACCCTCGAGTCCGTGCAGCACGATGATAATGGGCCCCGCTGCCCCGCTGGTCCAATCCACGTCGATGAAATCACCATCAGGCAGTTCCAAGCGTTCACGACGGATCTGGACGGGCGGGCGCCGGTAAAATACATTGGGTAAAAGCGTCTGCAAGTGCCGGTTTTGCAGCCCGCGTGCTGGGGTAAATTCACTTTTGATGATCACGTAGATACCTGTAGCGGCGACTTTAGCATGTGCTTATAACCTGAAATGAGTCAGGCAAAATCGATAGCGTTGTGGCTAACAGTCAGAGGTTCCAGAGCAAAAAGCGTGATTTATCCAAATATAGTCTTATATTAATACAATAACATCAAATATATACAAGATATTTCTAATGTAGATATTCATATAAAACTGCGACTTGAAACACCCTTGAGTAAATTCGGCTGCCAATGGCCAACAGCCCATGAGAGTACTTCTTGCGGCGCTGCTGACTGTAAATCTGCAGGCGGCGACTGACCCAGAAATTGTAGCGCTAGGTACAGTGTCTTGCTTGGCGATTTACCCTCCAGTTGTTCTGCTTGGGCTTGTTTGCTGATCTTTGCGCCCTGCGTGTCCACGGCTACCGGCAGATGCATATAGTCAGGCGTGGGTAGGCCGAACAATTGCTGGAGGTAAATCTGACGGGGAGTTGAGATCAGTAGATCAGCACCACGCACCACATGGTTGATGCCCTGGAAAGCATCATCCAGTACCACCGCCAGCTGATAGGCGAAATGGCCATCAGTGCGGCGCACAATGAAATCACCAATTTCTTTTGCCAGATGCTGGTTAATGACGCCTTGAATTTCATCATTAAATGAGAATATCTCATCGCTGGGTACCTTCAATCGAACTCCAGCAGATCGCTTATCACTGGGTGGGCGATTGCGACAGGTACCCGCATACACTGGCCCTTCCAAGCCATACAGGCCACTGTCGGCGATTTCCCTGCGGCTGCATGCACAAGAGTAAGTCATATTTTTGTCCAGCAGAAACTCAATAGCCGCCTGATAGGCATCCATGCGGGTATGCTGAAACAGCACCGGCCCATCCCAATGCAGGCCATGGGTTTCCAGCACCCTCATGATGGCATCAGCGGCCCCAGGCTGTTCCCGTGGCGGATCCAGGTCTTCAATGCGCAACAGCCAGACACCTCCGCAGGCGCGGGCATCCAGATAGCTGCCAAGCGCTGTCGCCAGCGAACCGAAGTGCAGCGGACCGGTAGGTGAAGGCGCAAAGCGCCCCCGATACGAAGTTGAACTCTTAGATGGTTGAGATGGGGTGCCGGAAGCCAAATGTTGGTGCAAAAGTTCAAGTATGCTTATGGAGATAATACAGAAATTGGGACAACGTCATTTATAAGAACGGGGGGTGCTTCTTATACAACTAACACCTCCGGTACCTTGAAAATTAGCCGGTCATCTGTTTCTCACGTATCTCATCCAAGGTTTTGCAATCAATGCATTGAGTAGCGGTAGGGCGTGCTTCCAGGCGGCGGATGCCAATCTCCACACCACAGGAATCACAGTAACCATATTCACCGGCTTCCAGGCTAACCAGCGCTTCATCAATCTTCTTGATCAGTTTGCGTTCCCGGTCGCGAGTGCGTAGTTCCAGGCTGAATTCCGATTCCTGAGTGGCGCGATCATTGGGGTCCGGGAAGTTAGCGGCTTCATCCTGCATATGGTGCACGGTACGGTCCACTTCTTCCATGAGCTCCTTTTTCCAGCCAAGCAGAATATTGCGGAAATGGCCGCGCTGATTCTCGTTCATGTAAGGCTCGCCTTTCCTGAGCGGATAAGGCGTGAATCCCTGGAACACGTCACTGGTCCGGCGTCGGGAGCGGCGCACAGGTGCTGCCATCGGTCTGGGAGTAATTTTTCTAGCAGTGGGCGATTTGGGCACGGCTTTAGCGATGGCCTTCTTTACAGCCTTGGATTTTGAAGGGCTGCTAAGCGCCTTTTTCTTAGCCGGCATCGTAAACTCCTGGTGACATGGAAATAAAGCGGGGGCAGTTTATACCGGATTGTTTGCCGCAGCGCAAGTTGCACATGTACCGATTTTGGCTACCGCGATGGCGCGCCGAATGCTCTGACCGTAGGCAAGTCTGCTTCGATCCACAATAGTGTAGCACCGGCTACCGCGGCCGGCATGATGATAAAATTCATTACAGGTATCAGGGTGCACAAGGCAGTGGCGATTCCAAAACCAAACAATCGGTTTCGCTGTTGCTTCAGGAGCGGACGCTGGGCGGTAAAATCCACTCCGTGATTGCTGAGAGGATAGTCGGAATACTGCATGGCCAGCATCCAGGCAGTAAACAGGAGCCACAGTAACGGTGTGAGTATGCTAAACAATGGTATAAAAAAAAGCAGCAGGCCCAATAACCCGATCAAAATAGCACGCCACAAGATATACAGGATCCGCCGTAGTTCGTCGCGCAGGCTGATGACAATGTCACCGGCCAAGCCGCGACCGCTGTCCGGCCTTTCGCCAGTCACCAGGGCTTGTACACGCGCTGAGAGGAAGCTATTGAATGGCGCGCCGATGAGATTGGCCACCAGGGTAAAAGTGTAGAACAGCACTACCAACGCGGCGAATGCGAATAGTAACCATAGCAAAGAAGCCAGCCAGCTTAACCAAGCCGGCAGCCCGGCTGTCAGATGCTGCAGCCAGGTGTCGAAATGATTGGCCGCATAAGCGAGGGCGCAGCCAAATAGCACGACATTAATGAGTAACGGAACGATGACATGGCGTTTTATACCAGGACGCAGGAGAAAGCCGAAACCGCGGAACAAACAACCGGCACCATGGCTAAATTCTTCAAACATGGGGCTAGCATTTCAGGGTAGGGAAACGGGCACAGGGCCCTGCCAGCCCGATTGGCGGTGTTCGGCCACGACCGTGGTGTAGATACCGCCGCGAACCTTGAATTCGGCGGTAAGCCGTGCGAATTTCGGCTGTAAAGCAGCTACCAGGTCGTCCATGATGCGGTTGGTCACGGCCTCATGGAAATGGCCTTCACCACGATAGCTCCAGATGTAGAGTTTGAGCGCTTTAAGCTCCACGCAAAGATGATGCGGGACATACTCAAGTAGCAGCTCGGCGAAATCCGGCTGACCGGTCTTCGGGCATAGGCAGGTGAATTCGGGAATCCGAATACGGATGGTATAATCCCGCCCTGCGCGCGGGTTGGGAAAGGTTTCCAAGGTTTTGCTTGGCGGGGTGGACATGGTCCGCTCACTAATGCGTTTTTAGGCGCCGATACTTTACACTACGTGGCCGGGACTGGCCATTTGATGACCACCATCCAGCATGCGACTCAGTAAAATTAAAATGTCGGGATTCAAATCCTTCGTGGATCCCACTTCCATCCAATTTCCCAGCAATCTCGTCGGCATCGTCGGCCCCAATGGCTGTGGTAAATCCAATATCATCGACGCGGTGCGCTGGGTGATGGGTGAGTTATCCGCCAAACAATTGCGCGGCGATTCCATGGCTGATGTGATTTTCAATGGTTCAAGTGCCCGCAAACCGGTCAGCGCCGCTTCCATCGAGCTGATTTTCGATAATTCGGATGGCGCTGTCGGCGGTCAATTCGCCAACTACGCGGAAATCTCTGTGAAACGCGAAGTGGTACGCGATGGAACTTCCAACTATTTCATTAACAATACCCGTTGTCGCCGCCGCGATGTCACCGATCTGTTTCTGGGTACCGGGCTCGGACCGCGCAGTTACGCCATTATCGAACAAGGCACCATTAGCAGGCTGGTGGAATCTAAACCTGAAGAGTTACGTGTTTTTCTGGAAGAAGCCGCTGGTATTTCTAGATATAAGGAACGGCGCCGTGAAACTGAGAATCGCATCCACCATACCCGTGAAAATATTGAACGCTTGAACGACCTTCTGGAAGAAGTCAACAAACAACTGCAGCATCTAAACCGTCAAGCCCGTGCCGCAGAGCGCTATAAGGAATTGAATGATGAAAAGCGCCGCCTGGAAGCCGAACTTAAGGTTTTATTTTGGCGGGAGCTAGATGCTCAGGTTGAAGGGCAGGACCATGGTATTCGTGAACAGGAGACCCAGTTCGAGGCAGCCCTGGCAGAACAACGCAACATAGAAAGCAAGCTGGAAAAAGCCAGGCAGCATCATGATCAGGCCGGCGATAACCTGAACGCAGTACAGGGGCATTACTATGAGCTCGGTACAGCCATCGCCCGGCTCGAGCAATCCCTGCAGCACATCCGTGAGCAGCGCAGCCAGCAGCAGAAAGACACGGAAGAGCTGGAAGATAATCGCAGTCAGATACAAGGCCATATCGAACGAGATCAGAACTTGATTTCCAAAATTGCTGTAGCAATCGCGGAACATGAGCCAGCATATAAACATGCCGTTCAGAAGGAGCAGCAAGCGACAGCCGCGCTTGCTGCGATAGATAATGCAATACAGGAATGGCAGCAGCAATGGGAAGAGTTTAATCGGGAAACTGCCGAATATTCCAAGAGCGCTGAGATTGATCGTACGCATATTGAACACTTGGATCGACAACTGGTTCAGATACTACAAAGGCGGGATAAATTACTGCAGGAACGCGACTCTATTTCAGACGCGACGTTGCAAGGTGAAATCACTGCGATTAAGCGCATGGCGCAGGAAGCGGACGCGTCACGCACACAGCGACAGACAGATCTTGATCATGTCATGCAAGCGCTGGAGAACCTCCGTGACGAGGATCAGCGCCTGACACAAGAATTGCATTCCTTACGCAGCGCTCTCGAGGATCATCGCGGCAGGCTCGCTTCGTTGGAGGCTTTGCAGCAGGCGGCCTTGGGCAAAAGCCGCACACAGATCACGGAATGGTTAAAGAAACGAGGTTTGATCGATAATCAGCGACTTGCGGAGCTCATCACTGTCGCGCCGGGCTGGGAACGCGCCGTAGAGACCGTGTTGGGCTATCACCTGGAAGCTGTATGTGTGGACGCATTTGATAAACATGCAGCTGAATTTACTTCCCTGACTGGCGGCTCTCTCTCTTTTGTGGAAAAAGCCGTGAGTAAAGACGGGGCCGCTGGAAGCCTGCTCAGCAAGATTAATTCGCCTGTTCCATTGTCGGAATTGCTAGGAGAAGTCTGGGTTGCGGAGAGCCTGGAAAACGCCTTGGCACAACGTTCGCGTCTGTCGGCAGGTGAGTCCGTGATAACCCGTGATGGAATCTGGTTGGGGCGGCACTGGGCACGCATCATCCGTGATCAGGACGAGCGTGCCGGCGTGATTGCGCGCGAACAGGATATTAAGAAGCACAAGGCGGAACTGGCGACTGTATCTCACAACATAGAAATGCAGACCGGACAACTTGACCAGATCCGCCAACAGATCAGGAAATTGGAGGAACGGCGTGAGCAGACCCAGGCAGAGGTCAACCTTGCGCATCGTCGACAGGCAGAGGCTGTATCCCAGCTTGAAACCGCCAACAACAGTCTGGAGCAACTGGCGCAGCATATTAAACGGCTCGATAAAGAGACGCGTGAAAATAATCAGCAGATCGGCATTATTGAAACCGAGCTCAAAGCAACACGCAAACGTATGCAGAGCACGCTGGATTCCATGCAGTCACTTGAATCACGACGTCCTGGCTTGTTGGGACAACGGGGTGAATTGCGTAACGAATCCGAGATAGCACGCAGTCGTGCCAAAATTGATGCTGAAGCCGTACATACCATAGCCCTAAAATTGGAATCACAACGCTCGTTGCTGGAATCCACCCAGCAGAACCTTTCCCGCATGCAAATGCAGCTGGCGCAGATGGAGAATCGCCGTTCTGGTTTGATACAGGCTGCCCAAGATGCAGTAGGGCCCGCCCGCCAATATGAATCAGAACTCAAAGGCTTGCTCAATAAACGCAGCGACATGGATTCCGACTTGATGGAGGCGCGCCGCAAGCTCGAGACTTTCGCAGAACAGGCGCGAGACTTGGAGCAGCAACGGCATGCCTGTGAGCGTAAAGCCGAAGAATTGCGTGAACAGGTGCAGCAGCTGCGCCTCGGAACTCAAGAAGCGCGCGTACGCCGCGAGACATTGGTGGAACAAATGCAACAGGACGGCTATGTTTTAGAAGAGCTACTGAAAGGCATGCCAGAAGACGCCAATCCTGAACTGTGGAAGGGGAAGATAGCCAATGTCGAGCAGCGTATCGAGCGCCTTGGCCCGATAAACCTGGCTGCCATCCAGGAATTCAGTCAATATTCAGAACGCAAACAATACCTGGATTCTCAACTGGCGGATCTCAATGAAGCACTGAATACTCTGGGCAATGCGATTCGCAAAATTGATCGGGAAACGCGCACACGCTTCAAGGAAACCTTTGACAAGGTCAACACTGGACTACAAACAAGTTTTCCGAAACTCTTTGGCGGTGGTCATGCCTACCTGGAGCTCACCGGCGAAGAATTGCTGGATGCGGGTGTAACGCTCATGGCGCGGCCGCCGGGCAAGCGTAATAGCACTATCCAATTGCTTTCCGGCGGAGAAAAAGCGCTAGCGGCAGTAGCACTTGTATTTGCTATCTTCGAACTCAACCCTGCACCGTTCTGTATGCTTGATGAAGTGGACGCTCCTATGGACGAGGCCAATATCAGTCGCTTCGGTGATTTGGTACGAGGCATGACGGATCGCGTTCAGTTCGTTTTTATCACTCACAATAAGGGCACCATGGAAATGGCGAATCAACTGATCGGTGTGACCATGCAGGAACCCGGAGTTTCTCGACTGGTGGCAGTCGATGTGGATGAAGCAGTTCGTATAGCGGCCATGTGAAATGTGGGAACTGCGCCTGATTCTCATCCTCATCGGTGTGGTATTCATCGCCGTGGTTTATCTGCTTTCCCGACAGAGGAAGACTCGCTCTGGAGAATTACGCCGGGATCCACCGACCTTGAAAGAATCAAATTTACCGGATGTTGCATCGGCTACGGCGAATAGTTTAATCATACCATCCATCCAGGATTCAAAAATTGCACGCCTGGCGCCCGTCATCACTGGTGCAAATCTCGCCCCGAAGCCTGAACAACTGATTCTCGCGCTGCACGTAGCTTGCCGTGAACAAAAGGGGTTTGCCGGCGCCGATGTGCTTACGGCTTTACATTCAGCTGGCTTACGCTACGGTCAATATCAGGTATTCCATCGTCTGAATGACAATGATATGCAGCAATCGGTATTCAGCGTCGCTAATATGGTGGAACCAGGCGTACTGGACCCAGAGGCGCTGCCTGAGATGCGGGTTCCAGGTGTCACGCTATTCCTGCTGCTGCCGGGGCCGCAGAATGGTGTGGCCGCTTGCGCCGATATGCTGGCGACCGCACGTTCCTTGGCCCGCCAGTTGGACGGCGATGTCCTTGACGAAAACCGCAGCACCCTTACGACTCAGGCTGCCCAGAGTATCCGTGAACGCATCTTGGAATTTCAAAGCAGGATAAACGGTCCGTAGTCATGACCCTGATATCAACCGCCTGACATGCCTTTCCGGCAGGAAACTGCACCATGACAAGTCAAAGCGCTGCGGAGCGACGCATTCACGCGCTACGCGATCAAATCAATCATCACAATTACCTGTATTACGTACTGGATGCGCCGGAAATACCGGACAGTGAATATGACAAGCTCATGCGTGAGCTGGGAGATATGGAGCATCAATTCCCACAGTTGGTGACGCGCGACTCGCCCACGCAGCGTGTAGGAGCCAGACCGCTCGCTGAATTTGGTCAAGTACGTCACGAAGTACCCATGCTGTCCCTTGACAACGCGTTTGATGAACAGGAAGTACAGGATTTTGACCGGCGCGCACACGAACGGCTGGACACACAAGTGCAACTGGAATATACGGCGGAACCCAAACTCGATGGACTGGCCATCAGTCTGATCTATGAGGGCGGGGTACTGACACGCGGAGCCACCCGCGGTGACGGGACCGTGGGTGAGGATGTGACCCAAAATATACGTACCATTCCATCGGTACCGTTGCGGCTTTTAGGCAAGGGTTATCCAGCGCTGCTGGAAGCGCGTGGCGAGATATTCATGCCCAAAAAAGGTTT
This sequence comes from Gammaproteobacteria bacterium, assembly GCA_049591615.1. Taxonomy (GTDB): domain Bacteria; phylum Pseudomonadota; class Gammaproteobacteria; order Natronospirales; family REEB76; genus REEB76. The sequence continues at coordinate 3,518 of JBAWFD010000020.1, read as the reverse complement.
CGATAAACTCAACGCACAAGCTGAACGCAATCACGAAAAGACTTTCATCAACCCGCGCAATGCCGCTGCCGGCAGTTTGCGTCAACTCGATGCTCGTATCACTGCATCACGGCCTTTGGAATTCTTTGCTTATGCCTGGGGACAGGTACAGGGGGGCAAACTCCCGGAACGACACAGCGAAGTACTAACACGTTTTCGGGATTGGGGTCTGCGAACCAACCCGGAGAACCGGCTGGTGCGCGGTTTGGATGGCTGTCTACATTTTTACCGGCAGATGGCCACCAAACGCGACCGACTGCGATACCAGATAGACGGCGTGGTCTATAAAGTTGATCGACTCGATCTACAGCGCCAGTTGGGGTTCGTGGCGCGTGCCCCACGCTGGGCGCTGGCACATAAATTTCCAGCAGAAGAAGCCATGACCTTGTTGCGCGCGGTGGAATTCCAGGTGGGACGTACCGGGGCACTCACGCCAGTCGCGCGACTGGATCCAGTATTCGTCGGGGGTGCCAACATCAGCAATGCCACGTTGCATAACATGGATGAAGTCGAGCGCAAGGACGTGCGCATCGGTGACACGGTGATCGTGCGTCGTGCCGGCGATGTGATTCCGGAAGTGGTGGGCGTGGTGCTGGCTAAAAGGCCGAAGAATGCCCGACGAGTACACTTACCAAATACCTGCCCGGTATGCGGATCCAAGGTAGTGCGTCTGGAAGGCGAAGCGGTGGTACGCTGCAGTGGCGGGCTATATTGTGCCGCACAACGCAAAGAACTGATTCGGCATTTTGCCTCACGCCGCGCACTCGACATCGAGGGATTAGGTGAAAAACTGGTGGAGCAGTTGGTAGATGCCGGACTGGTACATACCCCGGCGGATATCTTTCATCTCACTGTGGCGCAACTCGCGGGCCTGGAACGCATGGGAGATAAATCAGCGCAGAATTTGGTACACGCTATCGATCACGCCCGTGGTACTACATTTGCGCGTTTCCTGTATGCGCTTGGTGTCCGAGAGGTGGGTGAAACCACAGCTGCGATATTGGCGCAGCACTTCGGAACACTCGAAGCGCTCATGGCAGCAGATGCGACTACGCTAGTACAAGTCCCGGATGTGGGTCCAGTGGTGGCCGCATCCATTGCTGCATTTTTCCGTGAAGCACATAATCGGCAAGTGATAAGCGCATTGCGGAAAGCCGGAGTGCATTGGCCAGAACATACGGGTACGCAGAACGCCAGCTTGGGCCCTCTCAGCGGCAAAACCTTCGTACTCACGGGTACGCTTGCGAACCTGACTCGCGATGATGCAAAAGCAGGCATCCAGTCGTTGGGTGGCAAAGTAAGCGGTAGCGTATCCAAAAAAACCGATTATTTAGTGGTCGGCGAAGAACCGGGTTCCAAGCTTGTGGAAGCCCAGAACCTGGGAATCGCTCAATTGGACGAGCAGGCATTCATGCGCTTGCTCAAGCGATAATGCCCGCCCACCATGTTTGGTTATAAAATAGTCCACTGTGATTCAAAAATGCACCAAGTGCGGAATTCAAGCATGCAAAAAAACTGGATACTGTTGCTGCTAGTCGTGTGGGTCATAAGCGCCTGCAGCACCATCCTCACACCCACATTCGGCGTGCGTCAGGGACAATTGGCTTCCTGCCCGCCTCAACGTGATTGTGTTTCATCCCAGGATAGCGATCCCAAACTGCATATCGCACCACTGGGTTACACCAGCACCCGTGATCAGGCCCGTAGCGATTTACTCATTGCTGTCACGGTGGTAGGCCAGGGTCGCATCGTCTCCAATCACCGCAATTACATCCGTATCGAATATCCGATAACCGATAAACCAGAGGTTACTTCCGAGTATTACTATCAGCCAGAGAACGCTGTAGATGATGTGGAGTTCTATCTGGAACCTAACCAGCATGTCATCGAGATGCGCTCGATTGCACGGCTCGGACTGTTTGATATCGGGGCTAATCGGGCAAGGCTGGAGCAAATACGCGCAGCGTTTGCCGAATTGCAGCAACGCCATAATTGAAGTCTGTATATTAAAAAAACGGCCAGTCAAATGACTGGCCGTTTTGTTTTTATATCAACGGGTTACTACCCAGGGTTTTTTGCCGGCTGGGTACCAGCGGCCGGGGCTGGGTTGGTTTTAGTTGCAGTGCTAGGCGTATTCATATCCACCTGAGCACTTTTGCGCAACTGATCCACATAGGCTTCCACTTCTTTGCCTTCCAATGAATTTTTAAGTTGTTCCTGGACCGATGCCAGACTCGGCGGCGGCATGGAACGCGTATCCTCCAGTTGGATTACGTGCCAACCAAACTGTGTGTGTACCGGCTGTTTGGTATACTCGCCTTTTTTTAGTCGTGCTACAGCCTGGGAGAACGCAGGTACCATCTGGTCAGGGCTGAACCAACCTAGCTCCCCGCCCTGGCTTTTGGAACCATCGGTGGAATATTTCTTCGCCAGTGTGGCGAAGTTTGCACCATGATTCAATTGATTGATGATGTCTTTGGCCTGTTGTTCACTGGCCACCAGTATATGGCGCGCACGGTATTCAGTGCCAGGCATGGCTTTGGTGCGCTGATCATACTCGGCTTTGACCTGATCATCGGTGACCGGATGTTGCGCCAGGTACTGTTGCACCAGCTGATTGGCCATCAGTCCGGTTTTCTGGATCTTGAGGTCAGCTACAACCTTCGGGTCCTTGCCCAGATCTGACTTCTCAGCCTGCTGGGCTAGCACTTCCATGTCGATGAGACGATTCAGCACGAGTGCATGCTTCTGCGCATCCAGTTCCGGCTCCTGGCCGCCAGCCAGGCTGCGCACATAGGCACGGAACATATCGTTGGTGATCGGCACGCCATTGACGGTGGCGAGCACCGTTGAGGTGTCGGGTGTGGATTGGCCTCCGCCGCAAGCGGCCAGGATAGCCACTGCAAGCATCAGCAGGATTGAGCGAAATACAATACGCATGGAAGTTCCTCGTGGTTGAAAAGTTAGTGGGGTTCTCCGGGAGCCAGCGCCTTGATGCTCAGGGCGTGGATGTCTGTCTGCAGCAGGTTATCCAAGGCTGCATAGATCATTCGATGGCGCTGCAACAAGCTTTGGGTTGCAAACGCAGGCGCGACGATGCGCACTGAATAATGGCCGCTACCCTGATGGGCATGGCCGATGTGTTGTATACCGTCATCCTGGATATCCAATTCCAGGGGATGAAAGCTAGATTCCAGTTGCTGGTGCAAGCGTTGCTTGCGTTCATCCAGCTTGGGAACATGCCCATTGCGGTTCACGCCAATACCTTTTATGAATTGCATGGGTTTACGACGATTTTTCCATGTGCATATGCCGGCTCATGTAGAAAGCTTGCAGCAGGACGAATACCAGCGTGGCGCCCGTGGACCACCAGACTTTAAAATTCACCCAATCAGCGGTATCGAACTGATACAGCACATAGACATTGATACTGCCCAGCAAAAGGAAAAAACCTGCCCACATGAGGTTGAGGCGCCTCC
>JBAWFD010000019.1:0-2327 GCA_049591615.1 Gammaproteobacteria bacterium | reverse complement strand
TCGGTGCGCATCGTCGCCTCGATGGTGTTGAGGACCACTCCGATGCTGTCGGTGAGCTGCTCGAGGAAGGCGAGCTGCGACGGGGTGAAGTCATAGAGCGAGGCGAGCTCGAGGACCGCCTTGACCTCGCCCTCGTAGAGCACCGGCAGCACGATGACGCTGCGCGGGCAGGCGGAGATGAGTCCACCACGCACCTCGATCGAGCCCGCCTGAAGATCGGTGATGAGCAGGCGCCGGCGGTCGGCGGCCGCCTGGCCGACGAGCCCCTCGCCGATGGCGAAGAAGCGCGGATCACGCATCTCCTGCGCTCCGTCGGCGTAGCTCGCGAGCTCCTTGAGGCACGAGGCGCCGTTCATGCCCTCCATCACGTACATCACGCCTTGCTGGCCGTTGACAAGCGGCGCCACTTCGGAGAGCAGCAGCCGTCCGACGGTCACGAGATCGCGCTGGCCCTGCAGCATGCGGCTGAACTTCGCGATGTTGGTCTTCAGCCAGTCCTGCTCGGTATTGCGCTCCGTCGTGGCGCGCAGGTTCCCGATCATGGCGTTGATGTTGTCCTTCAGCTCGGAGACTTCCCCGCGTGCATCGACCTGGATCGAGCGGGTGAGGTCGCCCTGCGTCACGGCAGTCGCCACTTCGGCGATGGCGCGCACCTGGGTGGTGAGATTGGCGGCCAGCAGGTTGACGTTGGCGGTGAGGTCCTTCCAGGTGCCGGCGGCGCCAGGCACGTGCGCCTGGCCGCCCAGGCGCCCTTCCACGCCCACCTCGCGCGCCACGCTCGTCACCTGATCGGCGAAGATGGCGAGCGTGTCGGTCATGCTGTTGATCGTATCCGCGAGGGCCGCGACTTCGCCCTTGGATTCCACCGTCAGGCGCTGGCGCAGGTCGCCGTTGGCCACCGCGGTCACCACCTTGACGATGCCGCGCACCTGGTTCGTGAGGTTGTTGGCCATGACGTTGACGTTGTCGGTGAGGTCCTTCCAGGTACCGGCGACCTCCGGCACCACCGCCTGACCGCCGAGCTTGCCTTCGGTGCCCACCTCGCGCGCGAGCCGGGTCACCTCGGCCGCGAAGCTGTTCAACTGATCCACCATCGTGTTGATGGTGTTCTTGAGCTCGAGGATCTCGCCCTGGACGGCCACCGTGATCTTGCGCGAGAGGTCGCCGCGCGCCACGGCGGTGGTCACCTCGGCGATATTGCGCACCTGGGCGGTGAGGTTGCCGGCCATCGAATTGACGTTGTCGGTGAGGTCCTTCCAGGTGCCGGCGACACCGGGCACCACGGCCTGGCCGCTGAGCTTGCCCTCGGTGCCGACCTCGCGCGCCACGCGCGTCACCTCGGCCGCGAAGCTGTTCAACTGGTCCACCATCGTGTTGATGGTTTCCTTCAGCTGCAGGATCTCCCCGCGCACGTCCACCGTGATCTTGCGCGAGAGGTCACCGCGGGCGATGGCGGTCGCGACCTCGGCGATGTTGCGCACCTGGCCGGTGAGATTGCTCGCCATGAAGTTGACGTTGTCGGTGAGGTCCTTCCACACGCCGCTCACGTCCTTCACCTCGGCCTGGCCGCCGAGCTTGCCCTCGGTGCCCACCTCGCGCGCGACGCGCGTCACCTCGGCGGCGAAGCTGTTCAGCTGATCCACCATCGTATTGACGGTGTTCTTGAGCTCGAGGATCTCGCCCTTCACGTCCGCGGTGATCTTGCGCGAGAGGTCGCCGCGGGCGATGGCGGTCGCGACCTCGGCGATGTTGCGCACCTGGCCGGTGAGGTTGCCGGCCATGGAGTTGACGCTGTCGGTGAGGTCCTTCCAGGTGCCGGCGACGCCCGGCACCGCCGCCTGGCCGCCGAGCTTGCCCTCGGTGCCCACCTCGCGCGCCACGCGTGTCACCTCGGCGGCGAAGCTGTTCAACTGATCCACCATCGTATTGATGGTGTTCTTCAGCTCGAGGATCTCGCCCTTCACGTCCACTGTGATCTTGCGCGAGAGGTCGCCGCGCGCCACGGCCGTGGTCACTTCGGCAATGTTGCGAACCTGACCGGTGAGGTTGGTGGCCATGGCGTTGACGCTGTCGGTGAGGTCCTTCCAGGTGCCGGCGACGCCCGGCACGATCGCCTGGCCGCCGAGCTTGCCCTCGGTGCCCACCTCGCGCGCCACGCGCGTCACCTCGGAGGCGAAGGAGCGCAACTGGTCCACCATCGTGTTGATGGCTTCCTTCAGCTGCAGGATCTCACCGCGCACGTCCACCGTGATCTTGCGCGAGAGATCACCGCTCGCCACCGCGATCGTCACCTCGGAGATGTTGCGCACCTGGCCGGTGAGATTGCT
>JBAWFD010000018.1:0-31623 GCA_049591615.1 Gammaproteobacteria bacterium | reverse complement strand
GCTGCAAAACCGCTTCCAGGAAGCATTGGCAGACTACGAACATGCGCTTACGCTGGAACCGAGGAACTTTGAAGCTTGGATGGGCCGCGGCGCTATGCTTGTTGAGCTGGTGCGTGGTACCGAGGCGCTCGCTTGCTTTCAGGACGCGCGCGCGTTCAGCACACACGATGCGGACAAGCTGCAGCGCCTTGGGCTAGCCTTCCTTGATCTGGATGCAACCGAAGCGGCATACGACTGTTTTAAAAGTGCACTTGCAATCCGGCCGGATGACGCGGAAACGCACAACAATTTGGGCGTTGCATTGGGTGAGCTGGGCAACTTGAAAGGCGCGGAAGCCTGTTATCGTGAAGCTTTGCGACTCAAGCCGGATCATGCCGGTGCCTGGCACAATCTGGTCAGCATTATTCATTTGAAACCGGAGGGCAGGCTCTGGCAGTCCCTCATGGCCTCGGCGGATGCAATCCAGTCCCGGGCGGCAGGCGATGCGATTCTTCTGCATTTTTCCCTCGGGAAAATCTGGGAGGATGCCGGCGAATATGCGCGGGCTTTCAGTTGTTTTCTGGAGGGCAACCGGCTGGAGCGCGCTGGTTTGAACTATGACGAAGCAAGGCAAGCACGTTTTTTCCACGACTCTATGCACTATTTTGATTCCGCCTTCATGGCCGCACACAATGGTGCCGGAAGTGACGGCGAATCGCCGGTATTTATCATCGGCATGCCGCGGTCCGGTACCACTCTGGTGGAGCAGATTCTGGCGAGCCATTCGCAGGTATATGGCGCGGGCGAATTGCACCTGCTGCGCCAGTGCCTGCGTTTGGAATTAGGTCCGGTAGCGAGCGAAGACCAGCTACCTCAGCGACTGGCACTGCTGAACGACAAACACTTCCAGCGTGCCGGGGAACGCTACTTGGCTGCCACCAGGGAGCTCGCTCCGGGAGCCTGGCGTATCACCGATAAGTTGCCAGGTAATATGGTATTGGTGGGCCTGATCCATCTGATGTTCCCCCGCGCACATATTATCCACTGCACACGCGATGCTTTGGATACATGTGTTTCCTGTTTTTCACAACATTTCTCCACCGGATACCCTTTCAGCTATGACCTCGGCGAGCTGGGGCGTTTCTACCGATGGTATGCAGAACTCATGAATCACTGGCGTGCAGTATTGCCCCCTGGGCGTATGCTGGAAGTGCGCTACGAGGATGTAGTGACTGACGTGGCAGAACAGGCGCAAAAACTGGTGGCATTTTGTGGCCTACCCTGGGATGCATCCTGTTTACAATTCTATGCATCCTCGCGGCCGGTCAAGACCGCAAGTCTCGCGCAGGTTCGCCAGCCGATCTACGGGAGTTCCGTAGGACGCTGGAAGCGATATGAAAAATACCTGGATCCATTGATGCAAGCCTTGGCTGGCAAGTAAATCAGGCCCGGTCAGCCTGGATTTGTAGATTGGCTGAGGCCGTAGATCCCGATTGCGGGTAATTTACTGCAGGTCAACGAAGTTTGAGGGAAGGGGTATCCACGGCAGTACCGGCTTCACGCACCCAGGCGTTGAAGGCCACGGTGATGCGCTCGCGCTGGCCGTAATAGGGCGCCACCTCGTGCAGCAGGTATGAGGGAAACAGCAGCAACTGCCCCGCGGTCATTGGGTAGGCGATATCGCCGAATACGTACGGGGTCTGCAGATGCGCATTGCCGGGGTCCAGGTACATGCTGGCGGTGGTACGGGCTTCCAGGAAGCGCAGTACGCCATTATTGGGCCGCTCCGGGACCGCATCACCCGGATCCACGCAGTACACGCCTGACCAGGACGCCATCGGATGATTATGCTGCGCGGTATAGCCTGCATAGCGTGTCAGGTGATACCAGCTATGCTCATAAATACGCAAACCCGCCATGTCCTCGTTGCTGTAGGCATTCAATTGAGCTATTACATAGCCAAGTGCCTGTAGACAGAATTGTCTGAGCGCCTGTATTTCAGGTTCAGGGTTTGAAAACAGATCAAAACCACTTTCATAGACCGCGACTTTTATAACTGGGGTCGGCACTGAACTGCGTTTGCGCGTGGGATCCGTCTCCCATCGCAGAAATAAGCTGCGCAGATTTTGGTTTAAGCCCACACAATCAGTCATAACTGTATGGATAATAGGTGAGGCAAATACCTGCTGAATAGTGATATCCGGGCGGTTTATGGATGGCATGTTGGCTTGCCAGAATAGGGGTAACTGGACCATATTAGAAGCTGGCTTTGCGACTTACAAGAATATGATGGTATTGATTGTATGAATGCAGACAATCGGTAACGGGGTTATGCAAGCAACGCGCTGTCACTCCATCGACGGTCGGGAAGTACGGGTGTACGATGGCTTGCTGGCGGCCAGTGATATCCATGCACTGACTGCAGCGTTTGAAAGTGGAGCGTTCACACGCAATGAATTTGCCCGCCCCGAGACCGCCAGTTACCGGCATTGGGTGCTGAATATACCGCTGGGTAGTGCTGCACGTTTGCCGGTTTATCAGCCCACTCTATTAGCAACAAAGGAGTTCGCGGACCAAGTCTCTTACAAAATATACCGTTGCTACTGCAACTATGCGGCCTACGGAGACATGTTGTTCACGCACACAGATGCCCAGCCAGGAACCCATGAATTGACCGCATTGTGGTTTATTGCTCCGGATTGGAATGTGGAATGGGGCGGCGAGACATTATTTTTTGATGCCCGCATGGACGCACAAATCGCTGTCAGCCCCAAACCGGGACGCCTGGTGATATTCGATGGCAGCCTGACCCATGTGGGCCGCCCGCCAAACCGTATCTGCTATGCACCTCGTTATACCCTGGCTTTCAAACTCCAGATTCTGAAATAAACTCTGCAATCTGTTAAGACAGTACCTAATCTCTCAACCTGAGCCGTATTCGCGTTCAAATTCCCGGATGGTACTCAATACTGCCACCACCGCCTGCTGTTCCGCCAAGGACAATTGTGGGTTCCAGACCTCGAGAATCAGCACCGCCCGTAACTCACTGCTGTTGTTCCAGGCTTCGTGCTGGAAGCTATCATCGAATATCAAGCATTGACCTTCAGTCCAGCTACGCGACTCATTGCCGACGCGAATGGTGCAATCTGCCGGAACTATCAGCGGCAGATGCACGGCGAGTTTGTAATTAGCTAGGCCATAATGGGGCGGGATGTGAGTTCCTGGTTTCAGAATGGAAAAGAAGATCTCAGGTGAATGATTTTGCGTATAGACAAGCGGCAGTTTCTCAACAATAGCTGCAGTAATCGGGCACTGATTGCAATGGGCTGTCTGGCGCTCACCAGCCTTGTAAAGATGAAAAGAGCTCCATTGAGGAGAATTGTTTAGTTCCTTCCATTGCGCTGGATCCGGTGTATCCAGCTGTACATAGGGCTTGAGTACTTCTGGCTGCTCCAGCACAGCGCGCAGTTCCTGGCGAATGCTGGCGGTCGCTGCTTCCAGTTCCACCACCCAGTCGAAGTTTTGACGTTCGAAAAAAGCATGCGGTTGTAGTCCAGGGAAATATAGGAAGGCGGGCCGCTGCATGGCATGTGTATACCGGGGCATAATATTGCCGACATAGAGTTCGGCAAATTCAGCGGCTCGCTGAATAGTAGCCGCATAGTGTTGTGAACGGAGCGGCGCGAGCGCCTTATCCAATAGAGTAACTCTGGCACGTCTGATCGTATCGGCCGAGTGGGAGAGGAGTTCCCGGACAGGCGCAGGTATCTGTTCCGAACGCAATTTCTGCTGGTATTCGGGGGCTTGGATCCAGGCCTTATGGTAGGCACGGACCGCTTCCTGTTGGCGGCCAAGCGCTTCCAGGATTGAGCCCTTGTGCAGCAAAGCCATGGGATAAACTGCTTGCAGGGATAAGGCGCGATCCAGAGCGTCCAGTGCCAATTCATACTCGCCGCGTGCCTTGTGCACAACACCCAGGTTGAGACAGGTAATAGGCCTATCGCGGCTAGCGCGATAGGAACGCCCTAGAAGCACAAGGCTGAGGTTCGTATCTCCCCGTTCATAGGCTCGGGTGGCTAAAAAATCGAGAGCCTGCACATGGTAGGGTGCCGCCTGGAGAATTTGTTCATAGATCTTGGTTGCTTCTTCAAGCAGGCCACGATGGGCGAGTTCCGCTGCGCTGGTACTCAGGGCTTTTACCTGCCATGCGGGATCTTTCAGGTCGTTCGCTGATGGATTAGGCATTATGGTCAGGAAGGGGGAGTTTCGGGAACCACATATTTTATGTCTATCATGAACAGCTATGCTACATTTTCTTTCGGCGCAATTACAATCCTCATGCCATAGGACCGATATGCCCAGTCTGGAAGAGTTGATAACCCGAGCTGAGTATCACCTGCATGCACTGGATCTTGCAAGCGGAGAATGCGAATTTACACAGATTGATAAAGCAGCATTGCGAAACTCCACATTTATGGATCACCGTCTGCGGGTAGCAACGCAGGAACCTATCCGTACATCGTTAGAGCTCATCGAGAAGCATTTAGTTAGTATGCCGACAGCAGCGAATTCCAGGTCGATTAATTATATTTTCCATACCGCATTCTGCTGCTCCACCCTGATTTCCAGGTGTCTGGATATTCAAGATGTTTGTTCCGCTTTGCGTGAGCCTGCAGTGTTCATGCAGATGGCCAACTACAAGCGTGTCGGCAATCCTTATTTTCTTGATATGCAAAGGCAGCAAGTGCTGTTGAATACGGTTCTATATTTACTAGCAAAATCTTCCGCGCAGGGCGCAATCACACTCATCAAACCAACGAATGCAGCCAACAATCTGATCGCAGAAGTTGTCCAGAATAAATATACCCATGGGGCTCTGTTGTTATATTCAAGCCTTGAACAATTCCTGATATCAATTATTAAAAAAGGTGAGGAAGGTCGTGCTTTCGCACGTCGTCTGTTGAATGTAATACGCATGGACTCGGAACGCAGTAATTCTATGACACTCGATTCATTGTCACAGCTCACGGATTTGCAGATCGTGGCTTTTGTTTGGTATCTGCAGCTGGATGCCTATCTGAAAGTGCTCGATGGATATCCAAGTGCAAATGTCAGGACGCTGGATTGTGAAGTGTTCCTGGCTGATCCTCTCAATACACTGAAAAAATTATGTGAATTATTTGGCGTGAAGGTAAAGTTACAGGTATTGGAAGAAATCGTCACGGGCCCTATGTTCAGAAAATATTCAAAAAATGGCCTTCAGGATTATGACGCATCGATAAGGGAGGCTGAAAATGCACGCATCGCCGCACAATACCATGACACCATTAAAGGCATCATCGCGTGGAGTGAACGCATACGACCGGAAGGCCCTGTACTGTTGCCGTTGCCACGTGCTTTATAATGTATGCATCAAGCCTCCGGTGGTTTGCTCATACCCCAACCAGTGATGGCGTATCGGCCATGTGGGACAAATGCGGCCACGTAACTGACATGGTGCCACGCCGGCACTTGGAATAGGGTTAATGAATTGAAGGTCGGCATATATGTATCCGTTACCTTGCCGTCATCATCCAAGAATTGCAGCAATCCACCCCAGTCCGCCTGCCAGTTCCTGGTGAGATTCAGCACATAGGCGATCTCGCGATATTGCCCGGTTACCTGGTCATTGTGTTTCTTGAGAAAATGACCTGGGATATAACGGGTTGCCTGTGCATCAGCTTTTATGATGCTGGAAATGCCCGTGACATTTCGCATGAGTTCCAGGAACGGCGGCGCATTGATGAACTCTACCATGGCGTGCAAGGCCAGCCCGGGATCGCGTTTTTCCTTGTAGGCGGTCACCATCATGTAGCTGTTGTAGATGAATTGATACTTGTTCACAGCCCTTGCCTGTACTTTGTTGTTTAGATTCATCCAATCTTCTTGGTTGAAGTTTGCAAGCTTGTCGGCAGTCAGCAATGTGTAGTGCTCACCATCAATGTAAGCCACACCCCACGGTACATCATGTTCCAGACATCGGTACAAGCTCTCGGCGGCTGCGGGCAGAAGCGCATCCTGTATCTGGATGCGCTGCTTTTGTCTGAACTCCGCTGCCAGATTGTCGATATTTAAAGCTGGATTTAGCATGTGTCTGAGGGTTAATTAATTAAGGGGGGAGCCGGACAGAAGTATATATCCCCATTACTTCATTTGCAGCAGGTGCCGTGTTTCTACATTTGTCTGTACAGATCTGGAGTATCAGTGACCAGAACTGCTGGTATTAATATGATTCCCGTGAGAGGATAAACAGATCATGAATGATGCACCCGATTTACGAACCATAACGACTGCCGCGCATGCAGGGCAGCCTGACGCCCAATACAGACTCGGCGCGCTATATTTCTCCAAGGGCGATATCAATGCGGCTCTCGACTGGTTGAACCGCGCTGCTGAAAATAGTATCCCGGATGCGCAGAACCTGCTGGGTATCATCCACCTGAACGGTATTGGTACACCTTGTCAACCATCGAAGGCGGCCGGACTATTTCGCGCGGCTGCGGATCAAGGCCTGAAAGAAGCACATTTCAATCTGGCTGGTTTGCTATACAGCAACGCTGTAATTGAGGGTGATGGTATAGAGGCATGCCGACATTTATTGCGGGCAGCAGAACTTCATCACCGGCCAGCATTGCGCGTACTAGGCTATCTCTACAGTATTAATGACGACCTGGAATATCAAAAGCTATCTGTGCAGTGCCTGCGGGCAGCTGCTCTGCTCGGCGATGCGCATTCTGAATATGCACTTGGCATGCGCTATCTGGAAGGCGCTGGAGTCGAAGCTGACATAGAAGAAGGTGTCTATTGGTTGATACATGCGGCGAATAAGAATTTGTATTGCGCAGGATTACGTCTCAAACTGTTGATAGGTAAAATAGGGGATGCGCGAATACAGCACATTATGCGAACGCATATCGTTGGTACGAGGGATGTTGGAACATCACCGTTGGAATTTATTGCCCCGGATCTACCCATAAAAGTAGAATCCAAGGCACACAAAAAAGCCACAGCGGTTTCGGAATATCCACGCATACTCACGGATAATCTATGCGATTATCTTGTTAATACCGCGGCACCCAGATTATTGCCGTCTGGTGTAGTCAATCCAATTACTGGCGATCCTCTAAAGACAAACATGCGCACCAGCAGTTCAATGAATTATCAACTGTCCATGTACGACATGGTTGTGGGCTACATATGCAGATGCCTGTCGTCGCTGGTGGACATGCCAGCATCACATGCGGAGCCCATTTCGGTACTCCGTTACCTGCCGGGCGAGGAATATAAACCGCATTACGACTATTTTGCTGTGGATGAGCGTGGCAAACCACAGATACAAGATACGAATGGTCAACGCATTGTTACTGTCTTTATGTATCTCAATAATGTCGATGAGGGCGGTGAAACAGAATTTCCACGTTTGGCAATCAAGGTACTGCCTGAGAAAGGCAAGGCGGTAGCCTTTCTGAATTGCGACGCGAAGGGCCAACCTGATCCAGATTCGCTACACGCCGGTTTGCCTGTGATCAGCGGCGAGAAATGGCTGGCTACCTTGTGGTTTCGTGAGCGGCCGTTTGTCTGGATTTGACGTAGGAACCCGCTCAGTGACATGCATAAACGTTCGGTCGTTTTCATGTATTGCCCCGTTGAGCTACACTATGCAGCCTTATCCGGAGTAGATAGCTTCTGAAAAAGACACACGCAAGTCTCTAGAATCCTTTGCTATTTTTTCATCTATTTACGTACTGACCCAATGCGGGTCGGTCGTCATATTTAATGGCAGACATGAGCGAATCTTATCAACAACGCTACCAGGCGACCCCATTTTCAGCTGGCAACGCCACGTATATTGAAGGCCTGTACGAGCAGTTTCTGCAGAATCCAGGTTCGGTGCCTTTGGAGTGGAAGAATTATTTTCGTGTTATACAATCTGGCACAGCTGGGCCCCGGGATGTCCCACGCGGACCGGTGGAAGCGCTCATGTTGGCTAGTGCTCGGGCACACCACTTTGGGCAGCAAACACTCAACGAAGGATTACACCCAGCAGCCGCGCAGAAACAAGCTGCGGTCATCAAACTGATCGAATCCTACCGGGGCCGTGGCCACCTGCGCGCCACGTTAGACCCCCTTGGACTGTATGTGCCTCCTGCCGTGCCGGATCTGGATCTGGAGTTCCATGGTTTAAACGAAAACGACATGGACACGGTGTTTAGCACCGTATCTCTCAGTGGCCCCGATCGTATGCCGCTCAGGGATATCTGGTCACTGTTGCAGGAGACCTATTGCAGGACTCTGGGTTTCGAGTTCATGCATATAACCAATGGCGAAGAACGTCTCTGGATCAAGGATCGGATCGAGAGCGTGCGTGCCAACGCACAACTCAATAATGAGGAAAAACTCAAGATACTGGATTCACTGATCGCTGCCGAGGGTATGGAGAAATACCTGCATACCCGCTATGTAGGTCAGAAGCGCTTTTCAATAGAAGGCGGTGATTCCCTGATAGCCATGATACATGATCTGATCAAGCACGCCAGTGGTTTCGGGGTGCGGGAGACAGTCATCGGCATGGCCCATCGTGGCCGCCTAAACGTACTCATCAATATGCTGGGCAAATCGCCCCGCGAGATATTTTCCGAATTTGAAGGCAGCTATGATCCCAAGCAGGGGGAAGGTTCAGGTGATGTGAAATACCACCTGGGGTTTTCTTCTGACGTTCAGACGGCCCGGGGCAGTGTGCATGTGGCGTTGGCATTCAATCCTTCGCATCTGGAGATTGTGAATCCAGTGGTAGTGGGCTCAGTGCGTGCACGCCAGGATCGCCGTGGCGACTTGAAAGGTGAGACCGTGCTGCCGGTACTGATCCATGGTGATGCAGCTTTATCCGGTCAGGGTATCAGCATGGAGACCCTGCAGTTATCACAGGCCCGTGGTTTCCATACTGGTGGTACGATCCATATCGTTCTTAACAACCAGATTGGCTTTACCATCAGCAATCCACACGATGCCCGTTCCACACCGTATTGCACCGATATCGCCAAGATGCTGGAAGCCCCGGTGTTGCACGTCAACGGTGATGATCCGGAAGCCGCGATCTTCGTCACACGTCTGGCGCTTGAGTACCGTCAGCAGTTCCACAAGGACGTATTCATCGATCTGGTGTGTTATCGCCGGCATGGCCATAACGAGGCGGACGAACCTGCAGCAACGCAGCCCATCATGTACCAGAAGATACGCAATCATCCCACCACGCTGGCTGTGTACGCACAATCACTAAAGAACCAGAACCTGGTCGATGATGCCGCCATAAGTTCCAAAGTTGAGACCTATCGCGATCAATTGGATACCGGCAAACCGGTAGCGCCCGGTATCACTGCGCATGTGCCCAACCAGTACACCGTGAACTGGAGCCGTTACCAGCAGCACCACTGGCACGAGAGCGTGAACACCCGGCTGCCATCCGAGCAGTTGAAATGTCTTACAGATGCAATCAATGCTGTGCCATCGCAAGTGCAGCTGCATCCGACGGTCGCGCGTATATATGATGCACGCCGCAAAATGGCAGCCGGCAGTTTGCCGATGGACTGGGGGTTTGCGGAACTGCTTGCATACGCAAGTCTGGTCACCACGGGGTATCCGGTGAGATTGACCGGTCAGGATACCGGTCGCGGTACCTTTTTCCACCGGCATGCGGTACTCCACAACCAGAAGGATGGTAGCACCTACGTTCCACTAGAACATGTTGCCAGGGATCAAAAATCATTTACGCTAGTGGATTCACTGCTCTCGGAAGAGGGTGTGATGGGTTTCGAATACGGCTACAGTACCGCTGAGCCGGATGCGCTGGTGATCTGGGAGGCCCAGTACGGCGATTTCGCCAATGGCGCCCAGGTGGTGATCGATCAGTTCATCTCCGCTGGCGAAGCCAAATGGGGCAGGCTTTGCGGACTGGTGTTGTTCTTACCCCACGGCTACGAGGGCGCCGGTCCCGAACATTCCTCGGCGCGTCTCGAGCGCTACCTACAATTGTGCGCTGAACACAATATGCAGGTCTGCGTGCCATCCACGCCGGCACAGCTCTTCCATATGCTACGTCGCCAAGTGCTGCGTACTTACCGCAAACCGCTGGTAGTCATGTCGCCCAAGAGCTTGCTGCGCCATAAGCTCTCGGTCTCCAGCCTCAGTGATCTAAGCCACGGTCGTTTCCATGTGGTGATTCCGGAGATCGACGAACTGCGTGCCAACCGCGTGCAGCGCGTGATATTTTGCTCCGGTAAGGTTTACTACGATCTGCTGGAAGCCCGGCGTGCCGATAAAAAGATCGACGATATCGCCATCGTGAGGCTCGAGCAGTTATATCCGTTCCCACATGAGGAATACGCAGAAATCATCAAGCGCTACACGCAGGCTCTTGATATCGTGTGGTGTCAGGAGGAACCACAGAACCAAGGTGCCTGGTATGAGATCCGCCACCGTCTGCAGGAGCCCCTGACGCCACACCACAACCTGCGCTATGTGGGGCGTGCGGCTTCGGCATCACCCGCCGCGGGTTATGCGCAAATGCACAAGCTGCAACAGGCTGCCCTGATACAGGAAGCCTTGAACAAGAGCACCATGAAGTCGCCGGCAGTGGCGAATGAGAACATCAAGACCAAAGCCGTTTCGGAGAAGGCATGAGCATCGAAATCAAGGTTCCGCAATTACCTGAATCCATCCAGGATGCCACGCTGGTCAGCTGGCACAAGCAAGCGGGCGATGCCGTGAAACGCGACGAGAACTTGGTGGATATCGAGACCGACAAGGTGGTGTTGGAATGTCCGGCACCTGTCGATGGTGTACTCAAGGAAATCCGCATCCAGGGTGGCGCCACCGTTACTGCCGGCCAGGTGATTGCCATACTTGAGCCGGGTGCAGTAGCTTCAGCAAAACCCGCTGGCGCATCAGCTGCGGACAGCAAACCCGTGACACCGGCTGTTACCGGGGCAATGGCCGCACTCGCCAAAGCCGCGCCAGCAGCTGTCAGCGCGCCAGCAAACCGCAATGACATGCCCCTGAGCCCATCCGTGCGCCGGCTGGTGGAAGAACACCAGCTGGATCCAGGCCAGATAAAGGGCAGTGGCCTGGACGGCCGCCTCACCAAAGGCGATGTGCTGGAGTACCTCAACAAGGGCGGGGAATCGCCTGCAAGCACCGGATTGTCGGCACAACCGGCGCAAGCAGATACAAATCCTGCCGCACCCATGGCGCGTGTGGTTTCCGGGAATCGCGCAGACCGGCGAGTACCCATGACGCGCATGCGCGCGCGCATCGCCCAGCGTCTGAGCGAATCCCAGGCGAGTACCGTGATGCTCACCTCCTTCAATGAGGTCGATTTGAGCAGGGTGATGGAGCTGAGAACCCGCTACAAGGACAAGTTCGAGAAACAGCAGGGCGTGAAACTGGGTTTCATGTCTTTTTTCGTGAAAGCCGTGGTGGAGGCTTTGAAGAGATATCCGGTAGTGAATGCCTCGTCCGAGGGCAACGACATCATCTATCACGATTATTGGGATATCAGCGTGGCGGTGTCCACGCCGCGTGGTCTGGTGACGCCGGTGCTGCGTGATGCCGACCAGATGAGTTTTGCGGAGATCGAGAAAACCCTGGCGGACATGGCCACGCGTGCGCGTGACGGCAAGATAACCCTGGAGGAGCTTACCGGTGGCACCTTCACAATCACCAACGGTGGGGTGTTCGGTTCGTTGTTTTCGACGCCCATCATCAATCCACCCCAGAGCGGCATCCTGGGCATGCACGCCATCAAGGAACGCGCTGTGGTCGTGGACGGCCAGGTCGTGGTACGTCCTATGATGTATATCGCCATCACCTACGACCATCGTATCGTGGACGGACGCGAGGCGGTCCTGTTTCTGGTTTCCATCAAGGAACAGCTGGAAGATCCGGCACGCCTACTATTACAGATATGATTCTTAACTCCTGGTCTCTTCTCGCTCTTACAGGGGGAGAAGTTGGATGAGGGGGATAATCAAGAAAGGAAATCCGCAATGAGCCAATCTTTTGATGTCGTGGTCATCGGTGCCGGCCCGGCCGGCTATGTGTGCGCCATCCGCGCTGCCCAGAACGGCCTGAAGACCGCCTGTGTGGATAACTGGAAAAACCTGGACGGCAAGCATGCCTTTGGCGGCACTTGCCTGAACGCCGGCTGCATTCCATCCAAGGCGCTGCTCGAATCCTCGGAGATGTTCCATAAGACACAGCATGAATTTGCCGCCCATGGCATCAAGGTCGGTAATCCCCAGATGGATGTGTCGGTCATGCAGGCGCGCAAGACCAAGATCGTGAGCAGTCTCACTAGCGGCATCGCCGCGCTGTTCAAGTCCAATAATGTCACCGGCATCCGTGGCAGCGCGCGCCTGCTCAAGAATGGCAGTGTGGAAGTGACGGCTTTCGATGATCCGAACAAGCAGGAAATCCTCGAAGCCAAGCATGTGGTGCTGGCGTCGGGATCCGAGCCACTAGAATTGAAGATCGCGCCTTTCGATCGCAAGGATATCGTGGATTCCTGGGGGGCGTTGGAATTCACCGGCATTCCCAAGCGTCTCGGCGTCATCGGCGGCGGCGTCGTCGGGCTGGAGCTGGGCAGCGTCTGGCAGCGGCTTGGTTCCCAGGTGACCATCCTCGAGGCCATGGATAATTTCCTGTTCATGGCGGATCAGCAGATCGCGCAAGCGGCCGCACGGGAATTCAAGAAACAAGAACTGGATATCCGTCTGGGGGCAAAAGTCACCGGTGCGGACAAGGGCAAGGCCGGTATCAGCGTGCATTACCAGGATAAGGACGGCAAACATGACCTGGTGGTGGACAAGCTGATCGTGGCCGTGGGTCGCCGGCCGGCTACCTTAAATCTACTGGAGAATGGCACGGGTGTGAAGCTGGATGAACGCGGATTCATCCAGGTGGACGAAGAGTGCCATACCGGTGTCCAGAACATCTGGGCTATCGGTGATTGTGTGCGTGGGCCCATGCTGGCCCACAAAGGTTCGGAAGAAGGCGTGATGGTGGCGGATCTGATGGCCGGCAAAGTCGCGGAGATGAATTACGAAGTGATCCCATCGATCATTTATACCTGGCCGGAGATCGCCTGGGTGGGCAAGACCGAAGAGGAACTTAAGAAACAAGGCGTCAAGTACAAGGCTGGAACCTTCCCGTTCGCCGCCAATGGCCGTGCCAAGGCCATGGAAGCAGCCACCGGCATGGTAAAGATCCTGGCCCGCGTGGATACCGATGAGATCCTCGGCGTGCATATTTTGGGGCCCATGGCGTCCGAGATGATTGCGGAAGCTGTCCTGGCCATGGAATTCCGCGCCAGCGCTGAAGACATCCAGCGCACCATCCATGCCCATCCGACGCTTTCGGAAGCCATGCACGAAGCCTCGCTGGCGGTGGACAAACGTGCCATCCACGCCATCAATCGATGATGCCCGACTTTGCACAATCCAAGAAAGGCGCCTTGCTTTTTACTTGCCTGGCTATCGAGGGGGGTGAGAGGATTACTTACGCTATGCAAAAACTATCCGCCATCATCTTGAGCATATTGCTGTCATGGCCGGCCATGGCCTGGTGTGCCGTGCCATCTCACGCGGTGGTCTTCATCTATCACCGGTTTGGCGATGACCGTTACCCTTCAACCAACATCCGCCTGGATCAGTTCGATGCGCAATTGAATTGGCTCGCCAAGAATAATTACCAGGTATGGCCATTACCGAAGATCGTGGACTACCTAAAGGAAAACAGGCCTATTCCAGACCATGTAGTGGCCATCACCATCGATGATGCCTTCCAATCAGCCTATACGAATGCCTATCCAAGGCTGAAAGCCCGGGGCTGGCCGTTCACGTTGTTTGTCAGTACTGGAGCGGTAGACCAGCATCTACCGGATTACATGAGCTGGGATGAGTTGCGCGAGATGGCCAAGCACGGGGCAAACTTCGGCGATCATACGGTGGACCATGCGCATCTGCCATTCAGGCTCAAGGGTGAAACCGATTTGGCTTGGGCGGATCGCATGCGCAAGGACATTCTGCAGGCACAGAGGCGGTTGCAGACGGAACTCGGCCCTAACACCAACACCTCTCCAAAACTTTTCGCATATCCTTACGGTGAATACGACCAGGATTTGGCTGAACTGGTGAATGGTCTGGGCTTTGTGGCATTCGGACAGGAAGCGGGTGCCCTGAACGCGCCACTGGATCCGCGAGCCTTACCGCGTTTCCCCATCGAGGAGCATTATGGTGATCTGGCAGGTTTTAGTCTGAAGGCGCAAAGTCTGCCACTGCCCATCAAGCAACTTGCGCCTTGGAATCCTCTGATTACAAGCAACAACCCGCCGCGACTCGTGGTGACTTTGGTACCTGATGTGTTGTCGCCCGATGCGCTGCATTGTTATCTGAACGGTCCGCCGATGCCCATTCATTGGCTGGATACAACCAAGACCCAGTTTAGTTTGCAGGCGGAGCGTGCGTTGGATATCGGACGCAGCCGTTACAATTGCACGGCACTCGTGGATGGACGCTATTACTGGTACAGCCATATGTGGCTGCTGCCGCCATCTTCGGCCAGCCATCTATAAAGAATCAACAGCCACAGTTACCACGGTTTTGGCTGTATGTTTCAGGTCAAACAATTTCTGCGTCCACTTGATAAGTGGATGTGATCAACCACCGACATTAGCGAGCGACAGGTTGGCAAGTCTGCTAAGTTCGTTACTGCGAATCATGGCACGTATGTTTTCGATATAAGCATCTCCGGTGATTGAATAACGATTGAGTGCCCCCACGAGCTGCAAAGCATCGAGTGGTTTGCCGCTGGCCCGCATCTGGGCACGCAGTGCGCGAAAATCCACGTAAGCGAAGCCAATATTGATATTGTTCAGGTAGGCTCGCACCGAGGTCTGGATATCTGGGTACACCCGCACTAAATGGTTGGCATCATTCGCACGGTTCACTGGCACGCTGCCCTGATCAGAATCCCAGGTCCAGATTCCGAAAAGATTGTTGCCTTCCAGAGCGAAGCGTGATGTACCCCAACCGCTTTCCTGCGCTGCCTGGGCCAGAACCAGTGCTACCGGTACGGTGTCTACCCTGTTGAGCAGGGTCTCACGCACTCTCGGATCATTCAGATCGCCATCCACATGGTATTGGGCGGCGATCGCGAGCATTTCCTGTCCAACGTCGGATTGGGCAGCGATAGCACCTCGCCCGAATTGTTGCAGTATGAATTCCCGCTGGCGCCAGATTCGTAGATTTTCAGCCAGCACGATGGGCAGCAGCGCACGGAAAAAGACCGTTTTCTTTTCCTGTTTATCGAGGGTATCAAGACCATAAGGCAGAGTTTCGATAGCGTAGGGCGGTACCGTATCCTGGGGTGGCCATGAATAATCCTGACTGGAGAAAATATTTTCCAAGGCTGTGGCTGAGGGTGGTTTGATGGGTATCAAGTCGACTTTGTCGATAAGCGCCACAGGGTCAGCGGGCGCATGCCGTTGGTGCCAGACAATAAGCCCCGCCACCAAGAAGGGAATAACCGACAGTAGTGTGTAGCCGATAAACCGGCTCATGCGGACGGCAATGGAAGGCTGGGGCCGATTGCTGGGTTGATCTCGGATGACCTGTTCCTCGTTTCCGCCTTGGCCGGTATCTAGTATAAGTCATGCACGCAACGATCCCCTCCCTGCTGTTGGGCCTGTGCTGGCAATCTCCCTGATCTGTTGGTTGCTTGAAAACGCGTGCAAATGCCAGCCGACCCATAACCCCGACAACGATTAGATTGCGCTAAACCGAGGTTCAGGTAATTGAGATGCATCGAAAGGCCATAGCCCAGGGATAAAATCAGCGGCGATAACCGAATTAAATCCGGTCATAGCTGTCCCAATAATCAGATGGTCGTCGCTATTGATCGCTGTGGCTGCTGACAATGCCGCTGAAAAAGATGTTGTTGGCCTGTCATGACCGCTAAAAAGCTGCAGGATCCATACGTTTAACGTTATCATATACGTGCGTTTCGTTAGCCGTGTTCCATGCCAGAGGAGACTTCCCATGAGATTACGCAGTGCAGGCCTTTTTGTAGTGTTGGCCACCACAGCATTTTCTATACAGGCGAATAATCTTGACGTCAATTTGGGCAGCGATGCCGCATCCGTTAATTTCTCCACCAGCCTCACCAGCACCGGCTTGGTAGGCGACCTCGGTTATTTGCATCATACCGACCGTGTGGATATCGGCAGTGCTGGTTTGCAGGTGGTGGGGGATTCCAATCCGGGAGGCTCACCCTTTATATTTGCAGTTGGTGGCAAGGTGTTCTTCATCAAGCCTAAGCAAAATAATGTAGGAAACGGCACAGTGCTTGGCTTTGGCGGCCGTTTCAACTACACCTGGCCGAGTTACAACCGATTCAAAATCGGCGGTGAACTCTATTACGCTCCAAATATCGTCTCCTTCAACAATGCTGATCGCTATCTGCAATATAGTGTGAATGCGGGTTATGAGATTCTGCGTAATGCCGAACTGTATGTCGGATACCGGAATGTTTCAGCAGCCTTCACCAATACCAGCACCTTGACACTGGATAACACTTTCATGGTTGGATTCAACCTCTCGTTCTGATTTGGAAGCTCGGGTGATTGCATGGCGGGACATAGCAAGTGGGCGAACATCCAGCATCGCAA
This sequence comes from Gammaproteobacteria bacterium, assembly GCA_049591615.1. Lineage (GTDB taxonomy): Bacteria > Pseudomonadota > Gammaproteobacteria > Natronospirales > REEB76 > REEB76. The sequence continues at coordinate 14,885 of JBAWFD010000018.1, read as the reverse complement.
GAATGCCCAGGACGCCAAACGCGGTAAGCTGTTCACGCGCCTGATACGCGAAATCACCAGTGCCGCTCGCCATGGCGACCCGAGCCCGGACACCAACCCGCGCCTGAGGCTGGCGGTGGACAAAGCATTGGCTGCCAACATGACCCGCGAGACTATCGAGCGGGCCGTCAAGCGTGGTTGTGGAGAAGCACAAGACCAGGCATATGATGAGATACGTTATGAAGGTTACGGGCCGGGTGGTGTGGCCATCATTGTGGATTGCTTATCGGACAACCGTACCCGTACCGTGGGTGAAGTGCGTCACGCGTTCTCAAAACATGGCGGCAATCTGGGCGCTGACGGTTCCGTGAGTTATCTGTTTAATGAATGTGGCGTGCTTTTGTTTGATACCAGCATCAGCGAAAACCAGCTCATGGAGGCCGCACTGAATGCGGGCGCGGAGGATGTGGTCAGCAGTGAGCAGGGCCTTGAAGTGTTGACGGATCCCGCAGCTTTTCATGCGGTCAAGATTGCCATGGAGAAAGCCGGCTTGAAAGCCGCAGCGGCGGAAATCACCATGCGCGCATCGGTATCTGTGCAACTGGATGTAGAACACGCGCAAGCCGTGCTGGAGTTGCTGGAAGCGCTTGAGAACCTGGATGATGTCCAGACAGTCTATTCAAACGCCGAATTTCCGGATGAGGTTTTGCAAGCATCATGACCGCCGGACTTGAGTGAAGCGCGCCATCAGAATTCTTGGAATTGACCCCGGTTCCCTGTTCACGGGTTATGGGGTGGTGGATAGCGAGGGTCAAACGCTGAAACATATTGCCAGCGGCTGTATTCGCACCAGTGGCGGCGAATTTGCACAGCGCTTACGCGAAATATTTTTTGGTGTGGCGGCATTGGTGGATGAATACGAGCCCCTGGAGCTGGTGGTCGAGAAGGCCTTCGTGCACAAGAACGCCGACAGCGCCCTCAAGCTCGGACAAGCGCGTGCTGGCGCCATCTGCGCTACGCTGAAATACGAACTGCCGGTGCATGAATACACACCGCGTGAAGTTAAACTGGCCCTCACCGGCAAGGGCGGCGCCGGCAAGGAGCAGGTGCAGCATATGGTGAAAGTTCTTCTGGGCTTACAGAGCCGCATGCAGGCGGACAGCGCCGATGCGCTGGCGGTGGCTATTTGCCACGCCCACAGTCGCACCCTGAGGCAGCGACTAGCGGCCGGGCAGGGGATCGGCCGATGATTGGTTTTTTGCGTGGCCAGGTCCTGCACCGACAGCCACCCCACCTGTTGGTCGATGTGCACGGTGTGGGTTATGAGGTGGAGGCGCCCATGTCCACCTTTTACGATCTGCCAGATACCGGCGCTGAGGTGCTGCTGTATACCCATCTGGTAGTGCGCGAGGACGCGCATATCCTGTTCGGGTTCGGTACCGAGACCGAGCGCCGTCTGTTCCGGGCGCTGATACGCGTAAACGGCGTCGGACCGCGTCTGGCGCTCACCATACTGTCCGGCGTGAGTGTGGACAGTTTCGTGCGCAGTGTGCGCGATAATGATACAGCGGCGCTTACGCGCCTGCCTGGCATCGGCAAGAAAACCGCCGAACGCTTGGTGGTGGAGATGCGCGACCGTCTGGATGAGGCCGCGGGTAACCGGGACGCCGGCATGATCGACATGAATCCGCGTGAAGAGGCCCTGTCGGCCCTGGTGAGCCTGGGATACAAACCCCAGGAAGCCAGCCGTATGCTGCAGGCCATACCGGAGACCGGCATCAGTAGCGAGGAATACATCCGTCGTGCGTTGCAGAACGCAGCGCGTGGCTAGTGAGCATCTTATGTCGATCGAACGCCTGATGACAGCTAAAAGCAGTCCTGAAGACGAGGCTTTGGATCGGGCTATCCGGCCGCGAACGCTGGCTGATTACATCGGCCAGCAAGCGGTGCGCGAACAGATGGAGATCTTCATCCAAGCCGCAAAAAAGCGCGGTGAGGCGCTGGATCATGTGCTGATCTTCGGTCCGCCGGGGCTGGGTAAGACCACGCTGGCGCATATCATCGCCCATGAGTTGGGTGTGAATCTGCGCCAGACCTCCGGGCCGGTGCTCGAACGCCCCGGCGATCTGGCGGCGCTGCTCACGAATCTCGAACCACGCGATGTGCTGTTCGTGGATGAGATCCATCGCCTGAGCGCGATCGTGGAGGAAGTGCTGTACCCGGCCCTCGAGGATTACAAGCTCGACATCATGATCGGTGAGGGTCCGGCGGCACGCTCTCTGAAACTGGATGTGCCGCCGTTCACGCTGGTGGGTGCCACCACTCGTGCCGGGTTACTGACATCTCCCTTGCGCGATCGCTTCGGCATCGTGCAGCGTCTGGAATTCTATAGCCATGAAGAACTGACCCATATCATCACCCGCTCGGCGCGCATCCTGGCTTTGAGCATCGATCCTGAAGGCGCCCGCGAGATCGCCACGCGTTCCCGCGGCACCCCGCGCATCGCCAATCGGCTGTTGCGGCGCGTACGCGATTTTGCTGAGGTCAAGGCGGACGGAAAGATCAGCGCCAAAATCGCCCACCTGGCCATGGACCTGCTGGATGTGGATGTGCATGGTTTCGACATGCTGGATCGTAAACTGCTTTTGGCGGTCATTGAGAAATTCGATGGTGGACCGGTGGGTGTAGATAGCCTGGCAGCCGCCATCGGTGAAGAACGCGGTACTATCGAAGACGTGCTGGAGCCGTTTCTGATCCAGCAAGGCTTCTTGATGCGCACGGCGCGTGGACGCATGGCTACCAGGACCGCCTATCAGCATTTTGGTCTGAAGCCGCCGCAGCGCGATCCTTCTTCGGACCTTTTTGACGGGACGCGGGAATAAGGCAGTGAATAGGGGAACTGGGCGTGTTGCGCAGGGTCACAATGCGGTCAGCGCAAAGGCTACAGCAGCATCCCACCGTATTTTCACCTGGCCAGTACGCGTGTATTACGAGGATACTGATTTTGGTGGGGTGGTATATCACGCCAACTACCTCAGGTTTCTGGAACGGGGTCGGACCGAATGGTTGCGGCATCTGGGATTCGAGCAGGACGTCTTGCGCCAGCAGCTCGGCGTCCAGTTCGTGGTAATCGGCATGCAGCTGGCTTTCCATCGGCCGGCGCGCTTCAACCATGAGCTGTGGGTGAGCGTTAAAGTTACAGATATCAAGCGTGCCAGTATGATGTTTGACCAGGCAATCAAAGATGCAACCAATGAGAATGCATTGGTCTGTTCTGCCCAAGTGCGGGCTGCCTGTGTGGATAGTGTGACACTTAAACCCAAACCCTTGCCACGGGAGATCGTGGCGGAGCTTGCATAACATGAATGCTCAAGAATCCTTCCTCGAAATAGCCCTGCATGCCAGTCTGGTAGTGAAATTCGTGCTGCTGATCCTGGTGTTGGCCTCGCTGGCATCCTGGGCAGTGATCTTTCGTAAGCACCGCATGCTCAAGGAAGCGCGTATGGCAACCGATGCCTTCGAAAAACGCTTCTGGTCGGGAGGTGAAATTGCCGCTATCTATAAGGAAATCAGCGGCACTGGTGCCGAAAGCGGCATGGAAAGCATTTTCGAGGCCGGTTTCGGCGAATTCGCGCGCTTGCGCAAACAGGGTGACGCCCAGGGCATGATCATCGAAGGTTCGCGCCGCGCCATGCGCGTCGCCCAGATCCGGGAAGTTGACCGGCTGGAAGAAAACCTGGCGTTCCTGGCGACCGTGGGCTCCACCAGCCCTTATGTGGGCCTATTCGGCACCGTCTGGGGCATCATGAATGCCTTCCACGGCCTGGGTAACGTGCAGCAAGCCACCATCTCCATGGTGGCGCCCGGTATCTCCGAAGCGTTGATCGCCACCGCCATGGGCCTGTTCGCCGCCATCCCGGCGGTGATCGCCTATAACCGTTTTGCCAATCATGTGGAGCGTCTGGAGACCCGTTTCGACAGTTTCCTGGATGAGTTCTCCACTATTCTGCAACGGCACGTGGGCTCGCGCGCCGGAGCTCAGGTTTAAGCAAACATGAGCGGGCGGCGCAACAAACGGCGCTTGATGAGTGAGATCAACGTGGTGCCCTACATCGATGTGATGCTGGTGCTGCTCATTATCTTCATGGTGACCGCGCCGTTGCTGAGTCAGGGCGTGAAAGTGAACCTGCCCAAGGCGAGCGCCAAGCCCCTCGATCTCAAGGCCAATGAGACGCCGATGATCCTGACAGTGACCGCGGACGGCAAGTACTATCTGAATATCGGCGCCCATCCCGATCAGCCCATTGATGCCCAGCTGGTAGTGGCCACAGCCGCCGCAGTCTTGAAACTGAGACCCAATACCCATGTGGTAGTGCGTGGCGACCGGGATGCCCGTTATGACTCGGTGTTGCTTGGTATGACACTGCTGCAAGCGGCTGGTGCGCCCAGTGTGGGGCTCGAAACCAACCCCAATGACGTACCGCGTGTGGAAATCACCGGCAAGCCATGACGGAAGCAAGCATGGAAACCGGCACACAACGGCTGTTGCCCTGGATTTACTCGGTGCTGCTGCACGTGGCCTTCGTGGTGCTGTTGATACTAAGCATCCATTGGACCAATTCGACCCTACCCTCTCTGGGCGGCAAGGGCAACATCGCCCAGCCCGTACAGGCCACGGTTGTAGATCAGAAACTCATCCAGCAGCAGATGGCATTACTGCAGGCGCAAGATAAACAGAAACAGCAAGCGGCCCAGCATCTACAGCAGCAGGCGGTGGCTGCCAAGACCGAACGGGAGCAGGAGGAGCAGAAGGTCGCGCAGCTCAAACAGCAGCAGGCGGCGGCTCAGCAGGCGCTCGACCAGAAGCTCGCGGACCTGCAGAAGCAAGCCCAGGCGGAGCAGGACCATCTGGCCAAACTCAAGGCGGAAGCGGCTGCCCAAGCGAAAAAGCGCCAGAGCGCTCAAAACGCAGCCCGGCAAGCAGAGTTGAAGCGTGAAATCGCCGCTGAGCAGAATGCTTTGGAAGCGAAAAAAGCCACCTACAAACAGCAATGGGCTGCGTTGATCACACAAAAGATCGAAAATAACTGGAGCAAGCCACCGACAGCTCCAGATAATTTAAAATGTAGTCTCAGCGTACAGCAAGTTCCTGGAGGTACGGTGACAAATGTCCAAGTTGAAAATTGCAATGGCGATGATGCAGTGCGCCAGTCAATCGTGAACGCGGTGTATCAATCCTCGCCCTTGCCACCACCACCGGATCCTTCGGTGTTCGATCGCAATTTGACGATTAACTTTTGTCCAGGATGTAACCCAGGGAATTAACCATGTGGCGTAAATTCTTATTGGTTATCGGATTGACCTTGTTGCCGCTGGCCGCTTCGCGAGCGACGCTTGAAATCACCGTCACCCGCGGAGTGAACACCGCTGTACCCGTAGCTATCGTGCCGTTCGCCTGGCAGGTGCAAAGTCCGGCGCCAACGACCGATGTGGCTGCAGTCATCAGTGCTGACCTCACCCGCAGTGGCCGTTTCAATGCCATACCTGTCAAGTCCATGCTCGAAAAACCCACGGATGCCAGCGCCATCAATTTCACCAACTGGCGTATATTGGCGGTGAATGATCTGGTGATCGGCCGCATCAAACCCGCCGGCAGCGGTAATTACCAGGTTGAATTTCAGGTATTCAATGTATACACCGGCCAGCAGCTTCTGGGGCTGAGTGTGCTCACGGCACCTCAAGGTCTGCGTTGGACTGCTCACAAGATCAGCGACCTGATTTACCAGAAGCTCACGGGCCAGCGTGGGGCCTTCGCCACACGCATCGCCTACGTGGAAGTCTCGGGGAAAGGCGGTAAGGATAGCCACTATGCGCTGGTGGTGGCGGATTCCGACGGTGCAAATCCCCAGACTGTTTTCGAATCCAACGAGCCCATCATGTCACCCGATTGGTCACCGGATGGCAAGTATCTCGCCTATGTGTCGTTCGAAGATCAGCGTCCGGCCATCTACTGGCAGAATATCTATACCGGGCGGCGCGAGCTTCTGTCGGAAAAGCCCGGACTCAATAGCGCACCGGCGTTCTCGCCGGATGGCAAGTCACTGGCACTGGTATTGTCCTCGTCGCCGGGTAACCCAGATATTTATGTAATGGACCTGGCCACCCATGCACTGCGGCGCATCACCGACTCGGATGCCATTGATACGGAACCTGTATGGTCACCGGATGGGCGCAGCATGTATTTCACCTCCGATCGGGGTGGCAGTCCGCAAATCTACAAAGTGAGCATGAGCGGTGGTACGCCGCAGCGCATCACTTTTGATGGCAGCTACAATGCGCGGCCGCGAATTTCCCCGGATGGCCAGATACTGGCCATGGTGCACCGCGAAAATGGCCAACTGCATATTGCAGTCATGAATCTGAATACCGGTGCGCTCTTAACCCTGACGGACGGCGATCTGGATAAGTCGCCGAGTTTTGCGCCTAACGGCAGCATGATCATCTACGAAGCCAATTACCGTGGGCAAGGGGTGCTGGCTGAGGTCTCGGTGGATGGCCAGGTACGCGAACGCCTATCGGAATCACAACCAGGCATCAGCGTGCATGCTCCCGTTTGGGGCCCATTCCTGTCACAATAGTGTGCAACTAATTCTTGTAAAGACACCGTTTTAATCGAAAGGAGACAGTCATGAAGATTCTGCGTTATGGTTGTATGGCATTTGCGGTAGCCTTGTTTGCTGTCGGGTGTGCTAAAACGGTCAAGCCAGTGGTGGCGCCTGCGGCAACTACTCACGTGGCAGCCCCCAGTACGGCTCCAGCCACGTCCACCGCTGCTGCGCCCGCTCAGACGCAGGTCAGCCCGCTGGATGACCCCAACAACATTCTCTACAAGAAGGTTGTGTATTTTGATTTCGACAAAAGCAATATCAAGCCGGAATTCCTGGATCTACTCACCGCACACGCAAAATACCTGATCGCGAATCCGAGCCAGAAGATCCGCATCGAGGGTTACACCGATGAGCGTGGTACCTGGGAATACAATATCGCGCTGGGTGACCGCCGCGCACAATCGGTGCGCCGTTTCCTGCTGTTTCAGGGCGTGAATCCCGACCAGATCAGCACCGTCAGCTATGGTGAAGCACACCCGGTCTGCACCCAGCACGATGAGGCCTGCTGGTCCCAGAACCGCCGTGCAGTGCTTGTGTATCTCACTCAATGAAACTGCGCGCCTATATCTACATGGCGACTGGACTGCCGGCGCTGCTGACAGGCTGCAGCACCGCTGTAAAGCCGGACGATCCGGTGTATATCCGGCAGCAGCAGCTGGAGGCACGGGTCGACCGGCTGGATCAAATTTTCAACAACCAGAGTCTGGTAAATCTGTCGCAGAACGTGGATAACCTGCAGCAACAGATCGATGAACTGCGCGGTGCTATACAGGTGCTGCAGCATGACCAGCAACTGACGGTCAAGCAACAGCGCGATCTGTATTCCGATCTGGATAAACGTCTGCAAAAGCTGGAATTGGGCGTGAATAACGCTGCTGGATCAGCCGCGGCGGGTGGTGCGACAAGCCCGGCATCAACCGCAAGTACATCTGCGGGAGCGGCTACGGCAGGTGGCGATCAGATGGCCTATCAGCAGAACTTCAATCTATTGAAGCAGGGACGCTACGAAGACGCCATCAACGGCTTCACCAATTTCATCCAGCAATATCCTCAAAGCCCGCTGGTACCCAACGCGGAGTTCTGGATGGGCGAAGCCCATTATCAGATGAGCGATTTCCAAGGTGCACTGGTCAATTACCAGGCAGTGATCCAGGGCTATCCGAGTTCAAACAAAGCGCCGGATGCGCTGCTTAAAACCGGCTATTCACAATACGAAATGCAGAAATACGCGGACGCCCGCAAAACTCTGGAAAGTGTCATCAAGCAGTACCCAGGAACCAGCGTGGCAAATCTGGCAAAGCAAAGGCTGCAACGCATGCGCAAAGAAGGGCATTGATTCATAGGGATGCCCTGTGGACGCTTCTGTTATGCCGGTAAAACCGCAGCGTGATGCACTGCCCGCGGATCAGCGGCTGAGAATCACTGAAATATTCTATTCAATCCAGGGTGAAGCGGACACTGCTGGCTGGCCAACGGTGTTCGTGCGGTTTACGGGCTGTCCCTTGCGCTGCCAGTACTGTGATACTGCGTATGCTTTCCATGGCGGTGAGTGGATGGACATGGAGGGTGTTCTGCGGCGGGTAGCAAACTACTCGCCACGCTATGTGACAGTCACGGGCGGTGAACCTTTGGCACAGAAGAACTGTGCAAGTCTGCTCATATACTTATGCGAAGCGGGTTATCGTGTATCCGTCGAGACCGGTGGTTCTCTGCCGATTGCCGCTTTGGATCCACGCGTGATACGGGTCATGGATCTGAAGACGCCAGGCTCGGGTGAATGCCACCAGAATCTGTATGCGAATATCCCACAATTGCGCAAACAGGATCAGCTGAAATTCGTTATCTGCCATCGCGACGATTACGAATGGTCACGGCACATGTTGCATGAACACAAACTGTCTGAACGGTGCCAGGTATTGTTCTCACCGAGCCATGAGCAGTTGAAGGCAGTTGAATTAGCGGACTGGATTCTGGCGGATCGGTTACCGGTACGCTTGCAGTTGCAGCTGCACAAGTATCTCTGGGGTAATTTGCCGGGTCATTGAAAAATACACAGTTAATAATGATAAAAAAAGCAGTCGTTCTGTTATCGGGCGGATTGGATTCCGCCACCACACTCGCTCTTGCAAGGCGGGACGGCTACGTCTGTTATGCACTCAGCATAGCCTATGGGCAGCGCCATAGTGCCGAGCTTGCAGCCGCCATACGCATGGCAGAGGCGTTCGGCGTAGCCGAGCATAAGACTTTGACTCTGGACCTTTCGACAATCGGTGGTTCGGCGCTGACTGATATACATATCGCGGTTCCGACACAGCCATCCGTAGGCATACCCGCGACCTACGTACCTGCCCGGAACACCCTGTTTTTAACCCTGGCACTGGGCTGGGCTGAGGTTTTGGGTGTCCAGGATATTTTCATCGGCGTCAACGCAGTGGATTATTCAGATTACCCGGATTGCCGCCCGGAATTTATCCAGGCATTTGAAGTACTGGCGAATCTTGGTACCAAAGCCGGCGTGGAAGGTCGCGCATTCCATATCCATGCGCCGTTATTGAATTTCTCCAAGTCAGAAATTATCCGCTGCGGTTTGTCATTGGGCGTAGATTATGCTTTGACGGTGTCGTGTTATTGCGCTGATTCTCGAGGCCGTGCCTGCGGAGTATGCGATAGCTGCCGTTTGAGGAAACAGGGCTTCAGAGAAGCCGGCATTCCTGATCCTACAACGTATTTTTGATGGGTTGTATTCGAGACGATATAGGCTATCATGCGCGACTTCGCAGAAAACCTTGAAAAACGGGCCATGATTTGACCCGTGTGGTTATGGCATAGCCAAAAGCACTGGAACATCGTCCAGAATATTCGGGCCGTTAGCTCAGTCGGTAGAGCAGCTGGCTTTTAACCAGTTGGTCGGGCGTTCGAATCGCCCACGGCCCACCAATTCCTAAAGTACCGCAGGTGGACGCCATGTGTGCCCCCTGAGGCCGCCATCTGATAAAATTCCAATCTGTACCTGTTCAGTGCTCCGCATGCGCGCAAACTGGCATTGAGTCGCTAGCTATGGAATTAAGTTGGAGGTCATGTTCACATGAATTTACTGGAACTCGACTGTATAGCCCATACCCTGGTGAAGGACCATAAAGGTATCCTTGCTGCTGATGAAAGTAACGGTACCATCGAAAAGCGCTTTAAGGCCATCAGCGTAACTTCATCGGAAGAAACCCGCCGCGCTTACCGGGAACTGCTGTTTACAACGCCGGGCGTGGAGAAGTTTATCAGCGGCGTGATTATGTATGACGAGACAATCCGTCAGAAGACCAAGGCGGGCATGCCATTCGCTGAATACTTGCATGGCTTGGGTGTGATTCCCGGCATCAAGGTGGACAAGGGCGCAAAGCCCTTGGCAGGCAGCCCAACCGAGAAAGTTACCGAGGGACTTGACGGTTTGCGTGAACGGTTGCAGGACTACCACCGGATGGGTGCACGCTTCGCGAAGTGGCGCGCGGTGATTGATATTGGCGCTGATATTCCGACTGCATATTGCCTGCGAGCCAATGCTCAAGCGCTGGCTCGCTATGCGGCCCTATGCCAGGAAGTGGGATTGGTGCCGATCGTAGAGCCGGAAGTGCTGATGGATGGCGCGCACACTGTCCAGCGCTGTGCAGATGTTACTGGCGTGACGCTTAAAATCGTATTTGACGAGCTTTATATTCACCAGGTAGGGCTCGAAGGCATGTTGCTCAAGCCCAATATGGTGATTAGTGGTATCAAATGCCCACGCCAGGCGGATGTGTCCGAGGTGGCCCAGGAAACCGTGAGAGTGCTAAAACGGCACGTACCTGCTGCTGTGCCGGGCATCGTATTCTTGTCTGGGGGTCAAAGCCCTGAGCTCGCGACCGCTCACCTGAATGCGATGAACGCACTGGGACACTTCCCGTGGACGTTGTCATTTTCTTTTGGACGGGCCCTGCAGGCTCCAGTGCTAGAGGCCTGGAAAGGCCAGGAAGGTAACTGGGTGGCAGGGCAGAAGGCATTTTTCAAACGTGCGTACTGCAATAGTGCCGCCTGTGCAGGCGCCTATACGGTTCAGATGGAGAAAGCGGCCTGAAAGTCCACAGGCGGCGGTGTTTAAACCCTGAAAACTGTACCTCCAGGCTTCGCATCCACTGTTAGGATCACCAAAGTTCTTCGATTAAAGTGGGTATTTATCATGATATGTAATCATGATTCTCATGCTCGAATCGAATTAGATTATTGACGCACAAGCAATTCAAAATTAGACTAGACCGTCTAGTCTAATACGACAAATTTCCATGTTGCACGTCACAGAGCATTTTAGGCAAGGGATACGGCCATGATGACCGAAGCGAACAAAGAAAACGATAACGTGGTGGAGATCTCCGGTCTCAAATACCGGGTTGGCGACAAGCCCATTTTTGACCGCCTCAATATCAATATACGCAGGGGCAAGGTCACCGCCATCATGGGACCCAGCGGCACTGGCAAGACCACGCTGTTGCGCATCATGACCGGTCAGGTGCTGCCGGATCGTGGTCGGGTGATTGTCGAGGGTAAGAATATCAGGCGCCTGACTACAGACGAGCTTTACGAGCTGCGCACCCAGATGGGTTTCCTGTTCCAGAACGGCGCCCTGTTCACCGACAGCAGCGTGTATGAAAACGTGGCTTTCCCTTTACGTGAACATACTCGGCTTCCGGAGGCGCTCATTCGGCATATCGTTTTGATGAAATTGCAGGCTGTGGGTTTGCGCGGGGCCGCAGATATGATGCCAACGGAACTTTCCGGAGGTATGGCGCGGCGTGTGGCGCTAGCGCGTGCCATCGTCATGGATCCCAAGATTATTTTCTATGATGAACCTTTTGTGGGGCTGGATCCGATTTCCATGGGCGTGATCGTGCGCTTGATTCGCCAACTCAATGACAGCCTGGACCTCACCAGCATCATTGTTTCCCACGATGTGGACGAAGTGAATGCGGTTTCGGACCAGAGTTTTCTGATTTCCAACGGTAGGGTGGTAGCCTACGGCACGCCGGAAGAATTGGAACACAATAAATCGGCCTGGGTGCGGCAGTTTATGAAAGGTTTGGCGGATGGTCCGGTGCCATTTCACTATCCCGCCCCTGATTACGCCAAACAACTACTGGGTGGGGAGGAAGTCTCATGAGGGGCCTGTTGCGCGAGCTGTATTACATCCTGCTGGGATTCCTGCAGGGTCTGGGCGCATGCTGGCTTTTCCTGTTTCGGATACTGCGTTATACACCGGCTGCATTGTTGCGCTGGCGGATCATCTGGCAGCAAATCTATTCCGTGGGCGCCATGTCACTGGTGCTGATCATGGTATCCGGCTTGTTCGTAGGCATGGTTATGGGTCTGCAGGGATTCAATACCCTGTCAAAATTTGCCGCCACCGCTGCCTTGGGCACGCTGGTCGCGCTCTCCTTGTTGCGCGAATTAGGGCCGGTGGTGACTGCTTTGCTGTTTGCCGGCCGCGCTGGTACGGCACTGACATCGGAAATCGGTCTGATGCGCGCCACCGAGCAGATCGCCGGTATGGAGATGATGGCGGTGGACCCAGTGCGCCGTATCGTAGTGCCACGCTTTATCGCCGGGGCGATTTCCGTGCCGCTGTTGACTATGATCTTCAGTGCCGTAGGCCTACTGGGTGGCTATATCATCGGTGTCACGCTCATGGGCGTGGACCCGGGGGCATTCTGGTCGCAGATGCGCACCAATGTGGACCTTTGGGACGACGTGATCGGCGGCCTGATAAAAAGCGTGGTATTCGGCGGCGCCTGCAGTCTCTTGGCAGTGTATGAAGGCTATTATTCGCATCCGACGGCAGAGGGCGTGAGCCGGGCAACCACGCGCACTGTTGTGAACAGCTCTTTAGCGGTTCTGGTACTCGATTATCTTCTTACGGCTCTAATGTTTCACGGAGTTTGAATCATGCAGCAGACACGAACCATTGAAATCAGCACCGGCCTGTTCATAATTCTAGGCTTCTGTGCCTTATTCTTTCTGGCGACCCGTACCACCAACATCGGGGCGTATGGGGATTCCGGCGGTTACCTAGTGACGGCCAGCTTTACGAATGTGGGTGGTCTTAAGGTGCGCGCGCCAGTCACCATGGCGGGCGTGGCAGTGGGCCGTGTCACGGCCATCAGCCTCAATCCGCAGACCTTCAATGCGATCGTGAGTATGCGCATCAACGGCAGCTACAATCAGATCCCGGATGATTCCAGTGCCAGCATCCTGACTTCCGGTCTGCTGGGAGAGCAGTATATCGGCATCACCCCGGGTGGATCTGAGACATTCCTCAAGAACCGCAGCAAGATTCAATTTACCCAGTCGGCGCTTATACTGGAAAATCTGATTGGACAATTCCTGTTCAACAAGGCATCTTCGGGGAGTAAGTGATGCGTATCAGAAATTTGTTGCTTGTTGTCACAACCGCATTGTGCCTGTGGTTACCAGTGCTGGCTGCGGATAACCCGGCCCCTGCTCTAATGACGCCGGACAAGGTGGTCCAGCAAACCGCCTCACAAATGCTGGCTTCCGTGAACAGCAGGCGCGGGGAATTAAAACAGCATCCGCAAGAACTTTACGATCTCATCGGAAAGATCTTGTTGCCTCATTTCGACCTCGGTTACGCATCACGTATTGTATTGGGGCCCTATTGGCGCTCTGCTACACCCGCACAACGCCAGGAATTCCAGGACGCATTCTATAAATACCTGGTGCACAGCTACGCCAATGGCCTGCTGCAGGGGAATTATTCAGATAGCAATATCCAGGTAGAACCATGGCGTGGCAGTGATGCTGAAGATCGCACTATGGTGCGCAGCAAGGTTACCAGGGCCAATGGCGCACCTCCGATACCGGTAGATTACGCCATGATTCGCACCAAGGACGGCTGGAAGGCCTTCGATGTGACTATTGAGGGAGTTTCCTACGTGATGAATTATCGCAACCAGTTCGGTCCAGAGATTCAGCAGAAGGGTCTGGACGAACTGATTAAGCGCCTGAACGATGAGGCCGAGAAGGGGCCGGCACCGCAAATGCAGGGCGCCGGTTCATGACGACAGATCAGGTGACATTCGAGGATATCGGCGCTGGGCGGTTCCGCATAGAAGGCCGGCTGGACTTCAATAGCGTGGTGCACGCGCTGGATACCAGCCAGCATTTGTTTGCAGAGCTGCACGCCATCCAGTTGGACCTCTCCGGCGTCAGTGCCATCGACAGTGCCGGGCTGGCATTGCTCATCGAATGGATTAGCCGTGCCAAGCGCAGCAAGTGCCATCTGAGTTTTCGTAACGTGCCTGCGCAGGCAATGGCCATCGCTCGCATCAGTGATGTAGAGAAGCTACTGCCATTGGCAGCATAGACACCATAGCAGGTTATTGATAATCACGGCGGCTTCAATCGCCGCGATGATTAATCACAGCCGAAGCTTGCGCAGGCGGTTGCCGGGAAGTTGAAGAGGGAACTTGGGTGGTACCGGCAGCAGCTGGTGGCATATGAGTTGCGGCGCCGGGTGCACCAGTGTCATCGGAATCATCCGGCGGCAGATCTGGATAATTGGGATATTCTACCGGCGGGGTGCCATTGTAGAGCTGATAGCGCCGATGCTGTATCCAGGCGTCACGCATGAACGTATAGGGGTCGAAGGCACTGTCGATAGCGCTGTCAAGATCAAGGAGTCCGGCACGGCTGTCCACGAGCCTAGTCAGCGTTGCAGCATTACGGTAACGTGGCTTGATGTTGTTCTCCACAGGGTTTGCGTATACGTAATCCGGATACAGGGCGCCAGCGTCGCGAACACTGCTGGGACCCAGGAACGGAATCACCAAATATGGACCTGAAGGAACGCCGAACTGGGCGAGGGTTTCGCCAAAATCAGCGCTATGGTCCGGCAGGCCCGCATGCTGGGCCACATCGAACCAACCAAGCAGTCCTACGGTACTATTGATCAGGAACCGGCCGGTATCCTTGAGCGTATATTTAAATTTTCCTTGTAATAGGTCATTGATGATCGTAACCGGTGCCCCCAGGTTATTGAGGAAATTGTGTATGCCGTTTCGGGCCTGGCGGGGTACGGCACGCACATAGGTCTTGGCTACCGGCCGGGCGATGGCTTTATCGAATTTCTGGTTGAATGCAAATGTGACCCGGTTCATCTTCTCCCATGGGTCCTTGGTCTGGGTGGTGTAATCCGGTGGC
>JBAWFD010000017.1:0-48485 GCA_049591615.1 Gammaproteobacteria bacterium | reverse complement strand
CCCATGTCGCCCATGGACAGCCCCGCACTGTCGAACACCGCCGAGATGCCGGCAGCGACTCCACCGGGAGGCGATGACCATTGATTGATCACGGCATAAATTAGGCAAAGATCAATACCTCACCCGGCCGAAGGCCGGGTGATTTATTTCCGGGCCAGCACCAGACCGATGAGTTTGATGGCTTTATCGAGGGCCCCGCGATTGGCAGCCACGGTCTGTTGCGCGGCCTGCCCGATATGCTGGCGGGTACTGGGATTACCCACCAGCCAGATGAAGGCCTCGCCCAGATTCTTGGCGTCATTGACCACGATCAGGCCGCCCGCGTCTTTGAGCATCCCGGCGATATCCCGCACATTGTCCAGATTCGGACCGGCCAGCACCGGCAAGCCCAAAGCCGCCGGCTCCAGCAGATTGTGCCCGCCTAGCGGCACTAGACTGCCACCCACGAAGGCCAGATGCCCGGTCGCATAAAAATGCGTGAGCTCCCCCAGCGTATCCAGCAACAGCACTTCGCCGGACTTGAGCGCCAACTCCCCGACACTGCGGCGCCGACATACGAAACCCAGGTCCTTTATCAATTCTGCCACGCCGCTGGTGCGCTGCGGATGGCGCGGTGCCAACACCAGCACGCAATCCGGATGTTGCTCGAGCAAGCTGCGGAATGCAGTCAATACTTGTGCTTCCTCACCATCGCGAGTGCTGCCGGCGATGATCACCGTAGCCTTACCGAATAGCTTGGTGCGCAAGGCCTTGCCTTCCTGCTTGAGCGTTTCAGGCAGCTGCACATCAAACTTGAGATTGCCCATGACCGAGAGGCGCTCCTGCGGCGCCCCCAGTTGCCTAAAACCATCAGCGTCCAGGGCCGTCTGCACGGCGATGGCCGTCGCCTGGGTGAGCGCCGCGCGTACCAGACGCGGCATGCGGCGGAATTGCCGCAAACCGCGTTCCGACAAGCGTGCACTCACCAGCAACAGCGGGATGTGCCGGCGCGCGCAGGCGGCATACAGGTTCGGCCAGATCTCGGTTTCCATGACGATGCCGATGACGGGACTCACGCACTTCAGCCAGCGGTTCACGCAAAACGGCAGATCATAGGGAAGCTGTGCCACCAAGGCTTGGGCACCGAACATGGCCTGTGCCTGGACGCGGCCGGTACCGGTAAAGCTGGTGACCAGCAGCGGATGTTTGGGAAAATCCCGGTGTAAGGCCTTGACCAACGGCGCCATGGCACGGATCTCACCGACCGAAGCGCCATGCAACCAGATGATTTCATTGCGCGGCAGATACGGGGAGCTGCCGAAACGTTCGCCGAGCTTGTCTGCATGGCCGGTTTGGCGCAGCGTGCGCCAGAACATCCACGCGAATGCGAACGGCAGCAGCAGTAGTAAAGCCAATGAATAAAGGAAACGTACCATCATTCAGATTAATTCTTGCGGATCTTTTCGATAGTGGACGTGGTTGAGACACCTTCGATATATTTAATGATACGCACCTCGCCCCCATTCTTGGTCACGCAGCGATAACCAGCCACCTGTTGCGGTTTGTAATCACCACCCTTCACCAAGATATCCGGCAGCAGCTTGCAAATCAGACGCTCCGGCGTGTCCTCGGAAAATGCCACCACCCAATCCACGCATGCCAGTGCCGCCAGCACCTGCATGCGGTTCCGCAGCGTATTGATCGGCCGCTTGGCACCCTTGAGGCGCTGCACGGAAGCATCATCATTCACCGCCACCATCAGCCGATCACCCAGCCGGCGTGCTTCTGTGAGATAACTCACGTGGCCGGCATGCAGGATATCGAACACACCGTTGGTCATGACGATGCGCTGACCCTGGCTGCGTGCGTGCGCGATCGCATCAAGCATCGCCGCTTCGTCCAATATGCCATCACCGTTGCGGCTGTGGGCGGCGAGCCGTAGCTCTACCGGCGTGACCGAGGCCGCGCCGAGCTTCGCCACTACCAGACCGGCGGCGAAATTGGCGAGCGCTGCGGCTTCGGCAAAATCCAGTCTTGCACCCAGTCCCGCGGCCAGCAGCGCGATCACCGTGTCACCCGCGCCAGTGACATCCGAGACTTCCTGTGCCTGGGTAGGCAAGTGCAGCGGGGGCTTGTGCGACTGCAGCAAAGTCATGCCGTGTTCGCCACGCGTCACCAATAACGCATTCAGGTCCAGCTCATGCCGCAACTTCTCGCCTTTGCTGACGATGGCGGCCTCGTCCGGACACTCGCCGACCACCGCTTCCAGTTCTGCGAGGTTCGGGGTGATTACGGTAGCGCCGGTGTATTTGGCGAAATCCCGGCCCTTGGGGTCCACCAGCACCATCTTGTCAGCGGCGCGTGCTACTGCAATCAGCTCCTGTACGCCATATAAACTGCCCTTGCCGTAGTCCGACAGGATGATGACATCGGCCTTCGCCAGCTCTTTCTTGAAGGCCGGTAGCAGCGGTGGTCCGACCAGACCGCCAAAACTCTCCTCGAAATCCAGGCGGATCAACTGCTGGTGACGTGATAACACCCGCAGCTTGGTGGTGGTGGATGCATTCTTGAGACGGGTAAAGCGGCACTGTACGCCGTGTTTTTGCATGCTGGCCGCGAGGGTGTCGGCGGTGGCGTCGTCACCGGTGATGCCGAGTACCGTGCAATGTACTCCCAGGCTTGCCAGGTTCACGGCCACGTTGCCGGCTCCGCCCGGGCGTTCCTCGATGTCTTGCACATGCACTACAGGCACCGGCGCTTCAGGCGAGATCCGCCCGGTGGCACCGAACCAGTAGCGGTCCAGCATCACGTCGCCTGCCACCAGCACGCGCACGCCGTCAAATTGCGGGATGCGGATGTTCATGCAAACCCCAGCAAGCCTTGGAAAACGCGCCGCATCATAACACGGGCCTGCTCTGCTCAAGGCAGTTGTGCCGGGTGCGATGCCACCCTTACACTGGCCCTCTAGCTCCTGTTCCGCAGCATGCATGCAATACCAATTGCTAAAACCCCGTTACTGGTCCACCTGGCTGTTGCTCGGCTGCATGCGGCTGTTGGTGATGTGCCCATATCGTTTTCAGCTCATGGTCGGCTACTCCCTTGGATGGAGCATACGCATGATCGCCAAGCGTCGCTGGCGGGTGACGCTGGTTAACCTGCAGATGTGCTTTCCGGAGATGACTGAGAAACAGCGTTTGAGGATCGCCAGGAAACACTTTGCTTCGATCGGCATGGGGATCATCGAATTCGGCATGTGCTGGTGGATGAGCGTGAAGCGCTTGCGCCGGCTCGCATACCAAGTGAGTGGCGTCGAGCATCTGCAGGCAGCACGCGCACAGGGCCACGGTGTGTTGTTGCTGGCGGGTCATTTCACCCAGCTGGAGATGGTCGGACGCATTCTGAGTCTGCATACCGATCTGCATCTGATGTACCGGCCGATTCCAAATCCGGTCATCGAAGAGGTCATGCGCCGCAATCGCGAACGCCTGTTCGATCGCGCCATCCCGCGCAACGATGTGCGTGCATTACTCAAGAGCCTCAAACAAGGCAAGCCCATCTGGTATGCCATCGATCAGGGCTATCGTGGCAAGGGCAGCATCATGGTGCCGTTCTTCGGTATCCCGGCTCCTACCAGTCCCGCACTCTCGCGGGTGGCGCGCTCCAGCCAGGCGCCGGTAGTGCCGTTCTTTGGTGAACGCCTTCCAGGAGGCCGTGGCTACAGCCTGCGGGTTTATCCTGCATTGCAGCACTTCCCCTCCGACGACCCGGCGGCGGATGCCCTGCGCATCAACAAGTTGCTGGAAGAAAATATCCGGCGCGCGCCTGAACAATATCTGTGGAGCCACGACCGCTTCAAGAAAGTTCCGCGTGAGTGAATCAAGCAGGGCTGCTGTAACCGCTCATCAGCTTCGACCACACACGTCCTTCAGCAACACTCGGGACTGCGAGCTTGCGCAGCGAGCGCAATAGACGTCGGAGGTTGGCTTCCTGCCATTGCGCACTCGGTGCGCGTTGCTCCCCACGGTCGAAGTCCACCATATATATATGGTCATGATCATCGATGATGATGTTGTGGACGTTCAAATCCGCATGATAGACACCGGCCGCATGGAAGCGGTGGATGCATGCGCCGATGCGCTCCCAAGGCAAGTCTTCAATGTGACCAGCCCCCAGACGTGCTGCCAGAGAAAGTGTGTCCGGTATCAGGCAGGTAATCAGGTCGCCGCGGTACGTGAGGCCGTAGCGCAACACCTGTGCCGCCACGGGTTGCGGTACGGGCAAGCCCTGGCTATATAGATGCGATAGCAACCGCCATTCACGCCACGGCCGGGTATTCTCCAGCCCTTGCCAGAGATAGAGATCCTGGTTGAAATGCCGTACCACACCTCCGCGGCGGTAGTGGCGCAATACCCATTCACCATTGCCGCCTGCCACTATCCAGGTATTGCCGCGTCCACCGGTGGCATCGCGCACTGAGGTATGCCGCGCCCAGTGACGCGGTGAGAACAGCTCCTCGTCCGCGTGGCTTGTGAGTGCATCATCGTATAGGATGAATCCCAGTTTTGTGGTGAGTGCGCGTTCAGCCATCAAGCATGCCCCCAGTGATGAAACCGCCTGCTCGTGTCTGCATCCTGCGTCTGTCTGCCGTGGGCGATGTATGCCATACGCTGCCGGTGGTGCGCAGCCTGCAGGCTGCCTGGCCTGATACGCGCTTCACCTGGATCATCGGCAAACTCGAAGCGAGTCTCGTGGCTGACATTCCCGGCATCGAGTTTATCATCTTCGACAAAGCCGAAGGCCTGAGCGCTTACTGTGCGTTGCGTGGCACATTGCGTGGCCGGAATTTCGATTTGCTGTTGCATTTGCAGATGTCCTTACGTGCCAGCCTGGCGAGCAGCTTGGCGGTACGCGCACCCATTAAACTGGGTTTCGACCGGCAGCGGGCCCATGATGGGCAGTGGCTGTTCAGCAACCGCCGCATTCCCTATAAGCCCCGCCAGCATGTGATGGACAGTTTCTTCGGCTTCGCAGAAGCCTGCGGTGTGACTGGACGGGTGCTGCGCTGGGATATTCCGGTGCCGGCAGAAGCGCAAAACTTTGCCCGCCATCAGATTCCGGACAACACGCCCGCGCTGATCATCAGCCCTTGCGCCAATGCGCGTTTCCGCAACTTCCGCAACTGGCGCGCGGAACGCTATGCCGCGGTAGCGGACTATGCGATGGATAAACTCGGGCTGCGCGTATTCCTGAGTGGCGGACCGAGTGCTGTTGAGCGTGAGTACGGTATGGCGATCATGCAGGCCGTGCGTACCCAGCCTGTGAACCTCATCGGCCGGACCGATCTCAAGCAACTGCTGGCTTTGCTGGGCCGGGCAACGGTGCTGGTATCACCCGACTCCGGTCCCGTGCACATGGCAACGGCCATAGGCACCCCAGTGATCGGCCTATACGCCGCTACCAACCCAGAGCGGGCCGGCCCGTATTTAAGTCAGCGCTGGCGCGTGAATCGTTATCCCGAAGCCATGCAAAAATACAATCACATGGATGCCGAAACAGCACCCTGGGGCACACGCGTACGGGATCCGGGAGCCATGGATCTGATAAGCATTGCGGATGTGACCGGTAAGCTGGATGAATTGATGGCGGCTATCAACAACAATGAACCGTTGACGGAGAAACCAGATAAATGATTGTGCGGTTTAACCAGGAGCCGGTACGGGCCGAAGTCGTATAACCCTCAATCATTATTTTTGCGCGGCAGTCCCAGCACCGCTTCGAGACCACCTTCCGGATGATTGCGCAGAGCTAGCGTGCCACCATGCAAGGTGGCGATGTTGCGTGCGATACCCAGACCCAGTCCAGTGCCACCGCCTGCCTGGCTGCGGGCTTCCTCCAGACGATAATAAGGTTCGAAGACTTTTTCCAACTGATCTTCGGGTATGCCCTTGCCGGCATCACGCACGCGTATGGTGATTTTCGTACCATCGTCTTCCACGCTGATCATGGCGCGCTTGCCATAGCGCACCGCGTTACCGATCAGATTCTCGAGGCAGCGCCGCAAGGCCTGCGGCCGGCCGGTGAAGGATTTATCGATGCGACCCTGCAGGCTCACATCCTGTCCGGTCTCCACGCCATCTGAGTACACGCTCTCCAGCAGCGCCATCATATCGATGGGCTGCAGAGCTTCACTGATCTCCAGACCACGCAGGAAATCCAGAGTGGCATTGGTCATGTTCTCCATGTCCTGCAGATCGCGCACCAGTTTGCCCTTGAGCGTCTCGTCATCCAGCAATTCTGCTCGCAGGCGCATGCGCGTGATCGGCGTCTTGAGATCATGTGATATCGCAGTCAACAGCCGCGTCCGATCCTCCACGTACTGCACCAGCCGGTTCTGCATCTCGTTAAATGCGCGTGCTGCGCGGCGCACCTCTGCTGGCCCCGTTTCCGGGACCGGCGAGTGGCGAATGTCGCGGCCCAGTTCATCGGCTGCACTCGACAGTACTGAAAGCGGCCGCGTCATCCAACGCACCGCGATCAGTGACAACATGATTACCGCAGTCAACAGCACGATAATGTCCACCAGCAACGGATAAGGCCAGCCCGCCAGTTGCAGCGGACGCAGGTGATCGAAGATCACCCAGCTGCCATCCTTGAGCTTCACCTGAATCACACTGTGAGTACGGTAGCCGGGTTTGAAACTGGCGATCTGCACGCCCCGCGGCACCGGTATGTGCCGTAGATATCCGCGCACGACGTGTCCAGGCAACGACTTGCGTAATTGCACCTGGAACTCCTCTGCGACTGTGTCCGACGGAATGGCCCTGACAGGCGCTGCATCGGTGCTTGCGCTGAGCGTCACCGTGAGTCGCGGTGAGGTAAGTATCCCCGCCACCTGCGCGCGTTCTCCAAACGGCAGTGTCTCCATCAGACGCACGGCGTCAGCATCACGCTGTACGTATTGCTGATTGCTGAATGTCACCAGTGCCTGAGCGCGTTCATGCAAGCCCAACAATGTGGCGATGATCTGGGCTACGATGAGGCCGGTAATGAGCACCAACACCAAACGACCAAACAACGATTGTGGCCACACGCGCATTATTTTTCTACTTCAACCGGCAATGAAAACACATAACCCTCGCCGCGTACCGCACGGATGATACTCGCACTATGACCGTCGTCGCGCAGGCGTTGACGCAGACGGCTGACCTGTACGTCCATGCTGCGATCGAAGGGGATATTGCTCTCGCGACCGCGCATTAATTCGGTGAGTCGCTCACGCGACAACACCGTATTTGGATAGCGCATAAAAATGCACAACAGGCGGTATTCCGCACCTGATAAGGGCACGATTGTGCCTTCTGAGTTCTGCAGTTGACGTGTCGTGGTCTGTAACCGCCAACTTCCAAAACGATAAGCCTGCACATCTTCAGGCCACAGGTCCTGTGGGAGACTGCGCGCGCGCCGCAACACACTGTTAATGCGAGCCAGAAGTTCATGGGGGTTGAAAGGTTTTGGCAGGTAATCGTCAGCACCGGTCTCGAGACCGGCGATGCGATCGGCTTCGCCGCCCCTCGCGGTAAGCATGATGATGGGTATGGTGGAACACAGGCGCAGTTTGCGGCACAGAGTGACGCCATCCTCGCCGGGCAGCATCACGTCCAGCACCACCAGATCGAAGTGCGCATCCTCCATGGCCTGTTCCATGGAAGGGCCATCCGCCACTGCCGTCACCCGAAACCCCTGGCGCGACAGATATTCCTTGAGCAACGCACGGATTTCCGTGTCGTCATCCACCACCAGAATCTGGTCCGCTGCTGTCATACTCAAGTTATAACTGAATGTCCCGGGTCAGAATTCTATCCCGTGTGCGCCCTGTGGGCAGCATCCGGGCTGTCAGATATGTATCAAAGTGTAACCAGCCGATTAAAGCCACATTGTGATGGGAAAATACCCGGCAATGTTGTATGGATGATTGAGACCAACCGCCACAGCTGACGCGTCTTTAAATATAAGCGCTGGTATAGCAGATCGTCTGTTGCAAGGATAAATGTTGCCCACTATGTCGTCATTCAGAGCATTCTGCAGTATTTGCACGGCGTTGATCCTGGGTACAGCCGTGTTCAGCACCTCGGCTATGGAGACATCTGATATGCCGCTGCAGCCGCAGCATACCTACACCCTTATGGAACTCACTGACATGGCTCTCACGAATAATCCGACGACCAAGCTCGCCTGGGACAGCATCCGTGAAAGCCAGGCAGGGGTGGATCTGGCGCGCGCTGGTTATTGGCCGTTGGTCACCGCGGACTACAGCTACACCCGCAGTCGCACCGTGAATTTCAGTGGTCAATCCAACCCCGTACAGAACCAATACGGACCCAGTATCAGCCTCAGTTATCTGCTGTGGGACTTCGGCACACGTTCTGGCACTCTCGATTCCGCCAAGTACGCGCTGGCCGCCGCCGAACTGTCTAACAGCCAGACGCTGCAGGATGTAATCTTGACCGTGGAGCAGGATTATTATCAGGTATTGGGCTTGCAGGCGCTTGTACAAGCCGACGTGTTGAGCGAACAGGATGCGGAAACCAATCTGGATGCCGTGCAACAGAACCAAAAATCCGGCCTAGCCACTATCGGTGATGTGTATACAGCGCAGGCTGCCCTCGCCAGCGCACAGCTCGCGCTTCAGACCGCACAGGGACAACTGGCCGTAGCCCAGGGCACGCTGGCCGTCAGTGTCGGATCACCAGCCGACACTCTGCTGCTACTCGCGCCTTGGGAGCAGCATGTATCGACAGAGATGCCATCTCTCAGCGTGCAGCAGATGTTGCAGCAAGCAAAAGAGGCTCGACCGGAGCTGCTGGCCTCCAAAGCTGACGAACAGCAAGCGATCGCCAATCTGGAGGCCACCCGCGGCCAGGGTTGGCCGAGTCTGTCGTTCGCTGCCAGCGGCGGACGCCTCAACACAAAAGAAGGCACCAATCCGACTACGGTCGCGGATAATTACAGCGCGGGTTTGACACTCAGCATTCCACTGTTCGCCGGATTCGGTGATGAAGCGGCCAATCACAAAGCCGAGGCAGAGGTTGATGTTGCTCAGGCAACGACGGTGCAATTGCAGCTTGAGGTAGAACTGGAGGTCTGGCAGGCTTATCAAAACCTGCACACTGCGGCGGTAACCTTAACCACTGCTGACGTGCAACTGAAGAGTGCACAACAGGCTGAGGACGTCGAGGTCGCCCGTTATCATATCGGTTTGGATCCGATTCTGAATCTTCTGACTGCGCAACAAACACTCGCCACTGCGCGTGTGCAACAGGTGCAGGCTCGGCTTAACTGGTTTACGGCGCAAGCCGCGCTCGGCCATGCAGTGGGCGGTCTCAATGCGCCGAGCGATGTATCGGAGTTACCGTGAATAAAAAAGCCAAAGTGCTGTTCATAATCGGAATGGTCGCTGCCATTCTCGTGGTACTGGTCGCCTGGCGTGTCATCAGCAACGCACGCCTTGCCAACGCCAAGCGTGCCATCCAAGCATTGCCCGTGGATACTGCCGTGGCTGTCACCAAACCCATGCCGATACAATTGACGGCGATTGGACAGGTCCAATCAGAACATACTGTGGCGGTACAACCTCAGATCAGCGGCGTGCTCAAGCAGGTGTATTTTCAGGAGGGACAGTATGTGCGCACCGGCCAGCCGTTGTTTCTCATCGACCCGGCCCCGTATATAGCTGCGCTGGCATCCGCCAAGGCCGCCTATTTGACTGCCAAAGCCCAGGCAGACCGGGAAGCCCCATTGGCCGCCAAGGATTACATCTCGCCTCAAGACTATGAAAGCGCCGTAGCCACCGCCACCCAAGCCAAAGCCGCCCTGCAGCAAGCCCAGATCAATCTCTCCTATACTTTAATCAGTTCACCCATCGATGGTCTCACCGGCAGCCTCTCGGTCAAGGCCGGTAATGTGGTAACCCCCACCTCGACCACCGCTACCACCCCCTTGGTGACCATCAATCAGATGAAGCCCATCCTGGTGCAGTTCACCATCCCTCAGCAGTCGCTCCCCGAAGTACGCCATTATGATTCCGCACACAGCATCACGGTAATCGTTAATAATGAGGACGGCAGCGGCAACCTGGGACAGGGCAAGCTGGTGTTCATCGACAATGCTGTCAACAACACCACCGGCACGCTAATGCTCAAGGCGGAAATCCCCAACCAGCATGTACAGCTGTGGCCGGGCCAGTACGTGGGGGTGACATTGCAACTGACCATTCAGCCAGACGCACTGGTGATTCCGGATACCGCAGTACAGGCCGGTCAAGACGGCAGTTTTGTATACACAGTCGTGGATAACAAAGCGGTCATCGCACCGGTAACCCAGGATCGCCAGATCGGCGATGCAGCAGTCATTTCAAAGGGCTTGAAGGCTGGCGAAGTGGTCATCACGCATGTGCCGCGAACCTTGAAGAATGACATGCCGGTGATTCCCAATGCCACCAGCGCTACTTCGGAAGTGGCCAGATCGCCATGAATATCAATCCATCCGCACCGTTTATTCATCGGCCAGTCATGACCACGGTGGTCATGTCGGCGCTGCTGATCTTCGGCATGGTGGCGTATTTCACCTTGCCGGTGAGCGAACTGCCGAACGTGGATTTCCCGACCATCAGCGTCAATGTAAACCTGCCCGGTGCTGATCCAGAAACCATGGCGGCATCGGTGGCGACACCCCTGGAACGGCAGTTCTCCACCATCGCCGGTCTGGCATCCATGAGTTCCGTCAACACCACCGGCAACACCTCGATTTCTTTGCAGTTTGATCTGTCCCGCGACATCGACGACGCCGCCATGGATGTGCAGACATCCATCTCGCAGGCCCTCAGCCAATTGCCGCCCAACCTGCCGCAACCACCGAGTCTGCGTAAGGTCAACCCGACCGCAACGCCGATCATCTTCATGGGCATGACGGCCAGCAATATCCCGCTCTCGGTGCTGGATGAATATGCCGAGACGCGTGTGGCCGAGCAGATTTCCATGATCCCGGGTGTAGCCCAGGTCAACGTCTTCGGTGCACAAAAATATGCCGTGCGGCTGCAGATGAATCCCTATGCCTTGGCCGCCCGGAACCTGACCATCACCCAGGTGGCCCAAGCGGTACAGAACGGTAATACCAATCTGCCATCCGGTACTCTGTACGGCGCGACCCGCACTTACACCGTGCAGGCTGATGGCCAGCTGGATGATGCGGCGGGCTATAACAATCTGGTGGTGGCCTACCAGAACGGGGCACCCGTACATCTTTCGGACGTCGGCCAGGCCATCAACAGCGTCCAGGCCAACAAGCAGGTGACTGACTATTTCGACAAGGCCGTAGCCGGCGGCAGGCTGCAACCCGCCATCATGCTCTCGGTCCAGCGCCAGCCGGGATCAAATGCGGTAGCCATCTCCGGTGCTGTGCATGCGCTCCTGCCACAGCTCTCTCGCGAAGCGCCGGGCGATGCCACCCTGCAGGTATTCCACGACCACGCCGCCTATGTGGCCGGATCTATCGATGACGTGAAGTTCACATTGATGTTGGCCATCGTCTTGGTGGTGTGCGTGATTTTCCTGTTCCTTCGCAATATACGCGCCACCATCATCTCGGCGCTGGCCCTGCCTACTTCTATCATCGGCACCTTTGCCATCATGAAGCTGGCCGGCTTCAGCCTCGACAACCTGTCGCTCATGGCGCTGACACTGGCGGTGGGGTTTGTGGTGGACGACGCCATCGTGGTGCTGGAAAACATCGTGCGTTACCGGGAAAAAGGCGAGCCCTCGCTGCGCGCGGCGCTCATCGGCAGTAAGGAGATCGGCTTCACCGTGGTCTCAATGACTCTGTCACTGGTGGCCGTATTCCTGCCGATACTGCTCATGGGCGGAATACTGGGACGCCTGTTCGGGGAGTTCGCGCTCACCGTGGGCATCGCGATCTTGATCAGCGGTTTCATCTCCCTGACACTAACACCCATGCTGTGCAGCCGCTTCCTGAAGGAAAGTGAACAGCATGGGCGTCTGTACCGCATTCTGGAAACGGCCTTCGATAAATCCCGCGATGCTTATGGGAGGAGTCTCGCCTGGTCGGTGGATCACTGGCGCACCATGCTGGTGGTCGCAGGATTGATGCTGGTGCTAACGTTCTATTTCTTCGCGGTCGTGCCCAAGGGATTCATACCCAGCGAGGATACCGGTCTCATCATCGGCAGCACCGAGGCCCCGGAAGGTATCACTTTCCAGGCACTGCTGTCACTCCAGAACCAGGTCGCAGGTATCGTGCGCGAGAACCCGAACGTCGCGACTGCCATATCCAGTGCCGGTCAGGGACAGGGCGGTACGTCCGGCGGCAATATCGGGCGCGTCATCATCATGCTCAAGCCACTGGATGAGCGGCATGCGACCGCGGACGAAGTCATCCAGCAGTTGCGCAAGGCCGTGGCTCCCGTACATAACATGCAGGTGTACTTTACCAACCCGCCCGCGATTCGCATCGGCACCACGGGCGGGAGTACCAGTTATGACTATATAGTCCAAGGGCTGGATGTGAAGAGCCTTGATCAGGCGGCAGTGAAATTCCTACCAGAGCTCGCGCAAGTGCCCGGTATCCAGGATGTGAACAGCGATCTTGAACTCAATAACCCGCAGATTAATGTGCATATCCTGCGCGACAAGGCCTCGACACTGGGAGTGACTGCCAACGAGATTCAGTCGGCGCTCTACGATGCTTACGGCGGCAACCAGATCAGCACCATCTACGGCTCCACCGACGAGTATTGGGTGATCATGGAACTGGCGCCGCAGTTTCAGTCCGACATGGCTGCGCTCAACGCGCTTTACGTGCAGGGCGCCAACAACACCAGCGTGCCGCTCACCAGCGTCGCCCAGATCACACCCGGTGTGGGTCCATTGCAAGTGGACCATTACGAACAACTGCCTTCCGTGGACTTCTCCTTCAACCTGGCGCCGGGAGTTTCCCTGGGTGATGCCACTCAGAGAATTGAAGCGCTGGCGAGCGCCAAACTGCCGGCCGACATCACCGGAATATTCTCTGGCAACGCGGCCACTTTCCAGCAATCGCTGGTGGATCTGCCACTGCTGCTGATCATCACCATCCTGGTGATCTACATGGTGCTCGCCATACTGTATGAACATTTCATCCACCCGATCACCATCCTTACGGCGCTGCCGCTGGCGATGGTGGGTGCGCTGCTGTCGCTGATCCTCTTCAATCAGGACCTGAACATCTATAGTTTCGTGGGCCTGATCATGCTGGTGGGCCTGGTGAAAAAGAACGGTATCATCATGATCGACTTCGCCATTCAGATGAAACGCGAGAAGCAATTGAGTTCTCGTGACGCCATCATTGAAGCCTGCCTGGTACGCTTCCGTCCCATCATGATGACCACCATGGCTGCGATCTGCGGCATGATGCCGATCGCCCTGGGCGCCGGCCAGGGTGCAGAAGCCCGCCGGCCGCTGGGCATCGCGGTGGTGGGCGGCTTGATATTTTCCCAGGCGCTGACCTTGTATATCACGCCGGCTTTCTATGTGGCCATGGAGCATCTGACCGAGCGTATGCGTAAGCGTTCTCAAGCCCCACAACCTGACATGCCGGAACCCCAAGCAGGCGGCTGATACCCACGCATAATTTAGGATGAAGGTCATGAGCACTCTCACCAACACACAAATCAGTAAAACCTTGCAGGGTTATGCCGCTTTCCCCCAGGCACATGGCCGCTTCCCAGGGGTGGTGGTCATGATGGAAGCCTTCGGTATCACCGGTCATATCCGCGGCGTGTGTCAACGCCTGGCGAAAGCCGGTTGGGTGGCGCTGGCGCCCGATATCTTTCATGGCGAGGTCATGAGCTATACAGATACCGATAAAATCATGGCGAAGCTCCCCACGCTGCGTGATGATGTGATTCTGAATGAAATCGGACAGTCGCTGGACTGGCTAGCGGCGCACAAGAATGTGAAATCAGAGAGCCTTGGCATCATCGGCTTTTGCATGGGCGGCCGACTCGCTTTTCTGGCGAATTGCCGTTTCCCGGAGCGACTGAAAGCAGCGGTAGGTTTCTACGGCGGTGGTATCGCACCCAGTGGCCCGGATCGTTTTGGACGTACGCCGCCCATCATTGAAGCCGACAAGATGCAGGCGCCAATCCTGCTGGGATACGGCGCGGACGATCAAGGTATCCCACCGGCTGAACATGCGCGCATCGCCGAAACTTTGTCGGCCGGCAAGAAGCGCTACTCG
The DNA here is from genome assembly GCA_049591615.1 of Gammaproteobacteria bacterium. Classification (GTDB taxonomy): domain Bacteria; phylum Pseudomonadota; class Gammaproteobacteria; order Natronospirales; family REEB76; genus REEB76. The sequence continues at coordinate 34,217 of JBAWFD010000017.1, read as the reverse complement.
CTCGCGGTCTATCCTGGCGCCGGCCACGGTTTTCTGTGCGAGGAGCGCGCCAGCTACGCGCCGCAAGCGGCCGAACAGGCATGGCCTGAGATCATTGGGTTCCTGAAGACAAATCTATCAATCGATTAGTTCATGGATGGTCATCAGCATACCGGAGTGTGATCACAGACCGGATTGCCTTCAACCAAGTTCCTGGAAATCATATAAATAAAAAGGCGCATCTTCTGAGATGCGCCTGGTTTCAACAATTGCAACTGATCCTTAAGGACCAGGTGGGTTACCCAAGCCTGGCGGTGGTGGTGGCGTTCCTGGAGGTGGTGGTTCGTTGGGCGACGCCTCCGAAGGCGGTGGCGGTGGCATATAGGACCGTGAGGCATAGGCATAACCTGGTACTTGGTTGCCCTTGGCATACATGCATTGCGCAAAAGCAATGTTGTAGCGTTGCTGCAGGGTCATATTGGTTTGACCAGCGGCGCCCGCACCAGCGGCAGCGCCAAACAACAAACCTGTGGCTGCGCCGGCCCCCGCAGCATTACTGTTGCCGCCCAATAAAGCACCTGCCGCCGCACCGATCACGGTACCCGCAACCGCACCGCCAGCCACCTGGCTATTTGCTACCTGCTGTGGATTGGCACCCAACTGCTGCTGGGCATATTGCCTGCAGAGATTGTTATCCTGCTCAAAAACTTCAAATGGCATACCAGGCGCTGGCATGACCGCGATAGTCGGCGCCACCGGCACCTGTGCACATCCGACACATGCCATCACCATGGCGGCACCGAACACAAACCGGGTCTTTGATCGTTGCATACCTGTTTCCTTAGAACTCAAGAACTCAGCCGTGGGGCGCCGGCGGCGGGGTCGCCGGCACCTTTTCCCACCCGCCAGGGCATGTAGGAACGTAGGGGTAATAGCCCTTCGCGGCCCTGCAGTAATACCAGTAATCAATCGGAGCCGGACCAAAGTTTTGGGGCGCGACCGGGTAAGAAGGATTCACTACGACCACCGGAGGCGTATAGGGATAGGGGTAGGGATACACCGGCGTCGAATAGTAATACCAACTGGGCCCAACCACCCACCACCAACCGAAGCGGGGCCCGTACCAGCCGTGACGCCAGTACCCGCCGCGCCAGCCACTTCCGGCATGAATATATACTTGGGCCGCCATAGTCGAGGTCGTGGGGAAAACCACGAAAGCCGCTGCGCACAGCGTTGCCAACCCTATGAGTGCCTTGATTTTGCCCATGACGCCTCGAAGCATTTGCCAGATGTTTCCAGAAAATCCATGCAGCACCTGTGATCCTGTATTCAATATAACGGCTCATCCGGTTTTAAGTTGACGGATTAGTCCTCAATCTTTGGACATCATGGGATTCCCCAAGTTTCAATATCACGCCACTCGATTGCCAGGGCCGAATGCAGCGCGTAGGAATACATCCTGCGATATAGCAGCGGGTTCTGAAACCACAAACGGGATAAAGGGGCGGCGTGCCCTGGGAAATATAGACCATGACGATGGGGGCACGCCGCCATTCCGGGAGTGGAAACTCCCAGCCGGCCCCATATGACGGTGGTGAGGGGCCGGATTGCGTCGCGATGAGACCTCATCGCAGTCACAATAATTAAATACTAGCGCAGGCGTGTAAATAATACCTTTCTGAAATGTAAAAGTTTGTAACCACTAATTAACGTCATCAATTTGATGGACTAGGCCAGAAACGTGCAGATCGCAATCAATGTTGCAATTATCAACAACAAGACCGTTATCTGGGCGATGGCCTCGCCAAGATGCGGCCAGTGAGTGCGCAACGAAAAGGCCTGAGATTGCCAATCCATTTACTGGAACCTAAGGGCGTCAATGGGTTTCATGAGCGAAGCGCTTCTAGCCGGATAACAGCCCAAGTGGATGCCTATGACGGTCACCGAGATGAGCGAACGACTATTTTGCATATGGCCATGGTGGGCGCAGCTTGTAAATGAAGTGTTACCCCATGCACTTTATTTGTAACTCTTTATTTCCGCTAAACTGGCGTGAAACAATTCGTTACATCTAAGCTACGTGACGCCCTGCACAAGACAGTACACTAGGCATCATGAAAGACGCGCCTACGAAAATCCTCATCATCGATGACGATCTGCGCACACGGGCGCTGCTGGAGCGTTATCTTAAAGACCAGGGCTTCTCGGTGATGGCGATGGAAAATGGCCGCGCCCTTGATCAGCTACTGACCGATCATCACATCGACCTGCTGGTGCTCGATTTGATGCTGCCGGGCGAAGATGGTCTGTCTCTATGCCGTCGCCTGCGCGGCAGCGGTATCAACCTGCCCGTTATCATGTTGACCGCCAAGGGCGATGATGTGGATCGTATCGTCGGACTGGAAGTCGGGGCCGATGATTACGTCTCAAAACCATTCAACCCGCGTGAGCTTGTGGCGCGCATCAACGCCGTGCTTCGCCGGCGGCAACCAGCCACCACCCCCGGAGCACCGGCCTTGCGGGAGAACGTCATCCGCTTCGGGCACTGCGAGCTGAACCTGGCAACCCGCACTCTGGTAAAGTCCGGCAAGACACTAGCCCTGACCACCGGTGAATTCGGAGTGCTCGAGACCCTCGTCACTCACCCACGCCGGCCGCTGTCACGGGAAAAACTCATGGAACTCGCGCGTGGGCGGGAACATGGAGCCTATGATCGCAGCATGGACGTGCAGATTTCCAGATTGCGGCGTCTCATCGAAGACACACCATCGACCCCCCGTTATATTCAGACGGTGTGGGGTTTCGGTTATGTGTTCGTGCCGGAGGATAGCGCAAAATGAAACTGCTGCCGAGCACACTCATCGGCCGCACCGCGTTGCTGATTGCGTTGCTCATCATCATCAGCCAGTTGGCGTGGTTCGGGATCGTGCGCGTATTCTTCTTCCCGCCGTTGCGGGCTGCGCATACCAATCCTGTCGTCAGAACCATCGTCATCGCACGCACTGCTCTGGAAGCACTCCCTGAGGATAACCGCCAGGCTTTCCTGGATGGTGTGAATGCGCATAGGGGATTCCGGATTGTGCCGGAGGGCTCACCGCAGTCTACGTTCAAAGGCACGAGCGACGGCGTACCGGCCGATCTGGAAACCAGTCTCAAGAGTACATTTGGCTCTTCCGTCCAACTCAAGTCCGAGCCGAAAAGCCATGACCTGTGGATCCGTTTTCCGGTGCGGACACAACAATATTGGCTGGTTCTGCCGCATAATCGAATCCGCCCTTTGTTCCCACTGGATTTACTCATATGGATCGCGCTGGGGGTGATCATCGCGATCATTGGTGCCTACCTGGTGATCTTCAGGCTCGATCGGCAGCTGCACAAGGTACTGGAAGCCGCGCGCGCCATCGGCCGAGGTGAGACGCCCGGCAACCTGGATGAGAGCGGCCCGGATGAGATTCGCGACTTGAGTCGCGGCTTCAATCAGATGGCGGAAGGCTTGCAGAAGCTGGATGCGGAACGCCGCCTGATGCTGGCCGGCATTTCCCATGATTTGCGCACGCCGCTCACGCGCTTGCGTATCGGCATCGAGCTGGCAGGCAATGCCGTCGAACCCGGTCTCAGTCACGGCATGATCCATGACATCGAAGACATGGATTCCATCCTCATGCAGTTTCTGGATTATGCCCGCGACGGCAGTGAAGAAGCGCCGCAGTTTGCGGATTTCAACCAGATTGTGTTTGACGTCTGCCATCGTTACGATATTACCGGCAAGACTATCAAGACTGGGTTGGATGATTTCCCGCCTTTCAAATTCAGGAAGCTCGCTATCCGCCGCCTGGTATCCAATCTCGTGGATAATGCAATGCGCTACGGCGGTAGGGAGATCGAAGTCGTCACTCAGAAAGTGAAAAGCAAAATTATAGTTAAGGTGATGGACCGGGGGCCTGGGATAAAGAACCTGGAACCCGACCAGTTGATCAAACCGTTCATGCGTAATGACAGCGCACGCGGCAACCAGACCGGTGCCGGCCTGGGGTTGACCATCGCCGAGCGCATCGCCAGGCTACATGGGGGTGAATTGCACCTATCCAATCGGGATGGCGGGGGGCTTATCGCGATTGTGGAAATACCACCGCAGTAACCCCCCGCTCATCGCCGGATTCATTCTGCCTTTAAGTAAATCGCCGGCAAATTCATCGCCCGGATCTTGTCATTGAATGCCGGCAAGCCACTGGCCTGGACACTTTGCCAATGGGCCAGCTGGACATCGGTCTGACCCGCCAGATCTTTGTACACCGCATACGCCTGGGCCGTGGGTCGGGAATTGCTGTATTCCACGCTGGTGATCAGGGCCGCCAATTTGTTGTTGAGGCGCACCGGATAATTGAGCACGTCCTCGCTGGCGTGGGCCTTGCTCTGGATGAGCGCATCCTCGATGCCGGTGAGTTCGTCCAGCAGCGGTTTGGCATCACCGCCGAGCGCCTTGGCTTGCGACGATTTGGCGTAGCGCTGGGTAAGATCATTGATCTGCTCACGCAAGCTGCGCAATCCATTGATGGCCTTGTCGGTCTGGTCCAACTTGGCGTAGACCTGCATGAGCAGCGCTTGGCGCGCCGCCAGATCATCAGCACTCAGTTTGGAACGCGGGTCGTTCAACACCGTGAGCGCTTGCGTGTAAGTTTGACCGCCGGCAGTGAGTTTCAACGTATAGCGGCCGGGCAATACCTTGGGCCCGCGCATGCTGCCGAACCACAGCACTGCGCCGGGCACATGGGTGGCATCCGGATAACGCAGATCCCAGACGAAGCGGTTCATGCCGGCTTTGTCCGGCAATTGCTGTGGCAACGGTTTAGCCTTGGTGTAGAAATTTTTCTCGGATTCCAGCGCTTTGCCGCTGCCATCGGTCTTGTTGGTGAAGTGCCGGATCTCCTTGCCATTCGTATCCAGGATGCTGAGTGTGATTTCCGCATCTTTGGTCGGAGCCGAATTGAGGTTATAGAAGATCACTGCGCCATTCGGTGGGTTCTGGCCCTCGTCGGAACCGGCGCCTTCGCCGAACCCGCCGCCGGCCAACAGATAGGCTGGTTCCGGGGCGAACAAATGCGTCTCGCCTGAGGACATGGCGCTTATCTGGCGCAATACGTTGAGATTGTCCAGCACCCAGAAGGCGCGGCCGTGGGTGGCGATCACCAAATCGTCAGCCGTATTCTGGATTGCCATGTCGGATACTTGCACCGCCGGTAGATTCAGCGCCAGCGACTGCCAGTGGCCGCCACCGTCGAAGCTTACGTAGGCGCTGCGCTGGGTGCCCGCAAACAGCAGCTGCGGATCCTGGGTGTCTTCACGGATCACGAACGTGGGTTGGTCCGCCGGGATTCCGGAATCGATGCGTGTCCAGCTCTTGCCGTAATTGTCGGTCTTGAACAGATACGGATGGAAATCATCCTGGCGGTAGCGGTAGGCGGCAAGATAGGCCGTGTCGGCAGCGAAGTGTGAGGGTTCGATGATGGAGACTGTGCTCCACTCCGGCAAACCCTTCGGGGTTACATTCTCCCAGTGGCTGCCATCGTCCTTTGAGACATGCACCAGCCCGTCGTCGGAGCCAGCCCACAGCACGCCCGCCTTCACCGGCGATTCCGCCAGCGCGAACACCGTGTCGTAATATTCGACGGAGGTGTTGTCCTTGGTAATCGGGCCACCGGAGGCGATCTGCTTGGCTTTGTCGTTGCGGGTCAAATCTGGACTGATGGTCTCCCAACTCATACCATCGTCGCGGCTACGCAGTATGTATTGCGAAGCCACATAGATGGTATGCGGTTCTATGGCCGGCACCAGGATCGGATAAGTCCACTGGAAACGGTGCTTGAGATTGGTGGGCGCATGGCCCATGGGATTATCGGGCCAGGGATCCAGCAGCCGTGACTGGTCGGTGCAATGGTTCAGCCGCTCCAGCACGCCACTGTAACCGCCGCCGTAGACCACGCAGTTATTCGTCGGATCCGGCACCACCCAGCCGCTTTCGCCGCCGGCAGACGGCTGCCAGTCACGCAAACCGATGCCGCCATCGTCGCCGCGGCTGGCGATATCGATGGTACTGTTGTCCTGCTGGGCGCCATAGATGTGATAGGGGAACTGATCGTCTAGGGTCACGTGGTAGATCTGTGCCGTGGGTTGGTTGTCCTCACTGCTCCAGCTGTTGCCGCCGTCATAACTGACGGTGGCGCCGCCGTCGTTGCCTTCCACCATGATCTGCGGATTCTCGGGATTGATCCACAGCACGTGGTTATCACCATGCGGTGTATCCAGCGGTTTGAAGGTGGCGCCGCCATCCACGGACTTGAACAGTCCGTCTACCTGCGGTGCATATACCACGTCGGCGTTTATTGGATCGGCGTAGATACGCATGTAATACCAGGCGCGCTGGGTAAGTTCCGAGCCATGGAACAGGCGCTGCCAACTGGCGCCATCGTCGTCAGAACGGAACACACCGCCATTCTTGGCTTCGATGATAGCGTACACACGGTTGGGATCGGCACCGGATACGGACACGCCGATCTTGCCGAGGATGCCGATTGGCAACCCTGGATTCTGGGAGATGTCCTTCCAGGTCTCGCCGCCATCCGTGGACTTGTACAGGCCGCTGCCCGGTCCACCACTGGACATGAGCCAGGGACTACGGGATGCCTGCCACAGAGATGCGAACAGGATACGCGGGTTGTGCGGGTCGATGCTGACGTCGATACCGCCGGTGTCGGCGTTCCTGTAAAGCACTTTCTTCCAGGTCTTGCCACCGTCGGTGGTCTTATAGATGCCGCGTTCCGGATTGGGGCCGAACACATGGCCCAAGGCCGCCACATACACGGTATCGGCATCGCCCGGATCCACCGCGATCTCGCTGATGATGTGGGTAGCTTCGACACCGATAGGCGTCCAGGTCTTGCCCGCGTCCGTAGATTTGTACATCCCATCACCGGGGATCATGTCACCACGGATGAATGACTCACCCATGCCGGCGTAGATGACATTGGGGTCGGAGGGTGCCACCGCCAGTGCCCCGACCGGTGCCGTCTTAAAGAATTTATCCGAGACGTTCTGCCAGCTGATGCCGCCATCGGTGGTCTTCCACACGCCACCGCCGGCACCGCCGAAGTAGAACGTACGCGGCTCACTGGCCACGCCTGCAACCGCCACCGATCGGCCGCCGCGGAATGGTCCGATGAGCCGCCATTGGAAAGCGCTCAGAAAGGTATCAGTTTTGGTTGTTACGGGTGCCGCAAACGCGGGGGTCAGCAGCAGAAAAACCAACGACGTAATCAGGAGACGGCGGACGTGATGCATTGTTGTTTCTCCGAGTCTATAGAATTAGAAATCTGTAATTGTTGGATGTCGTTTGGAAATACGGCGCTCAGGGGTGGAACAGTATAGCCGTACGCTGCATCTGGGTAATCCAATCGCGCTAGGCATCGAGAATTATTTCTCGGCCGGATCCCAACGCGCACACCGGCATATGAGCTGAATTTCTGGCGTATCCGTGCACGCCTTGATTGTTCATCAAGATGATGCCGGCTTCACCATGGGTGTGTTCGGAAAAGTAGGCCATGGCTCGCCTGGCCGCGGTCACGGCATCCAGGCCTAGCTCCACGAGATAGGCCGCATGGCGCGCGAGCGTGGTGCGAATGATGTCTTCACCGGAGCCGGTGCAGGACACGGCGGCATTCTCATCCGCGTAGGTGCCGCAGCCGATCAGCGGCGTATCGCCGACCCGGCCTGGCAATTTGTTGAAGATGCCGCCGGTGGAAGTCGCGGCGGCCAGATGGCCGTGTGCATCCACAGCCACGGCGCCCACGGTGCCATGTTCTTTCTCCCAGCGATGGCGCTGCGCAGGCACCACCAGTTCTTCGGGATCACAGGTCTCTATCTTGTGCTGCTTGGCAAAACGGTATGCGCCTTCGCCGGCTAACAAGATGTGTGAACTGCGTTCCATGACTGCACGTGCGAGCTGGATGGGATTGCGGATACCGCTGACGGCAGCGGCAGCGCCGGCTTTCAGAGTCGAGCCATCAACGATGGCGGCATCGGTCTCCACCCGTCCTTCGCAGTTGAGCGTTGAGCCAGTACCCGCATTGAACAGCGGATTGTTTTCCAGCACTTCGACCGCCGCTTGCACCGCATCCAGTGCCTGGCCGCCGCGTCTAAGGATTTCGGCACCGGCCTCCGCTGCATCACGACAGCCGTGCTTGCGAGCTTCGAGGCTATCCGGCGAGACATCGCCAGCGCCGCCGTGCACCAGGATTGCAAACGTCATGTGACGTTATTCACCCTTGAAGATCTTCACCACCACGCGGCCACGGGTATCGATCCAGCCGCGGTACATGCCGGTGGTGTTGAAAGCGGTGGCGATATTGCCGTTGCGGTCGAGTGCGATCAGACCGCCACTGCCCTTGCCGCCGAACTTCACCAGCTTGTCATTGATCTCATAATTCACCGCCTTTTTGAGCGACCAGCCCTTGTATTCCATCAGATCCGAGACATCTTTAGTGAGGTTGAGGCGCATGTAGTACTCACCCGTGCCGGTGCCGGATTCAGCGCAAGTGGCATTGTTGGCATAGGTGCCGTCACCGGTGAGCGGCGAGTCGCCCACGCGCCCGTCCATCTTGTTGGTGAGGCCGCCTGTGGAGGTGCCGGCGGCAATGTTGCCGTAACGGTCCAGGGCCACCGCGCCCACCGTGCCGAATCCATGTGCCGTGGTACCGGGATATTGTTCTTCCAGGGCAGTGGTCTTGTTGCCTTCTTTCTTGAGCGCGCGTTGCAACTCATCCCAGCGTTGCTGGGTATAGAAATAGCCGGCTGGCATCAGCGGCATATCCTGGCTGAGGGCGAATTTCTCGGCGCCGTCGGCCACCAGCAGCACGTGCGGAGTCTTCTCCATCACCAGCCGCGCCAGGGCGATGGGATTCTTGATGTGCTGCACGTCGGCCACACCGCCGGCTTTCAGATTGCTGCCATCCATGATGGCCGCATCCATCTCGTTCTTGCCGTCATGGGTAAAAACTGCACCTTTGCCGGCGTTAAACAGCGGTGAGTCTTCCATGACTTCGATGGTAGCCTGCACCGCATCCAGGCTGGTGCCGCCTTGCTTGAGCACCGCATAACCACTGGTCAGAGCCTCGCGTAGGGTGGACCTGTATTCCGCCTCCAGCGCCGGCGTCATGTCCTTGGGACTGATGGTTCCGGCGCCGCCATGGATCACGATGGCGATGGGCGGTTTTGCGGGCGCCGCGTTCGCTGCCTGTGCGCCCGATCCCGCAATCGAAATATAGACCGATAACAGGATGCAATTCAGAATGCGCATGTCTATTCTCCTATTTCGATATCCAGCCATGTTGATGAACACTGAGCCCGCGGATGTAAACGTTTCATTCACCGGCGATGGTCATCTTGCTGACCAGTATGGAGCCGGTACGAATGCCCGCACGTACATCCACATCATTGCCGATGGCAATGATGTTCAGGTACATATCTCTGAGATTGCCGGCGATGGTGATCTCCTCCACCGGGAATGCGATCTCGCCATCCGCCACCCAGAAACCAGCGGCCCCGCGTGAATAATCGCCGGTGACCGCATTCACGCCCTGGCCAATGAGCTCCGTGACCACCAAGCCGGTGCGCATATGCTGCAGCAGGCCGGCATGATCGTGTTCCCCCGGTTTGACGATCAGGTTGCGCACACCACCCGCGTGACCAGTGCTCTTGAGCTTCAATTTGCGCGCTGCGTAGCTGTCCAGCAAGTAGGTGGTGGCCACGCCCCGGTCCACGATCTCGGCATCCTGGGTGGCCACGCCCTCATTGTCGAATGCCGCGCTCGCCAATGCCTTCTTGAGATGCGGCCGTTCTGAAAGCTGCAAGAACTCCGGAAAGATTTTCTCATTCACGGCACCCAACAGGAATGTGGACTGCCGGTACTGGGCACCGCCGCGCATGGCAGCGAGAAAATGTCCGATGAACCCGCGCGCTACTTCTGGTGTAAATAATACCGGCGCTTCACGGGTACTGAGCTTGCGCGCACCCAAGCGTGCCACGGTGCGCTGCGCCGCTTTCCTGCCCACGGACTCGGGCGTTTCCATGTCGAATGCGTCACGCGCCGTGGTATACCAGTAATCGCGCTGCATGCCGCCGTCCTGCTTGCCAATCACCGCGCAGCTCAGGCTGTGAGCGCTGCTGGCGTAGCTGCCGACGAATCCATGGCTGTTGCCATACACCCGCAGACCCTGATGGGAACTCACGGTTGCGCCTTCGGAATTCTCGATACGACTGTCGAAGGCACGCGCCGCATCTTCACAGCTGCGTGCGATCCCGATCGCGTCCTCCGGTGACAAGCCCCAAGGATGATTCAAATCCAGATCGGGGAGATCCTTGGCCATGAGCCCTTGGTCCGCGAGACCCGCGCATTCATCCTCCGCGGTGTAACGCGCGATGCTGACGGCGGCACGCACCGTCTCCTTCACGGCCGCCGGTGTCAGGTCGGCGGTGCTGGCCGAGCCCTTGCGCTTGCCGAAGTACACGGTAATGCCGAGGCCGCGGTCGCGCTGGTACTCGAGGGTCTCCACTTCGCCGAGACGCACCGTCAGTGTCAGGCCCGAGTCGCTGCTGACGCCGGCTTCCGCCTGGCTAGCGCCGAGTTTGCGCGTCTCTTTCAGCACCTCGGCCACCAGGTTCTCGAGATCGGCCTGTTTCACGGCCGGTGTATCATGTGCGCTCTTGGCATGCATATAAAAAGTGCTTCTGGGAAACGGGCATTGTAACCCCATGGACCTGAACGACCACACCCCGGACAGCCCGAGCCGCTCGCAGGAGAAGCGTGCAGCTGAGGCGCTGCAAAAGCTCGGCGAACGACTGATAAAACTCCCGAAGAAGCAGTTGGAGCTGCTGCCGCTGCCGGAAAATCTGCGCGACGCTATTGAGCATGCCCGCCACATCACCAGTCATGGCGCTCTCAAACGCCAGCGCCAGTATGTCGGCCGTCTGATGCGCGACATCGATCCGGAACCAGTACGCGCCAAACTGGATGAATTGACCAGCGCTGACAAACAGTCGAATGCGCGCTTCCACCAGAACGAGCATTGGCGCGACCGGCTGATCGCGGACGGCGATGCGGCGCTCGCCGAATTTCTGGTATTGCATCCCCAGGCGGATCGTCAGCACCTGCGCCGTCTGATGCGCGAAGCAATCGGCGATACTGCTGCCGGACGTGCGCCCCGTCATGCCCGGGAACTGTTCCGTTATGTCCAGAGCCTGGATTGATGGTTGCTTTGCGGTTTCTCTGCCACACGCCAACGGGTAGAATACGCCGATGAAACCCCTCGTCGGTCTCATCATGGGCTCCAAGTCCGATTGGCAGACCCTGGAGCACACCGCCAAAACCCTCAAACAACTGGCCATCCCGTTCGAACAGCGGGTGGTTTCGGCGCATCGCACGCCGGACCTCTTGTTCGACTATTGCGCCAGCGCCGCGGGTCGCGGTCTGGAAGTCATCATCGCCGGTGCTGGCGGTGCTGCGCATCTACCGGGCATGGCGGCCGCCAAGACCTCGTTACCGGTGCTGGGTGTGCCGGTGAAATCCAAGGCCCTCAAAGGCGTGGATTCGCTGCTTTCCATCCTGCAGATGCCGGCGGGTGTGCCGGTCGGCACCCTCGCCATCGGCGAAGCCGGCGCGGTGAACGCAGCACTGCTGGCAGCCGCCATCCTCGGCAACAAATATGCCAACATCCGTAAGCGGCTGGAGGCATACCGCCGCGCTCAAACCAAAGCCGTGCTCAAGAACCCTGACCCTTCCAAATAATCACACATTAAACGGATCGCTGCCTGTCATCCTTGGCGTAGATATTTATTTAGAAGTCATCTGAATATGAGCCCAGCAATCACCAAACAATCAACTGACAGCGTGCAGGCAAAGACCATCGGCATTGTGGGTGCCGGTCAGCTGGGACGCATGCTGGCCCTCGCTGGTTACCGTTTGGGCCTCAAGTTCGTGTTCCTGGATAAGAGCGCTGACGCCCCCGGCGGGCAGATCGGCGACATCATCCTGGGGGAATTCAATGATCCCCGGAAGCTCGCCGAACTCGCCTCGCGGGTCGATCTGCTCACCTATGACGTGGAGAACGTACCGGTGGAGGCCCTCGCTGGACTGCCAAAAAACATACCGTTCCTGCCGCCAATCCCAGCGCTCGCCACCGGTCAGGACCGGCTCCTGGAAAAAGAATTGTTCCAAAAACTCAAGATCCCGACCGCCCGCTACCGAACCGTGGATAGCATGCCGGATCTGGAGGAAGCCATTCAGGCCATGGGTTATCCGGCGGTGCTCAAGACCCGGCGGCTCGGTTACGACGGCCGCGGCCAGCGCATCATCCATAGTCCCGCGGAGCTCGGCAGCGCTTTCAACGCCCTGGGCGGGGTGCCCCTGATCCTGGAGGCGTACATCGAGTTCACCCGCGAGATCTCCATCGTCGGGGTACGCAACCGGCGCGGCGAGACGGCGTTCTATCCGCTGGCGGAAAACAAGCACGTGGATGGCATCCTGCGCCTGTCGGTGGCGCCTTATCCGGACAGCAAGTTGCAAATGCTGGCGCAGCGATACATGAAGAGTGTCATGGAGCACTTCGATTACGCGGGCGTACTCACCATCGAGTTCTTTCTGAAGAAGGGCAAGCTCATAGCCAACGAGACGGCGCCGCGAGTGCACAATTCGGGTCACTGGACTATAGAAGGCGCCGTCACCGGTCAGTTCGAGAACCACATGCGTGCGATACTCGATCTGCCCCTGGGTGACACCTGGGCCATCGGCTATTCCGCCATGGTGAACTTCATCGGCACGATGCCGTCCCGGGAAGCGGTGCTAGCCGTCCCCGGCGCCCATTACCACGATTACGGCAAGGAAGCGCGGCCGGGACGCAAGCTCGGTCATGCCACGCTGGTGTGCAAAACACGCAAGGAACTATTGATGCGTTTGAAGAAATTCCCCGGACTCGACGCCTGAAATATGAATCGTCGCTGATGTACGAACATGCCATCATAAAAAAGCCTCTTCCCGGCGAACCGGGAAGAGGCTATAAAAAAACAACTTTACCGATTTAATGGCCGTTGTGGCCAGAGTTCAAGGAATTGAGGAATTCATAAGTAAATGCCAGGTTGGTGGCGTTGATGGTGCCGATGCCCGCGCCATCGTCATAACCCGGGACGCCGTGGTAGAACCAGTTGTCACCCGCGGTGATGTCGTTGAACGCTTTCAGCGGGCCATAACCAAACACCTGCTGTAAGGTGTACGCCACCGGATTAAGTAACCCTACCCGTCCGCCAGCAGCCTGGTCTATGAGTGTCGTGATGCCGTTCAACTGCGGTGCCACGAAACTGGTGCCTCCGTAATAATTCGCTGCACAGTCACCGCCAGGGAAGTCCGTGCAGTCCACCAGAATATAGCCAGTTTCCGGGTCTGCATTCAGCGACAGATCCGGCACGTTGCGACCCGCAAAGTGTGCTGGCAATGTAATCAGGGTCTGGGGAACAGCCGGATTGTTGTTGAAAATGGAACACGTAAAGGAGTAGTAACAAATCAAGCTCTGGCCCGGCTGGGTTTTCTGCATGCCGCTAACGGATTGCTGGTAATACGGTAACGACCAGTAGGAACTCACACCGCCGCCGCCGCCGCCCGGGAAAATACCGCAACTCACCGGATCATACCCGAGCACGCTGCAGAAGCCAGCGAGGTAATCCCAGCCCCAGACTTGTTCATGCTTGATGTTGATAGGATAGATGGAACCATCCGGCAGCAGGTACTGCTGCAGTCCCGGCAAGGTTGTACCGCCGGCTGCTGTTATGTAAGGGTCATTGGCCGGTGAATCCACGCTCAACTGATTGGAAAAATACGGATAAGGGTACAGGTCATTATTTACATCGTAGGCACCCCCATCACCCGCCGCTGCGAACACCGACTGTCCTTGGGCCGCGGCTTCCATGAGCGCCTGATCGACGGCCTGAAGCTGGTTGGTATAATCCACGCCGCCATTGAGCGCCGCGAAATAAAACTCTTCCGCCTCGCCCCAGCTGATAGATAAGGTATCGGCCTGATTTTCAGAGACCGCCGTGTAGAACAGATCCAGGAAGCCATCGCCAGTATTCGGGGCCACATATACCCGGATTTTTGCCTGCGGTGCCAGACCTCCGGATTGCTCCACATCCAATGAGGTTTCATCGTCACCTACACCAGCTTGCACCGGTGTACCTCCATCCACGGGTATCACCGCAATACGGTTGGGTTTCACCTTGAGGCCGATATCCTGCCAGTAAGCCTCCGCATCCGCTGGAATAAAGTTCGCGAGCGTCATGATACCGACTGTCTGCCCCTGGCCATTGATGCCAGCCTGGTACAGTGGGTTCACTTGATAGAAATTAGCTACATCACCCACCGTGTAGTCACCGGGGATACCGGTGGCGGTGCCATTTTGTGGCCAGATTGCCGGCGGGTATGAACCATCTGCGATGACCTGCGGGCTGGCACGGACATGCATGGGTTGGAAAAGGCCTGCTTCGTTGTCGAGGCCCGGAACCGAAAGTATCTGGTTGGCAAGCCCACAGGGTGCGGATGGTTGATGTGCAGGCCGGTGGAAGCGTCGGCCGTTCATGACGTAATCGTGCAGCTGTGTCGAAAAGGCAGCATTGAATTGAGCCGCCGTGCCGGTAGCCGTGATGTCCAGATTGTCCGCGTAGATCTGATTCACGGTTATGCCAAAGGACCCCAAACAACGCACAAACTGATTGATCTGCTTATTCGAAGGGGCGAAGTTCTGCACGAACTGCCCGACCGTCATGAACTGGTGATAATTGCGGCTGCCCGGCGTGAGGGTGGACTGGACGAAATTCGCCAGTGCCCGTGGATTGGTGACGTTCAATATGATCGATGTGGTGATGGAGTTTGAAGGCGCGGTCGGTCCGTCATCCAGCGGTGCTGCCTGCCAGACTGGCGCTGATTGCCAACCAGCACTTGCTGATAACGGAATGCCAGCTGCTGCCAACACACACAGGATGGAACTGACAAATATAATCTGCTTCTTCTTGAAAAACATATACTTACCCTCCAAAGTGATATGGACACTTAAGTAATGCGCACTAACATGCTTTAGGAGCATGCGATCCTTGCATATCAGTACACTTAAATCCCTTGAGGATTGCGAACTCTAGTTTCGTACACGCGCTCTTGCCCTGTAAACAAACCACTACGCCCGGTCATTATATGCGGGTGGGCGCCTGACGATAGCGTATCAAGAGTCTGTTAGGTATAGCAGAGAGTCGCCGAGCTTGCCAGTTGTGTGCCGCGCTTTTGCGTAACTCATGAAGTGCCGCCCACCGTCAACCCATCAATCCGCAAGGTCGGCTGACCCACGCCCACCGGCACGCTCTGGCCTTCCTTGCCACAGGTGCCGACGCCTTCGTCCAGCTTGAGATCATTGCCCACCATGGAGACACGCGTGAGCACATCCGGACCATTGCCGATGAGGGTGGCGCCGCGCACCGGTTGCGTGATCTTGCCATCCTCGATCAGATAAGCTTCACTCGCAGAGAATACGAACTTGCCGCTGGTGATGTCCACCTGGCCGCTGCCGAAATTCACCGCATACAAGCCGTGCTTCACTGAGCGGATGATTTCTGCGGGATCATGCTTGCCGGCGTGCATGTAGGTGTTGGTCATGCGCGGCATGGGCAGGTGCGCGAAGGATTCACGCCGGCCGTTACCGGTGGGCTCGACACCCATGAGGCGCGCGTTCAGCTTATCCTGCAAGTAACCCTTGAGAATGCCGTTCTCGATTAGGGTGGTGCACTGGGTCGGGGTGCCCTCGTCGTCCATGTTGAGCGAACCGCGGCGGTTCACAAGGGCGCCGTCATCCACCACGGTACACAGTTCGGAGGCGACCTGCTCACCGATGCGGCCGGAGAAGGCTGAGGTGCCCTTGCGGTTGAAGTCGCCTTCCAGGCCATGGCCGATGGCTTCGTGCAGCAGGATGCCGGGCCAGCCTGGCCCCAGTACCACGGTCATATTGCCGGCGGGTGCGGGTTTGGCTTCCAAATTCACCAGCGCAGTACGCACTGCCTCACGCGCGTATTCAAGGGCGCGGTCTGAGGCGATGAAATACTCATAACCGAAACGTCCGCCGCCACCGGCATAACCCTGCTCGCGGCGGCCATGGTCTTCGGCGATCACGCTCACATTGAAGCGCACCAGCGGCCGCACATCGGCAGCCAATGTGCCGTCGCTGGCGGCCACCAGCACCGTCTCATGCACACCGGCCAGATGCACCATCACCTGCTTGATGCGGGGATCCAGCCGTCGCGCTTCCGTATCCACACGCATCAACAACTGCACCTTGTCATCATCCTTGAGCGTGGCGATCGGGTCCATCGGTGCATACAGTTGTGGCATCTGGCCGCCATGCCATACCTGCAGACCGTTCTGTCCACCCTGCTTGGCGATGGCGCGCGCCATGTCGGCGGCGCGCGTGAGCGCGGGCAGCACGATCTCGTCGGAGTAGGCGAAGCCAGTCTTCTCTCCGGAGAGCGCGCGCACTCCCACGCCCTGTTCGATGTTGTAACTGCCCTCCTTGACGATGCCGTCCTCCAGCGACCAGGACTCGTGACGGCTGGCCTGGAAATACAGATCGGCCGCATCCACCTTATAACTCAGGATGCGGTCCAACACCTGTTGCAGCTGTCGTTCGTCCATGCCGGATACGCCCAGCAAACTCTGCTTGGCGATCTGCAACGGGTTTTTGATGGTTTCTGTCTCTGGCATGTACTATCTGCTTATAAAAAATTTGCCCACACGATCAACTCAGCCGCCGGTGCTGCAGGACCGGAAAGCGCGCCCGCAGGCGCGACTGCTGGGCGCTGTCGATGACGGTCAGGACCACGCCGGGATCACGGGCACGTTCCGCCAGCACTTCACCCCAGGGATCTACGATCATGGAATGTCCCCAGGTCTCGCGTCCGTTGGAATGAGGGCCGGTCTGGGCAGCGGCGATCACGAAGGCCAGGTTTTCTACCGCGCGTGCGCGGTTCAGTAACTGCCAGTGCACGGCGCCGGTGGTGCGGGTAAATGCAGCCGGTACAGCAAACAGGGTCGCCCCCTGGGCACTCATTTCACGGAACAGCTCCGGGAAGCGCAGATCGTAGCATACGCTCAGCCCCAGCCTGCCCACCGGCGTGTCCACCACCACTGCGCGTATGCCGGCTTCAGTACGCGCCGACTCATTGTACTTTTCACCGGCCGCATTTACCTGCACATCGAACAGATGGATCTTATCGTAATAGGCCACGCATTCACCGCGTGCATCATAGACCGGTGAGCGCGCATACACCCGCTCGCCGCCTGCCAACACCGGCACCGTGCCACCCACGATCCAGACCTGCAGATTGCGGGCTTTCTCCGCGAGGAAGTCCTGAATCGTTCCGCTGCCATTCAACTCACCGGATGCCGCCCGCTGCGCATCGTTCTTGGCCATGAGCGCGAAGTTCTCCGGCAACACGATGAGTTCCGCGCCCTGAGCTTTGGCTTTGGCCATGAGCTTGCTGGCCTCGCGCAAATTGACCGCGATCTCTGCGACCGAAGTCATCTGGATGGCCGCGATTTTGTGGTTACTCACCTCTCCACCAACAACGTCACAGAATTCTCGTTCTGGCCACTCACACGTTTGCGGATATCCGACGAGGGAAGCCCTAAGGACACCAGCCAATCCTGGACCTCACTGGCCCACAGGCTACCCTGGTCGTCTCCAGAATGCAGGATGACAAGATGAGATCCAGGGTGCTGCATCCAGTCCCTGACCGCTGCTTGCACCGGCGGCATATGCAGGATGACCGCGCCACTGCGCGGCTGCATCCACATATCCGCGGTGATGGTGTAGCTACCTGCCCAGGCGGAAGACATGAAGCCCAGGTTGACGGCAAACAGCAATACGGTAAATACATTCTTCATGATAATTAGATCATCAATGCTGGCTGTTGGCCGCAGGTTTAGTCTCGCCCGCCTTGGTAAGCACTGGATTATCCCATGTTCCCGTGAGGCGGTAGCGTATTTCACCCGCAGCGGTCAGCGGCTTCTTGAAAATTTCAGTGAGAGCATATATTACGGCTCCCACCCCTAAGCTGCCGGCAGCGATTGCTCCGAGCACCGGCAGGCTCGCGCCTACGCTGGTATCCACGATCAACGCTTCGTCGAAATCATGTTTCGCGAGACCGATGCGGCCGACCATGTGGATTTTGGCGGCAGGTCCGCTGACTAACATGTTTTTCGTATAGGCATCACCGTTTTGGATAAGAAAATCTCCACCGATGGAATCGAAGGCAAAACCCTTGCCGAACACGTCACCGAAATTGAGCAGCAACCGGCGTGGTAATGCGTTGATGCTCAACAAGCCAAATAACCGTCCTGCGCCGGGTTGTACTTCCAACAGGCGACCGTCCTTTAGCTGGATATGCAGCTTGCCATTCAGGATGGGAGGAATATTGTCAAACGGACTGCCTGGCCAGGAGAGGCTGGTTTGCAACTCTCCATGCTCCGCATCGATTCCCGGCGCATAACCGAAGGATTGCAAGGTCTTCTCAACATCGCTGCTTTTCATCTGTACATCGAGAGTGGATTGCTGCTTGCCGTCGGCTTGCAGGGTCCAGCTACCGCTACTGGTGAGACTGAAAGCTGGATTGGTGATGGAAAACGCCTTGAGCTTGGTGCCATCCGATTGCCTTTCCAGTTGCGCCTTCACATTCTCCAGATCCAAATCGTTGATGCGTAATTGCTTGACTGTGATTTGCAACGGCGGCACATCGCTGGGCTTCAAGGTGGGTGGCGTCGGGTTATTTTCTGGGTTTGTGGTCTTGTGTATCCAGGTGACACGTTGCATGTCGGCAGTGATCGGATGGGCGTTGTTCACCTCGAAAGGGACAGTTATCTTGCCGGCGACAGCATCGCTGGTCAGCGTGAGGTTCCAGACACTGGGATCACGGGCAAGCTGCACATGCAGATTAGTAATCGCCTGTCCAAAGCCGGAGAATTTACCGAACTCAACGTCCACACTCCGCAGCAACCCTGGCAGAGATTGAGCGGATGCAGGTACGGTCTGGGCGGAATAGGATTTCCAGGCATCCAGGGAAAATTCCGGCAAGCTGCCGGTAACCACTAGCCCATCGTTGGCCGGCAAGCTTGACTGGCCCGTTCCAAATACAAGCTCACCACGGTCGAAACGCCAACTGGCGTTCTCATCCTTGAAAAGCGACACGCCATTCAGTTTGTCTCCATAACGGAACTGCAGCAGCATCCCTTGATCAGTGGAATAACTCATGCCGGCACGCAGGGGTATCGCTATCTCGGCAGACTTTCCCAAAGGTGCGGGTAGATCTACTCCTAACCCGCTTAAATCAGAATTCAGGGTCAGCGACAGATTCTTGCTGCTCGTACCCGGATTGTTAGGGACGTCACCGCTCAGCTGCCAGGTGGTGCTACCGCTCAGGGCTTTCTGGAAAGGCTCAGGTATCACGCCCGTCAGGAATGATACATTCTCACCGCCTTCAACTTCGAGCAGGGTCACGTCCTGTTTGGTATCGGGACGCAAATTGATCGTCACCGGTTCACCCAAAAGCACACCATTCAATTTGTCGCTACTGACGCCCGCGCGAGTGACTCTCACATCGCCGTTCAGGCGGCTGAGTGTCAACTTCGGCTGATTAGCCAGGGCAACGCTTACATCCTGCAGATGGGCAATGCATTCGAGTTTGTAAGTATCTAGATGTTCCACGGGCAATACCAGGTTCAGGCTGACATCGCTGCGGCCATCGGCAGTAAGGCTATCGAGAGAATGACCGAAATGCTGTCTGAGCGCATCGCTGCGCAGGAATGTAAGCGCAGCCGCGGCGCTACCACGAGCTGTGCCTTTTATAATCAGGATGCCCTGGCGCAGGTCGGCGAAGTTGGCAGTGGCACCGCTGATGTCGTCACCCAGGTAAGTCCCGTGCTGCACCGCCACACTCATACCCTGGTTCTTGAATTCCACGTCAGCTTCAAGCGACTGTACCCGCGGCCAACCGGCTGCATAGTCCAGTACCCCATTGATGAGATGGAAGCGGATATCGAACAAACCCTGCCCGTTATCGTAGGGAAAATCCTGCAACCGGCCACGCAGGATCAGGCTACCGGAGGGTACCTGGCCGCTGACAATCGCACTATCCAGCCACGACACCACTTCCTTAGGCATGATGCCGACCGGCAAATACATCGACTTGCTCTTGGCATTGACGTTCTGTGCATTCGCTTGCAAATCGACGACTGGCGAACTGCCATCGGCCGGCAACAGGAAGGTGCCCTTCGCCTGAACTTGCAGGTCTGTATTGGCGGCGGAGAAATCCTCGGTGGAAATGTGCCAGCCCTGGGCATCGTGATGAAACTGGACGTGAGCACCCAGGGTCGTGGCGGTCAGAGGACTGCGAAACAGTTGCGGGAAGTTCGCGGTAACATGCTCGCCAGTTAAGTGCAGTTCTCCCTTGTCCTGATTGGCGCTGAGTTGGCCCGACAATCCGCTAAAGCCGGGCATTTTGCCATCCGCAAGCAGGCCGAGATCATTGAAGCTGCCAGCCAGCGACCAGTTATCGATGGATTTGCCATTCCATCGGGCTCGGAAATTCACATCCCTGAGATCGCCACTGGGCGCAAGGCGCAACAGACGCTGCCTGTCCGGGAAAATATCCGTTGGCAGCCATGCGGCCAGCGTTACCACATCCTGCAGACGCAGGAAACTTGCATCCCCGGACCAAGAGGCGCTGCCATCCGTTCCCTGGTTAAATTGCAAATTTAAATTGCTGGCCGGCCAGCTCTCCTGGTTGCGCTGCACCTGCATATTGCTACCGGCCAGAATCCAGCCGCTGGCGCTCCGACTCCAGTTAACGATGCCCGATAACAGGTCGAATCCCTGTTGGCTGGTGCGATTGTCCGCGGGTATCAAGTGCTCGGCATGCACATCAGCTTGCAGCCGATTGATGCTGGCGCCCAGGCCTGACATATCCGCACTCAAATCCAACTGGCCATTGCTGAAGTGTTTATTGAAGGTGGGCCAATAGGCAAGCCACTGCGGTACATTGAGTGCGCTGCCCTGCACATCGACTTGCCACTGCCAGATTTCAGGTCGGGTTGCCTGTCCCTGGATGTCGCCTGCGAAAGACAGGCTGCGACCGAGAACCGGCGGTAGCAGCAGACGTCCGGAAACCTTATGGCTGTCAGCCGTGTTTTCCACATTCAGCCGGATGTTGCTGAAAACCAATGGCGATGTGGAACTGCGCTTATCTATCAATGTGATTTCGCCACCACGCACCAGCACATCTGCGTTCTGCGCGAATATCTCCCCGGCCTCCTGCCGCCAGTCGGTTGGTACGCTGGTGGATTCGAGTCCGCGAATGCTGATGATGCCGTTGGCGTCGCGATCCAGACCCAACTGTGGTTGTATCAGGATGATGCGGTTAGGCCGCGAGAATCGCCCGTGCAACATCGCTCCCAGGGTATAGCCAAGGCGGATTTCGTGGGCCGCAATCACTACACGCTGACTGTCATCCGAGAGGATCTCGACGTTTTCCAGAGTGACTTCCGGACCATCGAGACCCCACTGGGCTCCCACTGCAGCGATACGCACGGGCCGGCCCAGAGCCTGGCTGGCGCCCGCTTGCACTTGCTCGCGATAACCGGGCGCCAATGGCGCCAGCAACCTGAACAGTCCTATAAATGTAGCGATCAGCAGCAGCACTGCTGCGATCAGGCCCACGGTACATTTCCAGGTGAGATGATGCCAACGCTGCATGTTTATCTATCCGCCTCGAACTACTTTCACATGGGCACCAAATCAAACTGCTCCTGGTTATACAAGGCTTCAGCCTGCAGGCGGATGGGCTTGCCGATCTGGCCCTCCAATTCTGCAAGGCTGGTGGATTCTTCATCCAGCAGCAGGCCGATCACCTCCTGGGAAGCCAGCACGCGCAATTCCTTGGTCTCAAACTGACGCGCCTCACGCAGGATCTCGCGAAAGATCTCGTAACACACGGTCTCCGGCGTCTTCAGCGAAGCGCGTCCCTGGCAGGTGGGACACGGCATGCACAGGATATGCTCCAGGCTTTCGCGGGTACGTTTACGGGTCATTTCCACCAATCCCAACGCGGAAATCTCCGTGACCTGGGTTTTGGCGCGGTCTGCAGCAAGTGCCTGCTGCAGGGCCTGCAAAACCAGCTGTTTATGATCCGCATCATCCATGTCGATGAAATCGATGATGATGATACCGCCCAAGTTACGCAGACGTAGCTGACGTGCAATGACTTGGGCTGCTTCCAGGTTGGTTTTAAATATGGTTTCTTCGAGGTCGCGATGACCCACGTAGCTGCCGGTATTCACATCGATCGCAGTCATGGCCTCGGTCTGGTCAATGATGAGGTAGCCGCCGGATTTCAATTGTACGTTACGCTCCAAAGCCTTGCGGATCTCCTCTTCGATGCCGTAGAGGTCGAAGATGGGCCGTGGACCTTGGTAGTATCCGACGCGTGATTTCAGTTCCGGCATGAACATGCCAATGAACCCACACATGTGTGTATAGGCCTCTGCCGAATCCACCTGCACCATCTGGATCTCGCCGCTGAACAAATCACGCAGGATGCGCACCGAAAGCGGCTGATCTTCGTGCACCAGGTTGCCGGCAGGGATATCCACGGCCCGCGCGCGGATGTTTTCCCAAAGTCTGTTCAGGAACAGCATGTCTGCGCGCAGGGCTTCCGCCGTTGCGCCCTCACCGGCAGTGCGCACGATGTAGCCACCTTTTTCGACAGAGACGGCGAAAGCCTGCAAAAGTTGCATGAGCCGTTCGCGCTCAGCTACGCCTTCGATGCGCGCTGACAGCCCCATGCTCTTACCCTCCGGCAGATACACCAGGTATCGGGAAGGAATGCTAATTTGGGCGGTGAGTCGCGCGCCCTTGGTGCCAAGCGGATCCTTGAGCACTTGCACCAGTATCTCCTGGCTTTCGTGCAACAACATACGGATGTCCACTGGCGCTTCGCTGCGGTGATCAGCATCCGCATGCGCTACCTTGGCGATATCAGCGGCGTGCAAAAAGGCAGTGCGCTCCAGACCGATATCGATGAAGGCCGCCTGCATGCCCGGTAGCACCCGCGACACCTTGCCCTTGTAAATGTTGCCTACCAGACCACGGTGCTGCATGCGCTCGATATAGAGCTCCTGCAACACACTATCATCGACCAACGCCACCCGCGTCTCGCGTGGCGTGACGTTAATCAGAATCTCCTCGTTCATGACCTAATCGCGGCCGTAAGCGCCGCACCCTTGGTTTCTATAGAATTTGTATGTCCGCAGCCTGCAAGAGCGCGGCGGTTTCAAACAATGGCAGTCCCATGACGCCGGAATAGCTGCCTTCCAGGCGCTCGATGAACAGCGCGCCGCGGCCCTGGATAGCATAACCACCGGCCTTGCCCTTGGGCTCACTGCTCTGCCAGTAATTCACGGCTTCCTCGGCGTTGATGGCGCGAAATTTGACTGTGCTTACGTTCAGCGCTCCGCGCATGACTCCGTCATGCCACAGTGTCACTGCCGAAAATACCTGATGATTGCGGCCCGACAGACGCGCCAGCATGGCGAGGCCTTCGGTCCGGTCTGCCGGCTTACCGAGGATTGTACCGTCTATGCTCACCAGCGTATCGGCTGCAAGTATCGGTTGGGTGATATCGCTGCCCAGACTGAGCAGCGCAGCTTGCGCCTTGGCTTCTGCCAAGCGCCGCGCGCAGGCCGCGGACTCTTCACCGCTACCAACCGTTTCATCCACATGGACTTTCACCACCTGGAAGGGCACACCCAATTGCCGCAGCAGCTCTGCTCGACGCAGTGACTGGGAAGCCAAATATATTAAGACGCCATCCATGAAAGGTTACTTCTCTCCTCACGCTTCAGGCCCGATGATACGGATGACCCTTCAAGATGGTCCACGCTCGGTACAACTGTTCGGCCACCACCACCCGTACCAAACCGTGGGGCAAGGTCAGCATCGACAGGGACCAGGCGAGCTCAGCACGCTTTACACAGTCCGCTGCCAACCCGTCCGGTCCGCCGATCATTAGCGCCAAATCCCGCCCATCATGCAGCCAACGGTCGAGCTGCTGTGCCAGTTCTTGGGTATTGAAACAACGGCCACGTGCGTCCAGCGTGATCAGGCAGGCGCCCATGGGCATTGCTGCCAACATGCGCTGGCCCTCATCGGCAATAGCTTTGACAACATTGCCGCTGCGCCGTTTTGCGCTTAATGAAATCTCTTTCAGCTGTAGCCTACATTCCGGCGGCAGACGCTCAGCGTACTCATTGAAACCGGTATTGATCCAGGATGGTAGGCGGGTGCCGGCAGCTAATAGATGGATATGCACAGCTCAGCGTCGCTTGCGAGCGCTGGCAGCTGGTAGCGCCGTTTCTGCAGCCGGAGTTTCCATACTCCAGAGTTTTTCCAGATTGTAGAAATCCCGCGCCTGCGGCCGCATGATATGCGCCACCACGTCGCGCAGATCCACCAGTACCCACTCACCTTCTTGCTCACCCTCGACGCCCATGGGGCTAACACCGACTGCTCGTGCCTGATCCAAGACATTGCGGGCCATAGATTTCACATGCCGGTCCGATGTGCCGCTGGCGATGACCATGAAATCCGTGATCACTGTCATACCGCGTACATCCAGTGTATGGATTTCCAGCCCCTTCATGTCCTGTAATGCATCGATGACCAAGTCGCGCAGTTTTTCTGCTTGCATCAGCACTCCGAAGTTTGCATATAACAATTGGAATTGTGTATTAGTTCACGCACCGGTTCGGGAACCAGGTAACGCGGATCACCCCCCGCAGCGATGGACGCGCGCACCTGCGTGGAGGAGATCTCAAGTTGCGTCACGGGCTGCAGCAGGATGCGCCCGGCGGTGGCGGACCAAAGTTCCAGCGCGGACATCGCCTGACGCTTGTAGATCACATCGGCCAAATCACCACCACTCTGCAACACCCAGCCTGGCCGGTGCGCAACCACCACATGCGCATAATCGAACATCTTCCGCCATTGGTGCCAGCCCGGAAACCCCAGGAACGCATCCATGCCTACCAGCAGTGCCAGCGCGTCGTCAGGATACTCATCCCGCAGTTCAGCGAGAGTATCCGCGGTATAAGACGGCGTGCGGCGTTTTATCTCACGCTCATCCACCACGAAGCGCGGCTCCATGGTCACCGCTGCCTTGACCATCTCGAGACGCAAGCGTGCAGGCGCAACCGGTAAGCCGCGATGTGCAGGCTGGCCGGTGGGTATGAAACGGATTTCATCCAGTGAAAGTGCGTCCAGAATTTCCAGGGCTGGGCGCAGATGGCCAAAGTGGATGGGATCGAAGCTGCCTCCGAAGATACCGATTTTTCTCATGCGCGGTGTTGGCGCTCCTTATGATCCGAGACTTTCACGCGGGCTGCTTGTGGCCCGCCAGTTTCACTGACAAGTTTAACAGCTCGTCCCAGGGGCGACCTGCAGCCTGGCCTTTAAGCACCCTGTCAGTATGGGACGCCAGTGCCAGCAACTCATGCCAGTCTTTGTAGTGATGACGATCCAGGGCTTTCTGTACCAAGGCACGGCGTTTCTCCCAGACACTCGCCAGCGCCCGTTGCAAGGGCAAACCGCTCCGGATATCCCAGGCCATACCCGCAAGGCTGCGGATCTCGCGCATCAGCGCCCACAGAATAAACGTTGGTTCAGTGCCCTCTTCCTCAAGGCCCATGAGGATATGTGCTGTACGCCGTGGATCGCCCGCCAGGGCGGCATCCACCAGCGCATAGGGATCGTAGCGAGCGCTGTCGGCCACGGCTTCACGCGCGGCGGCTGCGTCCACCGCTCCCGGTCCATGCAGCAACAATAGCTTCTCCACTTCCTGGGCGGCCGCCAGAAGATTGCCCTCGACTCGCTCTGCGATCAACGCCACCGCTTCCGCTGTTGGATTAAGGCCCACACTCTGCATACGCCGTCTGATCCAGCCAGGTAGATTTTTGATGTCCACCGGCCAGATACTCACCAGCACTCCGCTTTGTTCAAGGGCTTCGGCCCAACGGCCGCCACCCCGTTCCAGCTTGGCGCTGATCACCAATAACAGCACATCGGGCGCGGGATTTTTAGCATACATGATGAGCGCTTGAGCACCGTCGTCGCCGGGTTTGCCAGTCGGCAGACGCACTTCCAGGATTCGCTTGGATGCGAACAGGGAGAGGTTGGCACTGGCGGTGTTGATCTGGTACCAGTCGAAACCACGTTCCGCAAACAACACTTCGCGATCGGTATACCCATGTTCGCGTGCCGCTATACGTATGGCGTCGGCCGCTTCCTCCCGTTGCAAAGGTTCATCACCCGCGACCAGATACACGCGAGCGAGCGTGTTCTTCAGATGGGCTTCAAGTCTTTCAGTCGCGAGCTTCAAGAGTATAAGTCAGTGGTCGTGATTGATGGTCGTTGCATATTTTCGCCCGCGCCACATATATAGAAGGTAAATTCATAGAATGAGTGATGCTGCCCCACTGCGTCTAATGCTTTCTACTTGCGTCTCTGCTAGCGGCGTCGATGCGGAACATGATCAATTCCGCCATATTGTCCTCGAGCGCCTTATATAGCAAATCGGACTGTTCTGTATCGCCAATGGTGTTGGTTGTGCTGTAATTATAATTGCGAGTCAGCGTGAGTTTCTGTGGCGCGACAAGCGTCTTGCCGCCGGCAGTGATGAGCGAGAACTGTACCTGATAGGCAACCTGATACTCCAGGGGCTGGCCGGTATTGCTCACTGACAACACACGCTGCAGTTTTTGTGAATTCAATATATTAAGTGTCGCTGTAGCAGTGGTGGCATTGTCGATCACGTGGGTCTTAGGTGTATCCAAACTGCGGCTTAACGCACGCACCAGCTCAGAGTTTCCGCCACTATCAGCGATGTAGGTCCGCTGCATTGAGTCCGGCAATTGAGCAGGCTGGCGCAACTGGAAACCACAGCCTGCCAGCAGCAGGCATAACATTATATTTAGCAATGGGATCAATCGGCTCATCAGACCACCACATTTACCAGTTTTCCAGGAATCACGATCACCTTCTTGACCTCCTTGCCATCCACATATTTCCGCACGTTGGATTCTGACAGTGCTGCCTGCTCCAGCTGAGCACGCCCCATGTCTGTGGGCACTGAAATCCGGCCACGTAGTTTGCCATTCACCTGTACCACGAGCTCGATACTATCCCGTAATAGGGCTGTGCCATCCACTTTTGGCCAGGTTACAGTCATGACCGATTCGTCATGACCGAGTTCACGCCAGAGTGTCTCACAGATATGCGGGGTCATGGGCGCCAGCATCAAGGTGATTATCTCGAAACCCTCCTGCTTCAACGCTCGGTCCTGATCGGCGGCAACGGTACTGTGCGTCAGAGCATTGAACAGTTCCATGATGGCTGCCACCGCTGTATTGAAAGTATAGCGACGGCTGATATCGTCACCCACTTTGGATAAAGTCTCGTGGATCTGACGGCGCAAGGCACGTTGGTCACTATTAAGCGAAGTCACTGCCAGTTTTTGAACAGATCCCGCAGTGATATGCTCAGCCACCGCCCTCCACAGCCGCTTGAGGAAACGGTGTGCGCCTTCCACACCCGAAGCTGACCATTCGAGTGTCTGCTCCGGTGGCGCGGCAAACAGCATGAACAACCGTATGGTGTCGGCGCCATACTTATCCACCAGTGGTTGGGGATCCACGCCGTTGGCCTTCGACTTGGACATAGTGCCCATGCCACCGTATGCCACAGGCTTGCCATCCTGTCTGAGTGTCGCACCGGCGATCTGTCCATTAACGTCATAAGCCGGTGTGACTTCATCCGGGTCGAAATAGCTGATCCCGCCAGCTGTGCCCTTTCGATAGTAGATGTGATTCAGCACCATGCCCTGGGTCAGCAGGTTGGTAAATGGCTCGTCGAAGCTCACCAGACCCAAGTCTCGCATCACCCGTGTCCAGAAGCGCGAATACAACAGGTGCAGGATGGCATGCTCGATGCCACCGATATATTGGTCCACCGGCAGCCAGTAATTCACTCGCGCATCCACCATGGCCTTCGCGCTGTCCGGACAGGCATAGCGCATGTAGTACCAGGACGAATCCACGAAAGTGTCCATGGTATCGGTCTCGCGTTTCGCCGGTTTTCCACACGATGGACAGACTGCGTTGACGAAGCTTGCGCACTTGGCCAGCGGATTGCCGCTGCCGTCCGAGATCAGATCCTCCGGCAACACTACCGGCAGATCCTTGTCCGGCACCGGTACATCGCCGCAGTGTTCGCAATGGATAATCGGAATTGGACATCCCCAGTAACGCTGACGTGATATGCCCCAGTCGCGCAGTCGGTACACGGTGCGTTTCTCGCCCAGCTTTTTGACGTTCAGATCTCTTGCAATGGCATCAATCGCTTCGGCGGAGGACATGCCGTTATATTTCCCAGAATTACAGACCAGCACCTCATGTTCCGATTTTGAGGTATACCATGGCTTCCAAAGGGTGTGATCAAAATAATGATATTCATACTCACTTTTCGGGTGCCGTCGCTTCAATTCGTCCGTATAAACAACCGTTTGTTCCAGAACCTGTTTGATGGGCAGCTGGTACTTGCTCGCGAATTCGAAGTCCCGCTGATCATGGGCCGGCACCGCCATCACCGCGCCTTCGCCGTAAGCCATGAGTACATAGCTGGCTACCCACACCGGCAACTCAGCATTCGTGAGCGAATGCCGCACGAACAGTCCTGTGGGCACGCCCTTCTTCTCCTGGATGGCCATTTCGGCTTCAGTGACGCCTCCCTGGCGGCATTCCTCGATGAAGGCTGCCACTTTCGGGTCGCGGGCTGCGGCTTTCACCGCTAGCGGATGCTCCGCCGCCACCGCTATATAAGTAGCACCCATGAGCGTATCAGCGCGGGTGGTGAACACCTTGAGTACTCCGCCATCATAAGGAAAACCGATTTCCACACCCTCGCTCCTGCCGATCCAGTTGGCTTGCATGGTCTTGACGCGCTCCGGCCAGCCGGGCAGTCTGTCGAGCGCGCTCAGCAAATCATCCGCGTACTCGGTGATACGCAGGTAATACATGGGGATCTCTCGCTTCTCCAC
Source organism: Gammaproteobacteria bacterium (assembly GCA_049591615.1). Classification (GTDB taxonomy): domain Bacteria; phylum Pseudomonadota; class Gammaproteobacteria; order Natronospirales; family REEB76; genus REEB76. Next base: position 4,967 of record JBAWFD010000017.1, on the reverse strand, counting down.
CAACGCGCCGGTGCGCCAGCCGCGGCCGTCGCTCACCTGCTCGTTGGCCAGCACCGTCTGGTCCACCGGATCCCAGTTCACTGTACCAGTCTTCTTGTAAGCAATGCCTTTTTCCAGCATGCGCAGGAACAGCCATTGGTTCCATTTGTAATAGTTCGGGTCGCAGGTGGCGATCTCCCGCGACCAGTCGATGGCGAACCCCAGGGACTGCAGCTGTTTGCGCATGTAGCCGATGTTGTCGTAGGTCCATTCGGCCGGCGGCACGCCGTTTTTGATGGCGGCATTTTCCGCCGGCAGGCCGAAGGCGTCCCAGCCCATGGGTTGCATCACGCTTCTGCCCTGCATGCGCTGGTAGCGGGTAATTACGTCACCGATGGTGTAGTTGCGCACATGCCCCATGTGCAGCCGGCCGCTGGGATACGGCAGCATGCACAGGCAGTAATACTTATCCGCACCTTTGTTTTCCACAGTGGCGAACAAGTCGTTCTCCATCCATGTTTTACGAGCATTGGCTTCCAGGGATTGTGCGTTATATTCTGTTTGCATCATTCAACCGGTTGGGGATTTGATTTCTGACCAGCCTGTGTATCCAGTAATGCATAAAACAAAGCCATATAGATTACATACCAGGTGATCATCATGGAATGTAAAAAAACAGTGTCGGTCAGCGCATAGATTGCAAACCCGGCCACAGTCAATACACCCGCCAAACCGATGGCATGCGTTGCCGGTTCTGGATTGCGCGTCGCCTGCAGAAATCGCCCTATAGGAAACCACAGTATGGCGATCAGCATCATGAGTCCCATAATACCGCGGCTTGCAAGCGCATCCATATAGTCGTTGTGTGGATGGTCGTAAGATCCAATGTAGGGTGCAATCACACCCTTGTCTATCAGCTCATCAGTTTTAACCTGATACGCACCTGTACCTACACCTAATAAAGGATGTTTTACGAACAGTCGCCAGGCAGAGCGCCATAATTCGAATCTCTGACCTATCGAATTATTGGCGATTGAAAAGCTATATTCACCAATATAGTTCTCAATCGGAAGTAACCAAAGGGAATTGTTGGGCCCTACCGATATGTCAATTGTACTGCCCTGTGCCTTATTACTCTTCACAGAAATGGTCTGGTATTTTTTTGGACTGTTGATAGCCACAGCAGTTCCTTCGGCACCGGCGAACGCTATCGAACCCATGCCGCGCGCCAAAATATCGGTGTACTGGGAACTTCCAGGTTCAAGAGGCGCCCTGGGGAATGCTACATGGACAGTCTTGTTTATATCTGTATTCTGGATGTGCAATACATATCCCGAGGAACACGCGACGCCTGCAGTCGTTGTAACATTCATGCTTGGATCAGCTGCCAATGAAATTGACGGGGTATCGTTGCCCTCCAGATGTGCAGCGTCTGACCACGCTTCTAGAAATGCTTTGGTGTTCAAGCAATGGAACCGCATCTGAGACTGCTTTTGTGAAATACCAAGCGTATCAATGGCTACAAAGTAATTCCGCAGGTTATTACCGATGTCCAATAACCTTTCTTGGGTGCCGGTGCGGGCCATGAAGTAAAAGGATGAAAAGATCGTTGCTAACACCAATGTGATGATGAAAATGTATCGACGTTTCAGAAAACCGGCTGCGGGTGTGATTAACGCCGGTATCAGCAGAAACAGAGGCAACCACGCGCCGCGCGTACCGGACAGCAGACTCGCCACAACACCGCCTACGAGACACAAACTAAGCAGTGGCACAGACCATCGGCGCCGTGAGGCTGCCATCAACCCAAAACCCGCTACCATGCATAGAACCATGGTGGTAGTGAGATCGCCAAAAATGATCGAGAGATCGGTTTGCGCATCTACCCTGATTGGGCCATGGGCATACATAAATTCCAGGCTCGCCATGACACCGGCCGTAAGCGCGCCCAATGCCAGGCCGATGAATGCGGTCTTTGCTGTAGGCGGATACCGACGGAAAGCCAGAAACACAGGTATGATGAACAGAAACCGCAGGTAGCGTCCCAGAAAATGGAAACCGGCTACGGTCTGATAGCCGGTCAGATAGGACAGCACGATCACTGCAAACAGCAATGCGAATGCCAGGCACAGAGTTCCGCTATCCCGGTTCAGCCAGACATGGGCACTGTCCCGGATCCAAACCCAGACACCGACGATCGCCAGCAACCCAAGTGTATAACTGTCGCCATGATTTACGAAAAGTGTGGCAGCTGGATAAGCCAACATTAACAATGTGACGAAGAGCCGTAACAGCTGATCAGCGCGTGTACTCAAAGTATTCATTGTTTTGTTGATATCAGGGTGCGCCAAACCATTCATATCTCAAATTGCCCTTTTAACTGCCTCCTTCCCCATCCTGCCGCGATCAGCAACAGCATACAGCCAATCACGACCGCCGCATTACCTATATATAGGTAAGGCGTACCGCCCGCATACGGCACAACCGCACCCTGCAATACGCCGCGTCTATTGCGTGGCAGACTCCTGACCACTTCTCCTCTGGAGTTGATGATACCCGTGATGCCGGTATTGGTATCGCGCAATAGATAACGTCCGGTTTCCAACGCGCGCATGCGTGCAATCTCGAAATGCTGAGGTAAGGCGATGGAATCGCCAAACCAGCCGTCGTCGCTGACATTCACCAGGAATGCCGCCTGTGGCAGGGCGCGCGTGATCTCATCGCCATAGGCATCCTCGTAACAGATGGATACGCCCACCGGATAGCCCGCCGCTTGCAACAATGGCTGGTCGGCAGGACCGGGGGTGAATGAGGAATACGGCAGATTCATGCTTTCCAGCCAGCGCTTGGCCCACGCCGGTAATGGGAAATATTCCGACAATGGCACCAGATGCCGTTTTTGGTACACGCCATCGTGACCGCCGAGAGCCACGACGCTATTGAAGGCATCGCCCGTGACCTGGTCTTCGGTGGGCGCGCCGATAAACAACTCAGTCCCGTGGGCGCGCGCTTGTCTGTCCAGCGGTTCCAGATATCCGATCCAGACCTGATCCGCATAGTCCGGTACGGCGGACTCCGGCCACACGATCAAACGGCTGTCCCAGTGCTGCTCGGTCATTTGACGGTATAGGTCCAGCGTCGGCTGAAAGTTCTGTGGATTCCATTTGATGGTCGAAGGGATATTGCCCTGCAGCAGGCTGACTGGCAGGGGTTTGCCTGCAGGATGGGTCCAGGAGACCGATGAGAGAATGCCCCCCGCCATCCATAGTGCAAGCAGTATTACTAAGGAAATAAAACGCGTACGCAGATTCAAACATATCGCCAGCATACTCAGCAACAAACCGGCGGATAGCGCTACCACAAGGGTCACACCATAGACACCCAGCACCGGCGCGAAGCCTTTCAAAAGACTATCGATCTGGCTATAACCCAAGCTCAGCCATGGAAAGCCGGTCAGTAACCAGCCACGCAGCCATTCGAGCAGCGTCCATAGCGCCGGCAGCGCTATGGCCCAGCGCCGCCAGTCCGCGAGTGGCATGAGCCATACGCCGAGCGCGCAGGCGACCCCACTGTAAAGCGCCATGACTGCTACCAGCGTGCTGATGATCAGTAACGTCAGCCACACCGGGGCGTCGGCGATACTGTGGATACTGATATACAGCCAATACACGCCCAATGCGAATTCGGCCATGCCGAACAGAAAGCCACGCCAGAATGCACGGCGCACCGAGGCACCATTCAATAGCCAGAACAGCGTAGCCAGGGTAAGCATCGGGAGTGGGTAAAACTTGAACGGCGCAAACGCCAGCACCGTGAGCGCGCCACTGATGAACGCTATGCCATCCCCAATCAAGCCAGCACGTAATCGTTGATCGGCGACGCTCAGGAGGCCGAGAAGGTGCATGCGCGCGCCGCGGGCGGACGCTACACTCATGCGGTCTTATCAGACGCCGAAGAAGAGCTTTTACCCTTGCGCGTCACTTCCAGCAAATGCAGTCGGCGGCTATCAGCGCGCAGCACCTTGAAACGCAGTTTGCCGATGAGGATTTTTTCACCACGCTTGGGCAAGTGGCCGAAGGCATGCATCACCAACCCGCCCACGGTGTCGAATTCAGCATCGCTGTAAGTGGCGCCGAAATAGGCATTGAAATCCTCGATGGGTGTCAGGGCTTTCACCGTATAGCGCCGGTCACTGTGCTTGAGGATACGGGTCTCGTCATCCACATCGTATTCGTCGTCGATTTCGCCGACGATCTGCTCCAGCACATCCTCGATGGTGATCAGTCCCGCGACGCCGCCGTATTCATCAGCTACGATCGCCATGTGATTGCGACTGGCGCGAAAATTTTTGAGTAGTACATTCAGGCGCATACTTTCCGGTACGAACGGCGCAGGCCGCAGATATTCGCGCAGGTTGAAGGCAGCATCCGGATCCTCCAGAAAATGTTCCAGCAGGTCCTTGGCCAGCACGATTCCGATGACTTCGTCGCGGCTTTCTCCCACCACCGGGAATCGCGAATGGCCCGAATCCACCACCACGGCTATTACCTCCCGCAGGGAGGCATCCTTCTCCAGTGCCACCATCTGGGCGCGCGGGATCATGATGTCGCGTGCCTGCATGTCCGCCACCTGCAATACACCCTCCAGCATGGTTTGGGCATCGCTATCGAACAGGTTGCGGTTTTGGGCGTCCCGGAGCAGCTCCAGGAGTTCGCCACGGTCGCGGGGCTCGCCGCTCAAGGCCTGGCGCAGGTTCTCGAACCAGGCGCGCAGACCGGGCCTTCGGTCGGGTGAGATGCTTTCAGAGGGCATGGACGGGTTCAACTGTGTGGCAATGGAGGTAAGTTTACATGCTGCGGGCCTAGGCCAAAAACCCCGGCAGATACCGTCAGCGATAGGGATCCGGATAACCCAGGTCGGCGAGGATCAAGGTCTCCAGTGACTCCATTTGCTCCGCTTGGGCGCTGGTTTCATGGTCGTACCCCAGC
>JBAWFD010000016.1:0-10969 GCA_049591615.1 Gammaproteobacteria bacterium | reverse complement strand
GGTACCAACAGAGTAGTGGCGCTCTTCATCGCCTTGCTCTTAGGTATGGGACTGCATGCTGTCAAGCGCCAGCTGGACCACACCCTCAACCGGCTGTTCTTCCGCCATGAGCGGCGCGCGCGCTCTGCGTTCAATAAGTTCATGCGTATGGCCGCCGACGTAACTGACCGCGAGGTGCTGCTGGACAGAGCTGCGGATGAACTCTTCAGCCAGAGCCGGGCGCGTGGCTTATCTCTCTATCTGGCTGAGGACAAAAATCATCGGATGGTACGGGTATGCGAACGTGGGGACATGGGATCACCGGCTCGGCTCGATGCCCATGACCCGGGTCTTCTGCAACTCAAAGCGGGCGAGAAGTGGATCGACCTTCGATCGGTCAAAAGCACGCTCGGTACCGAAGGGCATGTGTTCCCCATGCGGGTCGGTCAGCAGCTCATCGGCCTGGTGGTTTGCGGGCCGCGCAAGGCCGGGCAACGCATCGCCGATGAGCTCAAACTGCTAGCCAGCGCCACGCTCAGGATTGCCGCACTACTGTATACACTCGAAACAAACGCGCAACGGGATCTGTTGCTGCGCCTGGCGACCGGCAAAATACCGACGAACAAGGATGTGCGCTCCCGTGCCCAGGCACTGGTGGGTGCGCGCGCTGTCAGATAAGCAGAACGACTCAGCGTAACGATAATTACACAATAGACATCAATTGGCGTGCGCGCGTACGCCAGCTTTCAGGCAGCGCGCTGTCGTTTACTGATTTCTGCAAGAACTCAGACTGGCTACGGGACCGGGCGGCAAATACGGCGATCCCCACTTCATGTACCACATGCGCGATGAGTTCACGTTCCTCGCCGGTATACTGCTCAGCAGGCCGGGGAGCAACCACTACCACCCCGATCAACACCCCGCGGATCGTCATGGGGAACGCATAGCCATCCTCCCCTAAGGCACTGCCTGACTCAAACAGCTCGGCATCGTTCAGGCCGGAGCGTAAAGCCACCAGAATCGGGTCATCGGTCTCGACCGATGCCGGGTAGGTTCCGGCAGGCAGTTGTCTGAGGCAGCGGTATCCCTGTGGTGTGCGTTCATACAGCGCGACCCCGGGTGTTCCGGTGTTGCGCTTCAATTCTTGTATGGTGCGATCGAGGATCGCAGCCTCCTGCTCGATGAACGCGCAGCGCTCGGCGAAGGCCCGCAAGGCCTTTTCTGCTTTGTATTTGCGCCGGAAGAACAAGCGATCAACCCAAGCATCGACGCGCTTGCGCACCGTACCGAGCACGATACCCAGAGCCAGCGGCACCACTACCTCCAGGATGAGGCTGGTGCTATGACCCAGAGCCGCGTGCTGGGCGAGGGCATTTACTGCGGACAGTACTCCGATCACCAGGGTAGTGGTGGCGCCGTACACCAGAGTGCGATCGATGACGAACGACAGATTTACCAGCCGGTGACGCAGCACGCCATAGACATAACAGGCAAATACCAGCGCCCACAGCAGATCCAGGAAAAGTATTCCCGAGAGGCTGAACATTATGGGTGTGAAATAATTCAGCAGCATCGTCACCAGCAGCAGGATCGTGGCCATGAGTATCCAGCGTAAGCGCAGACGTGCAGCGTCCGGAGCGCGCAAGTAACCAGCGACCAGCACGACCATGACCAAGAACACCTGTGCTGTAGCGCAAGCCATCATCGCCCCATACCATGCTCCGACCTGCCAGCCGAGGAATACAGCACCGATCGTCCGTGGTAGCGACAGGATCAAGACTGAACTGAACAGGATGACGAATATAATTCGGAACACCCAGCGTAAGCGTCTGTCGAGGACAGGTCCGGCGAGGCTCTCGGCAGTGATATACAGACCGAGTGAGGACAAGTTGAGAGTAAAGTCGATCATCAGCAGCAGGACCAGATCCAGATACGGTGTACCCGGAATGATTTGAGCACTACTTCCCAGCAACCAACAAAACGCGTACAGGCTCAAACCCCAAGCCGCCCAGTCCCGACCACGCCACAGTGTGAGGAGACCCAGCGCCAGTAGCAGCAGGTTGCTGACCGTGATATAGACCAGATTGTTCAATACCCCGGGACTGCCCGTGAGCGAGACACTAGTCACTAGTCACTAGTCACTAGTCACTGGAACCGTAAGCTGGTTGCCGTCGCGGCGAATGTGCAGTGTATAAGTGCCACCGGCTTTCAGCGCCTGCGTTGCCAGCACCGTGTTCACCGCCGCACGCGCCTCAGTGCTCATCGCCTGCCAGGCAATGACGTCGCCCGATTTGAGACCAGACGGTAGCTGAACGCCAGGCAAAGGCGCGACCATGAGCTCGCCCGCCGCGGTGCGCGTGGTATTAAATGGCAGACCCGCTGCACCGAAGTACATGAAGGCTGGAAGGGTGGCGCATAGCACACCGAGGAGGCTCAGGAAAGCGAACAGCAGATGGCGACGATTCATGGGGGCACCCCAGGTTAAGAATTCGCAAGGCCACTGGTATTACAGCCGGCCGCAGTGCTAAATACTACAGTGTTTTATCATTTCTGAGTCACGCTCATGAATTACAAAGCCGTCAATTTCGAACAGAAATTTGCTCTATTCAACGACCACTGGGCGCCCAAGGTGATCACCGAGATGAACGATTATCAGTTCAAAGTGGTGAAGCTCAAGGGCGATTTCATCTGGCACGACCACAAGGATACCGATGAGACTTTCATCGTCCTGCAAGGCAAGTTGCGCATCGATTTCCGGGACGGCCACGTGGATATCGGAGCAGGCGAGATGTACGTAGTCCCAAAAGGCGTCGAGCACAAACCGTATGCCGCCGATGAAGTCAAAATGCTGCTCATCGAGCCGCGCGGTGTACTGAACACCGGAGATCAGGGTGGCGAGCGCACCGCCCAGAACGATGTGTGGATCTAAGTAACGGATTCTGCGCGAATGGGATGCGCTAGAATTCCTGCCGGGATTCATGGAGAAAGTGGATGAGAAAACTTCTGGAAGATGCCGCGCAGCGCGCCATCACATATCTCGAACATCTCGATTCCCGGCCCGTGATGCCATCGCCTGCAGCGGTCGCAAAAATCTCCGTGCTCGATGAGCCATTGCCCGAGAAGCCGAACAAACCGGAGGCCGCGCTAAGAATACTGGATGAAATCTGCTCGCCCGCCACCATCGCCATCAGCGGACGACGCTTCTTCGGTTTCGTGATCGGCGGTTCGCAGCCCGTGACCCTGGCTGCCAACTGGCTGGCCGGCGCCTGGGACCAGAATTCTGCTTTGAATAACGTCACACCCGCCACTGCGTATCTCGAACAGATGGCGCTGCGCTGGCTGCTGGATCTGCTGCATCTTCCGCCGGAGTGCGGCGGCGGCTTCGTCACCGGTGCGACGGTCGCGAATTTTTGTGCACTGGCAGCGGCGCGCCACAAGGTGCTGAACGATGTCGGTTGGAATGTGGAGGCCGATGGGCTGATCGGCGCGCCGCCCATCACGGTGATCACCGGTGCCGAAGCCCATCCGACGTTGCTCAAGTCACTGGGCATGTTGGGCCTGGGGCGCAGCCGGGTCGTGAAAGTACCGGTGGATTCCCAGGGACGCATGCGCGCGGATGCGTTGCCGCCCCTATCCGGTCCGACCATCGTATGCACCCAGGCCGGCAATGTGAACACCGGTGCTTTCGATCCCATCGGGGAAATCTGCGAGCGCGCACACAGGAGCAGCGCTTGGGTGCATGTGGACGGCGCCTTCGGTCTGTGGGCCCTAGCCGTACCTTCTATGTCCAAGCTTGCCAAGGGAATGGCGAATGCGGATTCCTGGGCCACGGATTTCCACAAATGGCTGAACGTTCCTTACGACAGCGGTATTGCACTGGTGAGGAACGCGGATGCGCTGCGCGCCGCTATGGCCATCACCGCCGAGTACCTACCCACCGAAAGTACCAATCGCAATCCTTCAGACTTTGTACCGGAACTATCAAGGCGAGCGCGCGGCGTGGAAGTGTGGGCTGCGTTGCGCACACTGGGGCGCAGCGATCTGGTGGAAATGATCGAACGCAACTGCCGCCAGGCGCGGCACTTCGCCGAAGGCTTGAAAGCCGCTGGCTACGAGATCCTCAACGACGTGGTGCTCAACCAAGTGCTGGTGTCATTCAGCGACCCGGCCATGACCAATCGGGTAATCGCAGAGATTCAGAAGGACGGCACCTGCTGGTGCGGCGGTACTGTCTGGCAGGGCCAGACCGCCATGCGTATCAGTGTGTGCTCCTTCGCTACCACCGACGAGGATGTGGAGCTGTCATTGAACGCCATGCTGCGCATCGCGAAGCAGTGCAAACTATGAAATCCATATTTGGAGTACTTCCATGAAAGCCTATCTGACCATCAGCGGTGCGATTTTCGGCCTGTTTGCCCTGTGGCATGTTTTCGAATTGTTGTCCCACTGGTATATGCTTACGTCGGACAGATGGTTCATGCTGGGCATATCCTCCATCATCGTCGTGAGCGGTGTACTTTGTATCTGGGCCTGGGTATTGCTGAAACTGAACAGACGCAGGGCTGAAAAATCGTCCACCGCGTCAACGCTGCACTGAGCTCGAGGTTCAAAAGACAGGCGCAGTCGCAAGGAAAGCCGTCCATGTCACGCATAATTGATCTGAGCCACACCGTCGAACATGGCATGACCACCTACAAGGGTCTGCCGGCGCCGATCATCTGCGATTACCTGTCACGGGAGATGTCCAAGTCGAAATACGCCGCAGGCACAACCTTCCAAATCGGCAAGATTGAGCTGGTCGCAAACACTGGCACCTACGTGGATTCACCTTTTCACCGCTATGCGGACGGCAAGGACTTGTCGGAACTGCCACTGGAATCCCTGGTGGACCTGGTTGGCCTGGTATTCCATGCCGATCCGTCAAAGCGTGCCATCGGCCCGGAGTTGCTCAAGGGTGCGGCCGTGCGCGGCAAGGCGGTGCTGGTACATACCGGCTGGTCACGACACTGGCGCACGGACCAGTATTTCGAAGGCCACCCATACCTGACGGAAGCCGCGGCGCGCTATCTGAAAGCGCAGGGCGCAGCCTTTGTGGGCATCGATTCACTGAATATAGACAGCATCGAAACGGGTGAGCGCCCGGCGCATAGCGTACTACTGCGGGCGGACATCCCCATCTGCGAGCACATGTGCAATCTGGAGCAACTGCCGGACAAGGGCTTCCGTTTCCATGCCGCGCCGGTGAAAGTGAAAAACTTCGGCAGCTTTCCGGTGCGCGCCTATGCGGTCACCTGAGGAACTATAATCCGTTGCCCTGTGGTCTTAGTGAAACAGATCTTTCACCTTGCTGAGAAACGAACCCGAGCGCATATGTTTTAGAGTTCGAGTCCACTGGTCTTCCGCCAGCAGCTTTCGTGTTTCATCCGCTTCCTCTTTTTTCATCAGTTGCAGAACCCGCGTGTCTTCGTCTTCGTCCAGCCAGTATCCATGCTGGTTCTCACAAAACTCCATCTCCAGATCGTAAAACCTGTAATTGAACTTCTTGAGAGGAGTGCCACACTCGGGACATTTAGCGGTTGTAGGCGTGGAATTGAAGACCAGGGTGCCCTTGGCATCATCGCCAAAGTCAAAGGCTTCGTCTTCCAGTTGACTGAGCTCCTGACAATCCAGCCACATGCCTTTGCAGGATTGACAGTAGTTGACCTTGATCTTGTGCCGAATGGTCGGCACCAGGTCCAAATCGCATTTAGGACATTTCAATTTTGTCTCCGTTTTATCCGGTTTATGAGTTCAAAGAGTCGAGTCGTCTGACCACTGGCATATATTTTAAAATTATAGCAGTATTCATTTGTCATGTAGTCATGCGCTTGCTATTTGACAAGTTTGCTGAAGCAAAGTTTCTGTCCATCGAGGGTGACACCATGCGATCAGAATCCATTTTCATACCGATGATGGCCTTGGTGGCCTGGACTTTTATCATCATGCTATACATGGCCTACAAGCGCTGGAGCGCGGGTTTCGCCGGGCGGCTGAAGCGGGGTGAGTTCAAGGTAGGCGAATCCACGGATGTGCCGGTCGATGTACGTCTGGCAGGACGCAACTTCACGAATCTGTTCGAGATGCCGTTGCTGCTTTACGTCCTATCTCTCGCGCTGTATGTAACACATAACGTAACACAAGCAATCTTGGTACTGGTCTGGATCTTTGTGGCGCTACGGGTGGTGCATTCCCTGATTCATGTGACCTACAACAAGATCATGCACCGCTTCCCCATTTATGCCGCCAGCAGCATTGTGCTGCTGGCCATGTGGGTCATGTTTGCGCTAGATCTGTATCGCCAGGCATGACTGTATTGAAGTTCAAGGACCATTTCTCCGGTCATGCATCAGCCTACGCGGACGCGCGGCCGCATTATCCACATGAGCTGTTTGCCTGGCTGGCGACACTGACACACAACCACGATACAGCCTGGGACTGTGGCACCGGTAACGGCCAAGCGGCCCTGGGCCTGGCATCGTATTACCGACAGGTGATCGCCACCGATCCCAGTAAGCAACAGATCGAGAGTGCATTTCCGCATGTACGCGTGAGTTACCGGGTAGCGCCGGCTGAATCACCGGACCTGGAACCGCATTGCGTGGATCTGGTGACCGTGGCCCAGGCGGTACATTGGTTCGACCGGCCGAAGTTTTACACGCAGGTCAAAAAAGTTCTGAGACCGGGCGGCGTGCTTGCTGTGTGGTGCTATAGCCTATGTAGCATAGAACCGGCTATCGATACCTGCGTGAATGCATTTTATTGTGGTGAAACGGATGCTTACTGGCCGCCGGAGCGTGCCTTGATCGATGACGGCTACCGCAGCATCGAATTCCCGTTCGAGGAAATTTCACCACCGGCATTTCGCATGCAACAGCGCTGGACGTTGGAGCAGTTTCTGGCTTATCTGCGCACCTGGTCGGCCGTGCAAAAATTCATCAGTAAGAATGGGCGCGATCCGGTAACCGCCTTGAACACGCCGCTGGAAAAGCTTTGGGGTGGTTCGGGTGCGGTCAAAATCGTGAGCTGGCCGTTGCACATCCGCGCGGGCCGCGTATAAAAGTAGGGAAGCTCTGGTTGAATCATTCATGTCCCGATTTTGTCGGCATGACTGAAAATGAAATTGATCAGAGTGTACTTAAATAATCAGGGCGCAGTCTTCAACAGACTGCACCCTGATTAACGCTAGAACAGGATTACTCGCCGTCGCCCTTGAGGCATTCACTCATAAAGGTCGCCTGCTCCTCACCGGCGAGGTGCTTGCTCTTGGCTTCTGAGCTGCAAGCTTTCATCTTTGCGTTTTGCGCACTGGATTTCTTTTCCATCTGGTCTTTTCCAGCAGATGCTTTGGCTGCTGAACCCGCTTTCTTTGCATCAGTCTTTCCGCCGAGACAATCGCTCATGAACTGCTTATGTTCATCGCCCTTCAGGCCCTTGGATTGATGCGCACAGTCCGCAAACTTTTGCTGCTGGGCAGATTTTAGTTTGCTATCCTGGGCGTAAGCACCTGAGGTGAACGCAAACGCGCTCACAACCAGGGCGACACACAATGGGATTAATAGAGTCTTCATATTGACCTCCATGTCAAAGTTATATTTGGCTAAGACGTCCCTGATTCAGCGGGGACAGAGGGATTCTAACTGACAGATTGATCGTTGCAAAACGGGATTAAGTCAAAAGACACGGATTCTAACCAGCGCGCTTATATACGCCTCCCTAGACTTTCCAACGGGATACGCGCCAGCACCGTCGGTTCCGGCTGCAGAGTCGCATGTCCGATTCCATAGGCGTGATGTAGGTGTTCCTGTAGACGATGCAGAACCGGCTGCCACGCGCCCATATCATCGATCACGATATGTGCCGACAGGGAAATCTCATTGGATGACAGGGACCAGACGTGCAGGTCATGCACGGAGCGCACGCCGTCCACGCCCGCCATGCTGAGTCCGATCTTGGCAAGATCCAGTCCTGTCGGCACGCCTTCCAGCAGCACCCGGCTCGCGTCCCGCAACAGCCGCAGGCCGGAGATCAGGATCAGCACCGCGATGAACAGTGACAGCAACGGGTCGATCGGGAACCAGCCGGTGAAATAAATCACCACGCCAGCGATCAGCGCCGCCAGTGAACCCAGCATGTCGCCCAGGACGTGCAGCAGTGCGGCGCGTACGTTCAAAGATTGACCGCCGTGTTGTAGAACTTTGTAAATGACGAAATTGATGATGAGGCCGAGTGTACCGATGACCATCACCACCCGCGCATGCACTACTGGCGGATGCCGAAAGCGCATCACGGCTTCCGTGACGATGGCCGCTGCAATCATCAGCATCAGCAGGGTGTTCACCAGCGCCGCCATCACCTCCATGCGGCCAAATCCATAGGTATGGCGCTCGGAAGCCGGTCTGAGCGCGATCCACGCGGCCAGCAAGGCGATGCCCAGGGCCACGCCGTCGGTGGCCATGTGGCCCGCGTCCCCCAACAAAGTCAGTGAGTGTGACCCGATGCCGGCGATGGCTTCCACGGCGGCGAAGCCCAGCGTTAGCAACAGGGCCAGCAGGAATGCGCGGATGCCGCCGGGGATCGAGTGCTTCAGGGGATGGCTGTGATCACCCATGCAGCGCTCAGGGCTTTTCCGTCGGCAGTCCGGCCGCAGCCCAGGCACTATAGCCGCCCATCAGATTGCTGACATGTTTGTAGCCCAGTTCCTGCAGCTTCACTGTGGCTAATGCAGAGCGCCCGCCGCCTTGGCAGTTCACCACGATCTCAGCGTTGCGATCATTGAGCGACGGGTACTGGTCAATTTGGAATTCCAGCAGACCGCGTGGAATATTGACCGCGCCGGGAATATGGCCGGCGACGTACTCGTTCGGCTCACGCACATCCAGGATGATGACTTTGCCGAGCTGCTCGGAAACATCCTGCGGGGCGACTTCGTGGATCTTGCTTCTGGCTTTGGAGACCATTTCAGCTGTGGTGGTCATGTTTGCACTCCTTTATGGTCGCAGTACGCGGGGCAGCGTTTGCCAGACGATGTAGCCGCCCATCAGCACCAGGAACACACCGAACAGCTGTCTGAGCCTGTGCTGCGGTATGCGTCCGGAAATCTGATGGCCGGCAAAACTGCCCAGCGCGCCCACCAATACGAACAGCACGATAATACTCCAGCTTATATGCAAGCCGTGCGTGGAGATCGAAAGCAGGTTGCGGATGAAGCCGGTGAACGAAGCCAGCATAATGATGACAAGGCTGGTGGCAATCGCTTGGCGCATCATGAGCCTGCCGAGGATCACCAGTGCCGGCACGATCAGAAAACCGCCACCGACACCCACCACACCGACGATCACACCCACGCCCAAGCCACTGAGCATGATCTTCCAGACTGCGTGCCGCACTGCTGGGTCAGGATTAAGCGCGGGACGGCGTAGCATGACCATGGCCGCTGCCAGCATCACCGCCGCGAAGATCAGCAGCTGCAAGGCGCCGGGCATGAATTCGCCCACCCAAGCGCCCATCCAGGCGCCCAGCATGTCGGGTAGGCCGAACAGCAATACATAACGCCACTGCACCAGCCGCTGCCAGGCATAAGGGATGGCACCCATGAAGCTGATACCACCCACGATGCCGAGGGAGCTGGCGATGGCGAGCTTGTCAGGCATATTCAGCAGATACAGGAGTACCGGCACCGTGAGGATCGAACCTCCGGAACCCAGCAATCCCAGGGTCAATCCGATAAGCACCGCGCCGAGCAGGGCAAATAGCATCAGGGATTCTTTGTATGATTATTTCTGGATGAGGAACAACAGTATATAGAATAGGTATCGGCAACATGAATGGAGTCAGCCATGACAGCTACCATCACTGCATTCTTCCACAAGCCCACCTCCACATTCTCCTACATGGTGGCCGACCCGGTCACGCAGCGTGCGGCCATCATTGACCCAGTGCTGGACTATGACGCCGCCGCAGGCAGGACCGGTACGGCCTTCGCCAATGTGATTATCACGCATCTACGCGGTGCCAAGCTGACACTCGACTGGATTCTAGAAACCCATGCTCACGCGGACCATGTAAGTGCTGCGCAGCACATCAAGAAAACACTCGGTGGCCGGATTGCGATCGGCGAGGGCATCCGTCAGGTGCAGGCATCCTTCGCACACTTGTTCAACGTCGAATCGCAGGTGCCCAGTGATGGCAGCCAGTTTGATCATCTGTTCAAGGACGGCGAAAGCTTCCGTATCGGCAGTCTGGAGGTGCGTGTCATGACCACGGCCGGGCATACCAGCGACAACCTGACCTATGTGATCGGCGACGCGGCCTTCGTGGGCGACACCCTGTTCATGCCGGATTCCGGCACCGCGCGCTGCGATTTTCCCGGTGGCGACGCCGGCCGTCTTTATGACTCCATTCAAAAGATCCTTTCCTTGCCACCCAGCACGCGTCTGTATATGTGTCACGACTATGCTCCGGGGGGGCGTGAATACCTACACCAGACCACGGTGGCGGAACAGAAGCGCGCGAATATACACATACACGACGGTGTGTCCCGGGAGCAGTTCATCGCCTTACGCACAACGCGTGACAAGACCCTGAATGTGCCGGCCTTGCTACTGCCTGCCGTGCAGATCAACATCCGTGCCGGTGTTCTACCTGCGCCCGAATTTAACGACGTGAGTTATCTGAAGATCCCGCTGAATAAATTCTAGGAATGGATAGAGAGATTTTTGGGGTAGATGCGACCATCGGTTCCGAGTGCTAGCATGATAGATATCACAGGCTACTCGCGTTACCAGCACTGACTAAATCCAGATTCAAGAAGGAGAATTTACATGTCTGACAAACCATTTCTCACCGATATCAAGATTTTGCGCGAGCGTGCCCGCCATCACATGGATCAGGGCGCCGTCACCGAAGGTTACCATGCCGACCGCGGCGTGGTGCTCAAGGTGCTGAATACCGT
>JBAWFD010000015.1:0-36822 GCA_049591615.1 Gammaproteobacteria bacterium | reverse complement strand
TCTGCGTACTCAACGGTACTGGCTCGCTTACACATCGAATATGAATCACAATATAGAAGATATTCATCTCGTTCTTAATTCAGTGTCTCGGCATTTGACGAGTTTTTCAACAGAATCGGTCGGAAGCGACCCTTGGGCATTGAAATAGAAACGGCGGCTTTTAAAGCCGCCGTTCAGTTTGCATGGTGCGCCCGGCAGGGCGCACTCACTTGGAGGTGAAAGTCCTCTACCTACCCGGCAAGGGGAAGGGTTAGCTGAGCGGCAAGGGTGTCCCGGGTGACTGGGAATCCGGAGGAAGCTGTGGGCAAAGCGCTGGCCTGACGAACAGGAAGCGGATAGAGGCGACGCATTGGGGTGAGATGGCCATGATCATCAAAGCCCGGTACTTGCACGGAACGGTGCGGCGTAGATCCGACAGGCATAAGCGGGAAGGTGAGTGTGCCATACCCGGGGAGAGCTGAGTGCGTGCCGCTGTGCTACAAAGATCGAGAGGTCTTTGGAGGCGTACTCAGAAGTCAGCCGAGGTCATAGTAGGTGGAGACACTGAAGGACCGAACAACAACACTGAGAGTAGGACGGATGATCTCGATGCGATCCGATGAAGCAGAAGCACTCGCGAGAGTGGCCGAGACGCAAGGTACGGGGCGGAACTCCGGCACGCGGCGGCTCGGTGCTGAGGATTGCGCGGCGACAGCCGGGCGAACGAAATCGGAGGATCAAGCGCTCATGGAGCGCGTGGTCGAACGCAGCAACTTGTGGCTGGCGTACCAGCGAGTCATGCGGAACAAAGGTGCACCGGGCGTTGATGGCGTGACGGTGACCGAGTTCAAAAGCTGGCTCAAAAGACACTGGCCGAGCGTGAAGGAGGCGTTGCTGGAAGGACGGTACCTGCCGCGCGCGGTGCGTCGAGTGGATATTCCGAAGCCTGCGGGCGGAACTCGGATGCTCGGCGTGCCGGCGGTGGTGGATCGGTTGATCCAGCAAGCACTGCATCAGGTTCTGCAACCGCTGTTTGAACCGACGTTCTCGGAAGCGAGCTACGGCTTTCGTCCGGGACGCCGAGCCAGCCAAGCGGTAGGCAGAGCGCAAGGATACATCCGTGAAGATAAACGCTGGGTGGTTGATCTTGATTTGGAGAAGTTCTTCGATCGAGTGAACCACGATGGGTTGATGGCGCGGGTGGCACGTCAGGTCAGTGACGCACGCGTACTCAGACTCATCCGCCGGTTTCTGGAAGCGGGGATGATGCAGGATGGAGTGGTGGAAGCGCGCCACGAAGGCACGCCGCAGGGCGGACCGTTGTCGCCGCTGCTGTCCAACATCTTGCTGACCGACCTCGACCGGGAACTGGAGAGACGAGGTCTGGCCTTTTGTCGCTATGCGGATGACTGCAATATCTATGTGGGTAGTCGCATCGCGGCGGAGCGGATCATGCGTAGGATCAGCCGGTTCCTGGAGCGGGAACTGCGGCTGCGGGTGAACCGGGTGAAAAGCGCGGTGGCGCGGCCCTGGGAACGGAAGTTTCTGGGGTATAGCGTCACGGTACACCGGCAGACACGGCTACGGATTGCGCCGGAGAGCGTGCGACGATTGACTGAGCGAATCCGAGCACTGTTACGCAGTGGACGCGGGCGCTCGCTGCGCCACACGATCGAGGCTCTAAATCCGCTGTTGCGCGGCTGGATCAATTACTTTCAGCTTACGCAAAGCAAAGGGATATTGGAGGAACTTGACGGGTGGATACGGCGACGGTTGCGATGTTTACTGTGGCGACAGTGGAAGCGACCCCGCACGAGGCAACGCAAGTTGCGTGCCTTGGGATTGGACGCTGAGCGGGCCTGGAAAAGTGCCATGAATGGGCGGGGTCCATGGTGGAATGCAGGTGCATCCCATCTGAACCGCGCTCTTTCTGTCGCCTACTTCACGCGCCAGGGACTGGTCTCGCTGCTGCGCGAACAGCAGCGACTTCAATGTGTTGGTTGAACCGCCGTATGCGGAACCGCACGTACGGTGGTGTGGGAGGGCGGTGAGCGTGAGCTCACCCCCTACCCGATTTGATGATTTTTATTTCGCATTATCAGGTGAAGTCCAGCGTTTCAGCCAGGCATTCACCGTGTCGTGCCATTGGACGCTGTTCTGCGGCTTCTGCACGAAATGGCTTTCATCCGGGAAGGTCAGCAGCTCGCTGGGTATACCGCGGCGCTGCAATGCAGTGAAGGCACCGAAACCCTGAGTCTCGGGGATGCGAAAATCGTGGCCACTGTGAATGATGAGCATGGGGACCTGCCAGTCCTTGACGTGATCCAGCGGATTGAATTTCTCGTAGTTCGCCGGATGTTCGTACTGGGTGCCGCCGTTCTCATGTTCCTCAAACCACAGTTCGTCGGTGGCGTAATACATCATGCGCGCATCAAACACGCCGTCGTGATCCACCAGGCATTTCCACGGCTGGTTCCATACGCCCGCGATCCAGTACACCATGTAACCGCCATAGCTGGCGCCTAGCGCGCAGGCACGATTGGCATCCAGGAAGGGAAATTTTTTGAGGGCCGCTGCATAGCCGTTCTTGAGATCCTCCAGCGGCCGGTCGCCCCAATGCTGGGAGATGGCACCCGTGAAGGCCTGGCCGTAACCGGTGGAGCCGTGGAAGTTCACTGTCACCACCGCGAAACCCTGGCCCGCATAGGTTTCCGGATTCCAGCGGTAATGGAAATCATTGGTCCAGGCGCCCTGAGGGCCGCCGTGGATCAGGAAGGCAACGGGATATTTTTTGCCTTTCACGTAGCCCACCGGCTTCATCACGTAGCCTTGTACGGTATCGCCATGCCAGCCCTTGAAAGTGAACCACTGCCAGTCGCCGAACTGGATATCCTTAAGGCGCTCGGCATTGAAGTAAGTAATTTGATGGAATCCCTTGCCCGAGGCATCGGCGAGATAGAGATCGGTGGGATGATTGAAATCCTGCCGCGCTACGATCAGGCGGTCTCCGACGATATCAAATCCTGTGACCGTGCCGTCGCTCACCAGCTTGCTGACTTTTCCGGTCTTCACATCCACAGCGAACAGTGCGTGGTCGCCCCAATCATCGGCAGTCGTGTATAGAGTTTTGCCATCGGCGGATATCTGCAGCGGACCCGGAGTACGGTCCCAGTGCGGATCCACTTCATGTTTCTTTCCTGTGGCGAGATCGAGCGCCATGATGGCGAAGCGGTCGGCTTCAAAGCCGGGGGTCTTCATGGCCAGGTAATACAAAGTTTTGCCATCCGGAGACGCCAGGGGATAGCCATCCCAGGCCGGATTGGCGGCGGTCAGATTCTTGGGTGCCGCTGATCCGTCTGCCGGCACTGAATAGATGTCGAAGTTGGTGGACCAGGTCCGCATCGAGCCACCAATCTTGACATCGAAGTACACAGTTCGTCCGTCCGGCAAGAATGCATATTCACTGTCATCGCCCTCGGGTTTGGAGGGGATATCGCCATCCAGGCCGCGAGTGAGCCATATTGGATTGCCATCAAGTTTGCCGTCGGCGCCGATGTTGGCCATGAACAACTGTGAGCGGCGGCCATCCATCCAGGTATCCCAATGCCGGATGAAAAGCTGGGTATAGAGGCGGCCACTGGCCTTGTCTGCGGCACGCGCATCCAGGCGCGCCTTGGTGCAGGCGAGATCGTCACAATCCGTGAACACATCCATGGACATGAGCACGCGCTGGTTATCTGGCGAGATCTTGAAGTTATTGATGTCCAGCGGATAACTGCTGACTTGTTGGGAGGTGTCACCTGAAGCGTTTATGCGCCACAACTGGGTGGAACCGGATTTTGACGACAGGAAATAGAGAAACCTGCCGTCTGCGGACCAGTGTGGATTGCTGCCTTCCAGAAGTTTCTGCGGCTTGGAATCGGGTTGCCCCAGGTCCAGTAGCCAGACGCTGGTAACGCCTTTATTGGCGGCGTAATCGGTCTGGCGCACCGTGAACGCTACCTTGGTTGCATCCGGCGAAAGCTGTGGATCGTTCACACGCTCCATCATCACCAGGTCATGGGCATTGAAGGGATGAGGTGCGTCGGCAGCGAATGTGGTGCCAGTCAATAGCAGGAATGCCAGCGCTGTAAGCAGTAATTTCATGTGGGAGTCTCTGGGGTGATGAAACTAGGTGGCCAAGGTAAAGAGCATGGCGGTGGAAATCAAGTGCCGCATGGGTCAGCGTCTAAATATTGATCAAACGCTTCCAGTGCGTAGCCAATTCCCATGCTGGCTATTAGACTAAGCCACGTTTTATAGCCGTGTCGGGGAGAGATCGATGGCGAAAGGTACCCATGATTACCAGCCGGATCCACGCAATGCAGACATCAAGATCAACATCAACGGTGAGCTTTACCCACGCGCCGATGCCAAGATCTCGGTGTTCGACAGCGGCTACATCCTGGGCGATGGTGTATGGGAAGGCTTGCGTCTGCACGAGGGCGGCCTGCCGTTTCTCAATCAGCATCTGGATCGGCTGTATGAAGGCGCAAAATCGCTGGATATGGACATTGGCCTGAGCCGCGAACAACTAACTGCGAGGTTGCTGGATACGCTGCGTGCCAATCAGATGCGCGAAGGCGTGCATATCCGTCTGATGGTGACGCGCGGCGTGAAATCCACGCCGCACCAGGATCCGCGTTTCACCATTACACCCGCCACCGTGGTCATCATTCCGGAATATAAGCAGCCGCTGCCTGTCACTGTAGAGCAGGGCATCCGCTTGTTCACAGCACATGTGCGTCGCGGCTCACCGGATGTACAGGATCCAAAACTCAACAGCCATTCCAAACTGAATTGCATTCTGGCCTGCATCCAGGCCAGCAAGGCCGGCTACGATGAAGCCCTGATGCTCGATCTGCAAGGTTTCGTGGCCACCTGCAATTCGACCCACTTCTTCATCGTTCGCAAGGGCGAAGTGTGGACTTCGACTGGCAAGTATTGCCTGGGCGGCATCACCCGCGCAAACGTGATACACCTGTGTCGTAACAACGGCATTCCTGTATTCGAAAAAGACTTCAGTCTCACGGATGTGTATGGCGCCGAAGAAGCCTTCGTCACCGGAACCTTCGCGGGCCTGGTACCGGTCACGGAGATCGATGGACGCCGGCAGGGCGATGGCAAACGCGGACCCACGGTTCAGCGTCTGCAGCAACTCTATATGCAACTCGTGCAACAGGAGAGTCAGAAAGGTCCGCGCGCATGACGGCGGGTCTGCGCATCGCCATGTGGTCCGGGCCGCGCAATATCTCCACCGCCATGATGCGTGCCTGGGAAAACCGCGCTGATGCAGTGGTTATCGATGAACCGTTCTATGCCTATTACCTCCTCAATACCGGCACTCAACACCCGGGTCGTGATGAAGTCATGGCCTCGCAAGCCAGCGACTGGCAGACAGTGGCGAAAACACTCACCGGACCAATTCCGGGCGATAAGGCCATCTGGTACCAAAAACACATGACCCAGCACATACTTCCCCAGATGCCACTGGAGTGGCTGGATGAGTTGGTGAACTGTTTCCTGATCCGCTCACCTGACGAGGTGGTGGCATCCTTCACCGTGATACGTCCGGACGCGGCCTTGTGGGAACTGGGCTTCGAGCAGCAGGCGCGCTTGTTCGAGCATGTCTGCAAACACAGCGATGCTCCACCTCCGGTGGTCGATGCGGCCGATATCTTAAAAAACCCTGCCGGCATGTTGCGTGCTTTGTGCGCGCGCTTAGGGATCACTTTCAGCGATCGCATGCTCCGCTGGCCGGCGGGGCCGCGGAAAAGTGATGGTGTGTGGGCGAAGCACTGGTATCAGTCGGTCGAGCGTTCCACCGGGTTTGAACCCTATCAGGCACGCCGCCTTGCGCTCACGGCATTTCAATTAGAGTTGGCGGAACAATGCCGGCCGTTCTATACACGCCTGTGGTCTCAGCGCCTGACAGTGGCCTAAGCGAGCAGGGCATTTCCTGCGCCGATTAAGTAAAATACGTTGT
Organism: Gammaproteobacteria bacterium; assembly: GCA_049591615.1. GTDB lineage: Bacteria > Pseudomonadota > Gammaproteobacteria > Natronospirales > REEB76 > REEB76. The sequence continues at coordinate 30,818 of JBAWFD010000015.1, read as the reverse complement.
TCAAGGCCGTAGCCAGCGCCAGCCCGGCCGGCGATTCCCACATGTTCCGGAGTGTCCATGGCTCAGCCAGCTGAATCCCAACCCGTGCCGCATGCATCTTTTGTATTCGACGGCGAAGTGCCTGTGCTTGCGCCGTTGCGCGCCGCCATCAATGAGTTGTACCTCGCCGAGGAGACCCGCTGTGTGAATGAGCTGCTGACGCAAGCGAAGCTCGATACGGCAGCCAGGCAGCGCATCCAAACGCAGGCCACGCATCTGGTGGAGGCGGTGCGCAGCAACCGCTCTGCCAAGAGTGGCGTGGAAGCTTTCTTGCGCCAGTATGATCTGTCCTCGCAAGAAGGCGTGGTGCTCATGTGCCTGGCGGAAGCCCTGCTGCGTATTCCGGATGCCGATACCGCCGACAAATTGATCCGCGACAAGCTTATGAACGGCAAATGGGAAGAGCATCTGGGCGCCAGTCCCTCGCTGTTCGTGAATGCCTCCACCTGGGGATTGATGCTGACAGGAAAACTGATCGCTTTGGATCAGAGCGTGGAAAGGAATGTTTCCAATTACATGGCCAAGCTGGTGACGCGTCTCGGAGAACCGGTGATACGCGCCGCGTTCCGGCAGGCGATGCGCATCATGGGCCATCAGTTCGTGATGGGCCGCACTATCGAGGAAGCGCTCAAGCGCGCCGCCAGCACGGAAAACCGGGCCTACCGTCATTCCTACGACATGCTGGGAGAGGCGGCGCTCACGGCAACGGACGCGCAGCGTTATTTCGACGACTATACCCGCGCCATCGATGCCATCGGTGCGAGTGTCGGGAAAGATATGGATGTGTTTGCGGCCCCTGGCATCTCCGTGAAACTCTCGGCTCTGCATCCACGTTATGAGCTGGCACAGCGCGAACGGGTGATGCGTGAACTGACCCCCAAGCTGCTGGCGCTGGCGGAACGTGCTGCTAAGCATGGTATGGGCATGACGGTGGATGCCGAAGAAACCGACCGGCTGGATCTCTCGCTGGATCTCATCGAGACGGTATACCGTTCGCCAACATTGAATGGCTGGGAAGGGCTTGGCCTGGCGGTGCAGGCGTACCAAAAGCGCTGCATCCGGCTCATCGATTGGCTCATAGCATTAGCAAGGGACGGTAAGCGGCGTATTCCGATACGCCTGGTGAAGGGCGCGTACTGGGACAGTGAAATCAAGCGCGCCCAGGAGCGTGGCCTCGAAGGTTACCCGGTATTTACACGCAAAGCCAACACCGATGTCGCTTATCTCGCGTGCGCGCGCAAGCTGCTGGGAGCACGGGACAGGTTATATCCCATGTTTGCTACACATAACGCGCATACGCTGGCCAGCGTATTGGAAATGGCCGGCGGTAATCCTGCATTTGAATTCCAACGCTTGCACGGCATGGGTGAAGAGTTGTATGCGGCAGCCATGGCTACAGACAAATACAAAATCAACTGTCGCGTGTATGCACCGGTCGGCAGTCACGAGGATTTGCTGCCCTATCTGGTCCGACGTCTGCTGGAGAATGGTTCTAACACCTCGTTCGTGAACCGTATTATTGATGAGAACGTGCCGGTGGCGTCCATCGTCGCCGACCCAGTATCAGAGGTCGAGATCTTGGCGGTGAAGCCACACCCGCGCATCCCGCTGCCAGCGAACATCTACGGCGCGCAGCGGCGCAATTCACGTGGCATGAACCTCACCGACGTGGCGGTGCTCGGGCAACTCGGACGGGACATGCAGAAAGCCATGCAGCGCGAGTGGGTCGCCGCACCCATCGTGGGCGGCAAAATCTATGAAGGCAAACAGAGACCGTCGCTGAATCCGTCCGATAACCGCCAGACGGTAGGCATGATCCATGAAGCGGAGGCCGAGACTATCCGTAAGGCCGTGGACCTGGCAGCCGCCGCTCAACCTGGTTGGGATATGACGCCGGCCGCGGAACGCGCCCGCCTCCTTCGTCGTGGAGCGGATCTGTTCGAAGAACATACGGCCGAACTCATGGCGCTGTGCGTGCGTGAGGCCGGCAAGACCATTCCCGATGCGCTCTCCGAAGTGCGCGAGGCGGTAGACTACCTGCGTTATTACGCAGAACGCGCAGAAGAAGATTTCGGCAAGCCACAGCGCCTGCCGGGACCCACCGGCGAATCCAATGAACTGTGGCTGCAGGGCCGCGGTGTGTTCGTATGCATCAGCCCGTGGAATTTCCCGTTGGCGATATTTACCGGCCAGATGAGCGCTGCATTGGCCGCCGGCAATGCGGTGCTCGTCAAGCCTGCTGAACAGACCTCGCTGATAGGAGCGCAAGCGGTGCGTTTGCTACACGCCGCTGGTGTCCCGGGCGATGTTCTGAACTTCATCCCAGGGCGTGGCTCGGTGGTGGGGCAGCATGCGGTAGCGGATGCGCGCATCGCCGGCGTGGCTTTCACCGGTTCCACCGAGACCGCCAAGATCATCCACCAGACGCTTGCCAACCGCGACGGCATCATCCCGGTGCTAATCGCCGAGACCGGTGGCCAGAACGCCATGTTGGTGGATTCCTCGGCACTGCCGGAACAAGTGGTGTTGGATGTGGTAGCGAGCGCCTTCAACAGCGCTGGTCAGCGCTGCTCGGCATTGCGTGTGTTGTTCGTACAGGAAGAGATCGCGCCTCGCGTCATCGAAGTGCTCAGCGGCTATCTGGATGAATTGCGCATCGGCGATCCCGCCTACCTTGACACCGATGTGGGTCCGGTGATCGATGCCGCGGCCAAGAAAGCGCTTGACGAGCATAAGCAGTGGATCAAGAGCCAGGGCAAGGTAGTGCGCGAGCTCAGGCTGCCGGCGGCTTGCGCCGGCGGCACATACGCGACCCCCATGGCCGTCGAATTGCCGTCCCTGGATATCCTCAAACATGAAGTATTTGGCCCGGTGTTGCATGTGATTCGTTTCAAAGCAAGTGAACTGGACGCGGTCATCGACAGCATCAACCGCACGGGCTTTGGCCTGACTTTGGGTGTGCACTCACGCATCGACAGCCAGGCGCAGTACATCCAGCGGCGTATCCGCGTGGGTAACGTGTATATCAACCGCAACATCATCGGCGCGGTCGTGGGTGTGCAGCCCTTCGGCGGACAGGGACTGTCGGGGACTGGGCCGAAAGCCGGTGGGCCGCATTACATGCTACGTTTCGCTACCGAGCGAACCGTGACCATCAACACGGCTGCGGTGGGCGGGAATACTACGTTACTGTCACTGGGTGATGGGTGAGAGCAGCACACCTATGGCCATAAGTGTTTTCGATGTGTTCAAGATTGGTATCGGGCCGTCCAGCTCGCATACCGTCGGCCCGATGCGTGCCGCGCGCCAGTTCCTGCTGGATCTGGAAGACAAGCAGCTTTTTGATAACACAACACAGGTGGTGGCGCAGCTCTACGGCTCGCTGGCTTTGACCGGCAAAGGCCATGGGACGGACCGCGCAGTGCTACTCGGTCTCGAAGGTGAAACCCCGGATGGGGTGGATCCAGACAGCATCGATCAACGGCTGGCTCGCATCCGCAGCGGCGGCAAGATAAATTTGCTCGGTAAGCGCGAGATAGTATTCGACGAGCCCATGAACCTCTTGTTCCACAAGGACCAAGTGCTTCCAAAACATTCCAATGGCTTGCGCTTCACGGCACTGGATGCCACAGGAAAGACACTTCTCAAAGATGAATTTTATTCCATCGGTGGCGGCTTCATTATCCGCGGTACCGATGACGAAGGTGATGCAGCGGCGACAGAAGTACAGCTACCCCATGCTTTCGCCTCGGCAGAGGAGTTGCTGTCAACCTGTGAAAAATGTTCACTGCGTATCGATCAGCTGATGCTGGAGAATGAAAAAACCTGGCGCAGTGAGAAGGAAACCCGCACAGGTCTGCTGAAGATCTGGCAAGTGATGCAGGCTTGCGTACAACGCGGCCTGCGTGAATCCGGTGAACTGCCTGGCGGCCTGCATGTCATGCGGCGCGCACCCAAGTTGTACCGTGACCTCTCACAGCAAAAAAAGTCCACGGCATTGGACGCCATGGACTGGGTGAATTTGTGGGCGTTGGCGGTCAACGAAGAAAACGCAGCTGGCGGACAGGTGGTAACTGCACCTACTAACGGGGCTGCTGGGATCATCCCGGCGGTGGGGCATTACTATCTGCGTTTCGTTGAGGATGCTAACGAGCAAGGTATCCTGCGTTATCTATTGACTGCTGCGGCGATCGGTATTTTATATAAGAAGAACGCCTCTATTTCCGGAGCCGAGATGGGTTGCCAAGGTGAAGTAGGCGTGGCTTGCTCCATGGCGGCCGGTGGTCTGGTCTCCGCTATGGGTGGCAGCAATGGACAGATTGAAAATGCCGCCGAGATTGGTATGGAACACAATCTGGGCCTGACCTGCGACCCAGTAGGCGGCCTGGTGCAGATCCCCTGTATTGAACGTAACGCCATGGGTTCGGTCAAAGCTATCAACGCCGCGCGCCTCGCCCAGCATGGCGATGGCCAGCATCGCGTCTCGCTCGATCAGGTCATCGCCACTATGCGCCAGACCGGCCATGACATGCGCAGTATCTACAAGGAGACCTCACTCGGGGGATTGGCAGTCAACGTTACAGAATGCTGATGCGGTACTAACCGTGCCCTAGGAGATCCCTGATGCAAACCATCCCGCAACGTAAGCTTGGCAAGCAAGGCCTCAGTGTGACCGCGCTGGGACTCGGCTGTATGGGCATGTCGGATTTTTATAAAGGTGGCAGCGAAAGCGAATCCATCGCGACCATGCATCGGGCGCTGGATCTAGGCATCAACTTCCTTGATACCGCGGATATCTACGGACCATTTACCAACGAGCAGTTGGTCGGCAAAGCCCTCAAGGGCCGTCGTGATGGCGTCATCGTCGCCACCAAATTCGGAAATCAGCGTACCCCTGAGGGCAAGTTTTTGGGCGTCAATGGCCGTCCAGAGTATGTGCGTGCCTGCTGTGAGGCTTCGCTCAAACGTCTGGGCATCACCCAGATCGACCTGTATTACCAACACCGGGTGGATACCAAAGTTCCCATCGAAGAGACCGTCGGCGCCATGGCGGAATTAGTGAAAGCTGGCAAGGTACGTTTCCTGGGCCTCTCGGAAGCAGCGCCTGCCACTATCCGGCGTGCCCACAAGGTCCATCCCATCAGTGCCTTGCAGACGGAATATTCACTGTGGAGCCGAGATCCTGAAGTCGATATCCTGCCTACGGTCCGTGAGCTTGGCATAGGTTTTGTAGCCTATAGCCCCTTGGGGCGTGGATTTCTAACCGGTCGCTTTCAAAGATTGGAGGATTTGCCAGAAGGCGACTGGCGGCGCAATCATCCGCGCTTCCAGGGCACGAATTTCCAGAAGAATCTGGAATTGGCTCATCGTGTGCAGGAGATCGCCCGTAGCAAAAACCTGTGTCCTTCCCAGGTGGCCCTCGCCTGGCTGCTGCACCAGGGAAAAGACATCGTACCGATCCCGGGTACCAAGCAGCGCAAGTATCTGGAGGAGAATGTCGCTGCCCTCGATGTAAACTTGAGCGCCACAGATCTGCGTGGAATTGATGCCGTGTTCCCGCGGGGCCTAGCTGCCGGAGAGCGATATCCCGACATGAGTACGGTTAACCGGTAACAGCTAAACGCGACACAGTGTAAGTAACTCCGTTGCCTGAGTCTGCTGACTACGACTGGCACCCCTTGGATAGCCGGCGGTGCGTTATGTCCAAAATGCGGCTGATATTTTCTTGACGGCAGCCTTAAAGCACATATACTGTATGTAAATACAGTCCATGAGCGCTATATTGTGGCTGAACTCACACAGCGGCAACAACAGATTCTTGAGCTAGTTCAAGGTGTTATTGATGCTACTGGCATGCCGCCGACCCGGGTAGAAATCGCCCGTAAACTGGGGTTCAAGTCGGCTAATGCTGCGGAAGACCATCTGCGGGCCTTGGCTCGAAAGGGTATGATTGAACTACTGCCCGGCGCTGCCCGGGGAATCCGTCTTACCGATCCTCCCGGTCTCCCGGTAGTCGGCCGGGTAGCGGCGGGCAGTCCTATTTTGGCGCAGGAACATATCGAAGGCCGTTACCGGGTCGATCCAGGTATCTTCCATCCAAAACCCCACTATCTGTTACGCGTGCAAGGCATGAGCATGCGCGATGCAGGCATCCTCGACGGTGATCTTTTGGCGGTGTACCGCTCTCCTGATGTCTACAACGGCCAGATCGTGGTGGCGCGAGTGGGAGACGAAGTCACGGTGAAGCGTTACCGCCTAAAGGGCTCCAAGGTCTGGCTGATGCCAGAAAACCCGGAATTCCAGCCCATCATCGTGGATGCTGGCAGCCCGACATTGGTCTTGGAAGGCGTAGTAGTGGGGGTCCTACGCAATGGGTTTCCGGCTACTTAAGGATAACGCCTAAAACTCGATCATTTGGATAAGAAAAGGCGCGGATCGAACCGCGCCTTTTTATTTAGACAGCCCCGATGCAGCTGCCGATTTCCTCGCTGAACTTACTTGGTATGCGCAGCAGGAGCTTTTGTCTTCTCTTTCTTGCTTGTGTGATGAGACTTTTCATGTGAAGACTTTTTGTGGGTAGTCTCTTTCTTGTGGGTAGTCTCTTTCTTGTGGGTTTCTTTCTTGGTTTCCTTTTTGGCGGGTGCTGCCGCTTCGGTGGCAGGAGCCTGAGCACCGGCTGAAGCCGGGGTGCCCTGGGCAAATGCCAAACCGGCGAATGCAAACAGCGAGCCGGCAACTAGACCAATTAACATCTGACGTTTCATCTGAGTACTCCGTAACAGGGTTAAGTTTTATAACTGCAGTTGCTTTTGAACGTGACAAAGAATGAGGTATACCCCATTTCCAGCCTGAATCAAGAGACAGCCTGCGTGTCTTTAATCAACCAGATTTCTGGTTCTATAATCCCTTGAAATTTTATTGCGATCCCTCGGAGAGGGACTGAGCCCGATCCCCCCGGCAAACGTGCCGAGAGCTGTATAGTTTAGCTGGGCCCGGCCCCGTTAGATAGGGGGAAATCATCTATTTTATAAGGGTTTTTCTGACCCCTAGGCTAGGGCAATATTGACCTGCCAGGCGGCGCCTGGCGCTGGCATAATGGGCCCATGAGGAAAATCCCCGTTTCTGAACTGCGCTTGGGCATGTATGTCACTGCCTTGGACCGCCCATGGCTGGAAAGCCCGTTCCCGTTCCAGGGTTTCCCAGTCGATGCGCAGGAGCAGTTGGCTACCTTGCAGAGCACCTGTGAGTTCGTTTATATCGATGAGGAGCGAGCAGCTGTCCAAAGAACCTCGGATTCGGGGCGCAAGACCACACGAGGGTCATCCGACCGGCCTATCACGCTGACCATGGAACGCACCGACCTCACCGGCCTTGGTTGGCGGGGACGGGACAGTTTCCGCCATGACATGCGCAAGGTCCTCGCCAGCCGCGGCAAACTGCACCGGCATGTGCAGCGCCTTCTGAGTGACGTGCGCTTCGGTCGCAGTGCCGACACTCGTGAAGCACGTATTCTCACCCTCGAACTGATAGACGTGGCGATGTCAAATCCAGCTGCTGCCCTGTGGCTTACCAATCTTGAAACCAAACACGACTACACCGTCTCCCATTGTCTGAATGTATGTATTCTAGGTATCGTCTTCGGATTGCATCTTGGGCTATCAAATGATTCCATCGCGGATCTGGCATTGGGCGCGTTGCTACATGACGTCGGCAAGATGCGTACCCCGGTTTCTATCCTCGATAAGCCCGGACTACTGACAGAAGATGAATTTGACATCATGAAGAAACATCCTGTGGATGGGTTCAATATTCTCCGCAAAGACAAGAACATTTCGGAAAAGAGCCTGGAGATTGTTCAATTACACCACGAGAGGATCAGTGGTCAGGGATATCCCTTTGGATTGAAGAACGATGAGATCCCGGTGCATGTGCGTATCGTAGCCATCGCGGATGTCTATGATGACATCACCAGTAACCGTGTATACCACGAAGGTGTCCCTCCACATACCTGTCTTAATATGATGTTCCATTGGGCCCCGCGCGATTTTGGCGAGGATCTGATGCAGGAATTTATTCGTTGTATCGGTATCTATCCAATCGGCAGTCTCGTTGAATTAAGCAGCAATGCCTTGGGTATTGTGATGTCTGCCAATCCCGCCAGTCGATTGCGGCCTATCGTCATGCTGATCCGTGACGCCGAGGGCAAACCGTATGATCGCCGTCCGCTCATCAACTTGGCCACGCCGTCAGCAAAAGGCGGTGAGCCCAAATGGTCTATCAAGCGTGTAGTAGATTCAAAAGAATATGATATCGATTTGGGACGTATTGCAGAGTTGGAGGCTGGTATTTAGTCGATAGAAGGGTCTGACATCGCTCATGGAGTCCATCTGAAAAAATTCAGCATATGCTTGAGATAACCCCGCACATCCGAATCCATGAAGATGAGTTTGTATTCCGTTTTGTACGTGCCTCGGGTCCAGGTGGACAGAATGTAAACAAAGTGGCCACAGCTGCGGAATTGCGCTTTGATGTAAAGCGCAATATTTCGCTGCCAGAAATGGTACGCGCCCGTTTAATTAAACTGGCTGCTAATAAGATCAATTCACAAGGTGAATTATTGATCTTTGCACAGCGATTCCGCACTCAGGAACGCAATCGCGCGGATGCGGTTGAACGCATGCTGACGTTATTCCGTCGAGCTGCCGAAATCCCTAAAGTACGCAAACATACAAAACCCACCCGTGCGTCCAAAAGACGCAGGCTTGAAGGCAAGCGTCGTGTTAGTAGCAAGAAACGGCTACGTAGCCGGTCTGATGAGTATTGAATAAAAAAGGATGCCGGCAATAAAGCCGGCATAGCAATGTCGCATGAGATGAGTTAAATTTACCTGTTATTGGTCAAGCATTAGGCTCTGTCCCGTGCTTGATTCAGGGCGCAACTTCTTCAATGCGTGGCGTCTCCGTGCCGCGTGACCCCAATGTTTGTACGCGATTGGCACACTCCTGTGCCGCTGCGGTGCCTTGGCCAGTCATCAAAGCAAGTACCAGGATTACTACGCTAAAGGCGGCGATGATCCACATACCGGTGAAGAAGCCGAACAGACCAATTCCGCCCATGTCGCCGCGGGGACCGAACCAGCTGATCAGCCACATACCGATGAAATACGGCAGCAGCCACCAGGCTTGCTGCCAGCCGAGCTCAGAAAGCGGTTTACGCTTGATGAAGTACCAAACCAGATATGCAACCGCGTACACCGCAACTAAAGTAAAGAGAACCTCTACGGTCTCATATCCCGTCCAGTAGATGATCCAGTTGGAAAAAATGAAGGCGATTACTGAAACTGCATATACTGCCCGCAGGCGGAAAGGGCGCGAGGCATCCGGCAGGACACGGCGAAGATGCAACAGGATGACCGGACCGATCATGTAAGACAGGACTGTAATAAGGGATACCGCGGACACCAGTTTTTGCCAGGATGGGAATGGAAAGAAGAAGATTACGCCGACGATCCAGGTGACGACCAAGCCGATCCATGGCACGCCGCTCTGGTTGAGCTGGATCACCTGTTTGGGCGCATTGCCCATTTCGCCGGCTGCCATGATGATGCGTGGGCTGGCGGTGGCGTAAATGAACGCGGTTCCCATCGGCGACACGAAGGCATCCACGTACAGGATGACCGCCCACCAGAACGCGCCCACGGCGACCGCGATGGCCGCCAGCGGGCCGAACATGCCGGTAAAGTGCAAATGCTCCCAGCCTTGGGCGATATCGGTGGGTTTGAGGGCGATGATGAAGGACACCTGAAGTCCGATGTAGATCAGCATGGAAATGATGACCGAGCCGATCAGCGCGATCGGGATATAACGCCCGGGATTACGGGTTTCGCCCGCGAGCGCAATCGCCTGCTGGAAACCGAGGAAGCTGAAAATGATGCCGGCGGTGGCCACCGCGGTGAAGATGCCGCTGATTGGGGTGCTGGCCGCGTATGCAGTCATGTTACCGGGATGGAAGGAATAAGCCATCAGAATGCCGATGGTGGCGATGGGAATAATGACTTTCCACCAGGTCGCTGCGCTGTTGATGGCGACGACGATGCGGATCGCGAGGAAGTTGAGCGCCACCACGAACGCCAGAAGTATGATCGAGACAATTGTACCGAAATGGGTCAAAACACCAGTGGTGGGGACAATCAAACCTGGTATGTAGTTGTTGGCATAGGTCACCACCGACGTGACTTCGACCGGGGGCACAGAGACAAAGGCCAGAAACAGGATCCAGGTCCAGATCTTTCCCACCAGGTCGCCGTGGCTGACATGGGTCATGTGCACCAGGGCACCGGAATTCGGGAACATGGTGGAAAGTTCCGCAAACACGAACGCCAGGAACAGTACCGCAATGGCGCCGATGATCCAGGAAAACACGCTCCAAGGGCCGGCCTGCAGGGCAGCGTGCAGTGGTCCAAACAACCAACCCGAGCCGATCATGGCCCCCAGGCTGGCGTACAAAAGTCCGATGACGCCGGCGTCGCGTCTGAGCTTGGTGGGTCCGGCCATGTTGGTAACTCCGCTGGTAATGAAGCTGTATTTGATAAGTGCTGTATGCGGGACGCTGGATATTAGACGACCCGGCTTGCCGGGACAACCTGGGTGATTTAATGCAACCGGTCGCTTTCATTGTTGCTGGGGCTACCCTGACTCCAGGGGATGATGTCTGCCGAAGCCACTGTGCCGCTCAGGATGGTTACCCCCTGGGGATTCTCAAGATGCACGGATTCCACGCGCCGGCCGGTGAGTAGGGCGCGGCCCTTCCAGCGATCGGCGCCGGATTCGCTAAACTCGAAAACATATAGCCGTCGCCAAGCCAACCCGCCGCTGGCAGTCCGCGTGAGCCGTAAGTGGGCGAGCGCCACGGTCTCGTCCAGGAACTGCAGGCGCATGTCGCCGCAGATGCGCGCGCAGGTGGCGGTCATGCGCTCGCGGGCACGCAGACTGTCATTCCAGAACCATACGCCCGCAGCGGCGCTTATAAGCGCAAGGATCGCCAGCAAACTACTGAGATCCAAATACATAGTGCTTAAAGCCCACGCGCACAGACCTGATTCCGGCCATTGTGTTTGGCATCATAGAGTGCCTGGTCTGCGTTTTTGAGTACGCTCCAGGGATCTCCTCGGGAAATGCTGTTTTCGGCTGCTCCGATGCTTACCGTCACGCGCAAGGGATTGCCATCATCTCCTGTATCCTGGATTCCAGGAGCGGCACGCCGTTCACCCTTGCGCGGATTGAAACCGGATGATTCGATATCACAGCGCAAGGCTTCCAAAACAAGGACCGTCTCCTTAAGGACCTTCCCTGGGTAAAGCAAACCGAATTCCTCACCCCCATATCGGAAGGCTTTACCACCGCCACCGCATTGCTGCAGGCGTGATGCCACCAGCCGTAGAACCTGATCACCCATGTCGTGACCATAGGTGTCGTTGAAATTCTTGAAGTGATCCACGTCCAGCATAGCGATCACATAACGGCTGCCCAGTTGGCGCATTTGTTCTTCGAGCGCGCGCCGTCCTGGTAGACCCGTGAGTTCGTCAAGATAGGCCATGCTCCAGGATTCGAGCACGATGGCCAGGCCGAATGCCAAGGCAGATGCCGCTGCGAATATGGCTACCGTCACAGGCTGCCGTGATCCCAGCATCACCGCTGTCGCTAATATGGCAAAGAAAAATGCCGCAATTTCGGCGCTATGCTGCCTGAGTAAACGATCATTGATCCATAGCAATCCGATGAATAGAAGCAGCATTCCTGGTTGACTGATGTTAGTGTTGGCAAACATTGGCCATTGGATAAATTTCACAAACAATGCATCCGCCACACCCTGGGGACGTATCCCCACGAGCACGATGATGAAGATGATTTCCAGTAGTATCATTCCGAATGGCCAGATGCCATAGCGTGTGAAAATGCCGCGTTCTCGCAAGCCATGCATCCAAACCAAGTCGAGCGGCATAAACAGGCAAAGACCGCCACCCAGGATTTGTCTGGTAAGATTATCGCTAGCGCCGATAATCACCAGCAGGGCACCGTATCCCATGAGCAGCGTCAATAGTGCGAAGAACATACGGCTACGATTAAACTGCATGCTCAGTGCCAGGCACACTAGCAAGATGAATAACGACACCAATTCTGTAGCCAGCACACCCGCGTTCGGAAAATAGATCGCATAGTGCGCCAGTGCTACAGCGCTTATAAGCAGTACGATTTCCGGCAACAGCGTGTAGATGACGCCGACTAGGATTTTCATTTGGTAGGGCAGTGTGCAATACGCAGGCAGTATAAATTCATGCGCACGATGACACAGTTACTGGAGTATACGCAGGCTATCTTTGACATCATGAACCCCGGGCACATACCAGCAGTCATATACCGCCATACGTCCTTGTTCTTGGCTGTGAACATAACCTTTCAGGGTCACCACGCGATCATGGGTGCTGGCGCTGATGGTCTCTGCGTGCAATAAGGGATCCTTTTCCAGTACGAGTCGTATGGCATCCGAAATCTCGTCATCGCTATCCTGTTCGGATGGGTGCACGCGTAAATGGTTATGGACATTGCAAGTACCTGGTACCCACCAGCTGATCACCTCAGCGAGGCGCCGGTGTGTGAGGCTGGTTACCAGGCCATCGAGACGCACCACACAACCTTCAGCAATTGTGCTGATCCATTGCGGAGATTCTGGTTTGACGGCGAGGCCTGTATATATACGGATATCACGGAAAGCCGTTTCCTGGGAAAGTGCGTCGACGACTGCATCTTGTAGCGCCCTGCCATGACGTTGTATACCGGGACGCAAGCACAGGTGGTCCTCAATATTCGCGAGCCCCGACAGTTGCAGTACGATGCGCCGGGCCTTGCGTTTAGCGATGATATTGGCCACTTCACCCTCTAGTCGCAGGTTATCTTTGTAGGTTATATGTATGGGGTCAGCATGTAGGTTGATATCCCCATCCTGCGCTAGTGCTGCCAACAGAGCGCTGATTAATTCATGGTGCGGTTGCATGCTTTAGCCTCATCGTTTAAATAATGACATTCGGACTAGCCTGACGCTTATGGCCCTGACATTTCAAGGGGATATTCGCCCAGACTTGCATGAGTCCGCCTTCTGCTGCAGCTATTTGTGATGCATACACGCATGTTATTCGATACGCGCCGGGCTGTGCAGCATTTACGCCGGGCAGATCCCCGGCTAGCGGCTCTTATAGCCCGAGTAGGGCCCTTGCGGATGTATTTACGTCCTGCCGTAAGCCCTTTTGAAGCGTTATTGCGTGCCATTACCTACCAACAGCTGTCGGGTAAGGCGGCTGCCACCATCCATGGCCGGCTACTTGACCTGTTTCCCGATGGGCTTGCGCCGGAAAGTCTGCTGGCGCTGCCGGAGTCGACACTGCGTGGCGCCGGGTTGTCACACAATAAACTACTGGCCGTGCGGGATCTGGCCACCAAGACTCTGGACGGGAGTGTTCCGGATTTTACCGTCATGGATACACTCACCGATGCTGAAATAGTCGAGCGGCTCACAACTGTGCGCGGTATCGGACGCTGGAGCGCGGAAATGCTGCTGATATTCACCTTGGGGCGGTCTGATGTGCTGCCGGTGGATGATCTCGGGATACGCAAAGGCTTTCAGCTTGCCTATGGTATGCGGCGTCTGCCGACGGCCGTCACGTTGCGCCGTACCGCGCGTGCATGGGCACCCTTTCGTTCGGCCGCCAGCTGGTATTTATGGCGGGCCCTGGATACGTCCTTATGATATGGTTTAGTAACCATCTGATGGGCATCATCTCGGTCGATTGCGGAGATTGCACATGCTGATCGTATTGGAAAATGTCCTGACATCCGAAGAGTTCATCGCGGTGCGCCAGGCGGTAGACCAGGCCCAGTATGTACCGGGTGCGGTTTCCGCCGGCGAAGGCTCCAGGACCCGTAAGCACAATTTGCAGATATCCGAGCAGGATAGTTCCCTTGCCGGTCTTCAAAAGACCATCCTCGGCGCGTTGGCGCGTCATCAGGTTTTCCAGTTTCTGGCGGTACCCAAGCACATCATGCCGCCCATGTTCAACCGCTATGAGGTTGGCATGTATTACCAGAATCATGTGGATTTTTCTCTAGTTGGCAGTCCCGGTAGCAAGATCCGCACGGATTTGTCCATGACATTGTTCCTGAGTGAAACTGACGAATACGATGGCGGTGAGCTCGTGGTCGAGTCCGTTGATGGGGAGCAGACTGTCAAGCTGAAGAAAAACCAGGCTATCATCTATCCATCTGGCCAGTTGCACCGGGCAAACCCGGTAACACGCGGTACGCGCTTCGCTGCAATAACTACCATTCAGAGTTTTATCCGTGATGAAAACAAAAGAGAATTGCTGGCAGATGTCATGCAACTGGCGCGTGCTATCCAGGATCGTGTACCGCAATCGGATGAGGCTAGACTGGCAAATAAAATCCACGCCAATTTACTACGGTTGTGGGCCGAATAGTCATCAATAGACGTGAATGCCATAGAACGTTTCCCACATCTACTTGCGCCTCTTGATCTCGGTTTTGTCACGCTGCCTAATCGCGTGCTCATGGGCTCCATGCATACGGGTCTTGAGGACCGTGCGCGCGACTATCACAAGTTGGCAGTGTATTTCGCGGAAAGGGCCCGCGGAGGCGTGGCGCTTATGGTCACCGGCGGCATCGCGCCCAACCGGCGTGGCTCATTGGCGCCATTAGCTTCCAAACTTACCAGCCGCTGGGGATTGGCTAGGCATAGAAAGGTTACGCGCGCGGTACATAAGGAGGGTGGGCGCATCTGCATGCAGATCCTGCACGCAGGACGGTATGCCTATCATCCATTCTCAATCGCCCCATCAGCGCTCAAATCGCCGATTACCCCGTTCACCCCGCATGCACTGAGCAGGAAAGCAATTGAAAAACAAATCCGTGATTTCGCGCGTTGTGCAGTATTGGCCCGGGAAGCGGGTTATGACGGTGTAGAGATCATGGGTTCGGAAGGTTATTTCATCAACGAGTTTACAGTGCCACGCACCAATCAGCGCAGCGATGAATGGGGCGGCAGCCTTGAGAATCGTTTACGCTTCCCTCTTGAGATCGTACGCCGTACCCGAGTGGCTGTGGGACCGGATTTCATCATCATTTACCGCTTGTCGATGCTAGACCTGGTGGAGAACGGCAGTGAGTGGACGGAAGTCGTTGCCTTGGCCAAGGGGGTGGAAGCTGCCGGTGCAACCATGATCAACACGGGTATCGGTTGGCATGAGGCGCGGGTCCCCACGATCGCCACCATGGTGCCGCGTGGTGCATTTACATGGATAACGCACCGCCTCAAACGTGAAGTGAACTTGCCCCTGATCACCACTAATCGTATCAACACGCCGGTCGTGGCGGAATTGATTCTGGCGAACGGTGACGCCGACATGGTGTCCATGGCGAGGCCACTGCTGGCAGATCCGGCATGGGTGCGAAAAGCCGCTAGCGGACGCGAAGATGAAATCAATACCTGCATCGCCTGCAATCAAGCCTGTCTGGATCAGATATTCGCGAAACAACGCGCATCCTGTCTGGTCAATCCACGTGCCTGTCATGAAACTGAACTGAATATCACTCTCACCAATAGCTCAAAACATATTGCTGTGGTGGGCGCGGGACCGGCAGGACTATCTGCAGCCGTGAGCGCTGCGCAACGCGGTCATCGTGTGACTTTGTTTGAGGCAGCCAACGAGATCGGCGGGCAGTTCAACATGGCCAAACGCATCCCCGGCAAGCAAGAATTCCATGAGACGCTGCGCTACTTCAAAAAACAACTCGAATTGAGCAAAGTTGAATTGCGACTCGGTCAACGGGCAGAAGCGGCAACTCTGCGGTCACAAGGGTTTGAAGCGATAATTCTGGCTACCGGAGTCCTGCCGCGAATCCCGCACATTCCAGGAATCAATCATCCCAAAGTACTTTCCTATATTGATGTATTGCTGCACCGCAGAGAAGTGGGTAAATCCGTGGTCATCGTCGGTGCAGGCGGTATCGGTTTTGATGTTGCAGAATATCTTGTTGATGGCGATGGATCATCTGGGCTCGACATCGCTGGGTTTTTACACGAGTGGGGCGTGGACAAGGCTTACAAGACGCGTGGTGGGATTACGGCGCCTCAACCTCAACCACCAATGCGCAATATCACTTTGTTGCAGCGCAAGTCTTCCGCATTTGGTAAAAATCTAGGTAAAACCACTGGCTGGATCCATCGCGCTTCACTACGCCTTAAGCAGGTACAGATGCTGGCCGGAGTAATTTATGAGAATATTGATGACACGGGTCTGCATATACGCATCAACGATGAACCACGTTTATTGCCTGTGGATAACGTAGTTATCTGCGCGGGGCAAGAATCCAACCTTAAACTTTACGATGCCTTGAAGCCCTATTCGGTACCGCTACATCTAATCGGGGGGTCGAGGTTGGCGACGGAGCTGGATGCCAAGCGCGCTATCGACGAGGGTATGCGTTTGGCGGCCACTCTATGACGTATTCCATTAGATATCACTGGAATTGATCTCTAAATCCATGATTTTTGAATAGATTCTTTATCTGCGAAAAGTTATCATTAATGCGCGTCGGGCCTTGCCCGTTAACTGCGAAAACTGGGGGTCGCTACATGCCGAGCTGTGCCGTTTATCGTGCGATTATCCGAATCTGTTCTGTGGGCGCGATGCTGTGGCTCATCGGCTGCTCATCCTCAAAACCTTATACGCTGGTGGCGCAATTGCCTACAATCTCGGGGCAGACTCGCGTTTTGGCGGCAACAATCGATGTTAACGGTTTGTCTTGTAACGTGCGTTTCGTTTTCGTGGATTCCGTCAAAGCCTGGGCACCCATATGTTTTGTAAAACAGGATCAGCCCAACTTCAAAAGTTTCATGATCGCGAACCAACAGGTAGATTTAGGTACGGTGGGTGATGGATTCCAAGTTTTGAACAGTACAGCGCCCACATTACCCGCCCCATCGGCCAGCACATCGGTAGCAACCACAGGCAAAGGCATTAATAACCCGCCGGCGTCCCCCAATTCCGTCGATTCCAGTTTTCCAGACCAATGGAGCCAGTCGTCCTATCCGGGTCACGTGGTACTTCAGGGCCAGAATAGTGGCTACCTGGTGACCAAGGCGACCCTGACCGTAAATGGCAGCCAAGGTATTCTGGATGTAGCCTACAAGACCGGTTATGCGCCGTTGCACATCGAGTGTACCGTGCTCGCCAACCAACATGGCGATTTCACCCTGATATTCAATCCAACTGAGTTGAATAAACTCTCACCGGGCGCCAGCTACAACATCCCCATGAGTTCTGAGAATACCAGCATTTCTGGCAACATCTGGGATTCGCGCGGCTTTGATACGTGGACTCCCAGCCTTCCGCCCCAATGGGTAGCTGCGTCCTACTCCTCCGATTGAATATCGAATGCTATGCGTTCTGTTGGACCTAAAACAGGCGTACCAATAGTCGTCAAGAAGTAATCTTTGATTTTAGGGTGGCGTTTCCCAGTTCAGCCAACCAACTGGTGTAACGATATTGCAGCTGCGCGTCGATTCTGGGTGCGTATGCTGTGGATTCCGTCGGTTCACGATCACAGGCACCCATCAGCCACGCGAGTCCGCTGGCAGTGGCTTCATGCTGGACTGGCCGTTCTACTGTCAGACCACTTAGATCAGCAAGTCGTTGACACATTCCGTCCCAGCGGGCGATACCGCCGCTGATTACGATACGCCGCACTGGCGTGCCGCGATAATTCATGCATTCCAGGTTCACACATAAAAGAAATACAATGCTCTCCGCGATCGCGACCATTTTTTGTATGGTATCTCCCTTACCGATGAAGCGCGACCGGAAGTTGGATATCCAGTAAGGGGATCCCAGGCCGGAGATACCATTCAAAAACAAAGGGATGTCTGATTTTATGGTCAGCCAGTCCGGCATCTTGCCGAGCATCTTATTTTCGGATATCCCTAAGCGTTTGCGCAACCAGTCAAAAGCGCTACCGGCTCCGTTGACTGTACCTTCCAATACATAAAGGACGCGAGCCTGTTGTTGCCATAAGACACTGCCGAGCATACCCGGCACTTGAGGGACTGAATCACCATGCGGCCTCTGAAGGAATGCGCCCGTACCAATATTGATGTAGATGTTGTTAGCATCCGGTTCGCCGCTGTTAAATATGGCGGCAGACTGATCACCTGTGACTACTGTCAGGGGAACAGCCCGAGCGCCTAAGCGTAAATGACCGAAAGGATATTGGTTAGGGGCACTGCGGGGCAGTATAGATTCTGGAATCCGAAACAATGCCAGCAATTCTTCTGACCAATCACAGCGACGGTAATCCCATAGCAATGTGCGTGATGCGTTCACGGGATCTACCGTTAGAGGCATTTCAGTGAGTAGATTGGCAAGGATGAAACTTGCCAGTGGACCGGCAGCAAGACGTCCTTCATACAAAGCACGCTGTACGGGTTTCAGTCTTTCAAGACACCAGGCAATTTTGCTGGCGCCGTAATGCGGGGAGAGTACCAGGCCGGTGATGTCGTGTACTCGTGATTCATATGGCGCCAGGGCCGCCAGGAGATGGGTGGCGCGCCGGTCCTGCCAGGAAATGACGGGGGAGAGCGCTTTTCCCGTCTCCCGGTCCCAGCAGACGATGGTAGAGCGCTGGGTGGCGAGGCCGACAGCCTGGATGTGTGCGCAGCGAGCACCCAGTTGGCGCACTATACCCTTGCATGCCCGCTTGATCGACATCAGCAATTCGGCTGGATCATGTTCGACTCGGTTTCGGCCCATATGCAGCGTTGCAATATGTGCTTGTGCCGTCGCCTGCAGCTTGCCACTGATATCGAACACCAACGCGCGGCTCGCGTGACCACCTTGATCTATAGCTAGGTACAGCGGAGTTTTACGCGACACTGATCAATATCCGATATGTGGCCGCACCAATTATGTCTCAAGCCTCAGCCGATGTGTGTCCGCTATTGGCTTTCGAGCGGGTAGTGTGTCGCGAACCAGTCTCAAGGCGTGTTCCGCATCAGCGCGATAGGACGTAAGTTTGCCACCATAGACGCTGAGCACCCGAGGACTCTGTCGTCGCTCGGTGACGAACGAAATTTCGCGGGAACGCCGGAAGACACGGGCTTTGCCACTGGGCAATACTCGGATGCCCGCAAAGCTGGACAGGATATTGGTGTGCGCATGTGGGAAATAGCGATGCACAACTTCCAGCAAATAGTTTTGCTCCTGTGGCAAAGGTCTGACCTGTCCAGGATCATCGCCGGTAAACGGGGTTTCGGTGGTACCTACCAGAGTCGTGTGTTCATGCCAGGGCATGATGAAGATGGCACGGCCGTCCTGGGGCGCTTCCACGTAGAAAATACTGTTCACGATTGCCGTATCCAGGATGATATGGGTGCCCTGGATGAGTTCGATCTCTGGCCGTGGCATTGCTGGGGTTATATGCGCGGCGACATGATTCACCCAAGGGCCTGCTGCATTCACCAATACCCGGGTGCGTACATTCCGGGAAGCACCTTTGTCGATAAATTCGATCTCGCAACCATCGCTATTAATTGTCGCGTGTTCGAACCTGGCGGGCATGCACACATCGGCGCCGAGTTTCTCCGCCGAGACCATGACTGCGCGGGTGAGAGCGGCATCATCGGTTTGTGCATCCCAATATTGAAACACAGCCTGTAGACCGGCCTGACTGAGGCCTTGTAATGTATTCCAGCGTGATCGTGATATGACGCTAAAGCGCGCATGCACATTCAGGCCGCCCAGTAATGCGTACAGGCTCAGCCCTACACGCACTTCCCAGGGTTGCCGGCGTGTATGTATATAGATTGGAATATAGAACGGTGTGAGTTTTACCAGCTTGGGCGCAAGTTTCAGTAATAGCCCTCTTTCCCGCAGGCTTTCTCGTACCAGCCGCAGATCAAATTGTTCCAGATAGCGCAGGCCACCGTGGATTAGTTTGCTCGAGCGGCTGGAGGTGCCGGCTGCAATCGCCTGCTGTTCCAATACCAAGGTGCGATAGCCACGCGCCGCAGCCGCCTGGGCGATACCGGCGCCATGGATGCCTGCACCGATGACCACCAGATCGAACTCTGCATTCAAGGTAGTGCGAATCCCGGCGCTTTAAGCATGGCACCGATGTCATTGGTTTCAACAAAGTTGGCTCCTTGTGCAGCCAGTTGCAGAGCCCGCCGCGGGTCCTGGGTCTCATACACGCTCCATTGAAAGGAGCCTTTCAGTGCCTTATGTACATCTGCAAACATCTCATCGCTGGTGAACACGTAATCAGGATTAAGTGCGTCAACCACGTGGGAAGCATCCGGCGAAGTTTCTTCAGTCGCCCAGCCGATAGCCATCGCCCCCTGCACACGTACCAGGCTAAGACAGACATGATCGAATGAGATGATGGTGCATTGTTTGACGGCTCCTTGGCAGGCTGACAAAACCTCACGGACGACATTGTCTCTGCCAAAATGCCGCAGGCTCTGGCGCTTGATTTCTACAAACAGATGGACTTGCGGCCGTGTGATCAGCCAGGCCGTCAAGGCGGCGAGCGTAGGCAGTCTTGTATCGTCATAACGTACGCCAAATCGCCGGCGTTCGCCAACGGTTACTTTTGCGAGTTCCGCCGCAGACATCTCCGTGACGTTGCGGCTTATGCCAGCGGTGCGCGTGAGCGACTCATCGTGGACGACAAAAGGCACGCGGTCTGATGAAAGTTGTACATCGCATTCCAGCCAGCCCGCACCCACACCCGCCGCGGCGGTAAAGCCTTCCAGTGTATTTTCGGGATAGCGCGCAGGCCAGCCGCGATGGCCAACCAGTTTAGGGATCTTAATCGGCAACTTGGGGCATCCCGTTCCGGTGGATTGCTATTCGTATCTTAACGCTTCGATTGGATCAAGCGCAGCGGCCTTGGCAGCCGGCGCGATGCCGAAGATGACCCCCACGCCACCGGAAAAGCCGAACGCCAGAACGACAGCCCACCAGGGGACATAGGAATCACGGAAGGCTGGTACCAGATGTGCTACCAGCATGCCGATGCCGTAGCCCAGCAATAAGCCGAAGACACCACCGATTAAGGCCAGGATTACAGCCTCAATCAGGAACTGCAAGAGGATGTCGCTGCGTCGCGCTCCCAAGCTTTTATAGATCCCGATCTCGCGGGTGCGTTCCGTTACCGACACCAGCATGATGTTCATGATGCCGATGCCACCCACCAGCAGCGAAATCGCCACGATACCACCGAGGATATAGGTGATGGCATTCAAGACACTGGTGAAGTTACCCAGCAGCTGTGAAGGTGTCTGGACCTTGAAGTCATCGTCCTGGCCGGGTTTCAGGTGGTGATTGCGGCGCAGGATCTGGGTTATGCGACCCACCACCGCGTCCATCTGTTTGGTATCGTTGACTTTCAGCTGGATGAGGATATCGGGGACTACGGCAGCGCCCAGCAGACTGTGGGCGGTGCCATAGGGGATGATGACCTGATTATCCTGATCGAACCCCAGGATCTGCCCTTGTGGATGTAATACACCCACTATCTTGAACCACTGGCCGGAGATCTGAATGTACTGGCCGAGCGGATCTTTCGGCAGGTGCAGTTTGGTGATCAGGGTCAGACCGATCACTGCTACATGCTGATGCTGCAGATCGTCGAACGGCACGATGAAGCGCCCGTGTTCCGGGTAGGTTCCATTGTTAACGGCATAATCCGGCGTGCTGCCGAGCACCTGGCTGTTGGTGGTCTGGTTACGATATTTTACAGGATCAAAGAAACGGCCTACCGGCAAAACCGGGCTGAGTCCGCTAATGCCGGTGACATCATGTTGGATGCTAAGCAAATCATCCGTAGTCACCTTCGCGATCTTGCCGGCGAGGCGGTCCTTGCGGGGTAGGTAGGACTGGATGGTAAGACTATTGGTCCCCAGACCATTGAATTCGCTGGTCACAGACTTGCTGAATCCCTGGATCAACGACACCACGGCAATTACGGCCATGACGCCGATGACGATACCCAACATGGTGAGGAAACTGCGTAGGGCGTGGGCGCGGATGGCCTGAAAGGCAGAACGCAGGCTCTCAAGAAAGTTATACACGCTATGTACCTGTTGGCTTATTCGTAACGCAGGGCGTCAATAGGGTTGAGGGACGCCGCTTTGGCAGCTGGCGCGATCCCAAACAGCACGCCCACTCCGCCGGCAAAGCCAAACGACAGCACCACTGCCCACCAAGGCACATGTGCGCCCAGGAATTGAGGCACTAGATGGGCTAACAGCGTGCCAATTCCATAGCCCAGCAACAAACCGATGATGCCGCCGATGAGAGACAGTGTTACCGCCTCGATGAGGAATTGCAGCAGAATATCGCTGCGGCGCGCCCCCAGGCTCTTGCAGATACCGATCTCGCGGGTGCGCTCGGTCACCGATACCAGCATGATGTTCATGATGCCGATACCACCTACCAACAGCGAGATGCTGACGATGCCACCCAGCACCAGTGTGATCATGTCGAAGATTTTATTGATGCTACCGGTTACTTGCGCCGACGTCTGCACCTGGAAATCATTATCCTGACCCGGCTTGAGATTATGCTGGCGCCGCAGCAACTCAGTGATGCGACCTGCCACGCTGTCCATATTTTTGATGTCGTTCACTTCCAGATCGATTTGGATATCCAGCACCTTGGAAGCTCCCAATAGACTGTGGGCGGTGCCATAGGGGATGTAGATGCGATTATCCTGATCCTGGCCTGCAATCGTGCCAAGTTTTTTTAAAACCCCGATGATCTTGAACCACTGCCCGAACATTCCGATGTACTGTCCGATTGGGTCTTTAGGAAGATTAAGGTCTTTGAGCAGTGTCTGGCCAATAACCGCGACCCGTCGGTGACTGAAATCATCACTGGGCGTTATATAACGCCCCATAACCGGATAAAAACTGCTGTTTTCAGCGTGCGATGAAGTGGTGCCATAGATACCGGAATAGGCGGTCTGATCTCCGTACTGGACAGCACCGGAACCCCTGTCTGCGAGAAATAGGACCGGGGTGATTTTGCTGATCCCGGTTATTTGGTGTTGGATGGCTTGCATATCGCCTTCTGTGATTCTCACCACTTTGCCGGCCAGGTAATCTTCCTGTGATTCATCGGAGGTGATGATCAGGCCGTTGGCCCCCATATTCGAAAATATGGAAGTAATGGAGTGGCTGAAACCCTGGATAAGAGATACCACGGTGATTACTGACATCACCGCGATGATGATGCCGAGCGTGGTCAGGAAGCTGCGCAGGGCATGGGCGCGGATAGACTGAAAGGCAGAGCGCAGACTCTCAAGCAGACTATACACGGCGCATGGCTTCCTGGTTGTCACCTTCGATCGCTTTATCGGTGTCGCTCAGCACCTGACCATCCATCAAACGGACGACCCGGCGACAATGGTTGGCGATATTTTGGTCATGGGTCACCACGATGATGGTATGACCGTTTTTATGCAGATTATCGAACATGGCCATCACGTCGCGGCCGGTGCTGGAATCCAGGTTGCCAGTCGGTTCGTCCGCCAGCAGGATGGAAGGCTTGCCAACCAGCGCGCGGGCGATGGCCACGCGTTGTCGCTGGCCACCGGAAAGCTGGTTGGGCAGATGATGCAGGCGGTCACCCAGGCCCACACTTTGCAATGCCTCCGTGGCCATGCGCTTGCGTTCGTTCAGGGGGATGCCGCGGTAGATGAGCGGCTGCATGACATTGTGCAGGGCATCTGCACGACCCAGGAGATTGAAGTTCTGGAATATGAAACCAATCTCACGGTTGCGGATACGCGCGAGGGCATTGTCGTCAAGATTCGCTACAGGCGTTTCATTTAGAATGTAATCACCGTTGCTGGGTTTATCGAGACAACCCACGATATTCATGAGCGTTGTTTTACCCGAACCGGAAGGGCCGATAAACGCTACATATTCATTGCGGTAAATAGTGAGATTCACGTCTTTGAGCGCGTCCAGAGTCGCTTCACCCATCACGTATTGCTTGCTGACGTGATGCAGTTCCAGTAAGGATTCGCGGCTCATGTGCTGCTTTTGGCCTGTTTGTTGTGCTCCTCCGGCAGCACCGAGACCGAGGCACCATCGCTCAACGCATGCAAGGTCGTATAGGGTCCGGTGATCACGGTCTCATCGGCCTTAAGTCCCGAGACGATTTCCTGGTAGGTATCGCTGGATACGCCAGTAGTCACGTCCACCTTGCGTGCCTTGCCATCGCGTATCACGTACACATAGGCCCCGGATGTGGGTTCGAGGCTTTTGGAATTGGGATTGTTCTCATAGAGCACCGCCTGCAGAGGTACAGCGATGGCATTCGGGGTGCTTTGGGTGAAGATCTCCGCACGACAGCTCATGCCGGGACGCACCCGCGGCAGTTTCTTGTCCGTGAGACCGATCTTTACTTCAAAGGTGACACCCTGTTGAGCGGTCTGAGTTGAAGTGGTGGCGCTGTTATCGGTCACCGACGCTGCGATGAACTGTACCTTGCCATGGAAAGTGTCATTCGGGTAGGACACGGCGTTGATATTGGCGTCTTCATTCAACTTCAGATTGGCGATATCGGCCTCATCCACTTGTACGTCTGCCTGTACCTCGCTGGGATCGGCGATTTCCATGAGTGTCGAGCCGGGGATGTTGGTGCCGGTGATCACAGTTTCACCCACCTTCACCGGCAGACTGGTGACCATGCCGTTGATAGGTGAGCGGATCACGGTCTTGGAAAGATTCTGCTGTGCCTGGCTGAGTTGCGCCTGGGCAATGGCCAGGGACTCTTTCAGGGAATCCAGTTGTACTTTGGCGATATCCAGCTGGTTACCCAACTGGTCGAAGGTATTAGCATCCACCAGATGTTGCTTGAAGAGCGCCGTCTGACGGTCATACTGCAGTTGCAGGTTGGAGATGCTGAGCTTCTGGCTCTGGATCGCGATCTGAGCCTGTTGTACCCCGGCCTGTGCTTGGTCCACCGTCGCCGCGTACAGTTGCGGGTCGAGGCGCAGAACCACCTGGCCGGCCTTGACCATCTGGCCTTCCAGCACGGGGATCTCACTGATCTTGCCGATGACCTCCGGTTTCAATTCCACCGGGTTGATGTAGATGAGCTGCCCTGATGCCAGGATGGAGCTGTTGATGGTGCGGGCTTCGACCTTGGCGGCTGTCACTTTCTGGGCATCTCCGCTGGCCGCCAAGCGGCTGATGAGGACCAGAAGGATGATGCCGGCAACGATGGCCAGGGTGATCCAGAGCTTACGCTTCTGCCGCATGGCAGCCTCCATATGTTGCAGTGTTGTATATTAGTATAACACCAGATATTTGGGTTGCAAGCTTCACTACCCGATCACTTGGGCTATCCCGAATACGTGATGCACCCGTCTGTTAGACGAGTTTCACGATGAGGATCAGACCGTAGATGATGACCCACGGTGCCAGCACGATAGCCGTCGATTTAGTCAGACTTTGCTTGGTCCACTGGGCAAAACCCACGCTCATGAGACCCAATACCCAGAATGTGGTCAGGTGTACGCTGGACGCCAGCCCCATCAGGTGGTTGCTCATGGGCAAATGGAACAGCAGGGTGTTCAGTGAGGTGATATCCGCGGCATAGAAGCTGGTCTGTGAACTGGCAAACAAGTAGGTGATTGCCATCGCGACATAGGCAAGCACATTGGGGAACGAGGTCCAGGCGGTGAAGTTGAACCATCGGCCATAGGACTGCTCTTCATAACCACCTATTTTGCAGACCATGAAGAAGTACAGCGCTTGCAGCAATGAAATGATGATGATGCCGAATATTCCACCGATTATCCCGAAAATGAGGAAATACTTGCGGGTGAAATTCTGACGCATCTGATCCAGTTGATCACTGCTGTATTTATCGCCCATGGCCGCAATCATCTGGTTGGCCAGCCAGCCGATGTCGACCGTAAGGAAATACCAGATATACCAGGCTACTACGACCACGATGGTGATGATGATCGGATACAGCCACCACGCAGTGTGCGGGCGGAAGTCCTGGAGGGCCTTTTTGGGCTCGACGAAAATATTACCGAGACAGGCGAGTACGGAGTTGTTCATTGGTTGCACCTAGGTCATTTGTAAGCTCAAGACATCCCTGTGGCGGCTCAGCCTGCCCAGGATCCCCTTAAAGGCCTGCCAATATAGGCACTATCGACCAGTATTGGCCAGTATCGATTGATGACTATCATATTTGAGATTAGGTTCTGGGGAGAAGAGACGATAACCATAGATGGCCTGTCATTAGCGCAGGCAGGCCATAATATGGACGCAAAAAACACACGCCCCTGGCCGATCAGGGACAGGGGCGTGTGGGTTTACACAGGCGAGGAGATTACCAGCGGCCGCCGCGGCCACCGCCAGCGCCGCCTTGGCGTGGCTGCCGTTCCTGCGCTTCATTCACGCGCAGCGGACGACCGCCCATATCCTTGCCGTTCAGCTCCTGGATGGCTTTTTGAGCCGCTCCCTGATCCATCTCCACGAAAGCAAAGCCGCGTGGGCGGCCGGTTTCGCGATCTGCGATCAGTTTCACCGAATGTACGGTGCCGAACGACTCGAACTTTGCACGCACTTCCTCTTCGGAAGCGGTAAAGGGCAAATTACCTACATAGATTGACGTCATACTCGTTATTCACTCTGCTGTAACTGATGAAAACCACGCTCGCTAGTGTTGAGGCCAGCGGCCGTGATACTGCCTGACGGTTTTGGCACCAGTATGCGTCATCCTCATCCGTTCATAGGACCGGAAAGGGCGACACAGCCAGGCGACAACCGCCTTATTGTTCGTTACATGATCACACTATTGCGGCGAACCGGGCGGATACCCCTAAGAACGTCAGCAGCGTTGTGACAGGTCCCGAACGGGGGCGAGAGCTTACGCCTGTTGATTGAGACTGTCCAATACCGAGTACAGGCATAAAACCCAAGTAAAACATCATCCTGCACGATGAAGGCGGAGCAGTTTGACGTATAATGACCGGCTGTTTCCGCCGGTTCCCGCCCCGTGATCGAAAAACTCCGCAATATCGCCATCATCGCCCATGTAGACCATGGCAAGACCACCCTGGTCGACCAGTTGCTGCGGCAGTCCGGCACGCTGGATGCCCGCGCCGCCATGCCGGACCGGGTCATGGATTCCAACGATCTGGAGCGCGAGCGGGGCATCACCATCCTGGCCAAGAACACCGCTATTCGTTGGGGCGACTACCGCATCAATATAGTAGATACCCCGGGGCACGCGGATTTTGGCGGCGAGGTAGAGCGGGTACTATCCATGGTGGATTCGGTGCTGCTGCTGGTGGATGCGGTAGACGGGCCCATGCCACAGACGCGTTTTGTGACTCAAAAGGCTTTTTCCCACGGCCTCAAGCCCATCGTGGTCATCAACAAGATAGACCGGGATGGCGCACGTCCTCACTGGGTGCTGGACCAGACTTTTGATCTTTTTGACAAGCTGGGTGCCTCGAATGCGCAGCTGGATTTTCCGGTGGTGTATGCCTCGGCGCTGCAGGGTCATGCCACTCTGAATCTGGATCAGCCAGGCAAAGATATGACCGCGCTGTTTGAAACCATCGTGAGATGCACCCCCCCCCCATCTGTGGATCTAGATGGTCCGTTCCAGCTACAGGTGAGTTCGCTGGATTATTCCAGCTATGTGGGCGCCATCGGCATCGGACGTATCGCACGCGGCCGCATCACCCGCAATAGTTCCGTGGCGGTGATCGATCACGCGGGCCAGGTGCGACGTGAGCGCGTGCTGCAAGTTTTTGGTTTCCTCGGCCTCCACCGCATCGAAGTCGCGGAAGCCCAGGCTGGTGACATCGTAGCCTTTACTGGCATACCAGCACCGCGCATCTCCGACACGCTCTGCGATCCCGAACATGTGGAAGCATTGCCATCCCTGTCGGTCGACGAACCCACCATCAGCATGACGTTCGAAACCAACAGCTCGCCGTTCGCCGGGCAGGATGGTAAGTTTCTCACCAGCCGCCAAGTACGCGAGCGCCTCTATCGAGAAGTACTCCATAACGTGGCGTTGCGGGTGGAAGATACAGCAGATCCTGAAAAATTCCGCGTCTCGGGTCGCGGTGAACTGCATCTTTCGATTTTGTTGGAGACCATGCGGCGTGAAGGTTATGAGATCGCCGTGTCACGTCCGCAGGTGATTTACCATGACGTTGATGGCGTCCGGCATGAGCCGTTTGAGATGCTCACTGTGGATATCGAGGAACGTCACCAAGGCGGGGTGATGGAAGCCCTTGGCAGCCGCGGCGGGGATCTCTCCGATATGCGTTCCGACGGTCGCGGCCGCGTGCGCCTGGACTATGTCATCCCGGCGCGCGGTCTCATCGGTTTCCAGACGGAATTCCGCACCCTCACATCTGGTACCGGACTACTGCATCATGTGTTCGATCACTACGGGCCTGCCAAGAGTACCGAAGTCAATCAGCGCGCCAATGGCGCCATGATTTCCAACGGCGTCGGCAAGGCCGTGGCCTATGGGCTTTTCAATTTGCAGGAACGTGGACGATTGCTGGTGGCACCTGGCGATCCCATCTACGAAGGCCAAATCATCGGCATCCATGCACGCGATAATGATTTGACGGTCAACCCCTTGAAGGCCAAGCAGCTCACGAACATCCGAGCGGCTGGCCGTGACGAAAATATCCTGCTGACACCAGCGCTCAGGTTCACACTGGAACAGGCCATGGAATTCATCGAGGATGACGAACTGGTGGAGATCACGCCACATCACATCCGCCTGCGCAAGCGTTACTTGAAGGAGCATGAACGTAAGAAGGCCTCACGCGCGGTAGCGGCTGCCTGATAGCGCCAAAAGAGCGTGTTTGTAGTATGAGTACCGACCTTCATTCCGAGGCTTTGCGACGCTTCCAGGCCTTGTTCACTAAGGCCCAGGATTTGGATATACCCGAGCCTGCGGCCATGAGTCTCGCGACGGTCGCCCCAGATGGCCGCCCATCGATACGCACAGTGCTGCTCAAGGCGTTCGATGAACGTGGCTTTGTTTTTTATACCAACCTGCACAGCCGCAAGGGACAACAGCTGCACGTCAATCCGAATGCCGCGATATGTTTTTTCTGGCAAGCACTTATGGAACAGGTGTTGGTAGAAGGCCAGGTTCAGCCGGTGAGCGATACCGAGGCCGATGCCTACTGGGGCACGCGTGAACGCATGAACCAGATCGGCGCATGGGCCTCACGGCAGTCAGAGGCATTATCAGAGCGTGCGCTCCTGGAAAAGCAATATATGGAATTCGAACGGCGTTTTTCCGGCCAAGCGGTGCCACGGCCGAAACACTGGTCCGGATTTCGCCTACAGCCGCAATTGATCGAATTTTGGCAATCGCGAGCAGGACGCCTGCATGCACGCGAACGCTATTTCATCGAGCAGGGCCGCTGGCAGCGGCAGCTGATCTATCCATAACGGCTGATGGCAACAGACGCTGGCAATACAGGTTCCATCCTGACAGAGACACACCGTGTATGTGTGGCTCCGATGATGGGCTATACGGACCGGCATTTCCGCTACTTTATTCGCCTCATGAGTCGGCATACCCGGCTGTATACGGAGATGTTGACCACTGGCGCGTTACTGCATGGCGACCCGCGACACCATCTTGAATTCAATCCCGCCGAACATCCGATCGCGTTGCAGGTGGGTGGCACTGATCCACAGGAGTTGGCAGACTGTGCGCGGCTGGCCGCCGACTTCAACTACGACGAGATCAATCTCAATGTCGGCTGTCCCAGCGAGCGGGTACTATCGGGCCGGTTTGGTGCTTGTCTCATGATGGAACCGCAATTGGTGGCAGAGTGCATCGCGGCCATGTTGGCGGCATCTAAAGTGCCAGTTACCATCAAAACCCGCATCGGCGTGAATCTGCATGACAGTTACGAACAACTGACGGATTTTGTGGGCACTGTCGCCCAAGCAGGCTGCAGCGTTTTCATCATGCACGCGCGCAAAGCCTGGTTGCAAGGACTCAGCCCCAAGCAGAACCGCGAAGTACCACCGCTACGCTATGAAGTAGTGCAACGACTTAAACGGGATTTTTCTCAACTGACTATTGTAGTGAACGGTGGCATTCAAGTACTCGAAGCAGTAGAAACACACTTACTGACTTTCGACGGAGTGATGATAGGACGCGAAGCAGTTGCCAATCCGTATCTATTCGCTGACATTGATCGGCGCTATTTCGACGCGCATGCGCCGGTGCTCACTCGGGAACAGGTACTGGATGCTTGGATGCCATACGTCAATGCGGAACTGGGGTGTGGTGTTCCGCTGGCGCGCATGACTCGCCATGCTTTGGGCTTGTTTCAAGGCCGACCCCGTTCCCGTCGTTGGCGGCGTTATCTGAGCGAGCATGCCAGTCATAGTAAAGTCGGTATTGAGATTTTTCGAATTGCGCAGCAGAGCATGTGCGTTAATCCCTAATTCTCAGGTCAGACGGGATTATTGGCATTTCTATGAGTTATTTTTATAAGGGTACCTCGAATAATTGCACAAAATGCAACTTGTGCACGCGCACCTTGTCTGAATTTGTAGTAAATCAGCACCGGGGATGTACGCCATGATGATGCAAAGTGGATTTTTTGATTTGCAGAATC
>JBAWFD010000014.1:0-53450 GCA_049591615.1 Gammaproteobacteria bacterium | reverse complement strand
AGCCTTCAGTGGGCGAATTCCGGACGCGGCAAGACGTGTAGCGGTGACGGGAGTCTTGAAATGTAAGCTGCCAACGCGCGCACCTGAGCATCCGTGAGTTCTTTCGCTTGGGGGGCCATGATGATGTTTTGTCGCTGGCCGTCGCGGTATTCCGTGAGCGCTTGCACAAGATAATCTTGATACTGGCCGGCGATAATGGGTGGCGGATTGCCTGGCAGTGGGATCGGGTGGGCGCCATCGGCGCCGTGGCAGGAAGAGCAGGTATCCTTGAAATGTTGGGTGGCCCAGGCAAGTGTGGCAGGCGGCGCGGAGCTTGCCGGTGCCTCGGTCAAGGCGGCCGTTGTAAACATCGCCAGACCCAGAATAGCGAACAGCGATACGCACTTCATGGTGATCGACCCTCTTTATTGGTTGCCTGGCGAACCCAGACTCTGGAAATAGGCAGCGATGTCTTCCATTTGTTGTTGTGTCAGGGAAGACGCCTGGGCATGCATGGTTTCATGACTGCGGGCGCCGGATTTATATTCCTCCAGCGCATGCACAATATAGGCTGCGTTCTGACCGGCCAGCCTGGGTACGCGATAGGTCGGATAGACATTGGTGTAATCTGGGATGCCGTGGCAGCCTAGGCAAGTCTGGGATGCGACTTTGCCTTTGGCGATGTCACCGTCCGCACGCACGGTGAGGCTTAGTGTGAGCATGGCGCAGGCGAATATGATGGCAGCAACGCGACTCCGCATCGGCGGTCTCCCTGGGTCGGGGTTTACCCTTAATCTGGAATAAAACGGCGCATAGAGTAGCAGATTGCCTGCCGGATTTCCGCCCATCGCCGGCCCGGCCTGGCCAAAATTACCGCTCCCTGTCCGGCATAAATGCCGGCGCATACTCATGGCGTAATATTTCTGCGTTACTAAGGTTTTGGCAGAATCCCATGTCACGACATTAAGGTCGCCGAGGAACAGCATGGTTTGGGACTTTTCTTGAGTGTAATCTGTCACTCGCCCGGAGAGATTACACTGGAATTCAGAGGCCACTGTCAGGTCCAGAAATGCATTTAATTTTGATAAAGAAATCAAATACTATGCGACGGTGAAACCCACGGACAAGATTCGCAAACCTGATGCAGTCTGGCGCGCCGAACTTACGCCAGAGCAATATGCGGTCACGCGCAAGCAAGCCACCGAGCGGGCCGGTACGGGTGAATATTTGAATAACCAAGAGACCGGCGTTTACCGCTGCGTGTGCTGCGGCAATCCAGTGTTCACCTCCGATGCTAAGTTCGAATCCCACTGCGGTTGGCCGAGTTTTACAGCGCCGGCCAATGAAGCTAATCTGGAACGGCATACGGATAACGGTCATGGGATGCAGCGAGTGGAAGTCGTGTGTGCCTGCTGTGATGCCCATCTGGGCCACGTGTTCGACGATGGGCCGGCGCCCACCGGCTTGCGTTATTGCATCAATTCCGCTGCGCTTAAGTTTGAGCCCCAGGATGAGGGCAGCAAATGACCGAAGAGCTTTTCCGCAGCGATGCCTATGCTCGCGCTTGTGAGGCCACGATCTTGGACGTGGCTGAACACGGCATCCGTCTGGACCGTACGGTGTTCTATCCGGAAGGCGGTGGCCAGCCGGGCGATACCGGCATATTGCGCTTGGCCGATGGGCGCGAAGTGCACA
Organism: Gammaproteobacteria bacterium; assembly: GCA_049591615.1. Classification (GTDB taxonomy): domain Bacteria; phylum Pseudomonadota; class Gammaproteobacteria; order Natronospirales; family REEB76; genus REEB76. The sequence goes on along the minus strand of JBAWFD010000014.1, from coordinate 51,776 downwards.
TCGCTAATACCCGCAAAAGCGACCAGCCCGGTGAGATCCTGCACGTACCAGCGGAGATCACCAATTGGTTGCGGCCCGGTGTGAATGTCACGCTGGAAATTGACTGGGCGCGACGCTACCGCCTCATGCGCATGCATACTTGTTTGCATTTGTTATCCGCCATCATCATCGCGCCGGTAACCGGTGGTCAGGTGGGTGATGGCTATGGGCGGTTAGATTTCGACCTGCCGGAGACGCCTGATAGAGAGGAAGTGAACCAGAAGCTCAACGCCCTAGTGCATAGCAACGCGCCGGTATCATTCCGCTGGATCACCGATGCGGAACTGGATGCTCACCCGGAGTTGGTGAAAACCATGTCAGTGCAGCCGCCCAGGGGCGTGGGGCGCGTGCGTCTGGTGAACATCGAAGGCGTGGATCTGCAGCCCTGCGGTGGTACCCATGTAGCGCAGATCGGTGATATTGGCGCTGTGACCATCCGCAAGATCGAAAAAAAAGGGCGCCAGAACCGCCGGGTGCGGCTTGAATTCCCTGATGCTACCCTTATACCAACCTAAGGTTTAAAAACGGAGTACATCTCATGACGGATGCAAAACCAGGCAACGGCGTCACCATCGTGGCGTACATCCTGCATCTACTCGGCGCCATCACCGGTATCCTCAGTATCGTGGCGCTGATCATCAATTACGTCAAACGCGGTGACGATGGCATGATCATGGATAGCCATCACTCCTGGATGATCCGTACCTTCTGGTGGGCCATCCTGTGGTGCATCCTGATCGGCGCCAGTTACCTGGTGCTAATCGGATTCGTGGTGGGTTGGGTCGGGTTTCTGATCGTGTGGATATGGTATGTGTACCGCCATATCCGGGGCTTGGTCTATCTCACCGAAGACAGGCCGATGCCGGCATGAGACGCTTTAACTGAATATAAACACGCGGGCCGGTTTATGCCGGCCCGTTCATTTTGGATAGATGTTGGAACTGCTTTATCCAGTAGCCCGCACTTTGCTCATTTCCTGGAGCACCAGATCGATGCGCTCGACTGCCCAGTCGATCTGTTCGCGGGTGATGACCAGTGGCGGTGCCAGCCGCACCACGGTTTCGTGGGTTTCCTTGCTGAGGATGCCCTGAGCCATGAGCCGTTCACATACTTCGCGAGCTTTAGCTTTGCGAGGATCGATCTCAATGCCAATAAATAATCCTCGGCCGCGCAGCGCCTTGATGAGCGGATTCTTGAGCAAGTGGAGTTCATCTAAAAGGTAAGTGCCCATCTCGGCGGAACGTTCCGCGAGTTTCTCCTCCATCAGCACATTCAAGGCTTCCAGTCCCACAGCCGCAGCCAGCGGGTTGCCTCCGAAAGTGCTGCCATGGTCGCCGGGTGCGAATACGTCCATCACCTCACGCCGTGCCAGGAACATGGAGACCGGCAGCAAGCCGCCGCCCAGGGCCTTGCCTAATATCAAGCCATCGGGTTGCACATTCTCATGCTGGCAAGCCAGCAACTTGCCGGTGCGGCCAAGACCCGTCTGGATCTCATCACAGATCAGCAGCACATTCTGTTGTTTGCAAAGCTCAGCAGCTTTTTTCAGATAACCGGCTGGCGGAATCACGATGCCGCCTTCACCCTGGATGGGTTCCACCAGGAATGCAGCGGTGTTCGGTGTGATGGCTTTCTCAAGCGCTGCAACATCGCCATAGGGGACGAGCTTAAAACCCTGTGGGAACGGCCCGAAACCGTCTTTGTATTGTGGCTCGCTGGAAAATCCGACGATAGCGATGGTGCGGCCATGGAAATTTCCATTGCATGCGATGATCTCGGCCTTGTCCGCGGGCACACCTTTGACTTTGTAACTCCATTTACGCACTGCTTTGAGCGCAGTCTCCACTGCCTCGGCGCCAGTATTCATGGGCAGTGCCACGTCCATGCCCGTGAGTTCGCAGACTTTCTTCAGGAACGGCCCGAGCTTGTCGGTATGAAACGCACGCGAACAAATGGCAAGCTGCGCCGCTTGCTGTTGCAGTGCTTTCACCAGGCGCGGATGCGAATGGCCGTGGCTGACAGCCGAATAGGCGCTCATCATATCCAGAAATTTATTGCCGGCGTCGTCCCATACATACACACCTTCGCCACGGGCCAGCACTACAGGTAGCGGATGATAGTTGTGTGCGCAATAACGATTTTCGAGCTCGATGGTCTTGTTCATGGCAGTATCTCTGTGTATATAGGAGTAATCCGCTGATAAGCAGTAGCCTGGTATACCGCTATCATACCAAAATGGAATTCACCTCCTTGAATGCTGCTCAACTGGCTGGATTTTATTCGCTTTTTTTAAATCAATACGGCAACGTTAGATTGAGTCATGGCCGCGAGTGAGTCAGTGATATTTCAGGGTCCAACAGGGCTATTGGAAGGGCTGCTGGATGCTCCGCCAGATGAGCCACGCGCCATCACCATCGTATGTCATCCGCATCCTTTGCAACAGGGCGCCATGACCAATAAAGTCACTTACATCATGGCACGTGCATTCAACGATCTGGGCGCAGTGAGTCTGCGTTTTAATTTCCGCGGCGTTGGCAAAAGTGTCGGCAGTTTCGATAATGGCATCGGTGAAACTGCCGACGCACTGACGGCCATGGATTGGTTGAGCGCACGTTATCCGGGTTTACCCCTATGGCTTGGCGGCTTTTCTTTCGGTGCCTACGTAGCCTTACGAGTCCAAAGCGAACACGCAATCAAACGACTGGTGACAGTGGCACCGGCAGTGGAGCGTTTCGATACTGAAGCAATCAAACCACCGGTTTGCCCCTGGTTGCTCATCCAGGGTGATGCAGATGAAGTGGTATCACCGCAAGCCGTGCTTGACTGGGCCAGGAAACTGCCACAGCCACCCTCAATCGCAATCTTGAAAGGCGCCGGCCATTTTTTTCACGGACGTCTGAATGATGTGCGTCAGACTGTGGTGGATTATTTTGTCAGTTATCCTGGATAACTGATGATGTCTGATAGACTTTCAACTGTGGTGCGGTATTGCCAATCCGAAATAGAGGGAGATATACCATGCGTCGCCTGATACCGATGATTCTCTTACTGGCCCCTGTTTGCAGCGCATTCGCGAGTAACGATATCAACATCTCGACCCTCAACCAGGGTCAATTCAGTGATCTATCACATGATATGACGGCAATCACGTCCTACAAACAATTGGAAGCTGCGACCTCCCAAGGCATTCTCGGATTCAATGTCGGCCTTGCGTATACGCTAACCAACGTTGCGCACCAATCCGCTTGGGATACCGCCAGCAACAGCAATATCAGTACAGTCTCCATGGCACAGCTGAATATCAGCAAGGGATTACCCTTCGGCTTTGATGTGGGCGGCTATTATGGCTATTCATCCAATACCAATCTCGAGGCGTATGGCGTCGAATTGCGCTATGCGATTCTGAACGGTGGTGTATTGAGCCCAGCGCTTGGCATCCGTGCCACTTATAACTGGCTGTCCGGCGTTAATCAGCTTACTTATAATAATCACAGCCTTGATCTGACCCTCTCCAAAGGCTTTGGCCCATTCACACCCTACGCGGGTGTTGGCGAAGTTTGGGCCAGCAGCGATCCAGATGTTTCTACGGGGTTGCAGAATGTGAGCTTCACAGCCAATGAGGTATTCGCGGGCTTCCGTTTGAGCCTGGCATTCATGAATCTCACCATGGAAGCTAACCGCACCGCCGGCAACAACACCTACGGTGTAAAACTCGCTTTCGGTTTCTGATTTACAAGCCTTGTCTTTATGACTGTTCTATCGGGGGTTACTGATGGAACAGTTTCGTGTTTTCCATGGTCGAAAGCTATGGTTATCTAAATTAATCTGAAGGTTCGCGAGACCATGATGTTTACTTCTTTTGTAGAGTATATTGAAAAGACTCTGGGCGAAAAGCATTCGCGAGATTCTACAGATCCACAACAGGCATTGCGTCTTGCGGTTGCGGCCTTGTGCGTGGAAATGGCGCGCGCGGATATGCGGGAAAAGCCCGAGGAACTGGAACGCGCCAAAGCCATGCTGGCGCAACGATTTTGCCTGGATGACCAGGAAGCCCAGGCTTTGATTAGCGCGGGACGCGCGGCATCCGACCAGAGCGTCTCTCTCTACGGCTTTACCCGTTTGCTCAACACACATCTGGATGAATCGCGAAAGCGCACCCTTTTGGAAATGTTATGGCGGGTGGCTTACGAAGACGGTAGCCTGGATAAGTATGAAGATGCGCTGATGCACAAGCTGGCGGAATTGCTGTATGTGCCAATCAGGGATTTGATGCTGGCAAAACAGAGAGCCATGGCCTCTGAATAGATAAACTGCCGGCGTAGCGCCGGAAGCCATTTGATGCGTGAAGAGCAGGGCCGGAGCCGCGTCGCCGCGGCTCCGAACCGAAATGGCTTACTTCACCATGTCCTTCATGGCCTTAAGGGCCTGGATCTTGACCACGTTGCGTGCGGGCTTGGCCTTGAATATCGTCGGCTGGCCCGTGAACGGGTTGATGCCCTCACGCGCCTTGGTGGCGGGCTTGCGCACCACGCGTACTTTCATGAGTCCCGGTACCACGTAAACTCCCGGACCCTTCTTGCCGAGGCTTTTGCCGATGAGTTCGGCCAGCCCCTCGAATATGCCTGCCACTTGTTTGCGGCTCAAGCCTGTGGAGTGGGCAATATAAGCATAAGTTTCCGATTTGGTAAGCGGCTTGTCCGCCGAGATAACCGGGGCCTTGGTGGCTTTGGCAACGGTTTTCACCTTCGCCTTGGCCTTGGAAGCTGATTTATTCATCGCAGCCATTTAGGTCTCCTCTGGATGGCAGTGCAAAACACGCCGCGAAATCTAGCACACGCCGGGGAAAAGTGTGAGGGTTTTCGCTAAAAAACAGGGGTTTTTATGCAGTCTCTGAAGTTTTTTGGGCTACAACTACGTCTCGGCCAATAACCATCCAGCACTTAGCGCAGCGGCCATTGTAGGGGCAGCAGGATATTAACCACCTGCAACAGGATCAAAACGACCAAAGGTGATAAATCCAGCCCGCCCAGGGGTGGGATCAGCTTGCGGACTGGTTGCAGCAAGGGTGCATTGATACTCCATAGCAGCCCGGTAACAGGATTGCGCTGGCTGGCATTGGTCCAGCTCAGAATCGCTTCCACCAGGATGGTCACGAAATACAGGTTGACCAGCAGGAACACGAGCTTGAGCACCGTCCACCAGGCCAGATCCAGCAAATCAGGAAAACCAGCCACGACGATCAGAACCAAAACCACGTTGATGAGTTGCAGGATGATTGTGAGTGCCACTGCCGCAAAATCCAGCCCATGCCAACCAGGAATTATGCGCCGCAGAGGCAGCAGCAGCGGGTTGGTGAGTTTTACGATGGCTTGACAGATAGGATTATAAAAATCAGCGCGCATCCACTGCAGAAGAAACCGCAACATAACAGCAGCGGTATACAAACCCAGCAGGGTGTTAATGAGGAACACCAACGCATAAAGCCCACGGCTGCTCATGATTTCTCCTTGTCGTATTCATCTGACAGCTGCATACTGCGGTCGCGCGCGGCCGTCAGTGCTTGTAGAAAAATTTTACGCAAATTTTCGGAATCCAGGACTTTGAGCGCGGCAGCGGTTGTCCCACCTGGGGAAACTACGCGTTTTCTGAGTGTCGCCACGTCCTCCCGTGTTTCAAGCGCCATGCGGGCGGTGCCAAAGGCGGTCTGCTGTACGAGTTTGCTCGCAGCATCCGCCGGTAGTCCCAGTTCACCTGCGACTGCTTCCATAATCTCCATGATCAGGAAAAAATACGCGGGGCCGCTGCCGGCAACAGCGGTGACTGCATTCATAAGACTTTCATCGTCAATCCAGAGCGCAAGCCCCACAGCCTTGAATAGTTCCTCGGCCAGATTGCGCTGTGCAGTGCTAACCATGGAATTGGCATACAAGGCTGCTGCTCCCGAGCCGATCAGTGCCGGTGTGTTGGGCATGGCGCGCACGATCGCGGCCGGGTAGCCGAGCCAGCGGCGGATGTTCTTTTCAGGAACACCGGCGGCGATGGAGATAATAAGTGGCCGGCTTTTGCTAAGTGCTGTGGACAATGGGCGAGTGGCATCGCGGATTACCTGGGGTTTGACCGCGAACACGACCACTTCGGCATCACGCACCGCATCCAGATTGTCTGCGCAGGTATGTACTTGAAACTGCTGACGCAGGTGTGCCAGCTGGGCGGCATCTGGGTCTGCGACGCGGATATGTTTTGCCTCCAAGCCCGTGTGTAGCAGGCCACTTATAAGGCTGGTTGCCATATTACCGCCGCCGATGAATGATATATAAATGTCAGTGACCAAGATTTTCTCCCGAATCGTACCTAGCATACTGGCGTATTGAGTTTTCAGGAATGTTTACTGGGGCGTGTCCCGAAAATTGCCGTACCCAAACGCACCACTGTGGAACCTTCCAGAATGGCGGTCTCGAAATCGCCCGACATGCCCATGGACAGGGTATCAAGTCCATGACCCTGGTGATTGAGTACTTCATATAACTCCCGCAGTAGTCGGAATGATCTGCGTTGTGTTTCCACATCCTCTGTTGGAGGCGGGATGCACATGAGTCCTCGCAAGCGCAGACCCGGCAACGCAGTGAGGGACGCCGCAAACGCTGCCACTCGTGCGGGTACGACGCCACCTTTACCCAGCTCGTCCATCAGCCGTACCTCGATGCAAACATTCAGCGGCGGAAGCGCTGCAGGCCGTTGCTCCGAGAGACGTTGCGCAATCCGCTCCCGGTCAACGGTGTGTATCCAGTCAAAGTGCTCCGCCACCAGCCGGGTCTTGTTGGCCTGCAAGCTTCCAATGAAGTGCCAAATCAGCCCCGGGTGATGCTTTAAGGCCGCCAGCTTTGGCAGTGACTCCTGTAGGTAGTTTTCGCCGAATTCCAGTTGACCGGCCTCATAGGCAGCGGTAATAGCGGCGGCTGAGGAGGCTTTGCTTACCGCCAACACGCGCACACTTGCGGGATCGCGGGCGGCCTTTTGTGCTGCTGCCCGCATGCGAGCACGCACCGTGGCCAGATTTTGGGCTATTGCTTCCAGGGTTGCGCGGGTCATGCCGGTATAGGTATCGTGGACAGCGGCTAGGGCTATAAACAGTAGCCCCACGAGTCTCGCTATACTACTTTAAGTGCACCGTAGCGGCTGCTGGCATAATTTTCACAAAGCAGACAGGTGCTGCATCCAGGGGAGTGATATGGCTTTTGATATATCCCAATTGCTGGCCTTCAGCGTCAAGAATAAGGCCTCCGACTTGCACTTGTCCGCAGGCGTACCCCCCATGATCCGGGTGGATGGTGACATGCGTCGTATCAATATGCCCGCCATGGAGCATAAGGATGTCTACGACATGGTGTATGACATCATGAATGACAAGCAACGCAAGGACTATGAAGAATTCCTGGAATGCGACTTCTCGTTCGAGATCCCGAGCCTGGCGCGTTTCCGGGTCAACGCCTTCAACCAGAACCGCGGCGCGGCCGCCGTGTTCCGCACCATTCCCGAAAAGATTTTGACGCTTGAGGATCTGAACGCACCCAAGATTTTCATAGACATCGCCAATCAGCCGCGCGGACTAATTCTGGTGACCGGGCCTACCGGCTCCGGCAAATCCACGACACTCGCCGCCATGATCAACTATATAAATGAAAATGAATTCGGTCATATTCTGACCATCGAGGACCCTATCGAGTTCGTCCATGAAAGCAAGAAATGCCTGGTCAACCAGCGCGAAGTGCATCGCCACACGCTCGGATTCAACGAAGCCTTGCGCTCAGCGTTGCGCGAGGACCCGGATACCATCCTGGTGGGCGAGATGCGCGACCTCGAGACCATCCGCCTGGCGCTCACCGGCGCTGAGACCGGCCACTTGGTATTCGCCACCTTGCACACCAGCTCGGCCGCCAAAACCATAGACCGTGTGGTGGACGTGTTCCCGGCGGCCGAAAAGGACATGGTACGCTCCATGCTTTCGGAATCATTGCGCGCGGTGATCTCCCAATCGTTGTGCAAAAAAATCGGCGGCGGCCGCATGGCGGTACACGAGATCATGCTCGGCACACCTGCCATCCGCAACCTGATCCGTGAGAACAAGATCGCGCAGATGTATTCGGCCATCCAGACCGGTCAGGCGAGCGGCATGATCACACTGGATCAGAATCTTACCGATATCGTACGCAAGGGCATGATCAGCAAAGACGAGGCCCGTGTGTATGCGGTCAACAAAGATGCGTTCATTTGAATAAGGCTCCACGGAGCAGACAATGGAAAAAGATCAAGCCATCAAGTTCATCCAGGATCTGCTGCGAGCCATGGTCTCGCGCAAAGGCTCGGACCTGTTCATCACCGCGGGATTTCCACCCGCTATCAAAGTGGATGGGCAAATCACCGCCGCCACCGACAAGCCTCTCACGGCCGAGCAGGCGGGCTTGCTGGTGCGCGCCATCATGAATGATCGCCAGACCAAGGAATTCGATTCCACCAAGGAATGCCAATTCGCCATCAGCCCGCCAGGCATTGGACGTTTCCGCGTCAGCGCCTTCGTACAACAGGGCCGCATGGGCGCGGTGCTGCGCACCCTGAACACCGAGATCCCCGATTTCGACAAGCTGGGCCTGCCGCAAATCCTCAAAGACGTGGTCATGGCCAAGCGCGGCATCGTGATTTTCGTGGGCGCTACCGGCTCGGGTAAATCTACCTCCATCGCGTCGATGATCGGGCACCGCAACAAGAACTCCAGGGAACATATCGTTACCATTGAAGACCCGATCGAGTTCGTGCATCCGCATATCAATTGCGTCATCACCCAGCGTGAAATCGGCGTTGACACCGATTCCTGGGATGTGGCCCTCAAGAACACGCTGCGCCAGGCGCCAGATGTGATCTTCATCGGTGAAATCCGCGATCGCGACACCATGGAATATGCCGTGGCTTTTGCCGAGACCGGTCACTTGGTGTTGTCCACATTGCATGCCAACAGCACCAACCAGGCGCTCGACCGCATCATCAACTTCTTCCCACCGGAACGCCGCCAGCAATTGCTCATGGACCTGTCGCTGAATATCCGGGCGCTGATATCGCAGCGTCTGGTGAGAAAACAGGGTGGCAAGGGGCGCATACCCGCGGTCGAGATCATGCTCAACTCGCCATTGATTTCAGACTTGATCTTCAAGGCCGAAGTATCCCAGATCAAGGAAATCATGGCGAAATCCACGCTGCTCGGAATGCAGACCTTCGACCAGTCGCTGTTTGAGCTTTTCGAGCAGGGACTTATCAGTTATGAGGATACGATTCGCAATGCCGATTCGCAGAACGAGTTACGGTTGCGCATCAAACTTGAAAGCAAACGGGACAAGCACGCGGTGGACGAAGGCATCGAAGATTTGCGCGTCATCGACCAGGGCCAGGGCCGAAAATTCTGAACTATCCTGTTGCCGTCAAAAAAGCTAACGCGGACAATCAATGGATATAAACCCATACCTCAAGCTCATGGTCGAAAAAAAGGCTTCGGACCTGTATTTCACCAGTGATGCGCCCGTGAAGATAAAAATCGAGGGCCGGCAGATGCCGGTGGGCAAGACCGTGCTGACGGCCGACATGGTCAGGGAAGCGGCCTACGGCATCATGAATGAGAAACAGGCGCGCTCCTTCGAGGTCAAGCACGAATCGGATTTCGCCATCGCCGAGGAAGGTGTAGGCCGGTTCCGTGTCAACGTCTTCCTGCAGCGTGGCCAGGTGGCCATGGTGCTGCGCTATATTCCTTCCGAGGTGCCGCAGCTTTCGGAACTTGGGCTGCCGGATGTGCTCAAGGAACTCATCATGCACAAGCGTGGGTTGCTACTAGTGGTGGGCGCCACCGGTTCGGGCAAATCCACTACCATCGCTGCCATGATGCGGCATCGCAACGAGAATGAAGCCTCCCATATCCTCACCATCGAAGATCCCATCGAATACAACCATCCCAATGCCCTGTCCATCATCAACCAGCGCGAAATCGGTCAGGACACGCTCTCGTATGCCAACGCCCTCAAGCAATCCCTGCGCGAGGCACCGGACATCGTCGTGATCGGCGAGTGCCGCGACCGGGAGACCATGGAAGCCTCCATTCAATTGGCCGGCACTGGGCAACTTGCAATCTCCACGCTGCATGCCAATAACGCACACCAGACCATGGACCGCATCATCAATATGTTTCCTGAGCAGATGCACAAGCAGTTGCTGATGGACCTGTCCATCAATTTGCGAGCCATCGTCTCGCAGCGCCTGGTGATGGGCAAGAACGGCCGGCGGCTGGCAGCGGTGGAGATCATGATGAATACTCCGCATATCTCCGATCTGATTCTCAAGGGGCAGATCGACCGTATCCGCGAAGCCATGGAAGAAAGCTCCGAGCCCGGCATGCAATCCTTCGATGAGGCCCTGCATATCCTTTACAAGGACAGCAGGATCACCCTAGAGGAAGCCTTGCGGTACGCCGACTCACGCGCCAACCTGGAAGCCAAGATCAATTTCGGATAGTCGATTTCAAACGCAATTCTGATTGCGATGCGCAAGGGGCAAAGCGTGAGCAATAGTAAAAGTGTGAAATTAATTACAGTGCTGCTGTTGTCAGCGATGGTTCTTTTTGTGAGTGTGCGAGCAACACAGCCGCCGTTACCCACAGTGCAGGCATTCTTTTCCTATCCCCAGATTTCCGACGTGCAGATTTCACCGGATGGCCGCTATTTGGCCATGGTCGTGGCCGATAGCAAAACCGGGGAAGATCGTAAGGGACTAGCGATTCTTAACCGTAGTGATCTCAAAGCGACAGCAGGCTTTCACACCATTGGCGATCAGGAAATCTACCAATACTGGTGGGCCAACGATGAGCGCCTACTGGTGGCCACAGCGATCCAGACCGGTAGCCTGGATAGCCCTGTTCCCGATGGAAAGCTATATGGGATCAATGTCGATGGTAGCCAGTTAACGCTGCTGATGGGAAACCCGCCTGAAACATCAGAGGAATTCACACACATTCACGCGCAGCATGAAATCTATTATTTCTGGCATATGTTATTCATCCCGACAGAGGACAGCAAGCAGATTGTGGTGCAGATCTATCAAGCTTTTGCAGGAAGGAATCAAACAGATCAGGCCTACGCGCTGAATATATATGACGGCGCCCTGCGGAATATCGCACAGTCACCCGCAGCAGATGGGACGTTGCTTACCGATAATGCTGGCGCGGTGCGGTTGGCGATCGGATCCAACACACTTACAGGAGTGGGCAAATTTTATTATCGCGCCACCGGAGACAGTGTTGACTGGAAGGATCTGAGTTTTCTTTACATGCATGATGACCCGGCTGATTCACCGCTGCGTCCGCTGGGATTTTCTGCAGACAATAAATCTATCTATTGGCTCGGGCGCACACGCTCCATGACAACGAGCTTATACGCAATTGATCCTGACACACTCAAAACCACGTTGCTGTATGGCAATCCCGACTTTGACGTGGGTGATGTGATCTGGTCATTCGAATGGCAAAAAACACGGCATATAATCGCCGTTACGAGCATGCCGGGTTTACCCGCTCTACATATTCTTGATGGCGATGCACCCAAAGCAGGATATCTGGCATCACTCTACGACGCTTTTCCTGGTCAGACCGTAAACATCACTAGTAATACTCGTGATGGCTCACTCATGGTGGTGTTTGTGCATAGTGACCGCAATCCCGGTTCTTATTATCTTTTCAATGCCAAGGACAGCAAAGTGTCGTTGCTGTTTAATCTTTTACCAGACATCGATCCACAGAAGATGGCGCATATGCGGCCGGTGACTTTCCAGGCGAGGGATGGCATCACTCTGCATGGTTATCTGACGTTGCCGCCCGGAAGTAGTGGCAAAAACTTACCGCTAATCGTCAAACCCCACGGCGGTCCGCATGGTATTCGCTACGTATGGGGATGGGATCCGGAAGTGCAATTCTTCGCGAGCCGAGGTTATGCAGTGCTCCAAGTCAACTATCGTGGCTCCGGCGGTTATGGCATGAACTTCCAGGACATGGGTTATCGCCATTGGGGCACTACCATGCAATCGGATTTAGCGGATGCAGTGCATTGGGCCATTACCCAAAGCATCGCTGATCCCAAACGGGTTTGCATCTACGGCGCAAGCTACGGCGGCTATGCGGCGCTGGAGAACAGCATTCTGTATCCCGACCTCTACAAATGTACGGTTGGTTATGTGGGCGTCTATGATTTGACACTGCTCGGCCGCAGTGATTTTACCCATTTTGCTTTTGGGGATCGTTATCTCAATGTGGTGCTGGGGGATGACAAGGCCACCCTTGAGGCTGAGTCCCCGGTCAATCAAACGGACAAGATCAAAGATTCCGTCTTCATCATTTACGGCGGTGCAGATAAGCGCGTGATACCAGAAAACGCAACAGAGTTGATGTCAGCGCTTGACAAGTCCGGCATTAAATACGAAATGATGTACGAGCCCAATGAAGGTCATGGCTTCAGCAAACCTGAACACAGATTCGAACTTTATACCCGGATGCTGCAATTCTTTGATGAGAATATCGGACCCGATGCGGTACGGCACTGACTGAGATTGAAGTGTAAATATAAACAAGTCGCCATGAGGCACCGTGTTTATTTGCGAAGAATAGCTTTCATTCAGTCAGAGGGAAAAACAGTGGCGCCGTCGAACACCGGACCGTCGACGCACACGCGTTTCATGGCCGGGCCATCCGGTGTGCGTACTTCCACAGTACAACCCGCGCAACCGCCCACGGCGCAGGCCATGAATTCCTCAAGCGACACCTGGCTCGGTATGCCAAATTTCTGGGCCAGAAGGGCCGTGGCTTTGAGCATCGGTGTGGGGCCGCAAGCGAATATCTCCAATTCCTGCAACGCCTTTTGATCCAGCGACACCAACCAGTGGTGCGCCAGATCGCTTACCAAACCGTCGTAACAGCCGGGATAACTCTGCAGGCTTGCGAGGCGGCTGGGGATGTTCCAGTCCTCCATCAGTGGCATACAACCGATGACACCGTCCGGCATTCCGGGCAGCAGGATCGTGGATGGGCGTGTGGTGAAGGGGAACGGCACTTCTGAACCCATGAGTACCAGGGGTTTCCATTTCGCACGCGTATCCTGATGCAGCGTATCGGCGAGGAAGATCATCGGTGGAATACCCACGCCGCCGCCGATCAATAACAACCGTGGCTTCTCAGGATGCAATATGAATGGCTGGCCGATGGGGCCCAGGCTGCTGAGCACATCACCGCGCTGACGTTGTGCCAGCAGGCGGCTGCCTTCACCGACGACCTTATACAGGCATTCAATCCAACCCTCCTGGCGCGAGACCCGCATGATGGACATGGGCCGGCGCATGGGCAGCGCTGCATCACATGTGAGGTGGATGAAACTGCCAGGCAAAGCACGGGTAGCGCACTCGGGCGCCTTGAGGCGCAACACACATTGTGCACCGGGGAACTGTTGCTGATCCAGAACTTCTGCATCTTCCAGAAAGATCGTGCCGCGGTGTGACTTCGCGGATGTGCGGTTTTTTTCTGCAGTCTTCATTATGCCTTCAGCGGGTGTCTATCATTTGCCCATCAACGTCGCCATCACGGCCATGCGCACGGCGACGCCATTGGCCACTTGCTCGCGGATCACGGAGCGCTGTCCGTCAGCAACCTCAGAGGTGATCTCCACGCCGCGATTCATGGGTCCCGGGTGCATCACCAGCACATCAGGTTTTGCAAGTTTCAGTCGTGCGTTGTCGAGACCATAACGGCGCGAGTAGTCACGTTCATCCGGGATCAACCCCGCCTGCATGCGTTCCTTCTGGATACGCAACATCATGATTACGTCAGCGCCCGCGATCGCTTTGTCCATGTTGGTGTACTGTTCTCCGGTCAGGTCATCCGGTAGCAGTTCGGCCGGACCGGCAAAGCGGAAATCTTTTGTACCGAGCACAGTCAGTGCCTGTACCACAGAACGTGCCACGCGAGAATGGCGGATGTCACCGACGATTGCGACCGATAGTTTCTCAAAATTCTTTTTGTGCTGACGTATGGTGAGCGCATCCAATAAGCCCTGAGTCGGGTGAGATGCATGGGCCTCGCCGGCATTGATGATGTGCACGTGAGGCAACGCATGTTGCGCCAGATTTTCCAATGCCCCCGGCTGTTGGTGACGGACCACGAACAGTTCCGTGTTCATGGCTTCCAGGGTATATAACGTGTCCAGCAGCGACTCGCCTTTGGTGGCGGAAGAGAATGCCATGTCCAAGCTGATGACCTGAGCACCCAGTCTTCTTGCTGCCAGTTCGAACGATGTACGGGTGCGGGTACTGGGCTCAAAGAACAGATTGACGATAGTTTTGCCAGCGAGCAGATCGTAATGAATTGACGGATCACCAGGATTCACGCGGAATTGTTGGGCACGATCAAGCAGCCCCGTGAGGGCCTTACGTGGAAAATCAGCGAGTGTCAGCAAATGCTGCAGGTGTCCCATGGGGTCGAACTGCTTATGACTCATGCAGGCTTCCGCGTCGCGTGCTTGTTATGATTGTGAAACCAGCTTTCCAGTATTACGCAGGCGGCGACGCAGTCTATATCCCCGGGCCGTATTCGCCGCCGCCCCTGTTGGCGCAATTCCTTGAGCCGCGCTTGCGCTTCATGTGATGACAGACGTTCATCAACTGTGCGCACTGGTTGCGGGTAACGATGCTCTAGGTCGCCGGCGAAGCGCCGGGCGCGGCGGGAAATCTCCTGCTCGCTGCCATCCATAGTATACGGGAGTCCAACGACCAGCAGATCCGGCTTCCATTCCTGGATAAAGCGGTCGATGGCCGGCCAGTCGGGTACGCCATCCACAGCGTTGATCAAGCCCACAGGCGTGGCGCTGCCGGTGATGTTCTGCCCCACCGCCACGCCGATACGCCGCAAGCCGAAATCGAAGGCCAGCGCACTCAGGGCGCCAGCCTCAGGCATGTCCGGCATCCCCCGTGAGCAAGGACAGGTCCACACCAATAAGCTGTGCGGCTGCTTGCCAGCGGTGTTCCACGGGTGTTTCAAAAATGATGCTGCGGTCGGCAGGCAAGCTTAACCATGAATTATTCGCCAGCTCGGTTTCTAATTGCCCGGCGCCCCAGCCGGCATAACCCAGCGCTACGAAGATTTTCTCCGGGCCCTGGCCACGCGCCATACAGGCCAGCACATCCCGTGAGCTGGTAACGCCCAGTTGCTCACCCAGTATGAGGGTTGACTCCCACTTGCCTAGAGGCTCATGGATCACAAAACCACGCTCCATTTGTACCGGACCGCCCTGGAATACCGGTTGTCGCCCCATGTGCGGGTCGACGGCGGTGATGGCAAGCTGCTTGAAGATGTCATTCAAGACGATATTGGTTGGCTTGTTGATGACAATACCGAGTGCATTTTGAGCACTGTGTTCGCAAATAAACACCACACTCTGGTGGAAATTGGGATCACTAAGCGACGGCATCGCCACCAGAAATTGATTGACGAGGAAGTCCTGAGCCATGGCATCAAGTATCCGCAGAACTTAAGTCCAGTACAAGTTGCATATTCATCAGTGCACATCAGCTGGGAGTTCGACACTGCCCCGACGTGTATCCAGTCGGCCCCCGTTGAAACGCCACACATATATGAAGCGCAGTACATCCGTGTCCTTGCGGAAACTTTCCGGAAACGGCGCGAAGGGCGCCGCCAGCCGCACGATCTTGATGGCGGAGTCGTCCAGCAAGGGATATGGGGAAGGCTGACGCAAGATGAGGTCATTGATGCTGCCATCGGCATTCAGCGCCACTTCCAGTGCCAGAGAGCCGGACAGGTGTTGCGTGCGGATCTGGGACGGGAAATTGAGGTTGCCGATATGCTCAACCTTGCGCCGCCAGGCGTCCAGATATTCTGCAAATCGCGACGCACGTGCATTCACTGAGACGAAGGCTTCACGCGGCATCGGACTGGTGGCTTCCGGTAATTGCAGCGGATCATCCGTGGGCATCAGTGAATCATCACCCTGTGTAAGCAGGCGTGCCACCAGCACGCGAGGATCGGGACTGGTGGGCGAAGGTTGCGAGCGGGCATTCGCATAGCGGCTGGTCTCAGCACGCGTGGTTACCACGGCGTCACGGTCGGAGGCCGGGGCGGTATTCAAGCCTTTATGATCACCGATCTCTGTTCCACGGCCTGCATTGGTCACAACATTTTCGCCATCCGGCAGACCGGGGTTGTCGATTGCTGACGGCATCGACAGCGGGCTCTCCGGCCGCACCAGTTTCCGGGTATTGCCCTCGCCCTGCTGATTAGCCTGCGCTATATAATCTGCCTGTGAAGGCGGCACCACGCTGCGTGTTTGTACCAAGGTGACTTCCAATGTGGAACCGCCACCCGGTTTGCCGGGTGTAAAGGTAATGCCGAGAATGATAATGGCATGCACGAGTACCGCGAAGAATAATGTGGTCACCAGCCGTTCGCGCGAACTGATGTGGGGCGCTCTTGTTATGATTGCGCTCACGTGAGCCGCTTTTCTGATAATTTTCGTGCAATCACGGCCATGAACTGCTCGGCGATATTCAGGCCATATAGCTTGTCCAGTTCACGAGCACAGGTGGGGCTGGTGACATTGATTTCAGTCAAATAATCCCCGATCACATCCAAGCCTACGAACAACAAACCTTTGTCCCGAAATGTGGGCGCTACCTGCCCGCAGATCCAACGGTCGCGCTCGGTGAGTGGAACACCGACACCATTGCCGCCAGCCGCGAGATTGCCACGAGATTCACCTGGCGCCGGCACGCGCGCCAAGGCATAGGCAACCGGTTCGCCGTCGATTAGCAGGATGCGCTTATCGCCTGCACTGATCTCAGGAAGGTACTTCTGTGCGATCGTAAGCTTGGTGCCGCGTTCTGTGAGTGTTTCAAGAATTACCGAGAAGTTGGCATCACCCTCGGCGATCACGAACACTAATGCACCGCCCATGCCTTCCAGCGGTTTCAACACGATTTTTTTTTGTTCGGCGAGAAACTGACGTATTCGCCCCATGTCATGCGTCATGAGAGTCGGCGGGCAGCATTGGGGAAACCATGCTGTGTAAGCCTTTTCGTTAGCGTCCCGTAAGGCCTGGGGTCGGTTGATCACCAGAGCACCTGCCTGCTCGGCTCTTTCCAACAGATAGGTGCTGTAGATGTACTCCATGTTAAACGGTGGATCCTTACGCATCAGGATCACATCCATAGAACCCAGACGCAGGTCGCGTTCTTCTCCATAGGTGAACCAGTCTCTGGTTGTATCTCGGACCTTGAGGATCCGGGCACGTGCTCGAGCTTCACCGTCACGTAAATACAGATCAGACAGTTCCAAGTAATACAGCGTCCAGCCACGTGCCTGGGCCGCTAATAGCATCGCCAAGGTCGTATCTTTGGCAGGTTTGATGGAGCCGATGGGGTCCATGACCACTGCAAGTTTGATGGCAGGCTGGGGCATGACGGGGCTCAAATCCTCCGGGTTGAGGTAGGGGGTAAGAGTACTTGAAGTCCTATTGCTTTCAATGGATTAAGCATGGATTTTATGCTAAAACCTTCGATATAGCCGTTACTTCAAGGGTAACATGCAGCATTTTACCGGACCCTGGGCGGCGGCGGCGGGGGTGGGCCCTGATTGCAGGGTGTGGGCGTTCCAGCAGGTTAATATGACGCCGCCAGGTGGCTCCAAAGCAGATGACTTGGCACAGGAGTCAGTGGTTGGTGGAGGTTAGCGTGGCCAGCAAACAAGCCAATGGTGATCTTAAGGGCCTGAAGGTTCTTGTTATCGACGATAGCAAGACCATCCGCCGTACCGCCGAGACCTTGCTTTCGAAAGAAGGCTGCGAGGTGCTCACGGCCGTGGACGGCTTTGAAGCACTCTCCAAGATCGCTGATCACAAGCCCGACATTATTTTTGTGGACATCATGATGCCGCGGCTGGATGGCTATCAGACCTGCGCGTTGATCAAACACAATCATACATTCAGAACTACGCCGGTCATCATGCTTTCAAGCAAGGACGGATTGTTCGATCGCGCTCGCGGACGCATCGTCGGTTCCGAACAGTATCTGACTAAACCATTCACCAAAGACGAATTAGTGGATGCGATCCAGCACCATGTGCGCAGAAATGCCGACGCTGCACAGATATCTAATAAAGATTAATCCGCAGGAGACCCCAAGATGGCTACCGTACTGATCGTTGATGATTCTCCGACTGAAATCCATGTGCTCAAAACATGGCTGGAAAAAAATGGTTTTGAAACCTTAACCGCCGAAAGCGGCGAGGAAGGTATACAAAAGGCGCGCGCCAAAAAACCCGATGCCATCATCATGGACGTAGTCATGCCCGGGATGAGCGGTTTCCAGGCCACACGACAACTTTCCAAGGATCCCGAAACCTCATCAATCCCGGTGGTAATGGTTACCACCAAGGATCAGGAGACCGATAAGATCTGGGGGATGCGTCAGGGCGCGGTTGCCTATTTGCCCAAACCGGTCACCGAGAGACAGGTGGTCGATAAGATTCGTGAAGTAACACACGGCTGACATGGCTACGGCACTCGCAGACCTCCGCGACCGGCCTTTTGATCTCCTTCGGGAGCTCGAACGCCGCAGTCGTGTAGCAGCATCCGGCCGTGGTCGCGAAGCCGCGCAGCAGGAAGAATGGGTGGGTGTCGGTTTCCGCGTGGCGAATACCTATCTGGTGGCGGCACGCGAAGAAGTACGCGAAGTATTGCCGTTCCCCGGCGTCACCAAGCTACCAGGCGCTAAGCCATGGCTGCTGGGGCTCGCCAATGTACGTGGTCAGTTGCTGCCGGTGACTGATCTGAATCTATTTTTTGGCGGGGCACCCACGGATATCGGCCGCATGACGCGCGTGCTCATGGTGAACCATCCGGATATCCCTGCAGGACTACTTGTTGATGAGGTGCGCGGCTTCCGGCGTTTCGTTCCTTCAGAACGGGCGGAAACCATGCCGGAACTATTGCCAGGGATGACGGCGTTTATCGCGGGTGCTTATAGCGCCGGCGACGAGCTTTGGGGCGTACTGGGTGTCCCGGGATTGGTTGAAAACCCCATGTTCCTGGACGCTGCCCGTTGAGTCCAAGGCGCATTCACCGGGGCCTGATCTGAAACAGACTTTATTAAGGTGACTAAAATGGCTGAGATACAGAAACGTTCCAATAAAGCCTTGTATCTGTTGCTGATACTGGCGCTCATTTTGATCGGACTGGCGGTCTGGGATTTGCTTGCTGTGGCCAGCAACTCGAGTCATGACAACCAGTTCATGGCATTGAACGCGCAGCAATCATTGTTTTCCCAGACCCTGGCGCGCGCCTCTGACCAGGCGGTAGCCGGCGACAGTGATGCGTTTCAGGATCTGCAAAATACCCGCGACAAGTTTGATACCTCCATCAATCTTATGGTCAACGGCGATCCCAAGACTCTGATGCCGGCCGCCAGCGGCGAAATCTTGTCGGAGGTCAATGTACTCCAGGGACAGTGGAATCAGGCGCGTACTGCCGTTCAGACCATACTCAGTGCGCACGATTCGATCTTGGTCGCCAATCAGGCAGCGGCTGGCATAAACCAAGCCATGCCAGGCCTGATCCAGGCATGGGATGACTTCAGCAATCAGCTTGCCAAGAGCGGCACCGGACGAAATGCCGTGGTGTACGCCGCCAAACAAGCCTATAACGGCGAGCTCATCCAGCGCGATGTAAATCTGCTGGTGACTGGCGGCCACGGCGACACTGGCTTCGTGGGCAAGGAACTGCCGAACACCATCCAGGACTTCACACGCATCACACGCGGCATGCTGGACGGCAATTCGCAGCTCGGCATCACTGCGATCACCGATCCTGGGCTTCTGACTCCCTTACGCAGCATCAATGAACAGTTCGGCAAACTCGGGAGCAACCTCAATTCCATCACACCGCTGTTTAATCTACTGCTGAATGTGCAGAAGGCTAACCAGTCGATTCACACTCTCGCTGACCAGATGCTGACCACCACCCAGGCTATCAGCACCAGTTATCAGCAGCAGATTGGCAATCGCTTGTTTAGGCCGATCGTGGCTTATGTCTTGGGAGCCATCGGCCTGTTACTGCTGCTCTTCATCCTTTGGATCTATGTGCTCGGCGGCGATGCACGCCGTACCGTGAACATGCAACGTGACCAGAACGAACGTAACCAGCAAGCCATTTTGCGTCTCCTGGACGAGCTCGGCTCCCTGGCGGATGGCGACCTCACGGTGCAGGCGACCGTCAGCGAGGACATCACCGGTGCCATCGCAGACTCCATCAACTATGCCCTCGAAGCCTTGCGCGGATTGGTGCGCACCATCAATGACACCGCAGTGCAGGTGGACGCCGCCGCCCGCCAGACCCAGGCCACGGCCACGCATCTGGCGGAAGCCTCCAAGAACCAGAGCAAACAGATCAATACCGCATCCACCTCCATCACCCAGATGGCGCACTCCATCGAGCAGGTGTCCTTGAATGCCGACCGCTCCTCGAAAGTGGCGCAACAATCCGTGGACATCGCCCACAAGGGCGGCGAGGCAGTGCGCCGCACCATCGACGGCATGAACAATATCCGTG
Organism: Gammaproteobacteria bacterium; assembly: GCA_049591615.1. Taxonomy (GTDB): domain Bacteria; phylum Pseudomonadota; class Gammaproteobacteria; order Natronospirales; family REEB76; genus REEB76. The sequence continues at coordinate 31,053 of JBAWFD010000014.1, read as the reverse complement.
AAACCATCCAGGAAACCTCCAAACGCATCAAGCGACTGGGCGAATCCTCACAGGAAATCGGTGACATCGTCGAGCTCATTAACGACATCGCCGAACAGACCAACATCCTGGCCTTGAACGCCGCCATCCAGGCATCCATGGCCGGTGAAGCAGGCCGTGGTTTCGCGGTGGTAGCGGACGAAGTGCAGCGCCTGGCCGAACGGTCCGCCAACGCTACACGCCAAATTGAAGCGCTGGTGAAAACCATTCAGACCGACACCAATGAAGCGGTCATATCGATGGAACAATCCACCGCGGGTGTGGTGAGCGGCGCGCAACTCGCCGAAAACGCCGGCACCTCACTGGATGAAATCGAGAAAGTGGCCAACAACATCGCCACCTTGGTGCAGAGCATTTCCAGTTCCGCGCGTCAGCAGGCCCAGACTGCCGGCGAGATGACGCGCACCATGAACGTGATTCGCGAGATTACTGCGCAGACCACTGAGGGCACCATGACCACCGCCCAATCCATCGGTAAGCTCGCGGCCCTAGCTACGGAAATGCGCAAATCAGTGTCCGGCTTCAAATTGCCGGGTGGCGGGAACCAGGAAACCATGGTCATCGTTCCGCCCCGGCAGATGCAAGGCAACGTGGCCTAACCATGCTTAGGATTTCGATGGTGCAGGTATGAGCCAGGTTGCTTCCGACTCGCTGCTGTGGATCAAGAACGAACTTGATCACACCCTGGCGCGTGCGCGACAGGCGCTCGAAGCGTATGTCGAACATCCGGATGGCGAAGAGGCGCTGAACCAATGCCTTGAGCTCCTGCACCAGGTACAGGGCACATTACGCATCGTCGAAGTGTACGGTGCCGCCATGCTCGCCGAGGAAATGGAATCGGTGGTGCGCGGCCTTAAATCCGGAGAACTGCAGCGCAGCGATGCAGCCTTCGAAGTACTCATGCGCGCCATGCTGCAACTCCCAGATTACCTGGAACGGGTCATCGGCGGTCGGCGCGACATGCCGTTAGCACTGCTGTCACTGCTCAATGATCTGCGAACAGTGCGCAGCCAGCCGCTGTTGTCCGAGAGCGCCTTGTTTGCCTACAACCTGGCGGGTCGCTCCGCGAGCGTCGTGGGGCGCGCGGCTGCAACCAAAGCTGTTGATATCAAGAGCCTTGCCGGCAGGTTGCGTCCGAAGTTCCAGATGGCCCTGCTCAGCTGGTACAAGGGCGATCAGGCTGGAAAAAATCTGGCAGTCCTGGCTGATACTGCGGAAAAACTCGAACAGGTTGCCACCACGCCAGCGGTTTTTGAGCTGTGGTGGATCGTAGGCGGCATCATCGAGGGTCTGCGTGAGGGCGGTATTCAGGCAGACGTGAGTCTCAAGCAATTGCTCGGTCAGGTCGACCGGCAGATCAAGCGGCTGGCTGATCAGGGTGAATTGCACGTAGCGGAGGATCCCGCCAAGGAACTGGTCAATAACCTGCTGTACTTCATCGGTCGTGCCACGACCAATGGTCAGCGGATCGCGGCCATCAAGGAATCCTTTAAACTCGGTGATCTGCTGCCCGTGGCCAGCGAGGCCGAGGAAAACCGGGAGAAAATTTCGGGCCCCAATATCAATCTGATGCGCACCGTATCAGTCGCCATTCAAGAAGACATAACACGTATCAAAGACACGCTCGATATCTTTGTGCGTATGGGCAAATCCGAAACTGCCGAACTCGCACCACTGGATACATTGCTCAAGAAAGTCGCGGATACCCTGAGTGTGCTCGGACTACCCAAGCTACGCGCTTTGCTTGAGGCCGAACGTGGACGCCTCAAGGAAATTCTTGAAGGTCGGCGTGCGCCGGACGAAGGCGCGACCATGGAGATTGCCAGCGGCATCGTGCGTGTCGAGAACCAGCTCGACGAAGCCATGTTGGGACTGGTTACACCCACAGGCGGCGAACAGGCGGGCAGTGCCCCCGGAGGCGGAGAGCGCACTGGTCTGCGTGATGTCCAGAACGCAGTTATCCGTGAGTCGATCATCAACCTGGCACGCATCAAGGAAGCGATTGTTGATTTTGTGAACGACCCATCCAATGTGGGCAGTCTGCAATCCTTGCCGCAACGCATCCGTGAAATCCAGGCGAGTCTGCGTTTCCTGCAAATGGAACGCGTGGTGGTGCTACTGGAAAGCATGCGTCAGTATATCCAGCAGCGTTTGTTGGCCGGCAGCGGCATGCCCACGCAGAATGAACTGGACCGCATGGCTGATGCCATCGTCAGCGTCGAATTTTATCTTGAGGCCATACAGCAGGGCCGCGGCAACCCGCTGTCCATGCTCGATAATGCTGAAGCCTGTGTTGCCAATCTAGGATTTCCCGTTGGCCAGAGGTACTCAGACGAAGGCCCGGAAGCTGACACCAGCAATCAAGCAGTGTCCACAGTCGGTCTGGTATCGTCGGTGGCTGAAGCTGAGAACATTGTCATCGAGCCGGCGTCTACGCTAGCAGTGGAGAGTAGCGTGCCGTTATCCACGACAACTATTCCCACACCGGTTTCTCCATCACCGCCGCAAGCATTCTCGCAGCCGGCTGCATTGACATTAGAGGCGCCAACTAAACCAACACAGCCTTCGGCAGCTGGGCCTGCGGTGGTGCCGCTGGGCGAAGTGGATCCGGAAATTCTCGAGATTTTCCTGGAGGAAGCCCAGGAAGAGATGCAATCACTACGCGAGAACTTTCCGCGCTGGCGCTCCAATCCAGCTGATCGCGAGGCACTCACTACAGTACGGCGTTCTTTGCATACCTTGAAAGGCAGCGGCCGCATGGTAGGCGCCCGTCTGATCGGCGAATTTGCCTGGTCCTTCGAGAACATGTTGAACCGGGTGATCGATCAGACCATCGAACCCACAGATGACATGTTCGCATTGCTGGATCGCGGTATCTCGTCACTGCCGGAACTGGTGGAACAGCTGGAGGTGGGTACTACGCCACGCAGTGATATCCAACCGCTCATGGAAGCCGCCATCGCCTTCAGTCATGGCGAGCAACCGGTGCTGCCGCCTGTGGTGATGGACCCAAAAAGTCATGCAACTGAATTACATCCGCCACCTCGCAAAAGAAACAAACGCTTGACGATGGCAGCCGAGGAACCGGCTACCACCGGCGCAGGCGGAGATTCCCGTTTGCACGCTATTTTTACCCGAGAGGCAGAAGGCCATCTGGGGGCGCTGGCAGCATTCCTTGATCAGGCTCAAAGCAAACCGGATAAACGCGTGCCTGATGAGGATGTGGTGCGTGCCATGCATACCTTGTTTGGCAGTGCCTCCATGGCGGGCATTTCAAGCATGGCGTCGTTGACTGAACCTGTACAGCGCTATCTTATGGACCTGAGCGCCCAGGATGTCCCGATGCCTGAAAGCGTCTTGGCGTTGCTTGCCGAGGTGTTGGAGTCAGCGCGCGCCATGCTTAAGGCACTCGACACCGGGCATAGCATCACTTCGGTCGATGAGAATCTGCTCAAGCGGGTCAACCTGCAACTGCAGCCACTGGCAGCCGGAGCACAGCAGGCAGGTAGCGTTAAACCTGCAGTGACTAGCCGCGCGGATCAGCCGTTGCGTTATGTGCGACTCTCTGATCTCAAGGATTTTGATCCGGATCTAGCAGCAATATTTTTCGAAGAGGCCACAGAGCTGCTGGATTCCACCGATAGCACACTCAATCAGTGGGCACAGAAACGCGATGAATCCCAGCTGGTGATGCAATTACAGCGCAATCTGCACACGCTTAAAGGCGGTGCGCGTATGGCAGGCTTGACCCCTGTCGGGGACCTGAGCCATGAACTGGAGACCGTTCTGACTGATGTGGTCGATGGCCGAATTGCGGTATCCACGGAACTGTTAGCGTTGCTTAACCGATCAGTCGATCGTCTGCATCGTATGCTTGAACAGAGCCATGCCAGTAAACCCATCGTGGATGCCGCAGATCTGGTGGCAAATCTGCGTGAGGTGCACGGCCATACTGTGGATCAGGAACTGGAAGCGGAACGCCCCGAGGATCGCTTTGAGTCACGCCCTGCGCCTATGACACCACCGCCGGTCAGGGACATCAGTTCGCGAGCAAATGAAGCCGAGTCCGAAGTTGAAGCCGATGCCGATGCCGAGGTGGAAAGCGAATCCGAAGAACCTGTGGCGGCGGCGGAAGCTGCATTGGGTGGGGCCGCAGAACGCCGCACCGCCTCGCGCATCCAACATGAGCTGGTCCGGGTACGCGCGGATCTGCTGGAAAACGCGCTCAACTACGCCGGTGAAGTGGGTATATACCGCTCACGCCTGGAACAGCATGTGCATTCCATTAATTTCAACCTCGGAGAACTTGAGCAGACAGTGGTGCGTCTGCGTGACCAGCTGCGCAAACTGGAGATCGAGACCGAGGCACAGATCCTGCATCAATTTCAGCAGGAAAGTGGCAAGCTCGATAACCCGGAATTCGATCCACTGGAACTGGATCGTTATTCCATGCTGCAACAGCTATCGCGTGCACTGGGTGAATCCACCAGCGACTTGGTGAGCCTGCAGAGCTTATTGCTCAACCAGGCGCGTGAGGCAGAGACGCTGTTACTGCAGCAGTCGCGGGTCACTACTGAACTCCAGGACGGTCTCATGCGCACACGCATGGTGCCGTTCTCACGGCATGCACAGCGCCTGCGCCGCGTGGTACGTCAGACCGCCGACGAAGCACACAAGCAGGCGGACATAAAATTCCTCGGTTCTGAAGGTGAGATGGATCGCCAAGTGTTGGAACGCGTGCTGGCCCCGATCGAGCATATGCTGCGAAATTCCGTAGTTCACGGTATCGAAACACCGGAAGTGCGCAAGCAGCGCAAGAAACCGGCTGAGGGCGCTATCACCATCACACTCAGTCGCGAAGGCTCCGAAGTGGTCATGGAAGTGGTGGACGACGGTAGCGGACTGGACCTGCAGGCTATTCGCAGCAAGGCCGAAGAGATGGGCCTTACGCCGGTAAATGCGAAACTCAGCGAGCGCGAAATCATGGCCCTGATCCTGGAACCGGGCTTCTCCACTGTCGACCAAGTAACCCAATCGGCCGGCCGCGGTGTCGGCATGGATGTGGTGGCGAATGAGATCAAACAACTCGGTGGCACATTGCGAATTGACTCCACCGCCGGCCAGGGCGCCAAGTTCACCGTGCGTCTGCCATTTACACTCGCCATCACGCAGGCGCTGCTGGTGACCATGGCGGAACAACCTTACGCTATCCCTCTGCCAAGTATCGAAGGTATTGCACGCATACCGCGCACCGAGCTTGAGCGTCTGATGGCCAGCGATAATCCCGCTTATCTTTACGGCGGCCGACCATACCAGTTGCAACATCTGTCGACATTGCTGGGTATCGGCGCACCCCACTTTCCTGAAGACCTTACCACTGTGCCGTTGCTGCTGGTGCACGGCTCAGATGCCAACATCGCGCTCATCACCGAAGGCATGCAAGGCAGCCGCGAAGTGGTGGTTAAGTCCGTGGGCCCACTGGTGAGCAGTATCCGCGGCATCTCGGGCGCAACAATTCTGGGCGACGGCAGCATTCTGCTGATCCTGGATGTTTCGGTCCTGACTCGCAGCATGACTCAAGCAGCTGAAGATGCGCTCGAAGTACTGGAACGCGAAGCTCCCAAGAAAGATACACGCATCTTTGCCATGGTGGTGGACGATTCCATTACCGTACGGCGTGTAACCCAGCGCCTGCTGGAGCGCTATGGTATGCGCGTTATCACCGCTAAAGACGGCGTCGATGCACTGGCGCTTTTGCAGGATTACTCACCCAATATCATGTTGCTGGATATCGAGATGCCGCGCATGGACGGTTATGAACTGGCACAACACATGCGCAATGATGAGCGCTTCAAGAATATACCCATCATCATGATCACCTCGCGTACCGGCGAGAAACACCGCAAACACGCCATGGAGATCGGCGTGAATAAATATTTGGGCAAGCCTTATCAGGAAACCGAGTTGCTGGAGAATATCCAGGAATTGGTCGGTAATTTTCATCCGCAACATACGCACTGGGAATGAAACGTCATGTCACCGGCTCTAGAAGAGGTCTATAGCCTGCTGATCCCGTTCGCGGGCGGCAAGCTTATCCTGCCGCGTCTGTCGGTGGCCGAAGTCATGGGTTACACGCGCCCGCGACCGGTACGGGGCGCCCCCCAGTGGCTGCTGGGGCTCATCAACTGGCAGGGCCAGGAGATCCCGCTGATTTCCTTCGAGGGCCTGTGCAGCCGCAAGATACCCGAGCGCGCGAATCGCACGCGCATCGCCATCATGTACACCATCAATGGGCACATGGATCCGCCGGTATTCGCCCTGATGACCCAAGGCTATCCCTACCTGGTGCGTGTGAATGCCAGCGTGTTGAGCGTGGATCCTGAAAACGCCTACAGCGAGGATGCCCCGGTATTGAACCGCCTGCGCATGGCCAACGAACGGCCGGTGATTCCGGACCTGGAATCTATCGAAGACAAGCTCTTGGAGGCCATGCCGCACCGGCGAGCAGCCAACTGATCGCTTTCCAATATTGATGTTATACGGCTGGTATTTCCCGCAGTTGACAAGGCAGTGGAGTGCACGCTACTGTCCACACTTATGAAAGCGCAACGTGTTAATCAGGCATGGTGGTGGCAACCCGGAGGATCGGCTGCGGGTTAACCCTGTTTGATTGACGCACAATGGCGTCAGGAATTTGGTAAAGGCCCGCAGCGATGCGGGCCTTTTTCTTTGGCGAACGAATTGAGATGGAACCGCTATGTTCTTCGTACTCAGACCAGAGGTGACGGAAATCGAACGCGAACGGCTGCTCGCAGAACTGCGCGCGCAGGATATGACCGTGCTCGCCGTGGCCGGTAACGGCAGCCGTGGGTTTGCACTCGTAGGTCCCAGTTCGGTACTCGAGAGCCTTGCTCTCGATCGACACCCGCTGGTTGAAGAAGTCGTGCGCGAAAAAGCGCCCTACAAGCGCGCCAGCCGAGCGCTGCATCCGGACGATACGGTAGTGTCGATCGGCGGCATTGCAGTCGGTGGTGATCGTTTCGTAGTGATCGCCGGGCCCTGCGCGGTTGAGAATGAAGCGCAGATCAATGCGGCTGCCGCGGCTGTGGCGGCCGGCGGTGCGCTGATCCTGCGCGGCGGCGCCTACAAGCCGCGCACCAGTCCCTACAGTTTTCAGGGACACGGGCCGGAAGCACTGCTGCTGCTGGCGGCGGTTTCCAAACGTTATGGCTTGCCGGTTGTGACCGAGATACTCGATGCCGCGGACCTCCCGAGTTTTGCGGGGCGTGTGGGCGCCCTGCAGATTGGTGCGCGCAACATGCAGAACTACTCGCTGCTGCGCGCAGCCGGCAAGAGCGGAATGCCTGTGGTACTCAAGCGCGGACTATCGGCGACGGTCGAAGAGCTGCTGCTGGCCGCCGAGTACGTCCTGAATGAAGGCAACGATGGAGTGGTGCTGTGCGAACGTGGCATCCGCACCTTCGAGACCGCGACGCGCAACACGCTTGATCTCAACGCTGTTGCCTGGCTGAAGCGCCACACGCATTTGCCGGTGCTGGTCGATCCCTCGCACGGGACCGGAATGGCGGAACTGGTCGCGCCACTCGCCAAGGCCGCTGCGGCCGTGGGTGCCGATGGCCTGCTGATTGAGGTGCATCCGTCACCGGCTGAAGCGTTGTCCGATGGTCGTCAGTCGCTGACGCCGGAAAACTTCGCGCGCCTGATGCGGGAACTGCGGCCCTTCGTTGAAGCTGCCGGCAGACGACTGTGAAAAACTCCTGTTCGGTGCTGGTCCGGCGTCTTGACGGAGCTTTCGATCCGCTCAAGGTCTATGCGGCCGCCGCCAACACCACGGCGGGCCCGAAGGCGCTGTTCGAAACGGCGGACGCAGGGGCGCAGGAGAGTGCGCAGAGTCTCATCTTTCTCGATCCATGGCTGAGCATCACTGCGCGTGATGGCGAGGCGCGCCTGGTCACCCGCAGGCCACAGGCTGAAACGCTCGCTGCGGAAATCGCCGCCCGCATCGGTGGGGAAAACGAATATCGTGATGGTCTCTACGTGTTCCGCTTTGCACCGCCAGCCCCAGCCGAGCAGGACCAAACTGCAGTGCTCACCGTGCCCTCCGTTCTCGATCCGCTGCGCGCAGCAATCCTGGGCCTGGCTGACATTGACAATGGCGCACGCATCTTCGCTTTTGGTTGTTTTGCCTACGACTTGGTCGGTGCCTTTGAAACCCTGCCGCCGGCCGCTTCCGATCCCACCGGCTATCCCGACTATTCTTTTCACCTCGCCGGCGCTGTCATCGCGATCGACCACCGCCATGCAAGCACCACACTCGCGGTGCTCGCGCCGTCCGCCGATGGCATCGCCGCACGGCGCAGACTCGGCGAGCTCACGCGTCTGTGTCTGGAAGCGCCGGCGTATATGGCTGGCGAAATTCCCTCGGTTACGGCAAATGTGGCGCTCTCCGATGCGGACTACGCCACACTCGTCGAGCGTTCGCTCGAACACATCGGGGCTGGAGATGTATACCAGATCGTTGCATCCCGAGCCTGGGAAGCACCATGCGCTGACCCCCTCGCAGCCTATGCGCGCCTGCGCTCGGCCAATCCGAGTCCATACATGTTCTATCTCGCCGAGGATGATTCGGTCTTGCTCGGCGCCTCACCGGAGAGCGCGCTTAAAGTCGAGTCCGCAAGCCGGCGTGTGGAGATTCGCCCGATCGCTGGCACCCGGCCGCGCGGACGCAAGGCGGCCGGCGGCATCGACACCGAGCGCGACGCACGCCTCGAACTCGAACTCAGACTCTCGGCCAAGGAAATTGCTGAGCATGTGATGCTCGTGGATCTCGCGCGCAACGACATCGCGCGCGTCGCTGTACCCGGAAGCCGGCGTGTTACCGAGCTCATGCAAGTCGAACGCTACTCGCATGTCATGCATCTGGTTTCACGGGTCGCAGGTGAGCTTGCTCCGGGACTGGACGCACTGCACGCGTACCGGGCGACGCTCAACATGGGCACACTGACCGGCGCGCCCAAGGTGCGCGCCGCGGAACTTCTGCGCCGTTACGAACCGGCGCGGCGTGGGCCATACGGCGGCGCTGTCGGCTACCTAGCGGCCAACGGCGACCTCGATACTGCCATCGTGATCCGCTCGGCATTTGTACGTAACGGCATCGCGCGCGTGCAAGCGGGCGCGGGTGTGGTCGCGGATTCGGATCCTGTTGCCGAGACCGACGAGACCCGGCGCAAGGCCGGCGCGGTACTCACGGCCCTCGGTGCCCGCGCGGAGATCACCCATGGCTGAGCGCAGTCTTTCGATATTGTTTCTGGATAACTTTGATTCCTTCAGCTTCAGCCTGGCCGACGAATTCCTCAGGCTCGGCAGCCGCGTCGAGGTGTGGCGCAACGACGCGCCGCTGGACGTACTGGACCAGCGGCTTAATGCTCACGATTTGCTGGTCGTTTCACCCGGGCCGGGACGTCCCGAAGACGCCGGAGTGCTGATGCCACTGCTGGTGCGGGCGGCCGGTCGGCGCCCGGTGTTCGGCGTGTGCCTCGGCCATCAGGCGCTGGCTTCGGCCTTCGGCGGCACCGTCGGACGCGCACCGCGGCTCGTGCATGGCAAATCGGGCGAGGTCCGTCACGACAATCGGGGGATCTTCGCGGGACTCACCCAGCCCTTCGTCGCGGGACGTTATCATTCACTCGCCGTGACCCAGGTACCACCCGGATTCCGAGTGACAGCCTGGGTCGAAGATGACGACGCGCGTGTACCAATGGCGATGGAAGACCCGGAGCGCCGCCTGCTGGGGGTGCAATTTCATCCCGAATCCGTGCTGACCCGGGACGGTAGCCAATTGATCGAGCGGGTGCTCGCATGGGCGAAGCTATGAACGCGGTACTGGAGCGGCTGTACCGGCGTGAGGACCTGGATCCAGCGGATCTCGAAGGGCTGTTCACCCGGCTGGTCGCTGGCGAACTCGATCCGGTACTGCTTACGGCCCTGCTCGTGACGCTTAAGGTGAAGGGTGAACGCGGATCCGAGATCGCAGCTGCTGCCCGCGCCCTGCGTGTCGCTGCGCGTCCATTCCCGCGGCCCGACTACCTGTTCGCGGATTCCTGCGGCACCGGTGGTGATGGGTTCGGCACGCTGAATGTGTCCAGCGGTGTTGCGCTGGTCGCCGCTGCTTGTGGTCTGCCAATCGCCAAACATGGCAACCGTTCGGTGTCATCGCGTTCGGGTTCGGCAGACGTTTTTGAAGCGGCCGGCGTGAACGTACGCGCCGATGCTGCGACTGCGCGACGCGCACTCGATGAGGTTGGAATCTGCTTTCTGTTTGCACCGGACTATCATCCGGGAATTGCGCACGCCATGCCGGTACGACGTGCGTTGGCGACGCGCACGCTGTTCAACCTGCTTGGACCGCTGGTCAACCCCGCGATACCACCGTGCCAGTTGGTTGGTGTGTATGCGCCCGAGTATGTCAGGCCGCTCGCTGAAGCGTTTGTCGCACTCGGTGTCGCAAACGCGCTTGTCGTCCACGGAGGTGGTCTCGATGAGATTGCGCTGCATGCACCCACGCAGGCCGCACGCATCGGCGATGGTGGGATCGAATTTATTGAAATCACGCCCGAAGGCGCGGGTCTCGCGCGCCAGCCGCTCGAGGCGCTCGCAGGCGGTAGTCCGCAACAGAATGCCGCAGTGCTGGAATCCACGCTCGCCGGGGGCGGCCCACGCGCCTATCGGGATGCGATAGCGCTGAACGCCGGCGCCCTCTTATGGATTGCCGGGCGTGTCCACGATATACGGGCTGGCACACTACAGGCTGCGGCGGCGCTTGCCGACGGGCTTGCTGCTGACAGGCTTGCAAGTCTGCGCGCGTTTGCCAATGGCGCTTGAAGCCATACTCTCGGCCAAGCGCAGGCGGCTCGCCATGCAGCCGCCACGGGTTGCGCCTATGCCATCGCCATGCACTGGGCCGGGTCTGGCAGCTGGACTTGCGCAGCCGTGGCCGGCGCTCATTCCGGAGTGTAAGGCTGCATCACCCTCGGCCGGAATGCTAATCGCCGACTATGATCCGGCGGCGCTCGCCGCCGGATACGACGGCATCGCCGACGCAGTCTCGGTGCTCACTGAACCCGAATTTTTCGGCGGTGATCTCACGCATCTCATCCGCGTGCGCGAGGCCACGGCAGCGCCGCTGCTGCGCAAGGACTTCATGCTCGGGCCGCAAGAGGTTACCGAGGCACGCATCTTCGGCGCCGATGCGGTGCTGCTGATGCTTTCGATACTCGACGATTCAGACTGGCAGTCATGTTTTGACGCCGCTCGGGCATTCGGAATGGACGCGCTCACCGAAGTGCACAACGAGGCCGAGCTTGCGCGTGCGCTTACCCTGGGCGCACCGATCATCGGCATCAATAATCGCGATCTCGGCACGCTGGCGGTGGACCTGTCGGTCACCGAGCGCCTTGCCCCGCTGGTTCCTGCCAACCGACGCATCGTGTGCGAGTCGGGAATCACCTCACGCAACGACGTGCTGCGTCTCGCCCCGCTAGTGGACGGTTTTCTCGTTGGCACGAGTCTCTCGCGCAGCACTGACCCCGCGCGCAGTGCGCGTGAGCTTGCTTTTGGTCGCGTGAAAGTCTGCGGGCTTACCCGGGCTGAAGATGCCGTGGTTGCTTGGAAGGCGGGTGCAGTACTCGGCGGGTTGATCTTCGTCGCGGATTCGCCGCGCTGCATCGATTTTGCCACAGCGCGACGTATACAGGCTGCGGCACCGCTCTCCTGGGTGGGTGTGTTCCGCAATCAGTCGATCTATGAAGTTGCCGCAAAGGCCTCGGATATGAAGCTCGCAGCGGTGCAGCTGCATGGTCACGAAGACACGGCGTACGCGCATAGCTTGCGCGAGCATCTGCCACCGGGTTGTGAAATCTGGAAGGCGGTGCCGGCAGTGGGACCATTTCCGCAAGCGTCCGAATACGGAGCCGAGCGCCTGTTGCTGGATACCGGGCGTGGCGGGCGTCTCGGTGGCAGCGGCATTACCTTCGATGCGCGCGCACTCGCTGGCGCGAATCTTTCGAACTGCGTACTCGCGGGCGGTATCACACCGGAGAACATCGCCGCCGCCACGGCATTGGGCGCCTGGGCGTTGGATGTCAATTCTGGCCTGGAGCGGAGCCCGGGGATAAAGAGTGCCACACGCATGCACCGACTGTTCACAACGCTACGCACACTGCCAGGACGGAGAAGCAATGACCATAACTGCTGAAGCACGACCGGGGCGCTTCGGTCGCTGGGGCGGGCGCTATGTGCCCGAGATCCTGGTCACGCCGCTGGCCGAACTACAAGCTGCGTTTGAGGCGGCCCGTGAAGATCCCGTTTTCCAGAATGAGCTTGATAATTTGCTGTCAGACTATGCCGGACGCCCAACGCCACTCACCCTGTGCCGTAATTTCGCTTCCGGAACATCTGCGCGCGTGTACCTCAAGCGTGAAGATCTGCTGCACGGCGGTGCGCACAAGACCAACCAGGTACTCGGCCAGGCATTGCTCGCCAAGCGTATGGGTAAACGACGGCTCATCGCCGAAACCGGCGCCGGCCAGCACGGAGTGGCGACCGCGCTTGCTGGAGCCCTGCTCAGACTCCCTGTCACCGTCTATATGGGTGTTCGCGATTGCGAGCGCCAACGTCCGAATGTATTTCGCATGGAGTTACTGGGCGCCAAAGTAATGCCGGTGGAAAACGGCAGTGGCACGCTCAAGGACGCAATCAACGAGGCACTGCGCGACTGGGCCGCGAGTTACCCCGATACTCATTATCTTCTAGGTACCGCCGCGGGTCCACACCCCTATCCCACCATGGTGCGCGAGTTTCAGCGCGTGATCGGGCGCGAGGCGCGCGCGCAGATCCTTGCTAAAGAAGGCTGCTTACCCGATACGGTGGTCGCCTGTGTCGGCGGCGGTTCGAATGCCATCGGCCTGTTCGCTGATTTCATCGGCGATGAGCATGTGCGTCTGGTCGGTACCGAACCGGGCGGCGAGAGCATGTCTTCAGGTCGTCACGGTGCCACCGTTTGTGCGGGGACACCGGGGATCCTGCACGGCGCATTCACCCGTGTGCTGCAGGATGCTGACGGGCAGATCCGCGAATCGCATTCGGTATCCGCGGGCCTCGATTATCCGGCGGTTGGACCCGAGCACGTGCATCTCGCTGAAACTGGACGCGCCGAATACGTGCCGGTGACCGATGCGGAGGCACTCGCGGCTTTCCAAGACCTGTGCCGTACCGAAGGCATCGTGCCAGCGCTGGAATCCGCGCATGCACTTGCCTGGGCGCTTACCGAAGCGCGTCGCGCGGAGCGTGAAAGGGTGATCGTGGTGGGCCTGTCCGGGCGCGGTGACAAGGATCTCGAACACGTAAGCAAACTTATATCTGCGAGGTCGCAGTGACGCCGGACCGTTATGCAAACCGTTTCGCCGAACTCGCCCGTGTGGGGCGTGGCGCGTTTATTCCGTTCACGGTGTTGGGTTTTCCGAGTCATGGAGTCTGCACCGAGCACCTGGAAATTCTCGCGCGTCATGCCGATGCGCTCGAACTCGGCATACCGTTTTCAGATCCGGTGGCCGATGGCCCGACCATCCAGCGCGCCAGCGCCGCCGCGCTCGCGGCCGGCGCGACTTTCGGCGCGTGCCTTGAATTGGTCGCGGGTCTGCGGGCGCAGCATTCGGACTTGCCGATCGGCCTGCTTGTCTATGCCAACCTCGTCATCAGCCGCACGCTCGACGGGTTCTACGCCCAGGTCGCCGGTGCCGGCGCCGACTCGGTGCTCATCGCCGACGTCCCCAGCGAGGAGGGCGCACCGTTCGCGGCTGCTGCGCGTGTCGCCGGTGTCGCGCCGGTGTTCATCGCGCCGCCGAACGCCGGCCAGGCAGCCCTCGATCGCATCGCTAAACTCGGCGCAGGTTACACCTATGTGCTCACCCGTAGCGGCGTTACCGGAACGGAGCATGCAGCGGGTGCTCCCGCGCGTGAACTGCTTGCACAGCTCGAGGCCCGCGATGCGCCGCCAGCCGTGCTGGGATTCGGGATCTCCGAACCAGGCCAGGTACGCGAAGGCATCGCCGCCGGCGCCGCTGGAGTAATCAGTGGATCAGCGGTCGTGAGTCGCCTCACCCAGCTAGCGTTCGGCGAAATTGAAGCCGCAGCGCTCGAAGGTTGGCTCACCTCCATGCACGCTGCCGCCAATAAGGAGAATGCCGCCTGATGCAGGAGATCGCTACGCACGCAAATATATCCATCGCCATCGTGTCCCTCATCAACGAGTAGCGGGACACGTGGGCGCAGAACTACGTATGCATAGCCCACGAACCGCAGTCTTGCCCGGCCCGAAGCTTGCCGAAGACAAGCTTCTGGAAATCATATCGTAGCGGCGCTCCGCTGGTTGATCGCCATACGCTCGCTGAATGGCAGGGTAGTGCAAGCCTTAAGGTTTTAAGAGCAGGCGTCTTAGCGGATGGCCCTCGGTATTGAACACCACCGTATCGAATTCCAAGGTCTTAGGTGGTGCGAACAGCAGGTAGAAATACTTGAAGGTCTCTGCGAACACATAACTTTCCATGGCATCGCGCTGCTGTTTCGTCACCACGCTCTTAAGCGCAGCATAGCCGTCCTCGGTACGGCAGTATTTCACAAAATCATCGAACATCTCGCGGCCACGTACCCGGTATATCGGGTTATGCGTGAAATGGTAAAGATAATAGGTGGATTCCACGATCTCTGGTCGAAGTTCGTAACCGGGATATTCGACTTTCATGGTCCGGTAGTTAAGGACTTCCGGTTCGATGCCGTATAGATCCCACATCCGGTAGGAGGAGGCCTGCAGCTGTTCCGCGCGTTTCAACTCACCCGAGAACGCCAGCACTGCCGGGAAATACGCATCCAGCGCGCCGTACTCGGTGGCAGTACGCTTGCCGGTATTCATGTCGGCATGTCCGTACCATAGCTCGCCGTTCACTTCGTCAGCAAGATATTTGTTGACCGCCGGGATGCTGGTGCTCCACATGGCGTGGCAATCCTCGTCCTTGAAAAGTTTCCAGCATTTCCACAGGTATTCATAATAGGAATCGATGCCACCGCTGATATGCGAATCGGCATCCAGCCACTTACCGGTTTCCACATTGATCTCATCGCCCACCAGCCCGATCGATGAACGGTGTCTGTAGGTCGCCACCAGCGCGCGCTTGGCCTTGGCGTAGAACACCGGATTACCGGTGAGTTGGCTGAGGGTGCCGAACTCCAGGATCAATGTGCCGGTCTCCGCCGGGTTGCTGTTGACCCCGCGCACTTGGCCGGTCTTGAGATTCACGAACCGGTATGGCAGACCGGTGGGCGTATTGAAAGCCGGCAACAAGCGGGTGCCGAGATCGTCGGCCAGTTGCAACAGCTTCTTGTCACCGGTCAATTCGTAGCCTGACAACAGTCCACCCAACAGCCGGATGTTGACCTCGAACACCTTGACGTAGATGTCCTTGTCGAATGACAGTTTGCTGTCGATCAGCGCCCGATCGCGGTCAGCCTGCGGCTTGAGATCCATGAGTATCAGCGTGTCGAGCGCATCCACCGGTGTCATCAGCAACGACTGGCCGTACCAGTCAAATGGTTTTTTGCTGAGCGGCCGCAGTTCGTCGTGTCCCCAGGCGTAACGCACGTAATTGTCCCAGGCATGCAGGAATTCACCTTTGACGCGCGCCGCCATGAGCGGCGCATCCACTGCCGGCGCTTGCGACTGCGCATTTGCAGCACGACCGGTATTGAACGCTAGCAGGGTCGCGATCAATACCAGTCCCGGAATCAGCAGCGAGGCTTTCATAATTTGACCTTTGCAATGGGTGGCGGTGGAAATGACGGTGGTGCATCGGAGGGATCTGCGCCCCAGCTGGTGTCGGGTTGTGTGCCTAGAGTGAAGAGCAGATGACCGTCGTGGAGCGCGAAATCCGCTGGCAGCCAGGGGCGAGCGTAACGTTTGCCATCGACCTGCAAGGCTTGCACATAAGGGGTAACAGCACTCGCGCTCGGCGCATCGATGACGAGGTCGCCGCTGCTGCGGTACACGACGACATGGGGGAACAAAGGGCTGGCCAGTAGTAGATCGGCGCGGCCGGGAATTTCCGGATATAGGCCGAGCGCCGCCCACACGTACCAGGACGACATCTCGCCCAGATCGTCGTTGCCCGGGATACCGTCCGGCGTGTTTTTCCACAGTATGTCGAGTACAGCGCGCACTGTCTGCTGGGTCTTCCACGGCTGGCCGGCGTAGTCGTACAGCCACGGTGTCTCGAGCGATGGTTCGTTGTTCAGCTCAGCGTGCAGCGGACCGGCGTTGGTGAGTGCCCAGCTGCCGTCGGGTTTATGGAAGAACGCATCGAGTCGTGCCGCGGCCTTATCACGTCCGCCCAACAGCTCGAACAGGCCCCGCTCGTCGAACGGCACCATCCACAGATATACCGAGGCACTCGCCTCGACGAAACCGTCGTCGGTGGCGGGCGTGAATGCCGGCCAGCTACCGTCGGCATTGCGGTTTTGGATATAACCGCCCTGCGCTGTCGCTTTGGGGTTGAACAAATTACCCCAGTACCCGGCACGGGTCAGAAAGCGGTGGTAGCCTGTGGTGTCACCGACACGCTGCGCCAGTTGCGCCAGCGCGAAATCGTCGGTGGCGTCCTCCAGCGTCTCGGCGGCTCCACCCCAGGCGTGCGATTGGGTCGCGATGTAATGCAGATTCAGCCATTGATCGAGGGACGGACGTTCCCCCACGCATTCGACGTTGCAGCCCGCGTCGCTGAGATCGTGTGCGGTTGGCACGGTCGCGGCATGCACCAGCGAAGCATACGCGCCGCGCACATCGAAATCGTGGCCACCGAAGGCGGCGATGTCGGCCAGTGCCGGCACCGAGGGGTCGCCGCTCATGACGTGCGTGCCGCCTGATTTGTGCGTCCAGCGGTCCCATTCGCCGTGATTCTGTTGTGCCTGGTTATACAGGGATTGCGCGATGTCGCTGCCCAACTCCGGCATCAGCCAGGTGAGCAGCTGGAATTGCGAACGATAGACGTCCCAGCCGGAAAAATCGGCGTACTGCACCTGATGCCGGGCACTGACACGATGGATCTTCTGATCGAAACCGCGATATTCGCCATCGACGTCACTGAACGTGGTCGGCTGCAACAGCACATGATACAGCGCGGTATAAAACACAGTACGCTGGTCAGGCGTGCCGCCATCGATACTGATGCGCGCGAGCGCACGGTTCCAGGTAGCGAACGCGCGCTGCCGCACCTGCGCCAGCGTCGTGCCTTTGGGAATCTCGGCCGCCAGATTGGCACGCGCATTCGCGAGGCTCACATAGGAGATGCCGACCCGCACACTGACATCGTGGGCCTGCTTGCCGGCAAACCCGACCCAGCCACCGGAACCCGTGTCCGGCGGCGGGAACCCTTTGGCGCCGTATGTGGTTCCGCCCCGTGCCGAGATGCCGCCCGTGTGCAACTTTGTATCTTGCCAGGTACCGGTGGCGGCGAACGGCTGGTCGAACTCGGCCACGAAATACAGGGTGTAATAGCTGCGCTGGTCGGTCTCGGACAAATAACCGCAGAAATTGCCGCTGGTGACCGAACCGGTGACGGTGCGCATTTGTTTGTCGATATGCACATCCGCGGCGCTGCTGCCGACTTCCGAATCGGACACGCGGATCAACAAGTTGGCTGGGTTGCCGGCCGGAAACTCGAAGTGCGCGATGCCGCTGCGCAGTGCAGCACTGAGTTCGACCGTCACGCCGTTGGCCAGCTGCACACGGTAATCACCGGGTGTCGCGCGCTCATCGGCGTGGTTGAAATCGCTGGCATAGAACTTATCGCTGTTGTCGGTGGACGGCGAACGGGTGATCGGCACCGTCACCGGCATGAAGGGGATATCGCCGCTGGCGCCACGGCAGCCGGTACCGGATAAATGTGTGAGGCTGAAACCGCGGATGCGGGTGGCGTCGTATTGATAGCCACCGGGTGCGGCCACATGGTTATGCCGGCCGCGGGTGTTCTCGGGACTCCACTGCAGCATGCCGAACGGCAAGGAGGCGCCGGGGAAGGTGTTGCCGCCATTGGCGCTACCGATCAGCGGGTTGACTGCTGCCGCAGGCGATGGCGTACCGCTTTGCGCCGCGGCAGTGCCGGCAAACACAATCAGGGCACTGACTATGACAATGCGAAGCAATATATTGACGTACCTGAACATGCGAATCTTCCTCGCTGTGGGTAATACGTGCGTCAACGTGGGGTGGTCGCCTTGAGCACTTCATAGCAGGCGCCCATGGTGTGGTAATCCACTTTGCCGGCGGGACTCTTTTCGTCGCTGTATTTGCGGTTCTCGCGGTCCAGGATGCGATACCAGGCGCCGAATTCATGGTCCACGAAGTACCGCCAAGCGTAGTTCCATATCCGGTCGTACCAGTCCCAGTATTTTTCTTCGTTGCTGCGTGCTGCAAGCAGGCCGGCAGCGGCGATGCTTTCCGCCTGCACCCAGAAATACTTGTCGGTGTCGCAGGGCTTGTCCTCAGGGTCGAAGCCGTAATAGATGCCTGCGTATTGATTGTCCCAGGCACGTGCCAGTGCGGTATCGAACAATTCATGCGCGCGCGGCAGCAGCCATGCTTCAGGCCGGTGCCTCTCTAATATAAGCAGCAACTTGGCCCATTCCGTCTGGTGGCCGGCCTGGAACCCCCAGGGCCTGAACAGGTGCTTGGGATTGTCACGGTTGTAGTTCCAGTCCGGTTCCCAATGCGGGTCATAATGTTCCCAGACAAGTCCGCCGGCTATCTGTGCCTGGCGTCGTGTCATGTGATCGGCCAGCATATAGGCGCGATCCAGATACTGCGGCTCGCCGTTCACTTCGAAAGCCGTGAGCATGGCTTCGCACATGTGCATGTTGGCGTTCTGCCCGCGGTAATTCGTGAACACCCAATCCGGTGAGGCTTCATCGCGATACAACCCCGCATCCGCATCCCAAAAATACTGTTCCAAGAGTGCCCAGGTCTCATCCATCCAAGCAACCGCCTCGCTGACGCCAGCCTGGCAGGCGGAAGCGTAGGCCAGCAGCACGAAAGCCACACCGTAGCAATGATTGGTGCGATCCTCGGGGCGGCTGTCGCGGATGGTCCAGGCGTAACCGCCGCTTGCCGCATCACGGTGCACCTCGCGCAGATATTTGAGGCCATGACGCACGGCTTCCAGATACGCCGGATTGCCGAATTCACGGAATGCCATGGCGTAATTGAAGACGAAGCGAGTACTGCTCACCAGGTGCCGATGGGCCTTGTCGTAAATCGTGCCGTCGTCTTTGAAGTACTGGAAGAAGCCACCCTTGGGATCGATGGCGCGTGGATGATAGAACGCCAGGGTGTGTGCGATATGGGTACGCAGAAACGCCGGAGAGCGGAAATCCGGTGTCGTGTTCACGCCTGCTCCTGCAAAAACTTATTAACTTCAGCTAACGACGGCATGGATTCGAACGCCCCGTGACGTGTCACCGCCAGTGCACCGCAGGCGGCGGCGAAGCGCAGTGCGGATCGCAGGCGCGCGTCATCCGCCAGCAAATTCTCCAGATTTTCCTGTGTCACATTTTCCCGTAGCAGCCAGCTCAGCATGCCACCCACGAAAGCGTCGCCGGCGGCCGTGGTGTTGACGACCTGCACTTCGAACGCGGGCAACTCGCCTTGCGTCGTGCGTGTGAAATGCTTTATCGGCTCGGCGCCGTTGGTTACCCACACCCAGCGGGTGCGGCCGCGCCAGAGTTCCTTGAATACAGCTTTTTCACCACCGAGTGATTCGGCCAGAAACGACAGTTCGGACGCGCTGAGTTTCACCAGCTCAGCCTCACGCAGCGCACGCCAGATGCCTGGACGCGGATCTGTGTGCGTCGGCCAAAGGTTCAAACGCAGATTCATATCGAAACTTACCAGCGCACCCGCTGTACGAGCGCGCCGCATGCCCTCCAGTGTGGTGTCAGCGATATCGGCCTGGGTGAGGCTGTTGGAGCAGACATGGAAAATCGCCGCGTCCGCGAAACAGGCATCCGTGAAATCATGGGACCGGAACAGCAGGTCCGCCGCAGGCGGCCGGTAGAAACTGAACTGGCGTTCGCCATGGTCATCCAGTGAGACAAATGCTAGGGCGGTATTTGCCTCGTCGGTGCGTACCACATAGTCGGTGGATACGCCCGCCGCATTTAGACTTTGCAGCAGGAAATCGCCGAACATATCTCGACCCAACATGCCTACGAATGCGGATGGTGTGCCAAGACGCGCCACCGCTACCGCCACATTGGCCGGGGCTCCGCCGGCGTAGCGCGCGAACTTTTGCGGCCCCCCCGACCCTGTGCCCGGATCGGCTAGAAAATCGATCAGTGCTTCGCCAAAGCAGACCACGTTAGGCACTGGCGGTTGACTCCGTCTGTGGGGTTTTCGATGTCCTCAGATCCAGTTTGGATCCTTTGAATCCGTAGAACACAATGTACAGATAGCACAGCAGCGGCAGAATAAAGGCGTGATGCACACCGATGTGATCTGCCAACATTCCTTGCAGTTCCGGGATCACTGCACCGCCTACGATGGCCATGATCAGCAGGCTGGAGCCGCGACCGGTCAGCGGACCCAAGCCTTCGATCCCGAGCGTGAAAATGTTGGGGAACATGATGGAGTTGAACAGGCCTATACAGACTACGCTCCACACCGCCAGCATCCCGTTGGTGGTCATGGTGGACGTCACCAACATCGCCGCCACACAGGCAAATATTCCCAACAGCTTGCGTGGATCGATGCGCTGCAGGAGTGCTGAGCCGATGAAGCGCCCGATCATCGCGCCGCCCCAGTACAGCGATACGAAACCCGCGGCTTTCACTTCCAGCATGTTGCCGATGCCGGGCAGTGAGATGTAATTGATCATGAAACTGCCAATCGAGACTTCTGCCCCGACATATACGAAGATGCCGATCACGCCGAACAACAGATGTCGGTGGCTGAGTACGGCGCGAAATGGGTGTGCAGGTTCTGCCGCATGACCTTCCGCCACGCTGATCGCCGGCAGATGGAAGAGGTATACGATCGCTGCCAATACGAACAATGTAACCGCGATGCCGATATACGGTATCTGGACCAACTCGGCCTGCTGCAGACGGTAAGCCACCTGATGTACTGTGTCGAGTCTGGCAAATTCCGCGGCGCTCAGAACGGCGCCTGACAGGATCAACAAACCACCGAACTTGGGTGCCAGCGTGGTGCCAAGCGAGTTGAAGGCCTGGGACAGATTGAGTCGGCTGGATGCACCGCGAGGCGGGCCCAGCAAACTCACATAAGGATTGGCCGCTACCTGCAATAGCGTGATGCCGCTCGCCAGTACGAACAGTGCAGCAAGAAACACGGCATAGGAGGGCAGCGCAGCCGCCGGATAGAACAGTAAGGCGCCGACACCGGATACGCACAAGCCGATGATGATACTGTTCTTGTAACCGAACAACGAAACCACTTTCCCGGAAGGCAGCGACATCAGAAAGTAGGCGCCGAAGAACGTGAACTGGATCAGCATGATGCGGGTGTAATCGAGCGAGAACACTGACTTCAGATGCGGCACCAGCACATCGTTGAGCACGGTGATGAAACCCCACATGAAGAACACGGCAGTGACTACGCCAAAGGCCAGTCGGTTTTTGTTCATATGTATGGCTGTTCCGATGAAGTTTTTGGAGAGAGAGGTCTGAAGGACCCGCAGCACTATATTATGATTACCCCCTGTTTCAAACCCTCGCCAGGACGCGGATTCAAAGAGGACCCGATCATGCGTATGCGCATCCAATCTCTGGTCTTATTCGGTTTTGTTGTACTCGCCATTATCGCGATGCAACCTGTGCATGCAGCGGCCGGTGCCAATAAAGCCTATGCGTCCGTCGATCCTTTCATCGGCACCGCGGGCGGCGGCCATACGTTCCCAGGCGCCACCGTACCCTTCGGTATGGTGCAGGTGAGCCCCGATACCCAGATTCTGGATTTTCACAAAAGCTACGGCTGGGCCGCTGGTTACCGCTACGAGGACAAGACCATCCTCGGGTTCTCCCAGACCCATTTCTCCGGCACCGGCCACTCAGATCTGGGGGATGTGCTGGTGATGCCGATCACCGGTGACGTGCGGCTGGATCCGGGCGATATCGACAAACCCGGCAGCGGATACCGCTCCCGATTCAGCCACGCGAGCGAAATCGCGCAACCGGGTTACTACGCAGTGACGCTCGCCGACTATGGCATCCGCGTGGAGCTGACCACGACCCGGCGTGTGGGTGTCGAGCGCTACCATTTCCCGACGGACAAACCCGCGCACGTGCTGGTTGATCTGCGTTCCAGTATCTACGACTATCCCGGCAAGGTGCTGTGGTCACGTATCCGTGTGCGTGACGACGGCACGGTCACCGGCTATCGCATCACCCGCGGGTGGGCACCGGGCCGGCAGCTGTATTTCGCCATGCGGTTTTCACAGCCCATGAGTGGACATGAACTCTACGACCGGGAAGGTCCGATCGATTACAAGGGGTTTGCGCCGCCTGCCGCCAACGATCCTGCAGAACGTGCTCAGATTCAAGGCAGAGGTCTGGTGGGAGTTTTCGATTTCGGCGTATTGAAGGACCCAATGTTGCTGGTGAAAGTATCCGTCTCTTCGGTCAGCGAGGATAGCGCCATCGACAACCTGGACACGGAGATGCCCGGCTGGGATTTCGATGCCACGCGCGCGGCGGCGCGCGCGGCCTGGACAAAGGTGCTGTCGGTATTCAAGGTGGATGCTTCACCCGACATGCAGAAGAGTTTCTATACTTCCTTGTACCACACCATGATTGCGCCCAATTTATCCATGGATGTGGATGGGCGCTACCGCGGACCTGATAACGCGGTGCACCAGGCCAAGGGTTTCGATTTCTATTCCACCTTCTCGCTGTGGGACACGTTCCGGGCGGAGCATCCGTTGCTGACACTCATACAACCGCCACAGCGCACCAACAACATCATCCGATCCTTCATCGCCTTCCAGCAGGAAAGTCCCTACGGCATGTTGCCCATATGGTCCTACCAGGGACTCGAGACCTGGTGCATGATCGGCTATCACGCGGTGGCGGTGATCGCCGATGCCTATATGAAAGGCATACGCGGCTATTCCGCGGATGCCGCGCTCAAGGCTATGGTGGCCACGGCTACCTACGGGCCCTACGGCGGACTTCAGTACTACATGAAACTTGGCTACGTGCCCATCGACAAGGAACCGGAAGCCGCTTCCAAGACGCTGGAATATGCCTTCGACGACTGGACTATCGCCCGCATGGCGCAAGCCATGGGCCGCAAGGATATTGCCGCTGAGTTCTATAAACGTGCTGGCTACTGGCGCAACGAATTCGATCCAAAAACCGGCTTTGCACGTGCCCGGCTGAGTGATGGGAAATTCCGGGTGCCATTTGATCCGGCGGCCGCCGGTTATGGCAGCGATTACACCGAAGGTGATGCCTGGCAGTACTCCTGGTACGAACCCCAGGATATCGCTGGTTTGATCCATGAGTTGGGCGGCGATCAAAAGCTTGATGCCAAGCTGGACGCAGTATTCGATACCAAGGTGGATCCGAAAGAATTCGCCAACGTGGAGGACATCACCGGCCTCATCGGCTATTACGCCCATGGTAACGAGCCCAGCCACCACATCGCCTATCTGTATGACTATGCAGGCGAGCCCTGGAAGACCCAGGAGCGTCTAAAACAGATCATGGACAGCCAGTACGCGCCTACGCCTGACGGATTGGTGGGCAACGACGACTGCGGTCAGATGTCCGCCTGGTTCATCTTCACGGCGCTAGGTTTTTATCCGGTGGCGCCCGCCAGCAACGAATATGTCATCGGCCGGCCTTTCGTGAAGCGCGCCACGCTCACACTGCCCAACGGACGGCATTTCACAGTCGAGACAGAAAACCTGGGTGACAGTACTCCCTACGTCGGTTCTGTGACACTGAACGGCAAACCGCTGGAGCGTGTGTATATCACCCAGAGGGAGATCATGGCGGGCGGCGTACTGCGCTTTGTGATGCAGGCTCAGCCCAACAAAAGCTGGGGCACTTCAATCACTGGCCGGCCCTATGCCATGAGTGCCTATGAATAATAGGCTTGGCGTTACTGGTTAAGCGCCGCCCAGGTCGCCCCAGCGGGCCTGCAACAGACTGAGCGCCACCAGCGCGGCAGTTTCGGTGCGCAGGGTGCGTGGACCCAGTTGCATGCACAAAAATCCGGCGCGTTTTGCCGCAGCGCGCTCTGCATCATCCAGTCCGCCTTCCGGACCGACCAGTAGCAGTACGTCATTCTTCAGCGGTTTGGGTAACCGGCTGACCGTCATGTCTGCCGGTGGATCCAGCAACAACTTTAGGTGGGCTGGCTGCCTGGCGGCGAGGAATGCGCCCAAGGATACAGGTGGCTGCACCAGAGGCAGATGTACGCGTCCACTCTGTTCGCAGGCGCTGATGACCACTTGCTGCCAGTGCTGTTGCTTACGGAGCATGGTTTTATCGTCCAGGCGTACCACGCTGCGTGCCGTGAGTAGCGGGATGATGCCTGTAACCCCCAGTTCCACCACCTTCTGCACCGTGTAGTCCATGCGTTCGCCGCGGGAGATACCCTGGGCGAGGGCGACTCGCAGCGGAGATTCCACCGCCGGGCCGTGCATGCGGGCGATACTCACCAAGGCGTGTTTTTTGTCTGTCTTTTCCAGCACGGCTTCGAACTCGAAACCGGAGCCATCGAAGAGCACCAGCGGTGCACCGGTTTTCAGACGCAGTACCGTGGATAGATGTTTGGTGGCCGCCGGTGACAGTTCTACTTGGTGCTGGTCCCGGAGAGGCGCGGGATGATAGATTCGCGGGGTGCGCATGCTTCAGGCCTCGCGGGTGGCGAGATCGATGCCCTCGGCCGCCACCTGCGCCAGGAGATCGATCTCCGCTTCGGTGATGACATAGGGCGGCATGAAATACACCACGTTGCCCACCGGCCGCAGCAGCACGCCGCGCTTGAGTGCATGTTGATAGACGGTAAGTCCGCGGCGATCCTGCCAGGGATACGGTTCACGCTTGTCTTTGTCCTTCACCATCTCCATGGCCAGGATCATGCCGTGCTGGCGGATCTCCGCCACGTGCGCATGTTCGGCCAGCGGTGCCACGCACTTGCGCATGTGTTTTGCGAGTACGCGATTGGCTTCGATGACGCGGTCGTCTTGGAAGATATCCAGGGTCGCCAGCGCCGCCCGGCAGGCCAGGGCATTGCCGGTGTAACTGTGGGAGTGCAGGAAGGCGCGCAGGGTTTCATAGTCGTCGTAGAACGCCCGGTAGATCTCATCGCGGGTTACGACCACTGACAAGGGCAGATATCCGCCGGTGAGTCCTTTGGACAGCAGCATGAAGTCCGGAGTGATGCCCGCCTGCTCGCAGGCAAACAGGGTGCCGGTGCGGCCGAAGCCCACGGCGATTTCGTCGGCGATCAGATGCACACCGTAACGGTCGCAGGCTTCCCGCAGCAGTTTGAGATACACGGGATGATACATGCGCATGTTGCCGGCACATTGCACCAGCGGTTCGATGATGACCGCGCAGGTTTTTTCATGATGCCGCTCTAGTGCAGTCTCCATGTGAGAAAACATCTTCCGGCTGTGGGCTTCCCCGCTCTCGCCCGCTTCCCGCAGGAAACAGTCCGGGCTTGGCACTGAAATCACATCCATGAGCAACGGTTTATAAGTTTTCTTATAGAGGTCCACATTGCCGACCGCCAGCGCACCCAGGGTCTCGCCGTGGTAACTGTTGGTGAGGGTGATGAATTTGGTTTTCTTGGGGCGGCCGCTGTTCAGCCAATAGTGAAAACTCATCTTCACAGCCACTTCCACCGCCGAGGAGCCGTTGTCCGCATAGAAGCAGCGCGAAAGGCCCGGCGGCACGAGCTTCACCAGCCGTTCTGAAAGTTCGACCACCGGCGCGTGGCTGAAGCCGGCCAGGATCACGTGTTCCAGTTCCTGCAGCTGGCCGTTGAGGGCGGTGTTGATGCGCGGGTTGGCGTGGCCGAACAGGTTCACCCACCAGGAACTGATGGCATCCAGATAGCGCCGTCCCTCGAAATCCTCCAGCCACACACCCAGGCCGCGGCGGATGGGAATGAGGGGCAGCCACTCATGGTCCTTCATCTGCGTGCAGGGGTGCCAGAGGATGGCCAGATCCCGTTTGACGAATTCGCTGTTGGCGCCCATGCGGTGTGTTCCAGTGATGCAGGCAGGTTGAAAAGCAGTGCCGGGCATTTTGCGCATTTGTCCCATTCCCGGCAACATACCCGCATGCAGCATGCGACTAATAGCAAAGCCAGTAAGCAACCACAGGTGGACTGTGCGACCGGCCTCATCAGCGGTGCGCGCCAGTTGACTTCACCGCATTGCGATGCGCGGCCGCCGGGCATCCCCATCGACCTCTTGGTCATCCACGGCATCAGCTTGCCGCCGGGTGAATTCGGCGGTGAGTGGATCGAACACCTGTTCCTGGGTAGCTTGCCGCGGGATGCCCATCCCTATTTCGCCACCATTCAGAATCTGCGCGTGTCCGCACACTTGCTGATACACAGAGAGGGCGAATTGCTGCAATTCGTGCCGTTCCTGCGCCGTGCCTGGCATGCAGGCACGTCCAGCCATCAGGGTCATGAGTCTTGCAATGATTTCTCCATCGGCATCGAACTAGAAGGCTGTGATGAGGTGCCCTACACGGCTGCGCAATATGCCAGGCTTGTAGTCGTAACCCGCGCCATTATGGCGGCCTATCCGGATATCACCGCGGCGCGCATCGTCGGCCATTCCGACATCGCGCCGGGGCGCAAGACCGATCCCGGGCCGGCGTTCGATTGGGCGCAGTTCCGCGCACAGCTTGCATAACCCCACACGGACCGCTTTACTACACAGCCATGAGCTTCATCGCACTCCTCATCAGCCTGCTGCTGGACCAAGCTTTGCGGCATCTGGAACCCCTGCGTGACCCACGCTGGTTCTATGCCTACTACGAGAGCCTTGGATTTCTGGCCCAAAGCCCAAGCTTCTGGCGCGCCGGCACCGGCGTGCTGATGATTGTATTGGTGCCGACGGTGGCGACCCTGTTCGTCGGTCACCTGCTGGATCATATCTGGGACGCCTTGGGGTTCTTGTTTTCAGTACTGCTGTTGCTGCTGACGCTGGGACCGCGGGATCTGCATACACAGGTAGGTGACTATATAGAAGCCACCCAGTCCGGCGATGAACACAAGGCCGGGATTCTCGCGCGTGAGATATTGGGCACTGAACCGCCAACCGATACAGCCGCGCGTTCGGAAGCGGTCACGCATACGGTGTTGGCGGAGTCCAACGACCGCCTGTTTGGAATCTTTTTCTGGTTCGCACTCCTGGGGCCAGCCGGCGCGGTGTTGTATCGCAGCGTCGATTTTCTGCGGCGTATGCCTGCCGATGAGAAGCGTTCACAGGAATTCACCGACGCCCTGAACCGGCTGTACGGTGTACTGGCCTGGATACCCGCACATCTGGCAGCCCTGGGTTATGCCCTGGCGGGCAGCCTCGAGGATGCGGTCTCGGATCTCAAGGTTTTTTATGCCAACTGCTCGGCGCGTTTTTTCCAGGTGAACAACGATGTGCTGGTATGCGCAGGCCTCGGCGCACTGCGGGCCAGCGCCGAAGAGCCGGGCACCGGGCGTCTGCGCTCGGCACTGTTATTGGTGCGGCGCACGGTCATCATCTGGATGGTCATCTACTTTCTAGTAACGCTTATCGGCTGGGCGTGGTGAGTCGCCGAAGAGAACGCGGCATGCGATGGCCGTGTGTTTATATCGCGGGCTTGTTTCTATTATTCCCATTCGCATCATCGGCCGCGATCACGGTCAGCGGCGCTGACCATCAGAGCATCACCTTGGCTGCTCCGGTGCAGCGCATCGTAAGCCTAGCGCCGGATCTCACAGAACTTGCCTATGACGCTGGCGCCGGAAAGCAGATGGTGGGGGCCGACAGCTACAGCAATTACCCGCCCGCCGCCAAACAATTACCGCGCATCGGCGATGCCTTCCGCGTGGATCTGGAACGGCTAGTGGCGCTCAAACCCGACCTGGTGCTCGCCTGGCAGGGTGGAACGCCAGCCGCGGTCATCGAGCGACTGCGATCACTTGGATTAAATGTGCTGGTCATCGGCTTCGGTCAATTGACCGATATTGCAAAAAATCTAGAACTTATCGGGCGGATCACGGGTCATAATGCAGAAGCACATGCGGCTGCAAAGCAATTTCTAGATGGACTCGATGATCTGCACCATCAATATGCGGGGCGCGCGCCGGTGCGTGTGTTTTATGAGATTTCTCGCACGCCGCTGTATACCATCGGCGGCCGTCAGATCATCAGCCACATGATCGAGCTCTGCGGCGGCCGCAATATCTTTTCCGACCTTAAGGAACTGGCCGCACCCGTGAGTCTGGAATCCGTACTGGCGCGCGATCCGCAAGCCATGGTCACCGGTAGTGATGCCGGTGCGGCCGCACGCCTCAAGGAATGGCAGCGCTGGCCGCAGATAAGCGCGATGCGCACTGAAAATTTGTTCAGTATTTCAAGCGACCTGCTCGCGCGCGCCACACCGCGGATTCTGAAAGGCGGAGAGCAACTATGCGAAGACTTAGAGAAGGCGAGAGAGGCTCGCAAGGCGACTTCAGGTTAAGCGTTGTTTGATTACCGCTTCCGACCGAGGCTGTGTGAAAACGCTTCACGAATTCAAGTGAGTGGGACACAGCAACAGAACCAAGTATGATTTGCATAGAATATTTATTCACTGTCCCACTTGAATCGTTGAATGCACAAATATAGTGATGGCATTCACCACCGACATTTTTATTTTTACGTTTTCACACAGCCTCGACCCAAAGTAGCCGTACACGAAGCTATGCACTTATGAGTTCATTCTAACGTTAACGACGTATCAGGAATCAAAGAGTTCATCAGGGTATTGAGCAGACGCTGCTTCGCATCCTTTAAGCGTCTAGGCCGCTGACAAATCGTGCATTTCGTTCAGGCTCCGACGAACGGCCAAGTAGCGCACATGCCCGGGCCCGTGCTGCGGACAGACTCTTGAATGTTCCTAGCGCAAGCTGCTGTAGCAGGTGGTGCTCGTCCTGCAGGCGCAAGGAATGCAGCGCCACGGCTGCTTGCTGGATCGCGTGGGCATAGAGCCGCCGTTCCTCGGGGGTGTAGGCTTCCGCCGGCCGTGGTCCGATGACGACGAATCCAAATATCTGCCCGCGCACAGTTAGCGCGTGCGCATAACCTTCCCTGCCGAGTTTGCTCTGGGTCGTACGCAGGTCCACTTCCGCGTCACCGGCCTTGAGCCGAAGCACTAAGCGGTCGTGTGTGCTGAGTTTGGCGGGGAAATCAATGTTGCCATGTACGCGCACCTGTCTCGCTTCGGCCTTCCCCTCCGGGACGAGGTAGAGTGCGAGACCCTGGGCTCCGCTGTTCTGGAAGAGTTCGTCGGTGAGCTGGTCGAGCAGCACCTCCGGGTCATCCATGTAGCCGGAAGTCCGGGCGAACTGGGTGAGCGCCGCCTCGGCCCGGCGTCGGCGCCGGAAGAACATCTTGTTGATGCGATCATCCACCTGCCGCTTGATGGAGTTGAGGCCCATGCCGAGCAGCAGGGGCGCAAGCAAGGCAAGCAGGCGGTTGGTTTCGGTGTTGAGAGCAGCACGTTCCAGGAAGGACAGCAGGGCGGCGAACACTCCCACCACGAGGGTTGTGACGAGCCCGTAGACGAGAGCGCGGTTCAGGACAAACTGCAGCGGTACGAGCCGGTGTCGCAGAACTGAGTATGCGAACCCCAAGAACGCAGCAGCTGTGAACAGGGAGAACTCCAGGTTGATGAGCAGGATCGCCGCACCCAAGCTAATCAAGATATATTGGAGCGCATAGGCGAGGCACACACCCAAAAAACTGAAGAGCACCCAACGAATGCGCGCGCGGTTCACGGCCTGCGCATGCCGGTAACTTGCGAGAAGCACGCCTACACTAAACACGTATAGGGCCATGTGGAGCCCGATAATCAGGCCGCTGGTGTACACGACATCGAACACGCCGCCCTGAATCAGCCTGAACCACGCGTAGAGGACGCAGAGGAGATAGACCGAGAACAGCGATGCGAACGCGTAGTGGATCCGGCGCTCGGTTCCCGGCGAATGCACCCCCTGCGTGAGACCGATGGCTGCGAGATAAAGGCCGATGATGCCAATGAAGTAGTCCAGTATATTCCCCATCAAGGCCAACTCCCCGTTAAAGGGCCGAGGTAAGGGTAGCGACGAGAAGCACACGGTTAGTACATTGCCGAAACACCACAGCGCAATGCCACAGGCAGCCAGGCTCCGGCCGCGCCAGAGGAGGAGGAGCATTAGCGCGCACATAAGAAGATCGACGATATAGGTGGCGGCCTGACTCATGATGCTGGTCGCATCGCCGTTGAAGAACCCGGTGGTCTCGAGCGACAGTTTAATGTCGTGGAGCTCCCCTGCGCGCCGGACCCGCAGATCCAGTTTCGTCCCGACGGGGAAGGTGCTTGCGCCCAGGAAAGCTAGTCGGTCGCCCGGAGTCATGTCGGCGAGCGCGAGCTGATCGCCCGCCTTAAGGCCGGGTGGCAAGAGGACTCCGCCCGGGATCGGCTGGATTAGCATCGAGTTGAATTGCGCCGATTCGTTCGTGCTGAAGGGGAGCGCCGCGTGCGGCAGGAACGGTAACGACAAGCAGATGATTGTGAGGAGGGTGGCGAAACCGAGCAGCCAAGTGCGAATCGTCATTGTGAATCCTCGAAAACAGGTGCGTACCTACACGCTACCCTGTGGGTTACAGGGGAGCAATACTGTAC
>JBAWFD010000013.1:0-9731 GCA_049591615.1 Gammaproteobacteria bacterium | reverse complement strand
GTTCTGTGTACAGGATTGTTCGACGTGGTCAAATGACCTATCGCGAAATTTTCATATTTTCTTTGAGCTTCTTGTGTGCATTGTTAATTCGTCAAACAACGTTGTTCGTCGCACAGATTGGTCCGCTTGTAGTTATTGCTAATGCGGTCGTTAACCGCCGTAGATCGATGCGCCACGATCTAGGGATTATCGTGGGTGCAGTGATGGTATGTATTGGCGCAGCCTATCTGATTAACTGGGGCACCCTGGTTCTAAATCATATAAAACCTAGCGTTGTGTGGGATCGAGGCACAATTGAGGTTGTTCAACGCATTGTTGTAGAAATGGAGGAAGGTTCTAAAACCAGTCGGCCACGCTCACGCGTCACCCTCATTCCAAGGTTGGAAAGCAACACTCAAAACCCCCTGCTTCGTAACGCAGTACCGATAATTGTGCAGAATCTGGATGGTACCTATGATGGGAAGGGAAAAGCAATGACATGGGGCGGAGCGCATTATGCGTTAATGCGGCTCGGAATACGAAACGCCGCAGGGCAGGTCGTCGAAGTGGATTCCGCGGGAGCCGATCAGCTTGTTGCCGAATTTTGTATTCTTTTTGGAAGGACTTACCCGGTACTGTGGTTAGAATATATAGCACATACGGTTGGTCAATATGTGGAGGATATTACCGAACCGATACCCAATAAAGTTAGAAAACTTTTTTATTCTGGCCTGAACAATCAAGCTAGGCCCCTTGATTTGATGGAAGAGAATTTTATCTTCCACCGTGGGTATAGTTCTCTTTACGCAATTGAAGCATGGCGGATCGCTGATTTGATATTGATGCAATCTAGGCCCTTACCGTCTATGGCCGGGCTCAGTAGTACAGAGATGGCACTAAGGCCAGTACAGCTAATTCATGAAGAACGATCGCTATTCAACACTGGGTATATTCAGTTTATGTCTTCAATTACTGATTTGGAGATATTCGTTGTATTTTGTGCGATAATTTTATTCGGTTTAATATCTCGTCGGCTTAACTTCCAGTCGCTTG
Organism: Gammaproteobacteria bacterium; assembly: GCA_049591615.1. Classification (GTDB taxonomy): domain Bacteria; phylum Pseudomonadota; class Gammaproteobacteria; order Natronospirales; family REEB76; genus REEB76. The sequence goes on along the minus strand of JBAWFD010000013.1, from coordinate 8,699 downwards.
CACTCATCTGTGCCACAATTATGGCAATTGTAGTATATATATTGCTTGCTGCCGCATTTTTAGCTCATTTACCACGATACGATATCCCGTATGAATTAATGTTGATCGCAATCTTGGGGCATACGATGGCTGCCTTATGGCAAGGGCGTAGCGATTTTTCGGTGTCAACAATGCCGTTGACCTGAAATTACTACTCAACGCATGGCACTTTCGATCAAGAAATCTCCGCTGGCGTACTGTTTGAGTTTGACAGGAATTGGTCGCGGCTTTTGCGCAATCTGAACGAGGAGCGTATGGTAACGGTTAGACGCTTGCTGCAGGAGATGCTGAGACTGAAATCGCTGGCTACTACAGCAGCCGGGGGTGATGCTCATTAATAACAGTGCTGCGGGGGCACGCGCCTATGGGCGCTGGCTGGGACTGCTCAAGGCCAGCATCCGGGTGGTGCACAACGGTTTCGATTTCGATGAAGAATTGTTGACACGCTGCTGCCGGCAACGCGCTGCCTACCGAGAACGCCAGGGTATACCGCCGGCGGCACCCGAGTTTGTCAAGCATCATTTCGGTTTGGAACGGATGCTAGATGAGATACTTCAAGTTTACACTCCACTTCAGAATAAAAACGCCAGCAAAGAAAACCATGCCTGATGATTGCCATCGTCATCGTTACTGCACATGAAACTAACATTCGTAATATATTCCATGCAGATGGGTGGCTCCGAACGCGTCGTGAGCACCATGGCCAACTATTGGGCACAGCATGGTAACGCTATCAGCATCGTTACCCTGCGCGGTGGCGAAGACGATTTCTACCCACTCTCGGCGAATATCGCCAGGATTGATCTGAGGAACGCGCGAGCCTCCGCGCATCCTGTTCAGGCACTATTTGGCAACCTTTCCAGGATATCAGCTCTGCGGGACGCCATTCTGAAATTGCAACCCGATGCCATTATCAGTTTCACCACCCGCATCAACGTCATTACGCTATTGGCGGCACGCGGGCTGCAAATACCGGTCCTGGTCTCGGAGCGTTGCGATCCATCTCAGTTGAAATTACCTTGGATCTGGAAAAAGCTGCGCAGGCATATCTATCCGTTCGCCCAGCACGTGGTACTTCAATGTCGTCAGGCTTTACAGAACTCCGGCGGCATGCTTGGCGATTCGCGCTTCACCGTGATTGCTAATCCAGTTGTTGAAGCCAATCTGAATAGGGCGGAACACGAGGAACTTAATCTACGCACACAGGTAGGCTTGGCGTCGCATTCACGGATTCTCATGGGCTTAGGACGGTTTGAAGTGCAAAAAGGGTTTGACCTGTTGATCCAGGCGTTCGCACGAGTATCCGAGAACCGTCCCGATTGGAAGCTGGTGTTGGTGGGGGATGGAAGCCAATCATCAGAGTTGGAAAAGTTGGTGGAACTGCATCAGCTTCAAGGCCGGGTGCACATGCCGGGCAGGGTGCAGCGCTCGAGCGATTGGCTCAGATTGGCGGATATTTTCGTGTTCCCTTCACGTTTTGAAGGCTTTCCCAATGCACTGTTGGAGGCCATGGCCTGTAGCTTGCCTGTGATCAGTTTTGATTGTCCCAGCGGTCCGGGCGAGATCATCGAACATGGGCGCAATGGCATGCTCGTCAAGACGATCGATGAGAAAGCTCTGGCTGAGAGTATGGCTGTGTTGATGGACGACGCAGAGCTGCGCCGCAAACTGGCCGCCCAGGCGCGGGATGTATTGCAGCGTTTTTCAGTATCTCGCATCATGGGGCTTTGGGGATCTATTCTTCCCAAACCCCAATGATTAAAAAGTCTATGCAAATCTCTGCCGTTGAAAAATATCATGCAGCCGCTGCCACCCTGTGCCGTGTTGGCAAGGGCGCATGAAGATATTGCATCTCATCAGCGGTCTTAAGACAGGTGGAACGGAGCTGTTTCTGGAGCGTTTGCTGCAGGCCATGGATGCGTCCGAATTTGAGTCAGCAGTGGTTTCTCTAGGGCAGATCGGCCCGGTTGGTGAACGCTTGCGCAAGCGCGGGATTTCAGTGGACGCACTCAGAGCAGGATTTTCTCCTGCCGGCATCGTGGCGTTATTCAAGATAGGCAAACTGGCGCGTCGGTGTGAACCGGACCTGATCCAGGGCTGGATGTACCACGGTAATCTCGGCGCGAGCTTGGCGCGGCGGGTGGCCGGCAGACGCTGTCCGGTGGTCTGGAACGTGCGTCATTGTCTGGACGGATGGCGGTATGAGACGATCGGGCTGCGGGGACTGATACGCCTGGGCGGCCGGATGTCAGGATCGGCGAATAAAATCATCTTCAATTCCACCGCTGCTGCACGGCAACACGAACGTCTCGGCTTCCCTGCCAGTAAAGCGCTCGTGATTCCCAATGGCATCGATTGCGGGGTTTACAAGCCGGAGCAGCGTGCGCGGGACAGTTTACGGAGCAGACTGGGTTTCTCCGCAGACAGTCTTGTGGTGGGCATCGTCGGTCGCTATCACCCCGTCAAGGATCACGAAACGTTTTTACGAGCTGCCCGGCTAGTAATTAGCAAAGTACCACGGGCGCGCTTCATATTGGTTGGTCGGGATATTACCTCCGATAACCCAACACTCGCCGGCTTGATAGATACCTTGGGGCTCAAGCGTCAGGTAGTGTTGCTGGGTGAACGTGAGGATGTCCCAACGATCATGAATGCCATGGATATTTACGTGTGCTCTTCGTGGGCGGAGAGTTTCCCAAATGTGGTTGCTGAAGCCATGGCCTGCGGTATCCCTTGCGTGGTAACAGACGTGGGAGCGAGCGCTGAACTGGTGGATGATACCGGCCGGATCGCACCATCCGGTTCACCTGATGCTCTGGCGGCGGCGGTACTTGATTTGCTGAGTATCGACTCAAACCAACGCGCACATCTTGGCGCTTCTGCGCGTCAACGCATTCTTCAATTTTACAATCATGATGATATCGTGAAACAGTACGCGGACCTGTATCGGAGATTGCGGGAGTCATATGGAACCAGGTAATCAAGCCCGTGTTCTGTTTTTCGAGAATAATCCGACGTATTTCTTGTCACATCGAATGTCCTTGGCGCGGGCTATACAAAACCTCGGTTATGAAGTGCATGTGGCGGCCATGCCTGGACCCGCAGAACGTGCCATCGGTGAAGCCGGCTTTGTTTTTCATGCGATGCCACTGAAACGCAGTGGCATGAACCCATTCGTCGAACTGACTGCCTTGATACGCATATGTAGCCTGTTCCGCAAGCTACATCCGGATCTGGTCTACCAGGTCACAATCAAGCCGGTCATATACGGGACATTGGCGGCGCGCATTGTCCGCATACGCCGAGTGCTTAATGTGATTTCAGGTCTTGGATATTCGGTAATGGACGACACCATCAAAGGCCGTGCACTCAGAAGTTTCATTTTCATGCTCTATCGTTTCAGCTTGCGGCATTCATGCCAGAAGCTCATCTTCCACAATATCGATGATCGCGCGGTATTCGAGCAGAAGGGTATCGTTACTCATGGGGATTCCGAGGTTATACCCGGTTCTGGGGTGGACATGTCTTATTTCTGTCCGTCGGATGAGCCTGCCGGAACTCCGCTTGTGGTCTTACCGGCGCGCATGCTGCGGGACAAGGGTGTGCACGAATTTGTCGCCGCTGCCACGGCTCTGCGCAACGCCGGCGTACGCGCGCGTTTCCTGTTGGTGGGTGGCACCGACCCCGGCAATCCTAGCGCAATCCCCGAATGGCAGTTGCGGCATTGGAATGCGGAATGTGATGTCGAATGGCGTGGACAGGCTGAAGATATGCGTACTGTGTATGCCGAATGCCATGTAGTTGCCCTACCCTCTTATCGCGAAGGCCTACCCAGGGCGCTGGTTGAGGCCGCGGCTTGTGGCCGGCCAGTTGTAACTACGGACGTGCCGGGATGCCGGGATGCCGTGCTCAAGGGGAAGACCGGAATTCTGGTTGCGCCGCGGGATGCCATGGGTCTCGGAGACGCACTCCGTAAACTCATCGAAGCGCCACAGCTACGGCTCAGAATGGGGAAGAACGGACGTAATTTTGTGGTCGAAACTTTTGCAATCGACCGCATCGTCGCGCTGACGACGGATGTGTTCAAAGGCATGATGGCTGTGTCGCATTGAATCGCCATATGATGCAATCGATGCAAAAGATAAAAATCCTGTGGATTCTGCCATCTCTCGCCGGCGGGGGCGCAGAACGGGTCATAGTGACGCTGTTACGGCATCTGGACAGAGATCGATACCAGCCGGTTCTGGCAGTGGTCAATATGCGGAATGCCGTTTACCTTGATGATCTGCCTGAGGATGTAAAACTGCTCGACCTTAAATGCAAGCGTGTGCGCTATGCGCTCCCGAAAATCCTGTGGCTCATCCGTAAACAACGGCCGGACATCGTATTCAGCACGCTTGGGCATCTGAATCTGGCGATCGCGCTGTTAAAACCGCTGCTGCCGAAGCGCACGCATTTCGTGGCCCGCGAGGCCAGTGTCGTCAGCAAGGTCCGGTATCTGCATCGTTGGCCGCGGCTCGTGAGCTGGTTATATCGATGCCTGTACCGGCGCTTCGATTTGATCATCTGTCAGTCGCAGCCGATGCTCGACGATCTTCTGACAACTTATGGGTTGCCCCAGGGAAAGGCCGTAGTCGTACCTAATCCCATCGATGTAGAACTGGTTCACAAACGTTCACTGGATAAGATCCAACTTTTGGGATTCGATCAGAATCGCTTCAATGTGGTCGTTGCAGGCCGTCTGAGTCATGAAAAGGGCCTGGATATCTTGTTGGAGGCAGTGGCTATGTGCGGAGACATCCCTGTCAATGTCGTGATCCTTGGTGAGGGCACACTACGACCGGTTCTGGAAAATCAGGCCCTTGTTCTTGGTGTCCGAAATCGAGTGAAGTTTATAGGCTTCCAACCAAATCCATATCCCTACTTTGCGCATGCGGATTTATTCGTATTGAGTTCCTACGTCGAGGGGTTTCCCAACGTGGTTATGGAAGCGTTGATTTGTGGGACCCCGGTTGTGGCTACTCCCTGTGCTGAAGTGTTGACACAAATCTTAGCGGATGGCGTAAATGGCTGGTTGGCGGCGCGCATCAATGCCGGCGCCCTGGCCGAGGTACTGCGAAGCGCAGTGTCACTGCCCCGGCAGACTCCACGCCAGCAGGCATTGGAAGCACGATTTGGGGTGGGGCAGATTATTCTGCAGTACCAGAAGCTACTGGAAGATAGGCACAGGGTTCGCGAGCCAAGCGCCGGATAGCGTAAAATGCGCGCCCTTTGGTATGGCTTTTAACTTCTTGAGGTCTAGGGAAAAGTGTCGATACGCAGGATTTCGGTAGTAGGGCTGGGTTATGTGGGCTTGCCGGTGGCGGTGGCCTTTGGTCACCATGCCCATGTAATTGGTTTCGATATCGACGAGCAGCGTCTCAGAGAGTTGCGTGCCGGAAATGATAGTACGGGCGAAGTTGACGCTGCGGCATTGTCAGGCGCCGATATCCAGTTCACCAACGAGATCGATGAACTGCGCGAAGCGGATTTCCATATTGTGGCTGTACCGACGCCGGTGGATGAGGCCAATCAACCGGATCTGACACCCATGCTGCGGGCGTCAGAGAGTGTCGGCAAAGCGCTGAAGCGCGGCGATATTGTGGTCTACGAATCCACCGTATATCCGGGAGCCACCGAGGAGGACTGTGCACCGATTCTGGAACGGGAATCCGGATTGAAATGCGGTCGGGATTTTTTTCTGGGTTACAGCCCGGAACGCATCAATCCGGGGGATAAACAACACACCTTCACGAAAATACTAAAAGTAGTCTCCGGACAGACGCCTGAGGTTCTGGAGATCGTTTCCTCAGTGTACGGCAGCGTGGTGGAAGCCGGGCTGCACAAAGCACCCAGCATCAGGGTGGCGGAGGCCGCTAAAGTTATCGAGAACACCCAGCGTGACCTCAACATCGCACTCATGAACGAACTGGCGTTGATTTTCGATCGCTTGGGCATTGATACACAGGCAGTGTTGGAAGCGGCCGGCACCAAGTGGAATTTTCTTCCATTCAGACCCGGGCTGGTCGGCGGGCACTGCATCGGTGTGGATCCTTATTACCTGACCCACAAGGCAGAGAAAATAGGTTATATCCCACAAGTCATCCTTGCTGGCCGGCGTATCAACGATAGCATGGGCCGTTTTGTCGCCCAGCGTACAGTCAAGGAAATGGTTCGTGCCGGACATGATGTACGCGGTGCCGTGGTGACGGTACTCGGACTTACCTTCAAAGAGGATTGCGCAGATCTGCGCAATTCAAAAGTGCTGGACATTATCAGGGAATTGCGTGACTTCGGAGTAGAACTGCAAATTGCGGACCCTTTTGCCGATGCTGAAGAAGCGCGCCATGAATACGGCGTCACGCTGGTGCCGTTTGGGGAACTCAAGTCCGCAGATGCATTAGTGCTGGCTGTGGCGCATTCTGATTACCGCAAACTCAGTGTCGAAGTGCTCAAACATCTGCTCAAGGATCCTCCGCTGGTGATGGATGTGAAGTCCATATTCCCGCGTGCTTCAGTCGAAGCCGCTGGCATCCGACTGTGGCGTCTTTGATAAAGACGCCAACATGGGCATACCTACCTACGAACAGGAAATCCTAGCGAAACCGCGTACGTGGCTCATTACGGGTGTCGCCGGCTTTATCGGTTCCAATATGCTGGAACGCCTGTTGCACCTTGGCCAGAAGGTGATTGGGCTCGATAATCTAAGTACGGGTCATCGTCAAAATCTTGACTCGGTGCACTCGCTCGTGAGTCCGGCACAGTGGCGGGGCTTTCGCTTTATAGAAGGCGATATCCGCGACCTGAAAACGTGTCGGGCAGCGTCGCAAGGTGTGGATTATATATTGCACCAAGCCGCATTGGGCTCGGTTCCGCGTTCCGTACTTGATCCTATCGCAACCCATGAACATAACATCAATGGTTTTCTCAACATGCTAGTCGCGGCCCGCGATGCACAGGTGCACCGTTTTGTGTATGCCTCATCGAGTTCCGTGTATGGAGATCATCCGGACTTGCCGAAGGTAGAGACAGCAATAGGCCAGCCGTTGTCGCCCTATGCTGTTTCCAAGCAGGTGAATGAGTTATATGCAGCCGTGTTCGCGCGATGTTATGGTATGCAGGTTATCGGCCTGCGCTATTTCAATATATTTGGGCCGCGGCAGGATCCAGAGGGCGCTTATGCGGCTGTGATTCCGCTTTGGTTCAAAGCGTTGCTCAGGAACGAACCGATATATATATATGGAGATGGTGAAACCAGCCGAGATTTCTGTTATGTGGAAAACGCCATTCAGGCGAATCTGCTGGCGGCCACGACGTCCAATGCCGATGCCCTAGGACAGGTCTACAACGTCGCCGTTGGTGAGCGTACCTCATTATTGCAACTCTTCTGGATGATTCAGTCCGAAGTGCAGGCACAAATGCCGAGCGTAAAAGATACCGAACCCGAGTACCGTGATTTCCGGCCGGGTGACATCCGTCATTCCTTGGCCGATATTGCTAGGGCAGGCAATCTCCTAGGCTATAGGCCCACCCATACGGTCCACGACGGGATGAAGTTGGCTGCAGCCTATTATCTTAAATTGTTCTCTTTGGACAGCGATCGCGGACGATGACCGGATGATCGGAATGGCTGACGCGCGTTATAAATCTGATAGTCACAATCGCGCAATCGTGATGATATTTCAATGTTATTACAATAAATCCTTGAATAATCAGGGGTCTCAAAGGTAAACTGCACCTCCATACAGCCGCATTCAGTCTTCTTGATAGTAAATATGCACACTGGGGATGAGCATGTGATACATAAGTTGCCGGAATTTTGGGGATTTCAATGAACCAGCAAATAGAATTGAGTTCTGTCTACTCAATCGAAGCGGGCGGGTTTACCGGTGGTCATCCCCTGCGATGGATCTCCTACCGGATTATGATATGGTCGCTGCTGGGACTGATGCTCGTGATTGGCGGCTCGCTTCTAATCACACTCACACTGGCTCATCAACCAGCGCTGTACTCGGCATTTATACGGCATCATCTGGGACTGATTCTGGCCGTGGCCAGCACCTACTGCCTGGCCGTGATCATTATCGAAAAAACCAGCCGTTTCCCTGGATGGAGCAGTGTAACTGTCGTGCTGCCAGCGATCAGCGGAGCTTTCCTGTTGCTGGTCTGTATATTGGTAGTTGGCCGCTATTACTATGCGCGCAGTTTTTTATTAACAGCCTTCGCTTTGAGCTTCCTGTGGTTGACGGCCGGCATGCATTTGCGGCGGCGATATCTCATCCCGCGGATGGCCATTGTTCCGGAAGGTACAGCATCCGCCTTAGCCACTGTACGAGGGGTGCGGTGGCAAATCCTGGTGCATCCATCGCTCATTGATCTTGAAGTCGATGGCGTGGTCGTTGACTTGCATACCAAGCTGCCAGATCACTGGCTCAGGTTTGTCGCTGACTGCGCATTGCATCGTGTGCCCGTCTATCACTCGGGTTGGGTGCATGAGTCCATCACCGGCCGAACTTCGGTGAATCAGATGTCCGAGACCTTCATGACTTCGCTGGAACCACCGGCAGTCTATTTGCTTGGTAAGCGTATCTTTGATTTGCTAGTATTGCTGGCCTTGTTGC
>JBAWFD010000012.1:0-7112 GCA_049591615.1 Gammaproteobacteria bacterium | reverse complement strand
TATTTCGTAACGCCCGCATTGGTCGCCGCGGCGCTTGGGCGACGTTTGAGTTCGAGGTTCCACTGGCGCTGGCCCATCACCCTTCTCGGTGTGGGACTCGCCGTTGGCTTTCTGTGGGCTTTCTTGTTCAACGGGATCCTGGGGGCACGGCTCGGTGTCTTCTACTACGGCCGCGTGATCCCAGGCCTTGCGCTGTGGCAGGGGAGCAAACATCAGTACCCCCTGTACGACGCCCTCGCCATGGGCGTGATGGTGATGGTCTTCGCCTACATCCTCGGACGGACCGATCCCGAAGGTCGCACCGTCATTGAAGCGTGGGCCCACGCGAGTTCGCCGAGCCGTCTTTGGTCGACCGTACTGTCCATCGTTGGCGTCGTGGCCGTCGCAAATCTCTTGTACGGGGCCGTCTTCACGCCTCATCTCGTGGCGAAGTTGGAGGGCCAGGTGACGGCTGGACCCACAACGCGCCTTTTTCCAGGAGTACCGAATCAGCCGCTTCAGGGCGCGACCCACCTGGGTCACTGACCGAACGAAGGACGAGTATGACCACCCCGACAACCTCAAGTTTCGACGGCGGCTCCAACGACGTCGACTTCGATTATGGCTCGCAGCTGATCTTGCATCAAGCGCTCTGATGGATGAGACACGGTCGCGCACAGTCGTCATCACGGGGGCGTCTCGAGGGCTCGGGTTCGCGACCGCGACTCACCTCCACCAGCAAGGGTGGACGGTGCTCGCAGCGATGCGAAACCCGGCGGCCGGCATGGCAGCTTTGAAGGGAAATCTGGGTCCAAATTTCGAATCCAGCAGGCTGATCGGCGTCCGACTTGACCTCGAAAACCCAGCCTCGATCGAGTCCGCAATAGCCCTGATCCTCGATCGAGTGGGGCCGCCCGACGGACTCGTGCACAATGCCGGGCTCGCCGGGTCCGGAGCGGTCGAGGAGATGCCCATTTCGATAGTGGAGCAGATATTCACCACGAACGTGTTCGGGCCGATTCGTCTCACCAAGGGCCTTTTGCCCGTAATGCGGGCTGCAGGTCGGGGTCGCGTCGTGGTCGTGTCGAGTCACGCAGCCTGCAGCGGCATCGGTGCAGTCAGCGCGTACGGGGCCAGCAAGAGCGCGCTCGAACGATGGGCGGAGTCCCTGTCGGTGGAGATCGCACCCTTCGGCCTCGGCGTCAGCGTGCTCGTTGCCGGGACGTTCAAGACCGACATTCTCGAGCTCACGCGGTCATGGAAGGACGAGGCGGGACCTTATGCGCCGCTTCACACCGCGCTCGAGTCGATGGGGGACAAGATGGTCAGGTTCGCTCGCAGGCCAGATCGGTTTCCGCCGGTGATCGAGCGCGCCCTTCTGGAGACGAAGCCGTTCGCCCGGCATGCTGTCGGCCCCGACGCCATCGCCATGGAATGCGGCAGTCGCCTGCTTCCAACGCGTTGGTTGCAGTCTCTCACGGTCCGTGCCCTCCGTTTGCCCCGGGCCGCATAGTGGATGTTTACCGTTCGTTTTCGACGTGCGAATGCCGACGTCGTAGGGATGAAGTCCCTCCAGGGCGTCCGTGCCAGGCCTTTGGTCGTCAACGGCAAGCTGAGACGGCCCCGTTCATGACGGCTGAAAGGAATGGGCACCGCGAAAAGTGCGACGCGCGGTCACCCACATGAACCCAACCATGAGACGACCCATCGCCCGCCGTCGTGCAACCGATTGGAGCTGACTGTGTCACGATTGATGAAGAGTGGATTCTTGGCTGCGGTAATCGCCACCGTGTCCGCGGCCAGCCTTGTTGTTCTGGCTGCTCCCGCGTCATCGTCCGGGTCGCCCCTCGACATCACCTACATCTCATCACTCACCGGTCCGGGAGCATCCGAGTATGCGAACTCCCAGTTGGGGTGCGTGGCACGGGTAGACCTGCAGAACGCTGAAGGCGGCATCAACGGGAGAAAGGTGAATCTGTCGATCCTGGACGACGAAACGAACCCGACACTGACTTCGACCGCGGTCAAAAACGCAATCGCCAATGATGCGGTGGGGATCGTCGCCAACTCACCGCTCTTCTATCTGGCAGCGAAATACGCCCAACAGGCTGGGATGCCGGTGACCGGAAACTCTTCCGACGGTCCAGAGTGGGGGGAACAGCCCTACACCAACATGTTCGATGCGTTCCGAGGGAGCGAAAATCCGGCAGATCCAGTGAACAGTATCTTCGGAGACTTTTTGAAGTCACATGGGGGAACGACTATCGGCACCTATGGCTACGGCGTGTCCCCGAACTCTGCCGGAGGAGCCATAGGTGGCGCCGAATCATTCCAGCGGGCTGGAGGCAAGATCGGCGTAGAGGATGCGTCCATCCCGTTCGGCAGCGTGGATTTCACTCCCGAAGCGCTTGTCGCCAAAGAGAAGAACGTCAACGCGATCCTCCCGACCATGGACGACGACTCGGATTTCGCTCTCCTTACGGCACTGAAGCAGGCTGGGGTGAAGGTCAAGGCTGCGCTCTTGGCCGTCGGGTACGAACCATCCGTCGTGCACTCGCCCGCATGGCCGAGTCTCCAGGGGGCGTACTTTTTGTCACTGACCCGGCCGCTCGATTTGCCCAACGCCGGTACCGAGCAGATGGCCGGAGCCCTGAAGAAGTATGCACACTTCACCAAAACCGAGTTTCCCAATTTTAGTCAGGCGCTTTCGTGGCTCGGTTGTGACCTCATGATCCAGGGATTGGAAAGGGCGGGACATAGCCCGAGTCGAGCCAGCGTGGTGAAGGCGCTGCGGGGCATCAAGGCGTACAACGCCAACGGACTGCTTCCGGTAACCATCAACTACTCGACGATCTTCGGTCACGATCTGCCCCAGTGTGCCTGGGTCGTGCAAGCCCAGAAATCGGGGTTCGTGCCAGTCTCGGCGAAGCCTTTCTGCGGGACTGACTACGCGGGCACCAGCACCCTTAAGGGTTCGTAGGTGTGCCTAGCGGGAACCGCCCGCAGTGATCCGTGGGATCGCGAGAGTTCCGCGAAACACGATTCTGCGGTCGACAGGCTGTTCTCAGTCGGCAGGTTGAGGGGCAGATAGTTGGGGCAACACTCAAGTGGTGGCGAAGCGTCGCCAGGAGGAGAAATAGTCGTGTCGTACGAAAGCCATGCGGAGCCGATCAAGCTCGGTTACCTGTTCGATTTTCTTCTGCCTGATGGGTACCCCGAAGAGAAACGGCTCGATCTCACCAGGTCCTTCGAGTTGGTCTTCCAGCAGGCGCATGAAAGGGGGGCCCTCGACCGTCCGGTCGAGATCATCTTCCGCGAGGTCGAGGGCCTCCCGAAGGGTTCGGCCAAGGCGGTCATCGACGCCTACGGTGAACTCGTCGAAGAAGGCTGCCTCGCCGTGTTCGGCCCGGCCATCACGGATAACGCGGTGCCGACCCGCGAGGCCATTGAGGCGCGGTTCCACGTGCCTGCCATATCGGTTACCGGCGCCGAGGATTGGCTGGGCGAATGGACGTTCTCTCTTCCGCAGGGCTCCATGACCGATGAGCCGATTTTTTGGGTTCAGCTTCTCGCGAAAGGAGGGCATGCCACAGTCGGCTGTCTAATCGAACAATCCCTCATCGGCGAGTCATACATTCGGAACTTTCGCAAGGCGTGCGCCGCTCAGGGCGTCCGGATTGTTGCGGAGGAGTGGATCGCCCAGACGGCACAGGACGTGAGCGGCGCGGTCCAGAAGCTGCATGCAATCAAACCTGATGCGCTCGTCCATTGCGGTTTCGGTTTCGGCGTCCTTGGCGTCAATCCCGCCCTCGACGCGCTTGGATGGGATCCACCCCGATTCATGGGAACCGCTTTTCAAAATGCCTGGATCAATGAGTTGATATGGAACTCCATGCTCGGGTGGACCGGAGTCGACCAATACGACCCAGCGAACCCCGTTGGTCAGCGATTCCTTGACGAATTCGAGGCGACGTACGACCGTCGGCCCGAATACTGCGTGCCGGTTGTCAACCGTGATCTGGCGACCGTGCTCACGCACGCCTTCGCTGACGCGCATCCGCTTACGCCCCGAGGGGTGAAGGAAGCCTTGGAGCGAGTGAAGATGGTTCCAGGAGCCAGTGGCGCTCCCGGGACCTATCTATCGTTCGGGAAATGGACCCGTCGCGGCTGGATGGGAGCGGGGTATCTTGTGGCTCGGCGCCTCGATGCTGATGGAGTGTCGGCCCACCTCGTTGATCGTTTCGGCCAGCCTTGACGCCAGACCGCAGACAGAACACTGCCATTCTTGAGATCTGACCTCTTCTGAAATCGCAGATGTAGCAGTCAGTGGTGGCCGCATTTCCAGCCGAGCGGCCTCTTGAGAGCTGCACCGAGAGCTCCGCATCCTTCCGATCATGGTGTTTGAGCCTCGACCACAGGTGACCTCGTCTACACCGTGGCCCGAGCCGGCGAAATGCTCGGGATCTCCCGGGCCTTCGCCTATGAGCTGGTGGCCCGAGGCGAACTCCCGGTGATCCGACTCGGCCGCCGACTCCTGGTTCCCAAGGCCGGTCTCTTGGCCTTGGTCGGCCAATCCGAGCCTGTGACGTTCTCTCACCCCGGCTGACGCTGATGGTGCGCGTGTCTCGACTCTGCCGGGGCCTCGCGATAGCAGGCATCAGGCTGGCTGTTCGGTGGTTCGAACTAGGACGGGCCCTTTGGCGGAAAGATCGCTCCGGGCGAGCGCTGCGTGAACAAGTACTTGAGGCGCCGACTGGTGAAGAGCCAGGTGCCATCGCGCTTCTCATAGGTCTCGTAGTAGTGACCCATGCCGAGGAACCAGTGTTCTTCCGTCCCTTGGTTCCAGACCGATAGTCCGCTCATCGCCCAGATCCCGCTGGCGCGTTCGGGCGTCTCAAAGGTGATCTCAGGTGTGTGCGACTGATGAGCGGTCTTCAGGTGTTCCATGATCACCCGCACGTTCGCGATCATCTCTGCCGCCGTCGTCCACGGTGAGTAATCGTCGTTGTAGGAGGTGTGGTCAGGGGCATGGAGAGACTCCAAGAGCTCCCAGTCCTTGGTGTCGACGGCCCGGTCACGTCGGGCTTTCAACGTTCGAATGTCTTCGAGTGCCAGCAGCTTGTCTAAGCCTGAAATCGCTTCCACTGTTCCTCCTCTGGGGTTGTTGTCTCCGCTGGCCACAAGGGCGCCGCCTGCCAACGGCTCCTGTCAATTGAAAATCAGCGCGAACCCGATCCTTCACCGAGGGCTAGGCAGGCGGGCCGTTCGCCAATTCGGCACGCCGGTGTCCTCCTCCGCGATGAGAAAGGGGTCGTCATTGACTCGCCGTGCAGGGATGTTCGGGCTGTCCGCCACTAGGGCGCCGCCATTGCAGCGTGGAGGGTAGCAAGCGCCTCGAGCTTGTCGAGATACTCCTCAATCGACCGGTGACGAAAACCACAGAGGGCAACGGTGGCGCCATGGGCGGCGGTCTCTGCGAGGATCTCCTGCGTTCGATCTGGCTCGTGGATGGGATCCAACCGCGCCGTTGGCGGCAGGACGACTTCGAAGTCAGCGGGGAGTTCGATGGTTCGAAGCCATTCGGCCGCCTGGGCCGGCGAAACGGCGAAGGGACACCAACCGTCGGCCAGCGTCGCCGCCCTTCGGAGCGAGCGGAGGCTGCGACCGCCCACCCAGAGAGGGACTCGTTCTTGCACCGCGCAAGGGTCGACGATGAAGCCCTCGAAATCGTAGAAGTCGCCATGGTACGCGGGCTGGGGTTGGGACAACGAGGCTCGAAGGGCTCGCAGGGCATCGTCGGCCCGCGCCCCGCGCTGGTCGAACGGCGCTCCAATGAGATCAAATTCTTCTTTGAGCGATCCCACGCCGACTCCGAGGATCAGGCGTCCGTTGCTCACTTTGTCCAAGGTGCCGTAGCGCTTCGCAATCTCGAGCGGATGGTGATAGCCGAGAACCAAGACGTGGGTGGTAAAGCGGATCCGGCTCGTGCGAGCGGCCAGGTAGCCGAACGTTGCCAGCGGGTCCCAATAGCGAGAACCTCGCCGGGCGAGCTCTCCCGCGGGGAGTGCCACGTGCTCGCTGCACGTCATGTGGTGGTAGTCGAGGCGATCGGCAGCCTCCGCGATCCTGGCCACATCTTCGATCGAAGCGGTCTCTTCCCACGCCGCGTGTGACCTGGGATTCATCGTTACGACTGGAGTGCCGATCGATAATTTCAATGTCATGACGTCACCTTCACTCGCGGCCGTAACCACCGAAGACGGGCTCGGTTTGCGCGGTCATCCGGGTTCGACGCCCCCAGGGAGATAGCGCGCCCAGTCGAACGGCGCCAAGGCATGGAAGGGGGCGGCCAGGAGACCTGTGATGTCTTGGGAGGCCCAGCGCCGACGCAGGTGATCCCCAAGGCGCTCGGCCGTGGCGACCGGATCGTCGTCCATATAGCAATAGGTGATCTGCATGCCGCGGGCGTCGGTCGAATACGGCGCCGGAGCGAGCGCACCGCGGTACCACCAGATGCCGGCGATACCTGGGACGTCAATCAGAGCGTCAGGGGGTACGGGGGCATCTGCCGTCTCGATAATCAGGTACACGCCCTGCGCCGGGCGCCACGGGATGACGTCGGCGCCCGCCACTGCGCTCGGGGCCGCCACGCGCCCGGCCAGGTCCGCGGTCATGAATTCCACGGTGGGAAGGCGGAGCGGCATCCGACCGCCTTCGTGAAGCGCCGCACCAAGGTCGTTGAAGCCCGAGAGTGCAGTTGGGTCACTGAAAAGGTAGGTCATCACGTGGTCCACCGCGTCGTAGTGACTGTCGCTTGCGGCACGAACAGCTCTGCATGCCGGCGTGGACACCAGACGCAAGGAGTTACGCAGTCCGGCGAGTCTGTACTGCTCTGGCCGATGATCGAGAGAGTGCCAGGCGATGTAGTCAGCGTCGCGGCCATCAGGCTCACGAGCGGACAGCGAGATGAAGGCCATCCGCACGTCTGTCGAGCCCGTGACAAGGACATCGGGGAGCTGATCGGAGGGTGTTCCTTCGAGATGCGTCACAAAATCTACTCTATACTCAAAGCATATTCTGATATCAATGTCAGATCGTGACTGCGCTTTCTTCCGCCACATTGACGGACCAGA
>JBAWFD010000011.1:0-49438 GCA_049591615.1 Gammaproteobacteria bacterium | reverse complement strand
ATCTACACTTTTGGCCGTCGGGATTAAGGCAATTGCATGTTGTCGGCGTTGATCTCGGTCGAACAATGGATCTAACCTAGTCTTTTAGTAAGTGTGCGCATGCAGCCAGAATGCCATAAAAGACAGTTGCTTTTCGTCCGTCAGTAGTACTTATTAACCGGTTTAGTGCACACGCCAACTACTTTTGAGACACAAATTGAACGGCTCACCAAACAGCCGGCTTGGATCAATGCTTCACAACATCCATAATACCGTTGAATAGTCGATATTAGACGGGCATCATGGCGTCGTCAGATTTCGCCGCAGCACATATTCGTTGCAGCCATGACGACGGCCGCAGGTTTTGAGCTTTTGCAAAGCAAAATCACAGCGCTCGTAGAATTTCACAACCGTATCCGGCGATGCCACTTCGAAAGGCAGCCCGCCCAGCCAATCCAAAAAGTCGTGCCAGCGAGACATGCCCCGTTTCAGATGGAACTTGCCCTTGGCAAATTGAACAACGGGAGCAAGCATCATGAAATAGGGAACATGTATAGCGATTATCAGAATTTTCCACGGCATGCCCTGATTGTATTGGCGTTTAATAAATCCCCAGTAGTCACTCATCCAGCCTTGGTCATTGTAGATGGCGATGAACAACTGCCCTCCCGGCTTGACCAGGGGTACCACGTTAGCGAGTGCCTCCCATAGGGCACCGGTGTGATGCAGCACGCCCCACGAATACACGATGTCGTTCTGCCCAAGCGTAGCGAGATAGGGCTGTTCCAGTATCGATTCCTGTTCGATAGTCCACTGGTCGTCCTGCGGAAAAAATTTCTCCTTCAAGTGTCGGGCGCAAGCCACCGATTGAGGGTCGTAGTCAAAAGAGCGCACCCGTGCCCCCAACCGGCGCGCGGCCAGTGAAAACAACCCGCTGCCACAACCCACGTCCAAGAATGTCTGACCGGTTAGAGATGACACATGCAGCATCTTCCGCAACGACTCTTCCGCCAGAGAGATGCGTTCCTGGTCCAGATGCTTAAGAAATCGTGCCCAATTGTTGCCAAATGCGAATCGCTTACCTCGAGCGATATCCAAATCAAGATCCGATCGGTGGGTCTCCGTCACTGCAGGTTCACTATGGGCTAGACTTACTGGTCATAATGCAACGGACATGGCTAGCCGTTGTCACGAACAAATACATATTGATTGCAGCCAAGCCCCCCGCCACAAGTGACAAGTCCTTGGAGCTTGAAGCCTCGGTCACGGTAGAATCGGAAAATTTCTTCGGGTTTGGCCACCTCAAAGGGGAAACCGCCCATCCAGTCCACCATGTCCCGCCATCGACTCATACCGCGACCGCTGCGGCTGGCATATCTTGTCCAGTAGTGGATATAGCGAAGCACATGCAGACCGATAATAGAACCAACCAATGACCTGAGTTCACGAGTACCCATTATCAAGACCGTATAAGGTCCACGCAAAAAGACAGGCAATTTGTTGTATATCAACTTAAGCTTCCGCCAGCGGCGGCTCCAGTTGCCTTGATCATTGTAGATGGCGATAAATAACAGCCCCTTATTAGTCACAAGATGGCTCACATTGTCCAGAGCTTCCCACATGGCCCCGGTATGATGCAGCACACCCCAAGAATATACGACATCAAATTTACCCAGCGATTGAACATAGCTTGCATCCAGTACCGAACCTTCCTCGATAAGCCAATCAGGATCATCGTTGAAAAAACGCTCACGCAACGCTTTTGTGCACGCCACAGAATCGGGATCGAAGTCGAAGGAGCGCACACGGGCGCCCAGCTGCCTTGCGGCCAGCGAAAACAGGCCGCTCCCCGATCCTATGTCAATAAACTTCTTCCCGATCAATGTATCTATGCCCAACATTGACTGGAGTGAACGCTTAGCGATCTCAATACGCTCCGCATTGAGATTTCTGAGAAACAGTGCCCAGTTCTTGCCAAACTCAAAGCGCTTGCGCTTGGTGATATCTTCGGCATACGTGGATAGCATATTACTTCCCGGAAGGTGGATTAATTAACCCTGCAAGAAGCATTACTCCGTTCATGGGTAACAGGCGGGTGGGGGTTAAATCATGCTACATCTTGCACGATTTAGGCTCATCCGTCACGACACGGTATTATTACTTTGCACCGCCGACCAACGTTCTGGAATTCACCTGCAGTTATTCAATGTCGTCGAGCCAACTTGCCGCCAACAGATACTGCAGCCGAGAGCTTTAAAAAATTGACCCAGGTTGAACCACTCAAAGTCCCCATAAACAGCGTCATTGCAGGCACCTGACTGATTTCCGGGTCTGCGGACGTAGGAAACTTGCTTCCGCCGCATTAACGTTGGTAACGCCTGACCACGAAACATTGGTAGGCTATGTCAGGGTTGTTTGCAATCCCGATTGGGAGTAGCCTACAGCCACGATGAAAAAATGAACAGATGGATGGCAGGGAAGCCCGGATGCTTGTCTTAGGAATATAAAGGCAGCCTCTGTGATTTTAAAGTCGCATGAAAACCGCCTCCAGGCGGTAAGTAGCACAAAAGAAAGGCGCAGATTCGATTGACTCTGCACCATGAAATCGCAAACTGGCTTCATCTTGTACCTGTGTGGATTCTCTCCGCATAAGGCTGGCATGTAGAGGCTAAGTGGCGATACCAAAGCTGATCGCTTCAGCATTTAAGACAAAATCAACACATCGGCAAAGTGTCGAAGTGTAGTACATCGTGCTGTGCGCGTAAGTGTCTAAAGATAGACATCAGTAAACCCAAAAGGCCGAAATTAACGCGCCTTATCCCGAGTATCAAAAAGGTGTGTCTGCGGGCCAGACGGTCATGCAACACCATCAGTTCCGGAAATCACTGCCAAGCGGACATTGATTTTCCGGATATCACATTGAGAACAAAAACCTCCATGCACACTGGAGGGACCACCCTGTTTTAAGTAAACAGCATATGGCGCGTACTTGGTCGCGCTGTGGCAACGCACGACTCTCACCGGGTCCGGCACAAGCTGCCTGTGGATGCATGTACTGTGCAATACATGCAGGCCATGTGGGTACGGACTGTTTCCATTTAATATCCTAACCGTGCGTTCATATAGGGTTACCCGGCGTGCAGCGATGCACGCCGGGAATCTAAGCTAAGGCGCACAACACATTTTTGACGACAACTATGGCCGTCACTGGCTGGCCGAAATAAAAACATCTGCTGGATTCTGAAGACACCCGAGATCATCACTGTGATTCATGCGACGCGCGTCAGCGGGTCGCGTAAATCATTATTTAACTTTAAGGAGTGATGATATGAAGATTCTAGTGCATCTCTGGGGCGATCTTGTACAGCAGGTCGCAATTATTATTGAGGCTTATTTTGACGCGCGTTCACCGCTGGATCGCAGGCCACATCATACGGGTATATTTTCGTCGGATACAGCCCACAGGCGCGGGAAGTTTTTGCTGAAGTTTGCGAAGACTCTCAAGCGTAAATACAAACACTTAACCCTCAGGAAAATTCAGAAAGAGCATGTTCTGTATCTACTGGATCAATGGAAATTGACATGCCATTCTGTGGGTACGGTACAGAACTACCTGGCTTTTTTGCGCGCGATCTTGAAATTTGCCGGGCTTGATGTGGGTGCTATCGTTCCGACAAACGCGGCAGCCTGTGTATATATGGGTCTGCCAGCCACACGCATGCCCGACAATCTGGACAAGAGCCTGGAGGGTCATGGTGTGGACTTCTGGGCAGTGTATGAGGATGCGCGCGGTCGCGACCGCCGCGTTGCGCTGGTATTTCTCCGTTGCTGGCGGTGGGGGCTCCGCCCCGAGGAAAGCTATAAATGGCGGGCCACCGATGGTGTGATGGGCAGCAGGATTTGCGTACGCCATGGCGCAAAAAACAATCAGTATCGGTCTTTTGAAATAGAAATGACCGTGGTTGATAGGCAATGCATCGAGTTGGGCAAACGGTATGCCAACTCGAGTACTGGAAGCCTGATTCCGGATGGAATGTCAGAGAAGCAGTTCAGGAACCGCATCAAGTATATTGCCAAGAAATGCGGGCTAACGAAAGCCCAGTTGGGAGTGACTCCCTACGGGATGCGGCATTCCTTTGCGCAGCGGTTCTGGGGAAATCATGCAGGAACTTCCCACGCGCTGCGCAGGATGGCTGGGATTCCAATCGACCCGTATATGGATTTCATCTCGCGTATGGAAACCACAGAGGCCCTAGGTCATCATTCTCCGGCACCCACGAAAGTCTATGTTGGACCAGTCAATGATCCATTCACCCTGCGCCGTGAGTCCAAGCGTGAAGTGTGAACTATACCAGCGCCAGGATGGAGGTGGGTTCATACCCGCCTCCATCCACAACAATGTAGCCCAACCCTGAAATACAGGTTTAAGGGATTTGTTTTCCTTACCCGGTATTGAATGCAAGGCATCACAGGGTTTCGAGACTCTGCATGAGTCCATGCAGAGGCTGCTTCAAAGTAAAAGCAGTGACCATTATTAGCCAGAAACACATTCTGATCTTTTAAGTATTATCAATTGAGTATCACGATAAACAAGGTATTAATGGCATTTTGTATGGCATAAACATGGGATTCAATCACGATCCCGCATTTACGCTTGGGTAATAAGCAATGCATGTTCCATTTCGTCGGCGAATAGACAGAACTCGTTGGTCACTCCCGAAGTCGCTGCGATTTCGTGCCAGAACGCAAGCGCCGCTGTCCTCGCGGATCCCCAAACATCCAATACGTCTGCGGTGGGTCTCTGGCCATTAGGGACCAATGGCGGCACACCGGTCGATGTGGGAGCAAGGCTCATCGGCAGCATGTCATACACCGGCGCGAGTTCCAACCGCGGTGGAGACAGAGTCTCATCGGCATAGAAGGTGAGATTGCCAAAGTGTCGATCGCTATTGGCGATCAATCGGCCAAAGGCCTCAAGCCAGCGGATTTTTCTGGCCGTCTCTGCATCGATCAGGCGCTCCTGGAACAGCCGACGCGCCGCTTCAATCCAATTGTCCCGCATGCCCAGCCATTCATCCGCGATGGAAGCCAGTGACAGCACGCCCCGCCGCCCACGCCTGCCGACACGGTCGAAGCGCATCGACTCCAGGAACCGTCGATTCCCTTCATCCAGATATCGGCTCGCAGAGGCTAAGTCCAGGGCACTATGGATATGCCGGACAGCGATCGCTTCGCACGTCAGGAGATCCCGCCAGCGTCGGTCGGCTTGTGAGCCATCGCCAGCTGTGAACTTCACGACGACGTGGTCGTGCCCATTGTGGGTCGTGAACTTCGGTTGCTCGCCGCCGGCCGATGAGCCCGCGTTCCCCTGGGAGGCCGCTTCGGCCAGCGTGGTAAAGGATGCGTCTCTGGCTGGCTCCGGACTCGCCAGAAAGCGATCCATGGATTCCTGTCCGATGATCAGGTTGCCGACGCAATCTTCGCCCCGCCGGGCAATGGCAATCAGTCGGTCATCATCACCCCAGTCACTCAGCCGCTCGGGCAGTCCAAGATCTTGGTTGGCTGCAAACCTGGAACCTAAAAATCCCTGTGGCGCCATGTCAATGCAGTACGGAGGCAGTCCTTGGTAAAAGATATTCGGTCCGGATAAGCCCCGCCGCCGCTCGAACCAATGCTGACCATTGGCCAGAGGGTGCAACTCACCGATAGTGGATGGGGTGCCGTGGGTGTCGATCGCATACACAGGCAGCGGTGTCTTGAGACCTCGGATTGATCGGCGCAGTGCATACTGTGCACCGCGGGTTTTACCCATCCTGCACACACGATCCCGGTGACGGGCATAGGCCCGGGACAGTGTGGCCGCACTGATGCCGAGCGTGCGCGCCAGGTCACGGCCGGACATGGGGCCAGTGCGTTCCAGCAAATTCAGCAGGTCTCCTGGTTGTCGAGCCATGATGAAAAGATATATGAAAAGATAATAATCATCAATGCCCCTGGAAATACAGGGTTTCAGCGAGGCATGTGAAAAGATACTTTTTGATAGGTGCAACATTTATCTATCGGACGATGCAGGCATCCCGTATCGAATAGCAGCAGGATAGCCGACACCTTTTGAGGGGTGAGCGCATGGCTATCCAACCCATTCACACAGAGGCCGAGTACCTAAATGTTCTGCATGCAGTAGAGGAATTATGGGATGCCGCGGAAGAAATGTCTGAATCCGACCGGCTGGAAGTTCTGGTACTGCTGACCCAGGACTACGAAACACGCCACCACCCTATTACGGACCCTATTACGGACCCTGACCCATCCACGTTCTTGAACACGGGATGGAAGCCCGGGAAATGTCCCACAAGGACCTGAAGCCCTACATTGGCTCGAGGGCACGGGTGACCGAAATCCTCAACCATCGCCGGGCGCACACACTGGATATGATCCGCACGTTATCCGCAGGGCTCGAGTTGCCAACCGAGATACTGGTTCGCTCCTATCCGCTCAAGCGCGGTGCAGCTTGATCTCGCGCTTTTGCGCGCCGACACTCAAACGACCCAAGTCCTGGATTAACAAAACCGGTATTAACGTTGGCGTCGGGGTTTGATGCAGTGGCTGTGGAAACAAACCATTTCTCGCTCGGCTTTTAAATATCGTCATCCATGCAACACGCAGCATCGCGCATCGACACGTTTTCCACTGATCTGATCGCTCCCGGTCCATCCGAGACTGGCGGCGATGTTTTCCTGTCTGTGGTAGTCCGAATTGTCCGTGTGCGACGGGATTGTGCAACTCCATCCGTATAAATAGCCACTATCCAAATTTGGATATTTTTGCGGTTGTGCTAAGAATGGAATAGCCTACAAATAACACCGTTCTTGGTACTCAATGGGAGTGAATAGATGAGCGAAGTCACACGTTTCGAAGCATGGATTACCATCTCAACAATATTGGTCGTCATGAGCCTATTGCTGCCGATCGTGCAGCGGGTCTTCTTCAAGAAGATCGGGTATTGGGGATTATTGTGGTTTGCAATTTTTTTCGCAGGCTTGATCTGTTTTGGCGAGGTCGGAGATCTATGGCAGGCGCCTGAAGCCTATACCCAGCAAGTGGGCGAATACCAAGCGCTTCACATCGATCATTTCGCGGTCTTCTCCGGTAATTACGTGGATACGAGTGAGGTGCGCATCGATACCGACCACGGGATCTATTTTCTGGACGGGTATGCGCCGGTACCCAGTGCGGGAACCGTCTATGCGGTCGTTCGCCAGAAATTCTGGGGCTCCGATACACAACGGTTCGTGTGTCTGACCGTACGCCTCATCCAATGTTGGCCTACCCGGACGGACGACTGATGTATGCAGCACACGATATCGAACCGAAGCATGCCTGTCTGTCCCCGGCTATGCCCTGGGACCAGTAATGACAGAAATAAATTCTAACCAGCGAGGAAAATTATGACATTGAGTGAATATGCAATTTCGTTGGTAATAAGCTTGGGTCTCAGCATCGCGCTGTTGGCCTTCATTTTCATACGCCTGGGGCAGGGCCGGCGTTTTAGCGGGTGGGATATGCTGGCCTTCATGGGCCTTCCCTGCGCGCTATGCATCGCCGTAGGCATGATGGCGTTTGGCAGCGATGCTCCCAGATTCTATACGCGCACGCTCGGTACGTCCCAAGAGCCGAAGGTTGAAGGCGTCACCTACCTCACGGGATTTTTGGGACGCACGAACCGTGTGCGGGTGGATACTGCTCAAGGCGTATATCTGCTCGATAGCGATGCCCGCGTGCCGCGGCTCGGGTGATATCTATATCGTCCAACGTAAGCGGCCCTGGGGCGCACCACGCACCTTCCTGTGTCTGAGCGCCGACGCCACCCAGTGCTGGGCGGAGCACGAGCCTCGAAATTGACGCTTTAGTAGACTCCTATGGATGCCCGGCCGCTCGTTTCAAAGAGCGGACTAAGGATCCTAAGGATCACTGTTTTCTACACAGACAATCGCGTGCTGTGTGGAATTGTTGTCAAACAAAAGAGGTATCCACTAGCCGGATGTTTTGCCCGACACTGCTTAAGATGTTAACAAGCAAAAAACCCAGGCAGGACAGTGGCCCACCTGGGTTTGTTTACAAAAGGGACTGCGGTATACCCTAAAACGGTATATCGTCGTCACTGAAATCCGCGCTCTTGGGTTCCGAGGCGGTCGTTTTAGGTGCTGGGCTCCGGGCGCTCTCTTCGGGCACTCGATCCGGGTTGCCGGCCCCGGCGCGCGAACCCAGCATCTGCATATTGTCGGCGATGATCTCGGTCGAATAATGGGTCTGACCTTCTTTCTCATAGGTGCGGGTGCGCAAGCGGCCTTCGATATAGACCTGTGAACCCTTCCTCAGGTATTCGCCGGCGACTTCCGCCAGTCGATTATAGAAAGTAATGCGGTGCCATTCGGTGCGTTCTTTCTGCTCGCCGCTTTCCTTGTCCTTCCAGGCTTCGCTGGTAGCGATACGGATATTGGTAACTGCGCTCCCGCTGGGCATGTAACGGGTCTCCGGGTCTGCGCCCAGATTACCTACCAAAATGACTTTGTTGACGCCGCGTGCCATAACTGATTCCTCTTGAATATTGTGATTTCGCGCCTGCCTTATCCCTTGCAAGTAGGTGTGCCATTTTACGGGTTCAGGCTTCCTGGGTCACGTATAAGCCTGTTTAAGCACATAATTAAACCCATTACCATTGCTGCAACTGCCTAGACTGGCATCCCGGCTGATCCGGGTTTGTTCAGATACCAGTTTACCGTGTGCTGCAGACCGAGATCGAGCTTAATCCGCGGTTCCCACCCCAGTCGCGTTTGTATTTTGGTTATATCCATGGCATAACGCCGGTCGTGGCCTGGACGATCTTTGACAAATTCGATCAGCGATTTGTAGCCGCCCGACTGCTTCATTGGTCGCATCTTATTCAATATCACGCAAATATGTCCAACCAGTGCAATGTTGCTGACCTCCGATTCGCCACCGATATTATATGTTTCGCCAATTTTGCCATCCCGCAGGATACTGTCGAGCGCCTGACAATGGTCTTCCACATACAGCCAATCCCTGACGTTCTTGCCATCACCATAAACTGGAATGGGCCGGCCAGCGAGTGCTTGGTTGATCACCACCGGTATCAACTTCTCCGGGTATTGGTAAGGGCCGTAGTTGTTGGAACAATTGCTTAGCGTAATCGGCAGACCATAGGTCTTGTGATAGGCGCGCACTAGATGGTCCGAGGCCGCTTTGCTTGCTGAGTACGGCGAGCTCGGGTCATAGGGCGTGGTTTCAGTGAATGCCGGCTCGTCCATGCGGAGTGAGCCATACACCTCATCGGTGGACACATGGTGGAAACGCGATGGTTGCGACCAGCCTTTGTCATCCAGCCAGGCGCGCTTTGCAGCCTTTAACAGCACGTGGGTTCCGACAACGTTGGTCTCGATGAAGGCATCCGGGCCGCTGATGGAACGGTCCACATGGGATTCCGCGGCGAAGTGCACGATGGTGTCGATCCGCTCTTCCGTCATGAGGTTGTTGACGAGGGTATCGTCACAGATATTCCCACGCACAAAGCGAAACGTGGCATGAGTCTTGACCGGATCGAGGTTTTTAATATCGCCGGCATAGGTGAGTGCGTCCAGCACCACAATGCGGTCCTCTGGGTGCTGTTTCACCCAGTAGTGCACGAAGTTGGTGCCGATGAATCCGGCGCCGCCGGTGACCAGTAGGTTACGCACGTGTCAGTTCCTTCAACATGGTCCTCAGGTTCACACGCCAATGATCCGGAGTTTTCCCAGTTGCTCTGATGGTTGCCTGTTTTTCCAACACGCTGTAAGCAGGACGACGTGCAGGCAATGGATACTCGTCCGTAGTGATGGGCTGGATAGGAATGGACTTCTTGAGTAACCCCAGTGCTATGGCTTCCTCCTGGATGGCTACGGCAAAATCGTACCAGCTCGCCACACCCGCATCGCTCCAATGATAGGTACCCTTGATTGCGGGATTCTGTGTGACTTTCCAGATCAACTTTGCCAAAGACACCGCCCAGGTGGGCGTGCCCACTTGATCGGAAATGACCTTCAGGTTGTCCTTCTCGGCCATCAGAGGCAACATGGTCTTGACGAAATTGTGTCCTGCGGCGGCATACAGCCAGCCGGTGCGGAGGATTACCGCGGCATCCCCCATCAAGGCTCTCAAGCGGATCTCACCTTGCGCCTTGCTGGCGCCATACACACCCAGGGGATGCATCTCGTCTGCAGGCAGGTAAGGGGACGATTTCTTGCCGTCGAAAACGAAGTCTGTGGATATATGGATCAGGCGTGCTCCACATTCAAGCGCGACCTGGGCCAGATTTTCCGTGCCATTGGCGTTAATCGCAAACGCCAGCTCGCGCTCGCGCTCGGCCTTGTCCACGGCCGTGTACGCAGCGGCATTCACAATCACATCCGGCCGGAACGCGTGCACGGCTTTTCTCAGTGCCGCCGGATCACGGATATCCAGCTCCGTATCCGTTGCCTGGATCTTGCTATCGCCAGGCGCGGTCTTCAACAGCGATGTACCCAGTTGGCCCGCCGCCCCTGTGATCAACACTTTCACGGGTAGGTTTCCGTCAATCGAAGTGGCTTGCCAGCTTTGTCCTTGTCTGAGAGCACCGGTGCCTGGCCCAATGGTAACGGCCAACTGATGTTGAGTTCTGCATCGTTCCATACGAGCGTGCGCTCGTGCTGTGGCGCATAGTAATCGGTGCACTTGTAAACAAAATCTGCAGTCTCGCTCAGCGCCAGAAACCCATGTGCGAATCCCGGCGGTACCCAGAGCTGCTGTTTGTTTTCGGCGGACAACCTGGTGCCCACCCATTGGCCGAAGGCGCGTGAACTGCGCCGCAGATCGACCACCACATCGAACACTTCACCCACGACCACCCGCACCAGCTTTCCCTGAGGTTGCATAATCTGGTAATGCAGGCCGCGTAAGGTATGTTTAGCAGACCGGCTATGATTATCCTGCACAAACTGCCACGGCAGTCCAGCCTCGGCGAACTTGCGCTGCTCCCAGGTCTCCGTGAAAAAACCGCGCGCATCGCCGAACACGCGGGGCTTGATCAAGATCACGTCCGGGATGGCCGTGGATATGAATTCCATCACAGCTTGGGCTCGTCAAGCAGACGAATCAGATAATCGCCGTAAGCGGTTTTCTTCAGGGATTCCGCCAGATGCAGCAGTTGCGTGGCATCAATGAATCCATTGGCAAAAGCGATCTCTTCCGGGCAGGCCACTTTGAGTCCCTGGCGATTTTCAATGGTCTCGATAAAGTTCGAGGCTTGCAGCAGGGATTCGTGGGTACCGGTATCCAGCCAGGCCACACCGCGGCCCAGTATCTCGACCCGCAGATCACCGCGTTTGAGATAGGCCTGATTCACATCCGTGATCTCCAGTTCACCACGCGCTGAAGGGCGGATGCTCCTGGCGATATCGACCACATCGTTGTCATAAAAATACAGCCCGGTGACCGCGTAATGGGATTTCGGCTTGGCAGGTTTTTCCTCGATCCCTAAAGCCACGCCCTGATTATCGAAATGCACGACACCGTAGCGCTCAGGATCTTTCACGTAATAGGCAAATACCGTAGCCCCCTGCCCGCGTCCGGCAGCCGATTTCAACTGCCCTGACATACCCTGGCCATAAAATATGTTGTCGCCCAGCACCAATACGACCGGATCGTGGCCAACGAAGCGTGCGCCGATGATGAATGCCTGGGCGAGACCCTCCGGCTTGGGCTGGTGTGCATAACTGAATGCCATGCCCCACTGGCTGCCATCGCCCAGCAGTTCCTGATAGCGCGGCAGATCCTGCGGCGTGGAGATGACCAAGACTTCCCGAACACCGGCCAACATCAGCGTGGACAGCGGGTAGTAGATCATCGGCTTGTCGTAAACAGGTAGCAGCTGTTTGCTGATTGAACGTGTTATCGGGTACAGCCGTGTGCCCGATCCTCCTGCAAGAATGATGCCCTTATAGTGCATTGATCCGGCGCTCCCAATTACCGTGGCACATCGCGTTCCTGACAGGCAGGTGACTTGCTAATTGCAAGTTGATAAAGCGCCTCGTCAGCTGACTAAACCATAGCAGACTACTGTCATTCCTCATGCCGGCAAAGTCATGTATGCATGGTTTAGCATCTAGCTCAATCTTACCTGCTTAGCTTGTGGCGGTCGCATGGCAATTGAGACTACCAACCACAGGCAGGCCAGCGACGCGCACAAGCCAAACACACCGGTGAGACCCCAGACACCCAGCAGCCAGCCGCCCAGGGCACCGCCCACAAATATGCCGAAGAATTGGGAGCTGGAGTAGATCCCGAGGGCCGTACCCTTGGCTTCGGCGGGAGCCACTCGCGAGATCAATGATGGCAGGCTGGCTTCCAGGAGGTTGAAGGCCGTAAAGAACACCAGCAGTGCCACGATCACCACGGGTAATCCACCATGGCCCCACATCAATAGCAGTTGGGAAACGCCCAGTGCCGCCACCGCCGACAGGAACACCGGCTTCATACGGCCGCGTTCCGCCATGATGATGAGCGGCACCATGGCGATCACCGATACCACCAACACAGGCAGGTACACGAACCACTGATCGTGGAGAGTGACGCCCGCTTGTTTGAGCACGAACGGCACGCTCAGAAAACTGGCCGTGAGGATGGCGTGCTGCACGCAGATGCCGAAATCCAAGCGCAACAATTCCCGGTTCGTGAGTACCCGCTTGAACAGCGCCGGCACCGGCTCTGCTTCAGCATGCACACTGCTGATCACTGGTTTGGGCACCAGCCCGTAAAGCACACCGATACCCAGTAACGCCAGCGCCGCCGTCAACCAGAAAATCCCGGGCACGCCAATCCAGCGATTGAGTATCGGCCCAGCCACCAATGCCAGGCTGAAAGACATGCCGATGGTCATGCCGATGATGGCCATGGCTTTGGTGCGGTTGTGTTCGCGGGTGAGGTCCGCCGCCAACGCCAGCGTTGCGGAACCCACCGCACCGGCGCCCTGCAACAGGCGCCCTAAGATGATACCGTCAATCGATTGGGAGAGCGCCGCTACCGCGCTGCCGATGGCAAACAACACAAGTCCGCCTGCGACGATGCGTTTGCGTCCCAGGCGGTCGGAGAGAAACCCCAAGGGAATCTGGAACAGTGCCTGGGTGAGGCCATACACGCCCAGCGCAAGACCGATGGTGAACTCGGTGGCATCCGGCAAGCGCCGCGCCCACAGGGCGAATACTGGGTAGATCATGAACAGCCCCAGCATGCGCAGCGAGAAAATCCCCGCTAGGGAAAGGGCCGCGCGGCGCTCGCTGCCGGTCATGGATTCGGTTTTCATCGCTGACAGGGTGCTGTTAGTGAGTGATTGTGTACATGTGAACCGCAGAATACGGCTGCATGTGATTTGGATTTTAGCAAATCACAACTTCTTCAGATATTCCCAGAATCCGCGCGGATCGTGTATTGATAGGCTGCCAATGCGCTTCAATACCAGCATATCCTTGTCACCGCTCACCAACACATCTGCCTTCCCAAGCAATGCAGAAGCAATCACCCACTCATCATCCGGGTCACGCACGCCGGTGGCCACAGGGGACGCAGGTCTTGGGATGATGACTGCCTGGCTACGCAGCAATTCGATGATCCCCTGGTTGACCGGGCGGGAAATCTGAAATCGCTCTAACAGCACCTGTTGCAGTTCTTCCAAGATGACTTCACCGCTCAACAGTACATGCTCCGCCAGCACCAGGCGCAATACATCCGCGCACAACCCACGGGTGGTAAAAGCGCTGACCAAGACGTTGGTGTCGAGAAACACCTTCACGAAATGTCCCGGAACACATCCTCATCGGTTAGATAGCCAGCCACCTCAGCAAAGGGTGCGGCGCGTTTACGCAGCTCTTCGAAGGCCTGAATGGCCAACTGGCGACGCAATGCTTCACGCACCACCTCGCTACGATTGCGCCCACTCTGGCGGCTGACCCGTGAGAGCATCTTGTCCAGGGATTTATCCAGACGTATGGTGATAGTTGTCATGTAAGACATTGTAATACATCAACCAGGGCATCGCAAGCACTCAGTGATTGGTTCTGGATCAGACAGCGACCCGGATAAACCGGCGCATTCGCAAGACCAATCCTGTCTTGTCAGAACCAGTTTTGCGCCGGACTTGCACGAGGGCGTATAGTTAGCGGTTCGCGATTTTTTCTAAGGTTTCAATGGACACCATCAGCATCCGCGGGGCGCGTACCCACAACCTCGCCAACATCGACGTGGATCTGCCGCGTGACCGGCTGATCGTGATCACCGGCCTGTCCGGTTCGGGCAAGTCGTCGCTGGCCTTCGACACCATCTATGCGGAGGGCCAGCGCCGCTACGTGGAATCCTTGTCGGCCTACGCGCGCCAGTTCCTCTCCATGATGGAGAAGCCGGACGTGGACCATATCGAAGGCCTGTCGCCGGCCATCTCCATCGAGCAGAAATCCACCTCCCACAACCCGCGCTCCACCGTGGGCACGGTCACCGAGATCTACGACTACCTGCGCCTGCTATACGCGCGTGCC
Source organism: Gammaproteobacteria bacterium (assembly GCA_049591615.1). Classification (GTDB taxonomy): domain Bacteria; phylum Pseudomonadota; class Gammaproteobacteria; order Natronospirales; family REEB76; genus REEB76. The sequence goes on along the minus strand of JBAWFD010000011.1, from coordinate 34,841 downwards.
GGCATCCCGCGCTGCCCGGACCATGGCATCGACTTGACCGCCCAGACCGTGAGCCAGATGGTGGATCAGGTGCTGGCGCTGCCTGCGGACACAAAACTTCTGCTGCTGGCGCCGGTAGTGCAGGAGCGCAAAGGCGAACATCTGGAACTGATCGCGGAGCTGCGTGCCCAGGGGTTCGTGCGCGCACGCATCGACGGTATTGTGGTCGAGCTGGAGCACGCGCCCAAGCTGGACCTGCGGCGCAAGCACAGCATCGAAGTGGTGGTGGACCGCTTCAAGGTGCGCCCGGATGTGGGCCAGCGCCTGGCGGAATCCTTCGAGACCGCCCTGCGTCTCGCCGACGGCAGTGCGCGCGTGGCGTATATGGATGAGCCGAAGCGCAAGGAGTTGGTGTTCTCGGCCAAGTTCGCCTGCCCGCAATGCGGCTACAGCCTTTCGGAACTGGAACCGCGGCTGTTCTCCTTCAACAACCCGGTGGGCGCCTGTCCTGCCTGCGATGGACTGGGCGTCAAACAATTCTTCGATGCGGCGCGCATCGCCGCCCATCCGCACCTGTCGCTGGCCGGCGGCGCGGTGCGTGGCTGGGACCGGCGCAATGCCTGGTATTTCCAGCTGCTGCAGAGCCTGGCGCGGCATTACAAGTTCAACATCGAGATGCCCTTCGACGAATTACCGGAGAAAATCCGCAGAGTGATCCTGCACGGTAGCGGTGATGAGGTCATCGCGTTCCGTTATGTGAACGAGCGCGGCGGCTCGCTAACACGCCGCCATCCGTTCGAGGGCGTGATCCCTAACATGGAGCGCCGCTATCACGAGACCGAATCGCCGATGGTGCGCGAAGAGCTGGCGAAATACCTCAGCAGCCGTCCCTGCCCCGATTGCGGCGGCACGCGCCTGCGGCGCGAAGCGCGCTTCGTGTTCGTCGGTGGTGAGAACCTGCCGGCCATCACCGGCCGCTCCGTGGGCGAAGCTCTGAAGTTCTTCGAGCAACTTTCCCTCCCCGGCTGGCGTGGCCAGATTGCTGTCAAGATCGTCAAGGAGATCCACGCGCGCCTGTTGTTCCTGGTGAATGTGGGCCTGGATTACCTGGCGCTGGACCGCAGCGCCGAGACCCTCTCCGGTGGCGAGGCACAACGCATCCGGCTCGCGAGCCAGATCGGCTCGGGACTGGTGGGCGTGATGTACATCCTCGACGAGCCTTCCATCGGCCTGCACCAGCGCGACAACGCGCGCCTGCTGGAGACGCTCATGCATCTGCGCGATCTGGGTAACACCGTGATCGTGGTGGAACACGACGAAGAAGCCATCCGGCATGCGGACCATGTGCTCGACATGGGTCCTGGAGCCGGCGTGCACGGAGGTCGGGTGGTGGCTCAGGGCTCTCCTCAGGATATCATTGCCAATTCCGCCTCGCTCACTGGCCAGTATCTGGCCGGCCGGCGGCGCATCGCGATCCCGGCGACACGCCAGGCAGTCGACCCCTTGCGCCTGCTGCGCATCCACAAGGCCCGCGGTAACAACCTCAAGGGCATCGACGTCGAGATCCCGCTGGGTCTCATGACCTGCGTCACCGGTGTGTCCGGCTCTGGCAAGTCCACGCTCATCAACGATACCTTGTACCGTTTCGCCGCGCGTCAGCTGAATGATGCCTCCGAAGATCCAGCCGCCTGTGACGGCATCGACGGGCTTGAACAGATCGATAAGATCATCGACATCGACCAGTCGCCCATCGGGCGCACCCCGCGTTCCAACCCGGCCACCTATACCGGCGTGTTCACGCCCATACGCGAACTGTTTGCCGGAACCCAGGAAGCCCGTTCCCGCGGCTACACACCCGGGCGGTTCAGCTTCAACGTCAAGGGTGGGCGCTGTGAGGCTTGCCAAGGCGACGGCGTCATCAAAGTTGAGATGCATTTCCTGCCGGACATCTACGTGGCCTGCGACGTGTGCAAGGGCAAACGTTACAACCGCGAGACCCTCGATATCCGTTTCAAAGGCAAGAACATTCACGAAGTGCTGGAGATGACGGTGGAGGACGCCGCCCAGTTCTTCAGCGCGGTGCCGGTGGTAGCCCACAAACTGCAGACCCTGATGGCGGTAGGTCTAACCTACGTGCGTCTCGGCCAGAACGCCACCACGCTTTCCGGCGGCGAGGCGCAGCGCGTAAAGCTCTCGCGGGAGCTTTCCAAGCGTGACACCGGCAGCACACTCTATATATTAGATGAACCCACAACCGGCTTGCACTTCCACGACATCGACCAGCTGCTCGCGGTGCTGCGCCGGCTGCGGGAAGGCGGCAGCACCGTGGTGGTGATCGAGCACAACCTGGATGTGATCAAAACCGCCGACTGGGTGATCGACCTCGGCCCCGAAGGTGGCGATGGCGGCGGTACCGTGGTGGCCACCGGCACGCCTGAGGATATCGCACGCGATGCGCGCTCTTATACCGGCCGATTCTTACAACCGGTGTTGGGGCGCCTGCAAAGTCCAGATCTAGCCCCGCGCACGCGCCGCGTCGCTAAACGTTAGACCCACCAACAAAAACGCCGGGCGTGGCCCGGCCGTTCCGTTAAGGTGTTGAAAATATAGCGCGTGCAATGGACAATTGTGTCTTGCTTTATAATAGCCCTTATAAGGGCTATTATAAAGCATCAGCAACCATTGGAGTCCCCGTATGCCGCGTCGCCCACACCGTATTTCCGACCAAGATATGCTCGCCGAACTGCATCGCGCTATGCACCAAGGCGCCCTAGACATCGGTGATGTCTCACGCCTGCTTCGGGCAGAAAACGGGCTGTCGCAATCGGAATTCGCCGACTCCCTGCAAGTCGCGCTGAACGTGATCAAGGACATCGAATCCGGCCGGGGCAATCCTTCCCTGCAATCCATCGAAAAGCTCGCCGCGGCCGCGGGTCTTAGGGTTGCCCTTATTGCCGCGGAAGCGCCGAGCGTCGTCTTGGTGTCCAGCCAATCGTTGGCCCGTGAAGAAAGCCGCCGACGCCGGCACGCACTTGGTGCCGTGGTTCGCGGCCAGAAGTCCTTGGAGCGCCATGACGCCGAGAATGCCTTGCGAATCGAGGGCGCCCACTTCAACCCGGTCGATGTCCCGGCATGAGTCCTAAGCCCCTGTCGCTTGCAGAGGTGGTAGACCTCCTCGCGGCATCACCTCGAACCAAAGATGCGATCCTTGTCGGAGGGCAAGCCTTGAACGCCTGGGCCGTCCACTACCGCTTGAAGAAGATCACCACCGCGGTCAGCGCCGACATAGATTTCATTGGCAACAAGGCCGATGCCATTGCCGCCGGCCTCGCGTGGCGTGGCCAGACACATATCGCAGGGCTTGATGACCACACTCCAAACGCCGCCACCGTCGTCGTCCAGATCGAGGGGGAATCCCACACCATTGATTTCCTTACCGGCGTCTTGGGCATCGAGAGCGAAAAGCTCGACAAATGGGCGGTCAAAATCGACGTTGGCGAACACAGTTTCAGAGTCATGCACCCGCTGCACGTTCTCGTCTCTACGCTCGAAAACACCTATGGGGAGTCACTACACCGCCGGGACGGAGCGGGCGGTGAATATTACCGGGACCGGGTGGCCGTCGCATCGAAAGTGGCTACGGCCATGGTGATGGAGCTGCTCAATTCGCGTAAAACCCGCGCCGCGCTGAATGCCGCCGAGTTCATAGCCGCCCTTGCCGCTTGCACTGCCGCAGTGGCGGCTTGGCGTCGTGACAAGCTCGATCTACTCGCCTGTATCCCTAAACACGCAGCCTGGCCAGAGGAATTCATCAAAACCAGACTTCCCCAGATCCGTGAGCAGATTAAGAAACGGCGCGCTCCGAAGTCCTCAACCAGCCTACAACACGAGCCCACCCCATAAGCCTTGTATCGCAGCCGCGGAAATCGACTCATCCTCGTGGCTGTCCTTATCGGCGGTGCCTTATCCAGAGGCAAGTTAGGTTAATGCTTACCGTCACTCAGTCTTAGACAGATTGTTTTGCAGCTACGCAAAGCCCGGCAACCGAAAGTGCATCGGGTGTTTTACTAGTGTGCAGGATGCATAAAATTGTCAACACTTTAACGGAACGCCTAGGAGCGTGGCCCGGCTTTTTGTAAATCCACTCCCTGTAACAATCAATCCTTTGACTTGGTTTTCTTGGCCCCTTTGGTGCCCTTCTTGGTGGCTTTCCTCTCGGCTTTCTCAGCCGTAGCTTTGGCCTTTTGGGCGGTTTTCGCTGCTTTCTTTTCAGCCTTGTCAGGTTTGGCGGGCTTTGCCGCTTTGGCTTTCTTGGACGCCTGTGCAGGTTTATCCGCAGCTTCAGTCTCCGGCTTCGCTGCTTTGGATTGCTTGACCTTGGCCTGTGCCTCAGCAACGCCCGCCATCTGCGCTTCCCGGTCCACCAGCTGCATCACCGCCATGGGCGCCTTGTCGCCGGGACGGAATCCGTGTTTTAGGATGCGTGTATAGCCGCCGGGACGCGACTGATAATGGGGGCCGAGATCGGTGAACAGTTTGACCACGATGGCATCATCGCGCAGGCGCGCGAATGCCAGACGGCGTTTGGCCACGCTGTCCTGCTTCGCAAGCGTGATGAGCGGCTCTACAAAGCGCCGCAACTCCTTGGCCTTGGGCAAAGTGGTGTGGATGCTCTCGTAGCGCAGCAATGCCGCCGCCATGTTGTTCATAAGCGCTTCGCGGTGTGCACTATTGCGACTCAGTTGTCGGCCGGTATTCTGGTGGCGCATGACTGATGTTCCTTAGGCGGTTTTCTTGAGGCTTACCGGCGGCCAGTTCTCGATCTTCATGCCGAGGGTGAGGCCGTGCTGTGCGAGCACGTCCTTGATCTCGGTGAGGGATTTCTTGCCCAGGTTCGGAGTCTTAAGCAGCTCGACCTCGGTTTTCAACACCAAGTCACCGATGTAGTTGATGTTCTCGGCCTTAAGGCAGTTGGCGGAACGCACCGTCAACTCCAGTTCTTCCACCGGCTTGAGCAGCACCGGATCGAAATGCGATTCGCTGCCGGCGTGTGTCTGGTCGCGCCCCTTGAGGTCCACGAATGCGGCCAGTTGCTCGCTCAGGATGGTGGCAGCGCGGCGGATGGCTTCTTCCGGGTCGATGGTGCCGTTAGTCTCGATCTCGAGTATTAGTTTATCCAGATCAGTGCGCTGTTCGACGCGCGCACTCTCCACCGTATAGGTAACACGCCGTACCGGGCTGAAAGAAGCATCCAGCTGCAGGCGGCCGATGGGACGGCTTTCTTCCTCGAAGCTCAGGCGCTGATTAGAGGGCTGGTAACCGCGGCCGCGTTTGATCTTGAGCTTCATGTTGAGGGAACCGGCACTGTTCAGATGCGCGATCACCAGATCCTTGTTGACGATTTCCACGTCATGGTCCAGCTGAATATCGCCAGCGGTGACCGCGCCTGGGCCCTTTTTCGCAAGCGTGAGTGTGGCCTCATCACGGGTGTGCATGCGGATGGCCAATTGCTTGAGGCTCAGCAGGATATCCACCACGTCTTCCTGCACACCCTCGATGGTGGTGTACTCGTGGAGCACGCTTTCAATCTCGACTTCCACCACGGCGGAGCCGGGCATGGAAGACAAGAGGATACGGCGTAATGCATTGCCGAGGGTATGGCCAAAACCACGTTCCAGCGGTTCCAGCACCACCCGCGCCTGATGATCCGATTGCGCCTGCACGCCCACCAGGCGTGGCTTTAAAAATTCTGTGACTGAACCCTGCATGGGAGATATCCCTCGCGATTAATGACCGTGACTTGAATGCTTACTTGGAGTAAAGCTCGACTACCAGATTCTCGTTGATTTCCGGCAGGATCTCGGTGCGTTCCGGCACCGCCTTGAACTTGCCGCTCATCTTCTGCTCATCCACTTCCACCCATTCGGGCAGACCCACCTGCTTGGCAATGCCGAGAGCCGCCTGGATGCGCAATTGCTTTTTAGCCCGTTCACGCACCGCAATCAGGTCGTCGGTCTTGACTGAATAGGACGGAATATTGATGATCTTGCCGTTCACCTCAATGGCCTTATGGCCGACCAGCTGGCGCGCTTCGGCGCGGGTGACGGCGAAACCCATGCGGTACACCACGTTGTCGAGACGGCATTCAAGAATCTGCAATAAAGTCTGGCCAGTGGCGCCCTTGCGGCGCGCAGCCTCCTTGTAATAGCGGCGGAACTGACGCTCCAGTACGCCGTACATGCGACGCAGCTTCTGCTTTTCGCGCAGCTGTATGCCGTAATCCGACAGGCGATTGCGCTTGGCGCCGTGCTGGCCAGGCTGGGATTCAAGTTTGCACTTGGATTCCAGCGGCCGCACGCTGCTCTTCAAGAACAGGTCAGTGCCTTCACGCCGTGAGAGTTTGCATTTGGGTCCGAGATAACGAGCCATGAACTGAACCTCTTAGACGCGGCGCTTCTTGGGTGGACGGCAGCCATTGTGGGGGATCGGCGTCACGTCCGAGATATTCGCAATCTTGAAACCGATGTTGTGCAGTGAACGCACCGCGGATTCGCGACCGGGGCCGGGGCCTTTGACCTGGACTTCCAGGTTCCTGACACCGAATTCCTGGGCGGCATTGCCGGCTTTCTCAGCCGCTACCTGCGCCGCAAACGGCGTGCTCTTGCGCGAGCCACGGAAACCTGAACCGCCGGAGGTGGCCCAACACAGCACATTACCCTGGCGATCGGTGATGGTGACGATGGTATTGTTGAATGAGGCATGCACATGCGCGATGGCATCCACCACGGTCTTTTTGGGGCGCTTGCGCGGGGCGGCTGCACTTGCGGCCGCTGTACCTTCGGTTGCTGCCGGTGCCGGAGTCTCTTTAGTATCTTTGGCTTCTTCCGCCATAGTCGTATCTCGCTGTATCGAATCGGTTTATTTAACGGCTTGCTTGCGGCGGCCCTTGCGGGTGCGTGCGTTGGTACGGGTACGCTGTCCGCGAACCGGCAAACCGCGGCGATGGCGCAGGCCGCGATAGCAGCCCAGGTCCATAAGGCGCTTGATGCTCATGGATACTTCGCGGCGCAGATCACCTTCCACACTGAACTTAGTGACGTTCACGCGCAGTGTTTCGACTTCGGCGTCGGTCAGATCTTTCACCTTGGTCTCGGGCTTGATGCCTGCGACCTGGCAGATCAGTTTTGCGCGGCTGCGGCCGATGCCATAGATATTCTGCAAGCCGATGACGGCATGCTGGTTAGCTGGGATGTTGATGCCGGCGATACGCGCCATTTCCTGCCTCTCCTGAGAGCGCCACTTATGGCGCGCCAAAACGGGTAATTTTGCCTACATTTTCTAATAAAATCAATCTATAAGCGTTGCTTAGCCCTGGCGCTGCTTGTGCCGGGCATCGCTGCAGATCACTCGCACCACGCCGCCGCGCCGCACGATCTTGCAGTTACGACAGATTTTCTTGACCGAAGTCCGCACTTTCATTTTTCCACTCCCGCGGCGCTCAAGCGACGCCTATCAAATTAAATACTCAGCGCACGCCACTGCCGCTGTAACCCTTGAGATTGGCTTTGCGCAGCAAGCCCTCGTATTGGTGCGACATCAGGTGCGCCTGCAGCTGCGCCATGAAGTCCATGACCACCACCACGATGATCAGCAGCGAGGTGCCGCCAAAATAGAACGGCACGTTCCAATACAGAATCAGGAATTCCGGCAACAGGCATACAGCAGTCACGTAGACCGCGCCCCAGAATGTCAGCTTGGTGAGCACGCTATCCACATAGGACGCGGTTTGCTGTCCGGGCCGGATGCCGGGAATAAAGGCACCGGATTTTTTGAGGTTCTCCGCGGTTTCCTTGGAATTGAACACCAGGGCGGTGTAGAAGAAACAAAAGAATATGATTAGACCGGCATAAAAAACCACATAAATAGGTTGCCCCGGCGACATAGCGGCGGCAAAACGCTGCAAGGCCGTGGCCAGCCAGCCGCCGGACTGTTGCCCGAACCAATTACCGACGGTAGCCGGAAACAGGATGATCGAAGACGCGAAGATCGGCGGGATCACGCCCGACATATTGAGCTTCAACGGCAGATGACTGGTCTGGGCCGCGTACATGCGCCGGCCCTGCTGACGTTTAGCGTAATTCACGGTGATGCGCCGCTGGCCGCGCTCCACGAATACCACGAAGGCGGTCACACCCAGCACCAACACCACGATCACGATGGCGATCAGCGGGTTCATCTGGCCGGTACGGACCAGATCCAGGGTGCCGCCGAAGGCTGCCGGCAGACCCGCGACGATACCGGCGAAAATCAGCATGGATATGCCGTTGCCGATGCCCCGCTCGGTCACCTGTTCGCCGATCCACATCAGGAACAGGGTGCCGGTCACCAGGCTAATGGTGGCGGTGAACACGAAGGTGAACCCTGGCTGCACCGCTACCCCCTGGCTCTCGAGCGCCAACGACGCGCCCAGGGACTGGAATAGGGCCAGCACCACCGTGCCCCAGCGGGTGTATTTGGTGATGATGCGCTGGCCGGACTGGCCTTCCTTGCGCAGCTTCTCTAGGCTTGGCACCACCACGGCCAACATCTGCATGATGATGGATGCCGAAATATAGGGCATGACACCCAACGCAAAAATAGACAGGCGTTTCAAGGCCCCGCCGGAGAACATGTTGAACATATCCAGCAGACCGCCGGAATGCTGGCCGAACAAGCGTTCCAAAGCTGCGGGATCGATGCCGGGCACTGGAATATGCGTGCCCACGCGGAACACCACCAAGGCACCCACCAGGAACAGCACGCGCTTGCGTAGATCGGTGAGCTTCCCGATCTGCGACAGGGAAGACATCATAGTGTTGCCACCGGTGCGGGACACTTAGTCCTCCACCTTGCCGCCAGCCGCTTGTATGGCTGCCAAGGCTCCCTTGGTGGCCTGCACCCCTTTGAGGGTGACCTTCTTCTTGAGCTCGCCCGCCAGAATTATCTTGACCTTGTCGGTCTGCAGCGGTACCAGTCCCGCAGCCTTGAGCGCGAGTATGTCGATGACCTCGGCTTCGACACGCGTCAGGGCATCCAATCGTACTTCCGCGCGGCTGCGCTTTAAATGTGAACGAAATCCGACCTTGGGCAGACGGCGCTGCAACGGCATCTGGCCGCCTTCAAATCCCACCTTGTGATAGCCGCCCTTACGGGCGTACTGCCCCTTGTGGCCCTTGCCGGATGTCTTGCCGAGACCCGAACCGATGCCGCGACCGAGGCGCTTCTTGCCAGTCTTGCTGCCGACGGCCGGTGAAAGCGTGTTAAGACGCATGCTCACCCTCCTCGACCCGCAGCAGGTAGGCCACTTGCTTGATCAGGCCGCGCACTTGCGGTGTATCTTGCACGCTGACGCTGTGATGCAGACGTCGCAGCCCCAGGCCGCGCACGCAATCGCGATGGGTGCGCAGACGCCCGAACGGGCTGCGCACCAGCGTGACCTTGATTTGTTTGCCTTTGCTCTTGGTCATGGCATCAGTTCCTGATTTCATCCAGCGTCTTGCCCCGTTTCGCGGCCATGTCATTCGGCGAACGCTGCCCGGTGAGCGCATTCATGGTGGCGCGCACGACATTGATGGGATTGCGCGAACCGTAGCTCTTGGCCAGAACGTTCTTGACGCCTGCGACCTCCAAGATGGCACGCATGGCGCCGCCGGCGATGATGCCGGTACCGTCGGAAGCCGGCTGCATATAAACACGCGTGGCGCCGTGATGCGCGTGGATGGCGTAATACAAGGTACCTTCGCGTAACTGCACGTGTTGCAGGTTCTTGCGCGCATGCTCCATGGCTTTGGAGACGGCGTTCGGAACTTCACGCGCCTTGCCGTAACCGAAGCCCACCTTGCCAGCGCCGTCGCCCACTACCGTAAGTGCCGTGAAACCGAACTGGCGGCCACCTTTCACCACTTTGGCGACACGGTTTACCGACACCAGTTTTTCCTGCAGGCCGTCGTTGCTGGTCGGGAGATTTTCAATCTTTTTTGCCATGCTGCACCTTAAAATTTCAAACCGTGTTCACGCGCAGCATCGGCTAATGCCTTGACGCGCCCGTGGTAGCGGAAACCGGAACGATCGAAGGCCACCGCCGTGATGCCGGCTTGTTTGGCTTTCTCGGCGATCGCCTTGCCGACCGCGGCGGCCGCGGTGACATTGCCGGTGTTCTTCAAGCCTTTCTTGACCGCGCTTTCCAGAGTAGAAGCGGCGGCCACTACCTTATCGCCCTCGGGCGCAAGAATCTGCGCGTAGATATGGCTGGGCGTGCGATGCACGCACAGACGATAGGCGCGCAGCTCGCGGATCCGGGCGCGGGCGCGGCGCGCACGCCGCAGGCGCGCGAGTTTCTTTTCCATCGGCTTCTTGTCCATCGCTCACACCACCTGTTATTTCTTCTTGGCCTCTTTGAGGACCACGCGCTCATTGGTGTAGCGCACACCCTTGCCCTTGTAAGGCTCCGGCGGCCGGAAGCCGCGGATATCGGCAGCCACCTGGCCGACTTTCTGGCGATCCGTGCCCTTGATGATGATCTCCGTCTGGCTCGGGGTATCAATACTGATGCCGTCCGGCACCTTATAGTTCACCGCATGGGAAAACCCGAGTGTCAGATTCAGCGTCTTACCCTGAGTCTGGGCTCGGTAGCCGACGCCCACCAATTCGAGTTTCTTCTCGAAGCCCTTGGTCACACCTTTCACGGCGTTATTCAACAATGCGCGCATGGTACCGGCGCAGGCATCCGCTTCCGGGTGACCTTCCTTCACGGCCACGTGCAGCACCCCGTTGTCGTTCTTCACCACCACGCTCGGATGCATCGCCAGTGTCAGGCTGGCCTTGCCAGCCTTGATAGTCACAGCGCTGCCGGACACCGAGGCTTCGACACCCTTGGGCAGCGGGATTGGTAGATTGGCGATTCTGGACATGGCAAAAATCCTTAAAAACCCGTTATGAGACGAAGCACAATACTTCGCCGCCCTGACCGGCGGCACGTGCGGCGCGATCACTCATCACGCCCTTGGGCGTGGAGATGATGGCAATCCCCAAGCCACCCAAAACGCTCGGCATTTCATCCTTGCGCTTGTACACACGCAGGCCCGGGCGGCTGATGCGGCGTATGTGGTCGATGACCGGACGCCCCTGGTGGTACTTGAGGGTCACCAGCAGCTCCGACTTGCCATCCTGCTCGCGGCGTGCAAACTCCTCGATATAACCCTCGTCTTTCAGCACACGTGCGATCTCGCACTTGATGTTTGAGGCGGGCATGCTCACGTCTGTGCGGCCCACAAGCTGGGCGTTGCGGATGCGTGTGAACATGTCGGCAATGGGATCAGTCATACTCATATTATCGATATCCCTCGATGAATCCTTACCAACTGGCCTTGTGTAGACCAGGTACATCGCCGCGCATGGCGGCTTCGCGCAATTTGCTGCGGCCCAAGCCGAATTTCCGGTAGTTACCCCGCGAACGGCCGGTGATCGCGCAGCGGTTGCGCTGGCGTGAAGCACTGGAATCGCGTGGCAGCTTGGCGAGCTTGGTGACCGCCGCGTGACGCTCTTCGTCACTGGACTCTAAACTGCGGATCACGCGTTTCAGTTCAGCGCGCTGTTTGGCATAACGCTTCACCAATTTCGTGCGCTTCACCTCACGGTTCACCATAGACGTCTTGGCCATATTTGTTATCCTCAGTTCCTGAACGGAAAATGGAAGGCTTCCAGAAGCGCCCGGGCTTCCGCGTCGGATTTGGCATTGGTGGTGATGGTGATATCCATGCCACGCAATGCATCGATCTGGTCATACTCGATTTCCGGAAAAATGATCTGTTCCTTCACACCCATGCTGAAATTTCCACGGCCGTCGAACGAACGACCGCTCACACCACGGAAGTCCCGTACCCGCGGCAGCGCGATGCTAATCAGGCGGTCCAGGAACTCGTACATCTGCGCACGCCGCAAGGTCACCTTGCAGCCCACGGGATAATCCTCGCGAATCTTGAAGGTGGCGATGGATTTCTTGGCCTTGGTAACCACCGGTTTCTGACCCGCGATCTTGATCATGTCGGCGACCGCGTTCTCCATGACCTTCTTGTCGGCCGTAGCCTCGCCCACCCCCATATTGAGAGTAATCTTAGTGATATGCGGCACTTCCATGGCGTTCTTGTAATTGAACTTCTGGGTGAGCTGCGGGACGACTGTCTCGCGATAGAATTTTTGCAATCTTGCCATGTGCCCTGCCCTCAGACGTCAACCACTTCTTTATTGGAACGGAAGAAGCGCACTTTGCGGCCATCTTCCAGTTTGCGGAAACCCGCGCGATCACCTTTCTTGGTGACCGGATTGAACAGCATCACCTTGGAAATATGAATCGGCATCTCCTTGTCGACGATACCGCCGGTGACACCGGCGTTCGGATTCGGACGCACATGCCGCTTGGCCATGTTCACGTTCTCGACGATCACCCGCTCATTCTCCAGCACCTTGAGGATGGCACCACGCCGGCCCTTGTCCTTGCCGCCGGTCACCACCACTTCATCGCCTTTTTTGATCTTGCTCATAGCCTTATTCTCCCGAAGCTCACAGCACTTCCGGTGCCAGGGAAATGATGCGCATGAAGCGTTCGGTGCGCAATTCGCGCGTCACCGGCCCGAAGATGCGCGTGCCGATGGGTTCCAGTTTGTTGTTAAGCAGCACCGCCGCGTTACTGTCGAAACGGATGACCGAGCCATCCGGACGGCGTACGCCTTTGCGGGTGCGCACCACGACCGCGTCATAGACCTCACCCTTCTTGACCTTGCCGCGTGGAATGGCGTCACCGATGCTGACCTTGATGACGTCGCCGATGCGCGCATAGCGGCGCTTGGAACCACCCAGCACTTTGATGCATTTCAGGCTCTTCGCACCGCTGTTGTCGGCGGCATTCAGGACAGTTCGCATCTGGATCATGACTGCACTTCCACAATTGCGTTATTCAATCGACGTGGGGGCCGTGCCCGCACGCCCGACGATTTCCACCAGCTTCCAGGACTTGTGCCGGGAAAGCGGACGGCATTGCGTGATGACCACGGTATCGCCTTCCTGGCAGGTATTCTGTTCATCGTGCGCCTTGATCTTGCTGCGGCGTCGCATGATCTTGCCGTAGGTGGGGTGCGTGACGAAACGTTCGACCATCACGGTGATGGTCTTATTCATCTTGTTGCTGACCACCTTGCCGGTCAGGGTGCGCGTGGTTTTGATCGGTTCGTTCATTGCTTGCCTGCCTTCTTGGCCCTTTCCACCATCACGGTCTTGGCGCGGGCGATATTCTTGCGCACATTGCGTATCTGATGGCCGCGCGGCATCTGGCCGGAGGCCTGCTGCATGCGCAGATTGAATTGCTCTTTGCGCAGCGCGCTGAGTTCGTCGCGCACGTCCTTGTCACTCTTGCTGCGTAACTGTTTCGCGTCCATCACATCACCTGCCGGCTGACGAATGTGGTGGTCACCGAAAGTTTCGCAGACGCCAGCCGGAAGGCCTCGCGTGCGATCTCCTCGGTCACACCTTCCATCTCATACAGCACCGAACCGGGCTGTACCTTGGCGACCCAGTATTCGACGTTGCCCTTGCCATTGCCCATACGGACTTCCAGTGGTTTCTTGGTCACCGGCACGTCCGGAAACACCCGGATCCAGATCTTGCCGCCGCGTTTCACGAAATGGGTCATGGCCCGGCGCGCGGCTTCGATCTCACGCGCCGTGAGACGACCACGGACCGCGGCTTTGAGGCCGAACTCACCGAAAGCCACGCTGTTGCCGGACTGCGCCAGGCCGCGATTGCGGCCCTTATGCTGCTTGCGGAATTTGGTGCGCTTAGGCTGCAACATCGGCTTTCACTCCGGCTTTAGCTTTGTCGGCGGCGAGTTCGCGGCCGATGCTGATTTCGCTGGCATCCAGGATTTCACCCTTGAATATCCACACCTTGACGCCGATGATGCCGTAGGTGGTGGCGGATTCCGCGAAACCGTAATCGATGTCAGCACGCAAGGTATGCAAGGGCACACGGCCTTCGCGGTACCACTCGCTGCGCGCGATCTCCGAACCATTCAGACGTCCCGAGACCCGCACCTTGATGCCGAGCGCACCCAGACGCATAGTGTTCTGCACGGCGCGCTTCATGGCACGGCGAAACATGATGCGGCGTTCCAACTGCTGGGCAATGCCCTCGGCCACCAGATAGGCATCCAGTTCCGGCTTGCGGATCTCTTCAATAGACACATCCACGTCGATGCCCGGCATCATTTTGAGGAGCTCGGCGCGCAGCGCATCGATGTCCTCGCCTTTCTTGCCGATCACTACGCCCGGCCGCGCCGTGTGGATGGTGATGTGGCACTTTTTCGCCGGCCGCTTGATCTCGATACGGCTCACCGACGCCTGCTTAAGTTTCTTTTTAAGGAATTCGCGCACCTTGAGGTCGGACAGCAGATTCTCGGCATACGCGCCCTTGTTGGCGAACCACTTGGAGTTCCAGTCGGAGGCAATGCCCAGACGAAAACCGATTGGATTGACTTTCTGTCCCATGGCTAATCCTTATTCGTCCGCCACAGTGAGGGTGATGTGGCTTGTGCGTTTCAGAATGCGGGCGCCGCGGCCCTTGGCGCGGGTCATCCAGCGCTTCATGCGCGGACCATCGTCTACACAGATGCGCGCTACCTTGAGTCCATCGATGTCCGCACCGTTGTTGTGCTCGGCATTGGCGATGGCAGACTCCAGCACTTTTTTGAGCAACTGTGCGGCGCGCCGCGGGCTGAACTCCAGGATCTGCAATGCCTGTCCGACCTGCTTGCCGCGGATCTGGTCCGCTACCAGGCGCGCCTTATAAGGCGTGACGCGCGCGAATTTATGGGTTGCCGCTACTTGCATTTTGCAATCCTCAAGTCTTGGCTTCAGTGGTCTCGGCGGCGACCTTGCGCTCGCCGTGGCCTTTGAACACACGCGTGGCGGCAAATTCACCGAGCTTATGGCCCACCATGTTCTCGCTCACCAGTACCGGGATGTGCTGATGACCGTTATGTACCGCGATCGTCAGACCCACCATTTCCGGCGTCACCATGGAACGCCGCGACCAGGTCTTAATGGGGCGCCGGTTATTGCTGGCTACCGCCGCTTCGACCTTGTGGGCCAGATGCGGATCGATAAACGGACCTTTGCGAATCGAGCGTGGCACGTCATTAACCTCGATAATAATTTTCAATCTTCAAATTAAATGTACTTTTCAGTTTCATTGTGATTACTTGGCCTTGCGGCGCCGCACGATCATGTTGTCGGTGCGCTTGTTGGCGCGCGTCTTGTAACCCTTGGTAGGCTGGCCCCAGGGTGAAACCGGATGTCGGCCGCCAGACGTCTTGCCTTCGCCGCCTCCATGCGGATGGTCGATGGGGTTCATCACCACACCGCGCACCGTCGGGCGTACGCCCTGCCAACGCCGCGCGCCGGCCTTGCCGTACTGCCGCAGGTTATGTTCGCCATTACCCACCTCGCCGATGGTGGCGCGGCAGTCGATATGCACCTTGCGCATCTCACCGGAGCGCAGACGCACCGTGCTGTAAGCGCCTTCGCGGGCCACTACTTGTACCGAGGAACCGGCACTGCGTGCCAGCTGCGCGCCCTTGCCCGGCTGCAATTCCACGCAGTGCACCTGGGTGCCCACCGGAATATTCCTGAGCGGCAAGGCATTGCCTGATTTAATGGGGGCGTGGCTGCCGGAAATGATTTCCTGCTGCGGTTGCACATCCTTGGGCGCGATGATGTAACGGCGTTCCCCGTCCTTGTAAAGCACCAGAGCAATATGCGCGGTGCGGTTCGGATCATATTCGATGCGCTCCACGCGGCCACTGATACCGTCCTTGTCACGTTTGAAATCCAGCAGGCGGTAATGCTGCTTGTGACCTCCGCCCTGATGGCGGGTGGTGATACGGCCCACGTTGTTGCGGCCACCGCGCTGATTCTTGCGCTCGAGCAGCGCCGCATGCGGCGCGCCCTTGTGCAGTCCCGGCGTGGTAACTATGACGACCGCGCGGCGTCCGGGGGATGTGGGTCTGGCTTTCTTAACAGGCATGTGGTTGTCTCCGGATGCGAGGCTTTAAGCCTTCTCACCCATGAAATTGATGGCACTGCCCGGCGCCAGGCGCACGTAAGCTTTCTTCCAGTTGCTGCGCATTCCGGCACGCTGACCAAAACGCTTGTTCTTGCCGCGCACGTTCACGATCTGCACATCGGTGACTTTTACCTCGAACATCTTTTCCACGGCACGCCGCACCAGATCCTTGTCGGCGTCGCGACGTACGCGGAACACCACCTGGTTGTAGGCCTCGCCTACTTGCGTAGCCTTCTCCGAGACATGCGGCCCGAGCAGCACGTGCATGAGTTTTTCCTGATTCAAGTTCATGCCAGCCACTCCTCGAGTCTGCGGATGGAGGGCACGGTCATGAGCACTTTCTCGTAGCCCACCAAGCTGACCGGATCGAGGCCGGTGACATCACGCACATCCACGTTCACCAGGTTGCGTGCCGCCAGATACAGCTTCTCATCCACCTGTTCGGTGACGATGAGTACGTTATCGCTCAAGCCGAGTGACTTGAGCTTGTCGAGCAGTTGTTTGGTCTTGGGCGCTTGCACGCCGAATTCCGGCAATACCACCACGCGTTGCTGGCGAATCAGCTCCGATAGGATCGAGCGCATGGCGCCCTGATACATCCCGCGGTTGACCTTCTGGCTGAAATCCCGCGGTGTCGCCGCGAAAGTCTTGCCGCCGCCACGCCACAGCGGACTGCGGATGCTGCCGGCGCGTGCTTGTCCGGAACCCTTTTGGGCCCACGGCTTGCGGCCACCACCGCGCACCTGGCGGCGAGTCTTTTGTGCTTTGGTTCCTGCACGGCCGCCTGCCAGATAAGCGGTAACCACCTGATGCACCAGGGATTCATTGAATTCACGCCCGAAGGTCGCGTCCGAGAGCGTGATGGACTGACCGCCGGTATTGCTGTGCAATTGCAGTTCCACGCCGTCCTCCTCAACCACGAGCCGCGGGTCGGACGATGACGTTGCCGCCCTCGGAACCGGGGACCGCGCCCTTCACTAACAACAGATTCTTTTCCACATCCACCCTGACCACTTCGAGATACATCGCGGTCCGGCGTTTGTTGCCCAGATGACCGGACATCTTTTTGCCGGGGAACACGCGCCCCGGTGTCTGGCGCTGGCCGATGGAACCCGGCGCGCGGTGCGACAGAGAATTACCGTGGGTGGCGTCACCCATGGTGAAATGGTGGCGTTTGATGGTGCCCTGGAAGCCCTTGCCGAGGCTGGTACCTGTGACGCTGACTTTCTGGCCAGGTTTAAAAATGTCCACCTTGATTTCAGCGCCACTTTTGAGATCGGTGCCTTCGCCATCGCCCAACGTGAATTCACCCGATAGACGGCCCGCGCCGGTGCCGGCCTTGGCATAATGACCGGCCAGGGCTTTGGTGACGCGCGTGGCGCGCCGCGTTCCGGTGGTCACTTGCACGGAGCGGTAACCGTTAGCGTCCGCGGTTTTCACCTGGGTGACGCGATTGGGCTCGACTTCGATGACGGTCACAGGCACGGACACGCCATCTTGAGAGAAAACGCGGGTCATGCCGCATTTGCGGCCGATTAGTCCGATACTCATGTTCTAATCCTCACAACGCACCGACTGCGATTGGCCGGTGCTGGGGGTAGCAAACCAACGGCCCGGCAGGGTTGCCCCATCCGGGCCGCAGAGAGCCGGGAATTATACCAGTCCGTATGGCCCCTACAACAGGGGTTTGAGCCTTAATTCAGCTTAATCTGAACGTCCACGCCCGCCGGCAGGTCCAGCTTCATCAGGGCATCCACGGTCTTGTCGGTAGGATCCACAATATCCATCAGCCGCTTGTGGGTCCGGATCTCGTACTGGTCGCGGGCGTCCTTGTCCACATGCGGGGATACCAGGATGGTGAAACGCTCCATCTTTACCGGCAGGGGGATTGGGCCTTTGACCTGGGCGCCAGTGCGCTTGGCGGTCTCCACAATCTCCTTCGCCGACTTGTCGATGAGCCGGTGGTCGAAAGCCTTCAAACGGATGCGGATAGTCTGGGTTGCCATGATTGTTACTCGATAATTTTCGCGACCACGCCGGCGCCGACGGTGCGGCCGCCCTCGCGGATGGCGAAGCGCAGGCCGTCTTCCATGGCGATCGGGCTGATCAGGGAGACCACCATCTTGATGTTGTCGCCGGGCATCACCATCTCCACGCCCTTGGGCAGGTCCACACTCCCGGTCACGTCGGTGGTGCGGAAGTAAAACTGTGGCCGGTAGCCGTTGAAGAACGGCGTATGCCGTCCGCCCTCTTCCTTGGTGAGCACGTACACTTCGGCCTCGAATTTGGTGTGCGGGGTGATGGAACCGGGCTTGGCCAGCACCTGGCCGCGCTCCACTTCCTCACGCTTGGTGCCACGCAAGAGCACCCCCACGTTGTCGCCCGCCTGCCCCTGATCGAGCAGCTTGCGGAACATCTCCACCCCGGTGACCACGGTCTTGGTGGTGGGTTTGATACCGATGATCTCGATCTCATCCCCGACCTTGACGATGCCGCGCTCGATACGCCCAGTGACCACCGTGCCGCGTCCGGAGATCGAGAACACGTCTTCCACCGGCATCAGGAAGTCACCGTCAATCAGGCGCTTGGGTTCCGGGATCCAGGTGTCCAGCGCCTCCACCAGCTTCTCAACGCTGGGGACGCCGATCGGCGAGGTGTCGCCTTCCAGCGCCTTCAAGGCCGAGCCGATGATGATCGGGGTCTTGTCGCCGGGGAATTTGTAGACCGTCAGCAGGTCGCGGACTTCCATCTCGACCAGCTGCAGCAGCTCGGCGTCGTCCACCATGTCGGCCTTGTTCATGTACACCACGATGTAGGGCACGCCCACCTGGCGGGCCAACAGGATGTGCTCGCGGGTCTGGGGCATGGGGCCGTCGGCGGAACTCACCACCAGGATGGCGCCATCCATCTGCGCCGCTCCGGTGATCATGTTCTTGACGTAGTCGGCATGCCCCGGGCAGTCCACGTGCGCATAGTGGCGCTTGGCGCTCTCGTATTCCACGTGCGAGGTCGCAATCGTGATGCCGCGCGCCTTCTCTTCCGGGGCATTGTCGATCTGGTCGTAGGCCTTGGCTTCACCGCCAAACTTCTTCGACTGGATCACCGTCAACGCTGCCGTCAGCGTGGTCTTGCCATGGTCTACATGCCCGATGGTCCCCACATTCACATGCGGCTTCTTACGCTCAAATTTTGCCTTGGACACGGTTTGTTCTCCTCAATTCTGCTTTTAACTTTAAAGAATTACGATGCTTTTTTGATGACGGCTTCCGCCACGCTGGCGGGTGTCTCCATGTATTTTTCGAACTCCATGGAGTAAGTCGCACGGCCCTGGGTTGCGGAACGCATGGAGGTGGCATAACCGAACATCTCGGCCAGCGGCACTTCTGCGCGCACGATACGGCCAGCGGGCGCCTCTTCGGTACCTTGTACCTGGCCGCGGCGGCGATGCAGGTCGCCGATGATGTCGCCCATGAAGTCCTCGGGCGTCACCACTTCAACTTTCATGATGGGCTCCAGCAGCACCGGTTTGGCGCGCTTGCAGCCCTCCTTGAAACCCATGGAGCCAGCGATCTTGAAGGCCATCTCGTTGGAATCCACGTCGTGGTAAGAACCGTCGAAGATGGTGACCTTTACATCCACCACCGGATAACCCGCGACGATACCGTTCTTCATCTGTTCCTGGATACCTTTATCGACCGCCGGGATGTATTCCCTGGGGACCACGCCGCCCACGATACCGTTGACGAACTCGTAACCCTTGCCAGCTTCCTGCGGCTCAATCTTGAGCCACACATGGCCGTACTGTCCCCGGCCACCGGACTGGCGGATGAACTTGCCCTCGGATTCGACGCTCGCGCGGATGGTCTCACGGTAGGCCACCTGCGGTTTACCGACGTTGGCTTCCACCTTGAATTCGCGCTTCATGCGGTCGACGATGATTTCCAGGTGCAACTCACCCATGCCGGAAATAATGGTCTGACCGGACTCTTCATCGGTATGCACCCGGAACGACGGGTCTTCCTGCGCCAGCTTTTGCAGGGCGATGCCCATCTTCTCCTGATCCACCTTGGTCTTGGGCTCCACGGCCACTGATATCACCGGCTCCGGGAATTCCATCTTCTCGAGGATGATGATTTTGTCTGGATCGGTGAGGGTATCGCCGGTGCTGACGTCTTTCAGGCCCACGGCCGCGGCGATGTCGCCGGCGCACACTTCCTTGAGCTCCTTGCGATCGTTGGCGTGCATCTGCAGGATACGGCCAATACGTTCCTTCCTGCTCTTGACCGGGTTGTAGAGCGTATCGCCGGACTTCAAAACGCCGGAATACACACGGAAGAATGTCAGGGTGCCCACGAACGGATCGGTCATGATCTTGAATGCCAGCGCCGAGAACGGCTCATCATCGCTGGGATGGCGTTCCGCCGGAGTGCTGTCCTTGTCGTCAAGATGGCCTTTGACGGCGGGCACATCGGGCGGTGCCGGCAGATAATACACCACCGCATCCAGCATCATCTGTACGCCTTTGTTTTTGAAAGCCGAGCCGCACAGCATCGGCACGATCTCGTTGCGGATAGTGCGCGCGCGCAAACCCTGGTGGATTTCATCGGCACTCAGAGCATGGCCCTCCAGGTATTTGTGCATCAGTTCATCAGAGCCTTCAGCGGCCGCTTCCACCATCTTGTCGTGCCACTCCTTGGCCTCGGCCACGAGTTCGGCCGGGATCTCATGCTCCTCGAAACGCATGCCCTGGGTGGAATCATCCCAATAGATGGCCTTCATTTTGACCAGGTCCACCACGCCCTTGAAATTCTCTTCGGCGCCGACGGGTATCTCGATGGGTACTGGGGTTGCGCCCAGTCGCTCCTTGATCTGCTTGTAGACACGGAAAAAATTTGCGCCGGCGCGGTCCATCTTGTTAACGAACGCTAGGCGCGGCACACCATACTTGGTGGCCTGGCGCCATACGGTTTCGGACTGGGGTTCGACACCGCCCACGGCACAGAATACTGCGCACGCGCCATCCAGCACGCGCAGCGAGCGCTCCACTTCGATGGTGAAGTCCACGTGGCCGGGTGTATCGATAATGTTGATGCGATGTTCTGGCCAGGACTGATCCATGCCTTTCCAGAAACAGGTGGTGGCCGCAGAAGTGATCGTGATGCCGCGCTCCTGTTCCTGTTCCATCCAGTCCATGATGGCGGCGCCATCATGGACCTCGCCGATTTTATGGGAAACGCCGGTGTAGAACAGGATACGCTCGGTCGTGGTGGTCTTACCGGCATCAATGTGGGCCATGATGCCGATATTGCGATAGCGCTCAATGGGAGTAGTACGGGCCACGACGAAATCCTCGGAAACTCAAGTCACAAAAAACGAATGATTATTACCAGCGGTAGTGTGCGAAGGCTTTGTTGGCTTCGGCCATGCGATGCACATCCTCGCGCTTCTTGACCGCGTTGCCGCGATTGTCAGCGGCTTCCATGAGCTCATTGGCAAGACGCGCGGGCATGGACTTCTCGGTGCGCGCGCGCGCCGACTCGATGATCCAGCGCATGGCCAGCGCCTGTTGGCGGGTGCTACGCACTTCAACCGGTACCTGGTAGGTGGCACCGCCGACACGTCGCGATTTCACTTCCACCATAGGACGCACGTTATCGAGTGCCTTGCTCAGCACCTCCATGGGATCGCTGCCTTTCTTGCCGCCGATCTGATCGAGGGCGCCGTATACGATACGTTCGGCCACGGCCTTCTTGCCGCTCTTCATGACCATGTTGACGAACTTGGCGAGTTTTTCGCTTCCGAATTTCGGATCCGGAAGGATGCTGCGCTTTTCAGCTTGTTTTCTGCGGGACATGGATGCTTACCTTAACTCAGGATTTGGGGCGCTTGGCGCCATATTTGGAACGGCTGCGTTTGCGGTCATTGACGCCGGCGCAATCGAGTGAGCCACGCACCGTGTGATAACGCACGCCCGGCAGATCCTTGACACGGCCGCCACGAATCAGCACCACCGAGTGCTCCTGCAGGTTGTGGCCTTCACCGCCAATGTAACTGATGACCTCAAACCCGTTAGTGAGGCGTACTTTCGCGACCTTGCGCAGCGCCGAGTTAGGTTTCTTAGGTGTAGTGGTGTACACGCGCGTACACACGCCGCGCCGTTGCGGACTGCCGCCCAGGGCCGGAACCTTGCTCTTTTCTATTCTGCGGGTACGCGGCTTGCGCACCAGCTGGTTAAAAGTCGCCATGCAACAACTCTCGCTACTGGGTGTATGGATTGCGTCTGTGCGGCAGAGGCATCGCTCATGCCCGGAAAGATGAAACAGGCCGGTCAGAACCGGCCTGTCTCGAGAATTCCGCGGTGACAGCCCTCGTATGGCCGCCATGTACCGCCTGTAAAACGCTGGGATTCTAGGGATGCAGAGCCGCAGTGTCAAGAAAGCCGCCCGCTAAACCCTCAACAGTCTCTCCCACACGCGCCTTTCCGCCCGTTTTCACGGCCAGAGGGAAATGTATGGCGCGTTCTGCATTTTTCAATGCTTAACTAACAATGATCCTCCAAGCGCATCACTCCTGGGCTTGTTCAGCTGGCTGCGTCGTCGGCGGCGCCTCGACCGGGGGACTGTCGCTGGCGGCAGTAAACAGGGCTTCCGCTTCGGACGCTGCCTGGGCCGCTGCATCCACGGGTACCTCGGCACGCTGCTTGCGCCGTTGTTCGTGGTAGGCATAGCCAGTGCCCGCTGGTATCAAGCGGCCCACGATTACGTTCTCTTTCAGGCCGCGCAGATCGTCCTGCATGCCGCGTACCGAGGCTTCGGTCAGCACCCGCGTGGTCTCCTGGAAGGAGGCCGCGGAGATGAACGATTCAGTAGCCAACGATGCCTTGGTGATGCCCAGCAGTACCGGCTCGAAAGCTGCAGTCGTCTTGTCCTCGGCGGTCATCTTCTCGTTTTCGTCCAGCGCCCGACCGCGATCCATCTGCTCGCCGCGCAGGAAACGGGTCTCGCCGGACACCGCGATCTCCACCTTGCGCAACATCTGGCGGATGATCACCTCGATGTGTTTGTCATTGATTTTCACGCCCTGCAGACGATAGACGTCCTGAATTTCACGCACCAGGTAATCCGCCAGCGCGGTCACTCCCAGCAAGCGCAAGATATCGTGCGGATTGGGCTCGCCGTCAGCGATGATTTCACCTTTCTCCACGCGTTCGCCCTCGAACACGTTCACAGTGCGCCATTTGGGGATCAGCAATTCATGCTGGGCATTGTCGTCATCGGTGATGACCAGGCGCTGTTTGCCTTTGGTGTCCTTGCCGAAGCTCACGGTACCGGAGTACTCGGCGAGAATTGCCTGTTCTTTCGGTTTACGCGCCTCAAACAAATCCGCGACCCGCGGCAGACCGCCGGTGATATCGCGGGTCTTGGAAGACTCCTGCGGGATGCGCGCGATGAAATCACCGACACCGACACGTGCGCCGTCTTCCACGTTCACGATTGCGCCAGGTGGTAGTTGATAATGGGCCGGAATCTCGGTTCCTGCCAAGAACATGTCGCGTTTCTTGTCGTCCACGAGTTTTACAGTCGGACGCAGATCCTTGCCCAGGGTGCCGCGCATCTTGGGATCGGTCACCACGATGCTGGACAGGCCAGTGATCTCATCCATCTGCCGATTGACGGTGATGCCTTCCACGAAATCGTGGAACTGCAGCGTACCCGCCACTTCGGTGACGATGGGATGGGTATGCGGATCCCAGGTGGCGGCCAGTTGTCCGGCCTGCACCTTGTCACCGTCGGCCACCAGGATGCTGGCGCCATAGGGAATCTTGTAACGCTCACGCTCACGGCCGAACTCATCAATCACGCCCAGTTCACCGGAACGCGAGACCGCCACCCAATGCCCCTTGGAGTGCTTCACAGTCTTGATGTTGTGCAGCTTGATGCTGCCCGCTGCCTTGATCTCGACGCTCGAGATGGATGCCGCGCGCGAGGCGGCACCGCCGATATGGAAGGTGCGCATGGTGAGCTGGGTACCCGGCTCGCCGATGGATTGCGCTGCGATCACACCCACGGCTTCGCCGATATTGACACGAATGCCGCGCGCCAGATCACGACCGTAGCATTGCGCGCACACGCCATAACGGGTGCCACAGGTAATGGGTGATCGCACCTTGACCTGGTCCACACCCAGCTCTTCCAGTTTCTCGACCAGATTTTCATCCAGCAGCGTGCCGGATTCGACCAGCAGCTTCTTGGTGCCGGGTACATAGCAGGGTTCAACCAATACCCGACCGAGCACCCGTTCGCGCAGGGGTTCCACCACGTCGCCGCCCTCCACGATGGGCTTCATGTAAAGGCCCTCGTGGGTACCGCAATCTACTTCGGTGACCACCAGATCCTGGGCCACGTCCACCAGGCGGCGCGTCAGATATCCTGAGTTGGCGGTTTTCAGCGCGGTGTCCGCAAGGCCCTTGCGAGCGCCGTGGGTTGAGATGAAGTACTGCAAAACATTCAGGCCTTCCCTGAAATTTGCGGTGATGGGCGTTTCGATGATGGAGCCATCGGGCTTGGCCATCAGGCCGCGCATACCGGCCAACTGGCGAATCTGGGCCGCAGAACCGCGCGCGCCGGAATCGGCCATCATATAGATGGAATTGTAGGACGGCTGGCGTGTTTTGTTGCCCTTATGATCAAGCACTTCCTCACTGCCGAGCTTGTCCATCATGGCTTTCGCCACCTGGTCATTGGTGCGCGACCAGATATCCACCACCTTGTTGTAGCGTTCGCCGTTGGTGACCAGACCTGAGGCATACTGGTCTTCGATCTCTTTGACCTCACTCTCTGCGCTCGACAGGATCCGGCCTTTCTCCTCGGGCACCACCATATCGTTAACGCCGATGGACACACCGGCACGGGTCGCAAAGCTAAAACCCGTATACATGACTTTGTCGGCGAACACCACGGTTTCCTTCAGGCCCACGCGCCGATAGCAGGTATTGATCAGTGAGGAGATGGCCTTCTTGGTCATGTCGCGATTGATCAATTCGAACGGCAGGCCCTTGGGCAGGATGTCGGACAACAGGGCGCGGCCCACCGTGGTATCCACCCGGCGAGTGCGGCTCTCAAAGCTACCGTCATCTTGAATCAAGTGATCGGTAATACGCACCTTGACGCGCGCCTGCAGGTCCACTTGTCGGTTTTCCCAAGCACGATGCACCTCGGCCACGTCCACGAAAGCCATGCCTTCACCCTTGGCGTTGATGCGCTCACGGGTCATGTAATACAGGCCCAATACAACGTCCTGTGAAGGGACGATGATGGGGTCGCCGTTGGCGGGCGACAGAATGTTATTGGACGACAACATCAGGGCGCGCGCTTCCAGCTGTGCTTCGATGGACAATGGCACGTGCACGGCCATCTGGTCACCGTCGAAGTCAGCGTTGAACGCGGTGCATACCAGCGGATGCAGCTGGATGGCTTTACCTTCCACCAGCTGCGGCTCGAACGCCTGAATACCGAGACGATGCAGCGTCGGTGCGCGATTCAGCATCACCGGATGTTCGCGGATCACCTCTTCCAGGATATCCCACACTTCCGGACCTTCGCGCTCCACCATCTTCTTGGCGGCCTTGATAGTGGTCGCCATGCCGCGTAGCTGCAATTTCGAGAAGATGAACGGTTTGAACAGTTCCAGCGCCATCTTCTTGGGTAGCCCGCATTGATGCAGTTTCAGCGCCGGGCCCACCACGATCACGGAACGGCCGGAATAATCCACGCGCTTGCCCAGCAGGTTCTGCCGGAAGCGGCCCTGCTTGCCTTTGATCATATCGGCCAGCGACTTCAACGGACGCTTGTTGGAACCGGTGATGGCACGGCCACGGCGGCCGTTATCCAACAGCGCATCCACCGATTCCTGCAGCATGCGCTTCTCGTTGCGCACGATGATATCGGGCGCGTTCAGCTCCAGCAGCCGCTTCAGGCGATTGTTGCGGTTGATGACGCGGCGGTACAGATCGTTTAGATCCGAAGTGGCGAAACGGCCACCGTCCAGCGGTACCAGTGGGCGCAGGTCCGGCGGCAGCACCGGCAGCACCGTCATCACCATCCACTCAGGCTTGTTGCCGGATTCGAGGAAAGCTTCCATGAGCTTCAAACGCTTGGCGAGCCGCTTGATCTTGGTCTCGGAATTGGTGGCGCCAATCTCCTCGCGCAATGTGGCCGCCTCTTTTTCCAGATCGATGCTGCGCAGCAGTTCGAACACTGCTTCTGCGCCCATGCGTGCATCAAAATCGTCACCGTGTTCCTCGATGGCTTCCAGATAGGATTCATCCGAAAGCAGCTGGCCGCGCTCCAACGGAGTCATGCCCGGATCCACCACCACAAACGCCTCGAAGTACAGCACCCGCTCGATCTCGCGCAGGGTCATGTCAAGCATCAGGCCGATACGCGAAGGCAACGATTTCAGGAACCAAATGTGGGCCACCGGCGAGGCCAGTTCGATGTGACCCATGCGCTCGCGGCGCACTTTGGCGACGGTGACTTCCACGCCACACTTCTCGCAGATCACGCCCCGATGCTTGAGGCGCTTGTATTTGCCGCACAGACACTCGTAGTCCTTCACTGGGCCAAAGATTTTGGCGCAGAACAAGCCATCACGCTCCGGCTTGAAGGTACGGTAGTTGATGGTCTCAGGTTTCTTGACCTCGCCGTAAGACCATGAGCGGATCAGCTCCGGCGACGCCAGCGCAATGCGCAGCGCGTCGAAGTCCTCAACCTGGCCCTGCTGCTTCAACAATTTCAGTAGATCTTTCATGTTTGCATCACCGTCGGTTAACTGGTTTCAACACCTATACTTGAGGAGGTTTTGATGTCAGTCCTGCTCCAGTTCGATATTGATGGCCAGTGAACGAATTTCCTTCACCAGCACATTGAATGACTCCGGCATGCCGGCCTCCATCCGGTGGTCGCCATCCACGATGTTCTTGTACATCTTGGTGCGGCCGATAGTGTCGTCGGACTTGACCGTAAGCATTTCCTGCAAGGTGTAGGCCGCGCCATAGGCTTCCAATGCCCACACCTCCATCTCCCCGAAACGCTGCCCGCCGAATTGGGCTTTGCCACCCAATGGCTGCTGGGTGACCAGCGAATAGGGCCCGGTGGAGCGTGCATGCATCTTGTCATCCACCAAGTGGTTGAGCTTCAGCATGTACATGTAGCCCACGGTCACCGGCCGCTCGAAGGCTTCGCCGCTGCGGCCATCGTAAAGTGTGGTCTGGCCGGATTCTGGCAGGCCTGCAAGTTTCAAGAGATGTTTGATCTCCTCTTCACTGGCACCGTCGAATACCGGTGTGGCCACCGGCACGCCTTCGCGCAGATTCTCAGCCAAGGTGTTGATCTCCGTCTCACTGAACGAGGCCAGATCCTCCTTCTTGCCGCCGGTGCGGTTATAAACTTGCTCAATAAACTTGCGCAGCTCTTCAGTTTTGGCGTGTTCATCCAGGAGTTTGCCAATCTTGTAGCCGATGCCCTTAGCGGCCCAGCCCAGGTGGGTTTCCAGGATCTGCCCGATGTTCATACGCGAGGGCACGCCCAGCGGATTCAGTACGACGTCCACCGGCGTTCCATCCGCGGCATACGGCATGTCTTCCACCGGCACGATCATGGAGATAACGCCTTTGTTGCCGTGCCGTCCGGCCATCTTGTCGCCCGGTTGCACGCGCCGCTTGACCGCCAAAAACACTTTCACCATCTTGATGACCCCGGGAGCCAGGTCATCGCCAGCGGTGATCTTGCGTTTCTTTTCCTCGTAACGCCGCTCGAACTCATGGTGCTGCGACTTCAGAGTCGCAGCCACTTTTTCCAGCTGTTCGTTGGCTTCGTCGTTTTTCAGGCGGATCTCGAACCACTTCTCGCGCGGCAGTTCTTCCAGATAACTCTTGATGATCTTGGCGCCGGATTTGAGTCCCTTGGGACCGCCTTCCGCCACCTTGCCCAGCAGCATCTTCTCGACACGTTGGAAAATGTCCTCTTCCAGGATGCGGCGTTGGTCGTTCAGGTCCTTGCGCACCTTCTCGAGCTCAGCCTTCTCGATGCTGAGCGCACGTTCATCCTTTTCAACGCCATCACGGGTGAACACGCGCACGTCGATCACGGTGCCGTCCATGCCGGGCGGCACACGCAGCGAGGTGTCCTTCACATCGCTGGCTTTCTCGCCGAAAATTGCACGCAGCAGTTTTTCTTCCGGCGTGAGTTGGGTCTCGCCCTTGGGTGTGACTTTGCCCACCAGGATGTCGCTGGATTTGACCTCAGCACCGATATAAGCGATACCGGCCTCATCCAGCTTGGCGAGTGCGCCCTCGCCCACGTTAGGGATATCGCCGGTAATCTCTTCCGAACCCAGCTTGGTGTCGCGGGCCACACAGGTGAGTTCCTCAATGTGAATGGTGGTGAAACGTTCCTCTTCCACCACACGCTCGGAGATCAGGATGGAATCCTCGAAGTTGTAACCGTTCCAGGGCATGAAGGCCACCAGCAGATTTTGGCCCAGCGCCAACTCGCCTAGGTCCGTTGACGGGCCATCGGCTAAGGCATCGCCGCGGGCAATCATGTCGCCGGGAATGACCAGCGGTCGTTGATTGATGCAGGTGTTCTGGTTGGAGCGGGTGTATTTAGTGAGATTGTAGATGTCCACGCCCGGCTCACCGGCCTGGGTCTCGGAGTCGTTGACGCGCACCACGATGCGGCCGGCATCCACGGAGTCCACCGTGCCACCGCGTTTGGCTACCACCACCACACCGGAATCCAGGGCCACGGCACGCTCGATGCCGGTACCCACCAGCGGTTTCTCGGTACGCAGCGTCGGCACCGCCTGGCGTTGCATGTTGGATCCCATGAGTGCGCGATTGGCGTCGTCGTGCTCCAGGAACGGGATCAGGGCCGCGGCGATGGAGACGATTTGTTTCGGTGATACGTCGATGAAGTTGATCTTGTCCGGCGCGGATAAGCCGAATTCATTCTGGTGACGGCAGCTCACCAATTCATCCACGAAGCGGTTATGACCGTCCAGCTGCGCATTCGCCTGGGCAATCACGTATTGACCTTCCTCGATGGCTGACAAATATACAATCTCATCGGTGACTTTGCCGTTGACGACCTTGCGGTACGGCGTTTCCAGAAAGCCGTAATCGTTGGTACGGGCATACACCGACAGCGAGTTGATAAGACCGATGTTCGGACCTTCAGGCGTCTCGATGGGACACACGCGGCCATAATGGGTCGGGTGCACGTCGCGCACCTCGAAACCGGCACGCTCGCGGGTCAACCCACCGGGCCCGAGGGCCGAGACGCGGCGTTTATGGGTGACTTCCGAGAGCGGATTATTCTGGTCCATGAACTGCGACAGCTGCGAGGAGCCGAAAAATTCCCGGATGGCGGCCGACACCGGTTTGGCATTGATAAGTTCCTGGGGCATGAGCCCCTCGGACTCTGCCAGCGCCAGACGTTCCCTGACGGCGCGTTCCACGCGCACCAGTCCGATGCGGAACACGTTCTCCGCCATTTCGCCCACCGAGCGCACGCGGCGGTTGCCGAGATGGTCGATGTCATCCACGGTGCCATTGCCATTGCGGATGTCGAGCAGCACTCTCAAGGCATCGACGATATCCGAGCTTTTCCCCAGCTCTTTGAAAAGTTTTGTGCCGACCTCGTCCTGGCGCTGGCCGAAATACATGCCGTCATAGAGTACGCCCGGGCCGGTAATGGCATCGCGGCCCACACGCCGATTAAACTTCATGCGCCCCACGACCGACAGGTCATAGCGTTCTGTAGTAAAGAACAGATTGTGAAACAGGGTCTCGGCAGAATCCTTGGTCGGTGGTTCGCCGGGCCGCATCATGCGGTAGATTTCCACCAGCGCTTCGAACGGTGTCCGAGTCGGATCCACACGCAGGGTGCTGGAAATGAACGGGCCTTTGTCCAGGTCGTTGGTATACAGCGTGCGGATCTCCTTGACGCTGGACTTGATGAACTGCTCCACCTTCTCGGTCGTGAGTTCTTCGTTGGCCTTGCCCAGCAATTCACCCGTGGGAATCTGCACCACGTCGTGCGCCAGGATTTTACCGGCAAGGTATTCGGGCGGCACTGCCAACGAATCCACCCCAGCCTTCTCCAATTCGCGGATGTGGCGCGCGGTCACGCGCCGGCCTTCCTCCACCAGCACTTTGTTCTTGATCTTGATATCGAAGGCTGCGGTCTCACCGCGCAGACGCTCGGGCACCAGATCCAGGATGATGCCCTCCTTGCTGAGGTGGAATGTATTGCTCTCGAAGAACAACTCTAAGATCTGAGTATCGTTGTAGCCCAGAGCGCGCAGCAATATGGTCGCCGGCAGCTTGCGGCGGCGGTCGATGCGCACGAACACACAATCTTTGGGATCGAATTCGAAATCCAGCCATGAGCCGCGATAAGGAATCACGCGCGCGGAAAACAGCAGCTTCCCTGACGAATGGGTCTTGCCCTTGTCATGGTCGAAGAACACGCCGGGTGAACGGTGCAATTGCGAAACGATGACGCGTTCGGTGCCGTTGATGATGAAGGTGCCGTTACCGGTCATGAGCGGCAGTTCGCCCATATACACTTCCTGTTCCTTCACTTCCTTGGGGCGGCGGTTTTCCACCGGGGCTTCCTTGTCGTAGAGCGCCAAGCGCACCAGCACCCGCAGGGGTGCCGCGTAGGTGAGGCCGCGCATGATGCATTCTTTCTCGTCGAACGCTGGCTCGCCGAGTTTGTATTCCACATATTCGAGTGCCGCATTGCCCGAGTAACTGCTGATCGGGAACACCGATTTGAAAGCCGCGTGCAGACCTTGTGCCAGGCGTTCCCGTGGCAGCTTGTCCACTTGCAGGAACTGGCGATAGGATTCAAGTTGGATGGCCAGAAGATAGGGTACCTCGAGTACGCTCGAGCGCTTGCCGAAATCTTTGCGGATACGTTTCTTTTCGGTGAATGAATAAGCCATCACAGTTACCTCGACGCGCGCCGTTGCGCGGTGGTTTTGAATCCAGTGACCGCCCTGGGTTAAGGCGGCGTGGTGACGCACCCGCGCCACGCAAATAGATAAAAGCAGGAATAGGCCGGTGGCTTGCGCCACCAGCCGTTTCCATTAACGGGACAATCCGCCCGCGTTATGCAGCAACATTTCCAGAGGCTTACTTGACCTCGACGGTGGCACCAGCCGCTTCCAAATCCTTCTTGAACTTGGCCGCATCATCCTTGGATACGCCTTCCTTGACGTTCTGGGGAGCACCTTCCACCAGATCTTTGGCTTCCTTCAAACCTAAACCGGTGATGGTGCGCACCACCTTGATGACCTCGACCTTCTTCTCGCCCACAGCCTTGAGCGCCACGGTGAACTCGGTCTTCTCCTCGGCGGGAGCGGCAGCCGCACCAGCGGCCGGAGCCGCGGCCACGGCAGCCGCCGCGGACACACCGAATTTCTTTTCCATCGCGGAAATCAGATCCACGACTTCCATCACGGTCATCTTGGAAATAGTCTCCAGAATGTCTTCTTTAGCAACAGCCATTTTCATTACTCCTAAAATAATGTATTTCCGAATCGGTTGATCAAGCAGCCTGCTTCTGGTCGCGTACGGCAGCCACCGTACGCACCAGCTTGGCGTGGGTCTCAGCCAAGGTCCGCACGAACTTGGTCAGCGGCGCCTGCATGACGCCCATGAGCATGGCGAGCGCCTGCTCACGGGTCGGCAATTTGGCGAGCCGTTCCAGATCCGCCGTCGGCAGCAACTTGCCACTGAGGGCTAGCGCCTTGACGACCAGCAGTTCGTTGTCCTTGACAAAATCCCTCACGACCCGTGCGGCCGCACCCGGATCCTCCTTCGAGAACGCTAGGATCAGCGGTCCCTTGAGAGCATCCTTGAGGCACTCAAATTCAGTGCCTGCGATGGCTTTTTTCGCCAGGGTGTTTTTGACGACCTTGAGCCAGACACCGTCCTTGCGTGCTTTCATCCGCAAGCTGGTGATCTGTTCCACTGTCAGTCCGCGGTATTCGGCAGCGACGGCGGAATACGCCTTCATTGCCACCGCATTCACCTCGGCGACCAGAGCCTGTTTGTTTTCCAGTCTCATCGGCACGGTGTATATCTCCTGATAGTTACCGTTACACAAGACACACGTTCCCTCGCGCATCCACCCCGCCCACTTACGTGGGTATCACGGCGACCCAACCAGGCAATCCCGATTCGGATACCACCGTCTGCGTGAGCCGGCGTGACCGCCATTAAGTCACCTGTCATCCTGACAGGCTCCACTCACGGTCTCTGACGTGCTGACCAAAGGCATCAGCTGCATCAAAACTTTCTATATGGAATGACCGCACGAGCATCAATGACGGCGGTGAGCAGCACTCCATATTTCAATAATTCGTCTATACCACCAAACTGTTCTGATCGATCACGATGCCCGGTCCCATGGTTGAGGACACGGTCACTTTCTTCAGAAAGATGCCCTTGGCAGTCGCTGGTTTGACCTTGTTCAGGTCCGCCAGCAAGGCCTGCAGGTTTTCCTTGAGCGCATTCGGCTCGAAGTCCGATTTGCCGATGCTGCAATGCACGATGCCGGCCTTGTCGGCACGATAACGCACCTGCCCGGATTTGGCGTTCTTAACCGCGCCCACCACATCGGGGGTCACGGTGCCGACTTTGGGGTTGGGCATCAGGCCGCGGGGGCCGAGTATCTGACCCAACTGGCCGACGATGCGCATGGCATCAGGACTCGCGATCACCACATCGAAATCCAGCTGTCCGGCCTTGACCTTCTCGGCCAGGTCCTCGAACCCGACGATGTCGGCGCCGGCCTTCTTGGCGGCCTCGGCGTTATTGCCTTGGGCAAATACAGCCACCCGCACTGTCTTACCGGAGCCATGCGGCAGGACCGTGGAACCGCGCACCACTTGATCGGACTTCTTGGCGTCGATGCCTAAATTGATGGCCACATCCACGGATTCACGGAACTTCAGCTTGGAAAATTCCTTGACCAGCGAAAGTGCCTCATCCACCGTATATTGCTTGCCGGGCGTGAGTTTCTCTCGGATAGCGCGCATGCGTTTGCTGATGGTCGCCATTTACAGGCCCTCCACGTCGACACCCATACTGCGGGCACTGCCCGCGATGGTGCGCACCGCGGCTTCCAGGTCGGCGGCCGTGATATCCGGCATCTTGATCTTGGCGATCTCTTCGAGCTGCTTGCGGGTGATCTTGCCTACCTTGTTGGTATTGGGCGTAGCGCTGCCTTTTTCAAGGCCGATGGCCTTGCGAATCAGCACCGAGGCCGGCGGTGTTTTGGTGATGAAGGTGAAACTGCGGTCGTTATAGACCGTAATCACCACCGGGATCGGCAGGCCCTGTTCCAGCTTCTGGGTCTGGGCATTGAACGCCTTGCAGAACTCCATGATGTTCACGCCCTGTTGGCCCAGAGCCGGCCCCACCGGCGGACTCGGGTTGGCCTGGCCTGCAGGGATCTGCAGCTTGACGAATGCCTGTACTTTCTTTGCCATGTTTCTCTCCTGTGGGTGCTAGCGCCTGTGTATTGCAGGCTCCCCTGTCTATTTAAGTAGCCATCCCGGCCGTGATTCCCATATCGCGGCGCAAAGCACCGCTCCATCAACTGAATGATCAGGATTTTTCGACCTGACTGAATTCCAGTTCCACCGGCGTCGAGCGCCCGAAAATCAATACCGCCACGCGCAGCCGGTTTTTCTCGTAATTCACTTCCTCGACCACGCCGTTGAAATCGTTGAACGGTCCGTGAGTCACGCGCACCACTTCGCCCGGTTCGAACAATACCTTGGGCCGCGGTTTCTCCGCGCCTTCCTGCACCCGGTGCAGGATCGAATCCGCTTCCTTGTCGGTGATGGGCGCTGGTTTGTCCGGCGTACCGCCGATGAAGCCCATGACCTTGGGCACACTCTTCACCAGGTGCCAGGTCTCGTCATCCAGTTCCATCTGCACCAGCACGTAACCCGGGAAGAACTTGCGTTCACTGCGGCGCTTCTGGCCCTCGCGCATCTCCACCACTTCCTCAGTGGGCACCAGAATGTCCCCGAACTTGTCCGCCAAGCCGCTGCGTTTCACGCGCTCTCCCAGCGAGCGTTTCACTGTCGATTCGAAACCCGAATAGGCGTGCACCACATACCAACGCAGTGCCATGCCTCAGCCTCCCTGCCCGGTCAGGCCGTGTAGCGCCCAGAACAGGAAGATGTCCAACAGCCACATGAGTATGCCGGTAAATACCACTACCACGAGCACCGCGATCGTGGTCTGCAAGGTTTCTTCGCGAGTGGGCCACACCATCTTGCGCACTTCATTGCGCGAACTCTGGATAAATCCCCAAGTACTGTGACCTAGTCGCGTCTGCCAGGCCAGCAACAACGCCAGCACCAGGCCAATGATCACGTA
The DNA here is from genome assembly GCA_049591615.1 of Gammaproteobacteria bacterium. Lineage (GTDB taxonomy): Bacteria > Pseudomonadota > Gammaproteobacteria > Natronospirales > REEB76 > REEB76. The sequence goes on along the minus strand of JBAWFD010000011.1, from coordinate 244 downwards.
GCCGGTGCGCAAAATTTCTGACTGGCTGTTGAACCAGTAATAGGCAAAGATGCCGGCGATCATCAAGACAATCGCCCCCAGCAGCTTGGCGGTATCTAGGCCGCTGCTCTTGGTTTCCAGTGTGTCGTTCATTTACCCGCTAACCTGTTAGATGCGCTGGCTCAAATGGCAGGCCAGGAGGGAATCGAACCCCCAACCTGCGGTTTTGGAGACCGCCGCTCTGCCAATTGAGCTACTGGCCTAT
>JBAWFD010000010.1:0-36119 GCA_049591615.1 Gammaproteobacteria bacterium | reverse complement strand
ATAATACCCGGCTGATCCAGGCATACTGCATCAATTGCATAGGGAACCAAATTATGCCTGGGTTCGCGTTCCGTGGTACGGCGTGCTGATAGGATAAGACCCAGACGCTTTTCCAGTTTTGACAGTTGGCCTTCCAGCTTGGTGATGGTGTTCCAGTTACCGGATACCAGCAACAGCATGGTAAATTCACCGCCCAGCACTGTCATACGGCTCTCAACCACATTGCAGCCGCACTCCTTTACTGCGTGTGCGATGTCGTGGAGGATGCCGGGCCGGTCTTCAGCCAACACCGACATCACCAGAAACTGTTTCATTCGGGCTCGCAGCGGTCGATCCTGCCGTGAATAATACGCCAGCAGTTTACCGGGTTTGATGTATGGCGCAACCGCGGAGCTCGAATTTTCCTTGAGCCGACGCCGGTCTGACCGTAACATATATCCCTTTCCCGCGAGGATCGATGATGTTTCAGGGCAGTATAGTGGCGCTGGTCACGCCTATGGCCGACGATGGCCGCGTGGATTTCGCCGCGCTGGAAAACCTAGTGCATTGGCATATCACCGAAGGCACCGATGCAATCGTGGCTGTGGGCACCACTGGAGAATCTGCCACCCTGGAAGCAGACGAACACATGCGCGTACTGGATTGCTGCCTGCGAGCCGCCGCTGGACGCATACCGGTTATTGCAGGAACAGGCGCAAGTGCCACTTCGCATGCGCTGGCTCTGACGCGCCTTGCCCAGGCGCGCGGTGCCGCCGCAGCGCTGGTGGTGGTGCCTTACTACAACAAACCTACTCAGGAAGGCCTCTATCAGCATTTCCGCAGCATTGCTCAGGCCGTATCGTTGCCATTGATGCTTTACAATGTGCCTAGTCGCAGCGTGGTAGATTTGTTGCCGGAAACTGTCGAGCGCCTGAGCTTGATTCCAAATATCATCGGAATCAAAGAGGCCACCGGCAAACTCGAACGGCTGGAGGAAATCCGTCACCGTTGTGGAACGGAATTCCTGCTCATCAGTGGCGATGATGCAACTGCCATGGAATTCATGCTGCTAGGCGGGCGGGGAGTGATATCGGTTACTGCCAATGTAGCCCCCAAGATGATGCACGCCATGTGCGCAGCCGCGACCGCAGGTAAACGCAAACAAGCTGAAATTCTCAACCAGCGACTTGCGAGGCTACATGAGCATCTGTTTCTGGAGAGTAGCCCAATCCCTGTGAAATGGGCGCTTCGGGAGATGGGTCGTATTCCGGCTGGAATCCGTTTACCGCTTACACCGCTTGCGCCGAATCACCATGACACGCTGCGTGCTACTCTCCGTTCTGTCGGGGTCTTGTAATTGTCATTCGCCATATTTTTGGAACCGAAACATCATGACTAAGTTTCTCGGGATTACTATAGTCCTGTTGGTATCAGGACTGGCTGGTTGTAGTACCTTGAATTGCGGCGATTCGCATCCATATGCCAACAGCATCGCGGGTCCGCCGCTAAAGGCGCCGCCGGGACTCAGCGTACCTGCTCCTGATCCAAATTACGCAATACAAGGCCTTGGACCGAATCAAACAAAAGTTGCTGCCAACGGCGCCAAGGGCACTTGTTTGGTCAAACCACCGCAGCTAATAAACGCGCAGCCGGCCGCAGCTCCCAATCCAAAGCCATCCTCCGTCAGCAGTATGCCGGTGCCGACACCCACGAGCACTCAGCCTTCTATGAAACCGGATAACAAAAAGCCGACATCACCCGCATCCTCGACGACTGTCACACCTCCCGTGGTTGCAGGTTCGGGGCGCGTGGGGTAATCTCGCGCGCCTTTTGATACTGTGTTTGTTGATTCGGAGAGGTGTCCGAGCGGTCTAAGGAGCACGCCTGGAAAGCGTGTATACGGCAACCCCGTATCGCGGGTTCGAATCCCGCCCTCTCCGCCATGTATGCTTAATGAGTCTTTGCTGAGGAGATACGCGGGAACCTGGGTTGCGGTAAATGCAGCGTATCCAAACATAACGTCTAGATTCAGACAGTCAGGAAATCGAGCATGTCACTCCGGGCAAGGGCAGATACTTGCTTTATTTCCTGTTTTACCAACATGATGAAGTGATTTAAAAGACGAGGTAGGGCATGAAAGCACTCTTGATATCGTCTCTGGCGATTTTGCTAAGCGCCTGTGGTGGTGGAGGCAGCAGCAGTTCTTCAAGCGCCCCCCCCTCCACAGCACAATATCCAGTCGACAGTGCTTATAGCGCCGTGGCGCAGATGAACCAAAATTACAATTTAACCGCCTACTTGGGAAGCGATACCTACACCCTGCAAATCACTTATGTACCAGGCGCCATGTCATCATTCAACGGTCAGCCTGCTTACACTGGGACCAGAACAGCGATCCTTTCAGAAGATGGTGTGCTGATAACAAGTGATGTTGAAACAGAATATTTCACCATCAGTCCCTATTTCCCATTGGGAGCAATAAACACCAACGGCCAGGTTACCGTAGACACCAATCAGACGCCGCTTCCAGTATATGCAACAGAGGGCCAGTCGAACTTATATGACACCAGCACGACCTATACGGATAATACCTTGACCTCTATTTATTCAATCGCTTCATCGACATGGTCACTCAGTCCAGATACTTCAACAACCGCATTCAGCTGCATTAACATAGTAGGAACCATCATCGGAGTCGGGGCGACTTCAGAGTCGGATTGTTACCAAATTGACGAAAGTGGAAATGTAGTATCACTTCAGGTTTACTTGTTGGTAAATGGAGCGACACTTGCATTCCAATGATGGGCACGCTAGAGACATCTAATTCTTTAGCGCTTGTTATTAGTCCATCCTTCCATCCAATAGGATGTCGACGTATTATCTGTGGCGGCTTTTATACGGCTGTATAGAGCCTAGTTCGCTGTTTTAAAAGCGGCACGACTCAGGTCCGTCAAGCGGATTTTCGAGAGTTTTGGAAACCAGACTTGTTGCTTGCGTTATATTCAGCATCGTTTCAAGCAACGCTTAATATGCAGTCTTAAGCGCCGCGGCTTTGAGTATCACCAAACAATCAAGGTGTGTAAAATCCATTTTCGTGGCAGCCTGCGTCGGCTTCTTCGCGACGACAAGCTGTGAACCCCGTCAGGCCCGGAAGGGAGCAGCGGCAGCAGTGGCCTCGTGTGCCGGGGTGTAGCTGACGCTGGCTGCCACCCTTCGGTATGCAACGTTCAAGCTGATGAGACGTCTGGTAAAGTAGTTCAGCGTCCTATGGCGCCCTCATCCGCATTCGAGTCAGGCAAGGCATGTCTTATCAGGTATTAGCAAGAAAATGGCGCCCGCGCAATTTCGCGGAGATAGTGGGCCAGGAACATGTGCTCAAAGCGCTCATCAACGCCCTAGATAAAAATCGCATACACCACGCTTTTCTATTTGCTGGCACCCGTGGAGTTGGCAAGACCACAATCGCGCGCATTCTGGCCAAATCCCTGAACTGTGAGAGAGGCGTGAGCTCCAAGCCTTGTGGCGAATGTAGCGCCTGTGTGGAGATCGACGCCGGACGTTTCGTGGATTTGATTGAAGTAGATGCCGCTTCTCGAACCAAAGTGGACGATACCCGTGATCTGCTGGACAACGTCCAGTACGCACCTAGTCGTGGACGCTACAAGGTCTATCTGATTGACGAAGTGCATATGTTGTCTACGCATTCTTTCAACGCGCTGTTGAAAACTCTGGAAGAACCTCCGCCGCACGTGAAGTTTCTGCTGGCAACCACAGACCCACAGAAACTGCCGGTGACGGTGCTGTCGCGCTGCCTGCAGTTCAATCTTAAACGCTTGTCCGTGAGTATGATTCAGGAACATCTCAAGCATATTCTGGAAGCCGAAAAGGTTCCGCAGGAGCCAGCGGCAGTGGGGCTGATTGCAGCTGCCGCCGATGGCAGCCTGCGTGACGCCCTCAGTGTGCTTGATCAGGCCATCGCCTATAGTGGCGGCAATCTCAAGGAAGCAGATGTGCGTGACATGCTGGGTGCCATCGAGCAAACTCACGTATACGACTTGCTGGAGGCCGTGGCTCACAATGATGGCAAAACGTTGCTCATGATCATTGCGAAACTGGATGATATGGCACCTGATTATGAAACGTTACTAGATGACATAGCATCGGTGTTACAGCGTTTGGCGTTGATCCAGGCCGTACCCGATCTGAATCCAGAATTCAGCAATGCTGATAGCTTGCGGACATTAAGCGGACAACTGAGAGCCGAAGAGGTGCAGCTCTTTTATCAGATTGCTTTGTTAGGCAAACGTGATTTGACACTGGCACCTGCACCCCGTAGTGGATTTGAAATGACGCTGTTGCGCATGTTGGCGTTTGCACCGATATCTGCAGCGGACAATATTTCAACACAGCCGGTTTCTATAACCGTCGATACTAATTCAGGTAGCGTTGACGCCGATATCACCCCAACGATGAAGAAACTGCCGGGTAAATCCACAGTGGCCGGGAAAGCGGGGCAAGCTTGGCAGGAACCCGACTGGATTGGTCTGGTGGAATCCTTGGATCTTAGAGGCGCGGCTCAACAACTGGCACTGAACTGCGCCTACCGGCGCCGTGAAGGCCAGGTCTTATACCTGGAGATGGATACTGTGCATGAACACATGGCAACAGAACAATTAATTAAACGTATGGAAGATTCTCTCTCGCGCTACTTTGGAGAACAACTCAAGCTCCGAATCCAGCAGGTATCCGGTGATCTGGACACGCCAGCAAAACGTGGTGCATACCGGCAGGCTGAACGTCTCAAGGCAGCCCAGGACGCGATCATCGCAGATCCGAAAGTGCAAGAGCTGTGTGAGACCTTTGGCACCCAAGTGAATCCGGAACTGGTAAAGCCGGTTGATTGAAACCCAAGAGGTAACTACAGATGAAGGGTGGAATCGGCGGGCTGATGAAGCAAGCCCAGCAATTGCAGGCCAATATGCAGAAAGCCCAGGAAGAACTGGCGCGCATGGAAATCACCGGCCAGGCAGGCGGTGGCATGGTGAGTGTAGTCATGACGGGACGTCATGAAGTGCGCCGCGTCACTATCGACCAAAAAATCCTAGGTGATGACAAGGAGATGCTGGAAGACCTGATTGCCGCTGCGGTCAACGATGCGGTCAACAAGATCGAAACTGCGACCCGTGAGCGGTTTTCTGGATTTACGGCGGGCGTGCCATTGCCAGATGGCATGAAGCTGCCGTTCTGATTGCCCATGGCATACGCACCACTGCTGCAACAACTGATGGACGCATTGCGTTGTCTGCCCGGAGTAGGCCCAAAATCTTCACAGCGCATGGCCTTTTATCTCCTGGAGCGTAATCGCGAAGGTGCCGTGATACTTGCCCGCACACTGAACGCGGCAGTTGAAGGCATACATCATTGTGAGCGTTGCCGCATGTTGACCGACAAACCAATTTGCGAAATCTGTGCATCCATGAAACGGGACTCCGGGAGCTTGTGCGTGGTGGAAACTCCCGCGGATGTGCATGCCATCGAAAATGCCACGGGTTTTCGCGGCAAATATTTTGTGCTCATGGGACATCTTTCGCCCCTGGATGGCATCGGCCCCGAGGAACTGGGTTTGCAGAAACTGGAGGAGCGGCTTGCTGAAGGCGGTATTATGGAATTGATTCTGGCGACCAATCCGACTGTGGAGGGTGAGGCTACCGCCCATTATGTCGCTGAGCTGGCCCGCGCTCGCAGAATTCGTGCCACGCGCATCGCCCACGGTGTGCCCTTGGGGGGCGAACTGGAATTTGTGGACGGTGGCACTCTATCACATGCCTTCAGTGGCCGGCAGGATGTGCGCTAGGAGGAGATATGGCTGACTGTCTATTCTGCAAAATGGTTAAAGGGGAAATCAAACCGAGCTTGGTCATGGAGGACGATCAGTTGATCGCATTCCGGGATATCAATCCACAGGCACCAACCCATATCCTGGTGGTCCCGCGCAAACATATCAGTACGCTTAATGATCTGATGCCAGCGGATGCCGGGATCATTGACAAAATGGTTCTGGCAGCGCGCGCAATCGCAAAACAGGAGGGCATCGCCGTATCAGGCTACCGGCTGGTGCTGAATTGCAATCCAGGCGGTGGCCAGACCGTATTCCACATCCATCTCCATCTATTGGGTGGACGTGCCATGATATGGCCTCCTGGATAGCGCGGCTGATTGTTTTTGGCGTTAAAAGCGTGCAGTGCTCGCGAGTTTCTCCAGATATGCGATGCGCGCTAATGCCGGCGGGTGGGAATCATGGAATGCGGAATGCAATGGATCGGGCGTGAGAGTGGTTGCGTTGTCACGGTAGAGTTTCACTAGCGCGTGGATCAGCGCACGGGCATCCGTGTAGTGGCTGGCGTAGGTATCTGCCTGAAATTCGTGGCGGCGCGACCAAGCGGAACTTAGCGGTTCCAACAGGGACAGGAAAGGTGGGGCCAGCAAGGTGAACAACAGCAGAGCCATGTAGTTAGAGGCATGCGCGACACCAAGACCCTGATAGAACCAGTCGCTGTTGGCCAGCCAGCCAAGAATCGCCAGGCCCACCAGACTCAGCACAGCTGAGACTACTAGCCGCTGGATGACGTGTTTCAGCCGGAAATGGCCAAGCTCGTGCGCCAGAACCGCTTCGATTTCTTCCGGCATCAGTTTGTCCATGAGCGTATCGAAGAACACGATGCGCTTATTGCGGCCGAAGCCCGTGAAATAGGCATTCCCATGGGCGGAACGCGTGGAGCCATCCATCACGAACACACCTCGGCTTGTGAAACCGCAACGCTGCAGCAATGCCTCGATACGCTGCTTAAGGCCGGCATCCGCTAATGGCGTGAATTTGTTGAACAATGGGGCAATCAGTGCCGGATACGCCCAGGTGAGGGCCAGGCTGAAACCCAGCCATAATATCCAAACATACAGCCACCACAGGAAACCCGTAGTATTCATGAGCCACAGGGCGGCATACAAGAGCGGCACGCCCAGGATTGTTGCCAGCAAGATTAGCTTAGCTAAATCTAGCAGGTAGGTCTTTACAGTGGTGCGGTTGAAACCGAAGTGCGCTTCGATGCTGAAAGTCGAGTAGAGACTCAATGGCAAACCGACTAAGGCATTGATGACGGCATAGCTGGCTATAACCCATACCCCGGTGTTCAACAGACTAATGCCAGCATGCCTCCAGGCCCCATCCAGCCATTCCAAACCTCCGCCGATGGTCCAGAGCAATGCCAATAGCAGATCCAGGGCCAGGCTGATCAGGTTAAAACGGCTTTTAGCGATCGCATAATTCGCGGCCTTGTTATGAGTGGCCGGATCGATACTGGAAATAAATGCTTGCGGAACCTTATCTCGATGCCGGCCAACATGTTGAATCTGACGGCCAAGCAGCCAAGCACGCATCAGAGCGGATAGGGTAAGCGCAGCGATGAAGATGATCGTCAGTGTGTTCATGACCGGACCGGATACTGGGGTGGGCACATTGTATGCGAAGCGCGACGCTATGGGCAGGCTGAGGCACCCGCGTTAAACTACACTCACGACCTAAGGAAATCGTATGTCCATAAATACTGAAAACCTGATCTGGCTTGATCTGGAAATGAGTGGGTTGGATCCGAATACGGATCTGATTCTGGAAATCGCTACGCTCGTGACTGACAAGCAACTCAATATTTTGGCTGAGGGTCCGGTGCTGGCAGTGCACCAGAGCGATGCAGTCTTGTCTGCGATGGGTGAATGGTGTACACGCCAGCATGGCCAGTCGGGTCTCAGTCAGAGGGTGCGCGAGAGCCATATCGCCGAGGCTGAAGCAGAGCGCATGACACTGGATTTTCTACGACAATACCTGCCATCCAATACTTCACCCATGTGCGGTAACAGCATCTGCCAGGATCGGCGGTTCTTGGCAAGGCATATGCCGGAACTGGAAAGGTTCTTCCATTATCGGAATCTGGATGTCAGTACTCTCAAAGAATTGGGTAAGCGCTGGGCCCCGGGAATTGTAGATGGATACACCAAGCAATCGAACCACTTAGCATTGGACGATATCCGTGATTCCGTGGCCGAACTCAAGTTCTACCGTGAACGCTTGTTCAGACCAGAGTTTTCTTAGCAGAACCTGCCTGACGCTGTTCATATGCATGACCCTACCCTGAGCTTTGCTGACATTCGTGAGGCTGCGACGCGTATAGCACCCCATGTGCTGCACACTCCGGTGCTGCGCTGCGCGCATCTGGAGAAAACGCTCGGCGCAGAGATCTTCTTCAAGTGCGAAAATCTCCAGGAGATGGGTGCTTTCAAGATACGCGGGGCCAGCAATGCGATTTGTTGTTTAGCTGACGATGTAGCCATAAATGGCGTGGCTACCCATTCATCGGGCAATCACGGCACCGCGGTGGCGCTGGCGGCAGGACGTCGCGGCATAACTGCGTGTGTGGTGATGCCAGAAAATGCCAGCGCTTTCAAGAAGCGTGCGGTAGCGGGCTATGGCGCCAAAATAATTTATTGTGAGCCGACGATGGCTGGACGCGAGCGTGCACTGGCAAAATACCTGGCTGAATCCGGTGCGACGGAGGTGCATCCCTATAATGACTTGGCGGTCATGGCTGGGCAGGGAACGGCAGCGTTAGAGCTGCATGCGGAGGCGCCAGATTTGCAGACCATATTGACTCCGGTTGGCGGCGGTGGCCTGCTTTCAGGTACGGCCGTGGCGACACGTGCTTTGCGACCCGCTTGTAGGATTGTCGGTGCCGAGCCCTTGGGTGCGGATGACGCTTGGCGATCTCTCAAGGCTGGCCATATCGAAGTCTTGGAACATCCTGATACCATTTGCGACGGGTTGCGCGCCACCATCGGGGCGCTGCCCTTCGCGATAATCAGTGAACAGGTGGATGATATTGTACGTGTATCCGATGTAACCACTGTCAATGCTATGCGTTATATCTGGGAACACTTGAAGATAATCGTCGAGCCATCTTCAGCGGTAGTAGTGGCGGCATTACGTGAGGGTCTGGTGAGGGTGCAGGGCATGCGTGTCGGTGTTATTCTCACCGGCGGCAATGTGGATCTGGATCATTTACCTTGGTGAGAGGTTGAAGTTATGCGCAGCTGGATAATGCGGATACTGGTATTGGTGAGCATGCTGTGTTGCTTGGCGGCGCTAGCAGGAACATCGGCTACCAAACCAGTCGATATCCGCGATCTCATGAATGTAACGCAGTTTGATAAGGCCGGCCTCAACAAACTTTCACCGGATGAGATAAACGCCTTGAATGCGTGGCTGAATCAATACCTGGATTCGCGTGCAGTGACAACCCCGAGGCCAGCACCACTGGCTGCAGTGACGCCGCCCACAGCCGCTAGTGCAGTTCCGCAGGCAGCAGGATCTGCAACCGCGGCGGCATCCGGTATCGCCAGCTTTGGCGCAGACACCATGGTACCCAAAGAGTCACCCCAGGAACCTAATCGGATCGAATCACGCATTGCAGGCCTATTCACGGGATGGACCGGCGATACTGTCTTCAAACTTGAAAACGGCCAAGTCTGGAAACAGGCGGCTACCGGATACTATACCAACGTCGAGCTGGATCATCCCCAGGTGGTGATCAAGAAACTAAGCTTTGGCTATCTGTTGACACTGCCGGGGCATGGCCAGACGGTGTTTGTGCGTCGCATAAAATAATCAATCGATGTTCTAGGGTGGTGACTGGGAAGCAGCGGAAGGTGCATTGCTTGTGCCTGTCTGTGACTGTAGTTGGCGATCCATGGCTTGTTTCTGAGAATCGACCGTATTTTGCACATTTTTGGCCTTATCAATTTCACGGATATAGGGCGCAAACACGGTGTGAGTTACCGGTGGAGGCGCATCTTGGGCAGCATTTTTGTCTGAGTCATCGGAAGAACTGCAGCCAGTCGTCAGTAAAACCGCCGTGTAGATGCACAGTATGAAAATAATTTTCATATCGCTTACCCCTATGAGTTCTGTTGACTAAATTCTTGTCCGAAACTGTCCGTATGGTAACGAAAAAATTTCAGGTCTGAGGACCAATGGTTTGCATCTAAGCCGGCTTTCCGCATGAGCGCATTATAAAAAATATCCGGATCTGACAGTACCGACCAGACCGATGGCAGAAAGGTCGCGCCCCGCTTACCTTCCTGTACGATCAAACCGTCTTCATGTGGTTTCAGTATCAGAAAAAGTTCTGTGCGGCTGCTTGCATTGATGGATTCGGCCACTGTTAACACAGATATTTCTATATGCAGGTTTTCTAATTCTGGCGTCGTTAGTGATGGGAAACGCGGATCCGCAAAAGCCGCGGCTCTGGCATTGTGTATGACATCATCCAAGAGCGGGCGTCTTGGCTCTGATGTTCCAATACAGCCACGTAGGATACCGTCACGTTTCAGAGTGACAAAGCTAGCGAGTGGCCTACGCAGTATGGGATTTAAACATTTACCCTCAAATGCGTATCTACCGCCGGTCACACCATGCTCGATGCTTTGGTATGCCACCCCCAGTAACGTCGAGCGAGTGTCGGCATCAAGCATCGTAGAAGGCCCAAGCTCCATAACCCACGACACGCTCGGGAGTTCCAGCTGTGTCACCAGAATTGCGCAGGTCGAGACGCCGAACCCGCAGGTGACGCGTCTGTGCCAATGTCAGTAGGCCGTTGATAGGGCTAGCGCCACAGGCCCGATGCTCGTCGATAGGTATCTCGATGTTTTCAATATGCTGCGCAGTTGCCTCATCCATCTGGCGGGCCAGTTCAGCAGGGTGGTAGTGGCTGAGGTCGGAGCTGATGATCACCAGTGTTTCCTTTCCACCCCATAGTCTCTCTAGTACCCGGGCAACTTCATCCGGCTGTGTCCAGCCGACAACTAGCGGTACCAGCGTAAACTCATTGATCAGTGTCTGCAGGAAGGGTAGTTGCACTTCGAGGCTATGTTCAAGTTGGTGTGCATGGTCCGAACTTCCGACCTGAGGCAGATCCTCAATCAGGGCGCTTGCCTCCCGATCCAGCGGGATATCACCCAAAGGTGTGCGGAAATAATCCGCCGTAGGCAGTGCCAGTCCGCATAGGGCGACCCTGTGGGCCGGCCCTAACAGGATCACCCGGCGGATGGCCCTTCCCAGGCCTTTAAGGGCGTTATAAGCCCTGGCCGCGACGGGGCCGGAGTAGAGATAGCCCGCATGGGGTGCGATCAGGGCCTTGGGTGCGGGGCCCAGAGAGGGGTTATCGGCCAGCAGCCGCTCCAGTAGACGGCGCAGTTCGACGGCCTCCTGGGGATAAAAAAGACCCGCTACGGCAGTTGGGCGAATGCTAGGACTGCTAGTCATATACTTAAGCTTAGTACGTCACGGGCCCACCGATGCAGGACCGCCCTGAAACAAGTATCTCTACCCGCTACTGGCATCTCCTGGCTGATGGAAGGATTCAGTGCGATGTCTGCCCACGCGCCTGCAAACTGCAGGAAGGGCAAAGGGGTTTATGCTTTGTGCGTGGGCGTGAGGCTGACCAGGTGAAATTATTCAGCTATGGACGGTCCAGCGGATTCTGTATTGATCCAGTCGAAAAAAAGCCGCTCAATCATTTCCTGCCTGGTACATCGGTGCTGTCATTTGGTACCGCCGGATGCAACCTGGCCTGCAAGTTCTGCCAGAACTGGGATATGTCCAAGTCACGCGCGATGGACCGGCTCATGGACCTGGCCATGCCGGAAACTCTGGCACAAAGCGCGCAGGCGCTCGGCTGCGCCAGCATGGCCTATACCTACAATGACCCGGTGGTGTTTATGGAGTATGCCATGGATGCCGCGGACGCCGGCCATGAAATGGGCATTCGTTCCATTGCCGTGACCGCCGGCTACATGTGCCCGGAACCACGGCATGATTTTTACCAACATATGGATGCCGCGAATGTGGATTTGAAGGGCTTCGCTGACGAGTTTTATTGGAGAACCTGCGGCGGCCATTTGCAACCGGTTTTGGATTCCCTCGTGTATCTGAAGCATGAGACCAAGGTATGGCTTGAAATCACCACGCTGTTGATACCGGGCGCGAATGATTCAGAAAAGGAGATCGAGGAGCTTACCCAATGGGTAGTGAGGGATTTGGGGCCGGATGTGCCACTACATTTCACCGCATTCCATCCGGACTGGAAGATACAGGATAAGCCGCCGACACCTGCCTCGACCTTATCCAGGGCGCGAGCTATCGGCATCAAGAATGGGCTTCACTATTGCTATACCGGCAACGTGCATGACCTGGGAGGTGGCAGCACCTATTGCCATCACTGCGGCGCGTTATTGATCGAGCGTGACTGGTATGAACTCGGGAAATGGCAACTCGATGAGCATGGAAATTGTCGGCAATGCGGGACCAGTTTGCCTGGCGTGTTTAATGAGAAACCAGGCCATTGGGGAAGGCGGCGAATGCCAGTAAAAATCGGAGCAACGCTATCTGCTATCACCTGAAACATCGATAGTGTCTTGAACCGCTAAAGACTGTTGTAAACATCCCAAAGATATCCTAATAATAAGTTAGTTTCATTACTGTTATGATCTATAGAAGCCTTTATTTAAGATGCCGGACTGGATATCGTGTTTTTGATTTTCGATGCGCTTATTGAGTACGAACTCCATTCATGCGGTCAGCATTGGTAGACATATAACATGCATATAGAAAGCGAAAAGTTTTACCATATCCATAAACACAGCTCCCCGAAATGGATCGAGGGAGCGACTTTTATGTTCGGTGAAGAGCCGAATAATTCCTGGCGCGCCTTCGAAGTGGCGCGGCGCGGCATAACCAATCCTGAGACCAACGAGGTATTCACCGTTGATATGGTGGCGTTCCGGGCACTGCATGTGTACCGAAAACAAGGAAAGAAGGATCCACACCTGGGTTTTTATCATTACAACCCGATCATGACCTTGGCGGAGACTCTGGACAGCCTGTTTTTATCCACACGCATGGTACGGGAATTGGTACTGGAGGATGTCAGGAAGCAGATGTATCCGGATCTACCTTCCCGCTCAAATTGCATGTGGCTGATTCCTGAAGACGAACGCGCCGTGCGTTTCTGGCTGGAGAATATGCGTGGTGATCACAAGAAAGTTTTCCGCGTGCGTGCCACCGGTGAGATGCATCGTGCTCCACAACAGCAAGTCATGGGCGATACCATCTCATTGATGGAATGGCACAAGCGCGCTCTCGACTACTGGAATGGTGTGGACATGGAATCCTACGATGATGAAATTACCTGCACCGGCGAGATCGAAGTCCTGGAAGAATTGCCCAGCACGAATTTCTGATCAATGTTTGCCAAACATCTTCGGCAGAAGTGACCAAGTGTGCCGCAAACCTGCAATCCGGGCGGTAAACCCGCGGCCATATAAGACGTTAAGCACCCCCTTTAACCCGTCATAACTCTGCCGGTCGTAGGGCATCCAGAAGGGCTGCCGCCAGGCAAGCTTGAGCCAATCGTTGACTATCACTTGGGGCGTTGTGACCGCTTCAAATGCGAAGCGCCCATGGCCGCGGTCATTGCCGGAATCCTTGAATCCGCCCCAAGGGGTTTCGGTCATGCCATGGGAAATCAGATGGTCGTTGATCATGACGGCACCGGCACGTATTTGCCGCGCGAGTGCGGCTGCCTTGCGCAGGTCACGCGACCATACCGAGGCACTCAGGCCATAGTGTGAGTCGTTGGCGAGGCGGACGGCCTCCGCATCACCAGTAACCGGCATGACACCCAGGATCGGTCCGAAGGTTTCTTCCCGCATGATCGCCATGCCATGGTCCACGTGTGTAAGTACCATGGGCGAGATGAAATGGGGGTTAACTGCAGGCGCGGGTCCTGCCTTAGCTGCAACGGTAGCGCCAAGCTGAAAAGCTTCTTCCAGCTGATACTGTACTGTGTCTATCTGACGGTCAGTGCATAAAGGACCCACATCCACATTGGAATCCATGCCATGGCCCACGCGCAAGGCCGTTACTTTTTGCGTGAGTCGCTGCATGAAATCTGCATAAACATTCTGATGCACATAGATGCGTTCGACGCCGGCACAGGTTTGACCTGCATTGGATAGGCCCGCCCACACGGCACCATCGGCCGCGCGTTCGAGGTCGGCGTCGGCGCAAACGATCATGGCGTCCTTGCCACCGAGTTCGAGTGATATTGGCGTGAGTGTGCACGCCGCTTTTTCCCTGAGTAGCTTGCCGACTGGGACAGATCCGGTAAAGAACAGCTTATCGACGCCCTTGCCGGGTTCGAGCAATAATTCGCCAGCTGCTGGTCCATCGATATGAATGTGGTTGAACACGCCATCCGGGAGACTGCTTTCACGAAACATGCGCTGCATGAGAGTGCCAACCGTTACGGTTTCCGGAGCAGTCTTGAAAACTACCGTATTGCCGGCCAGCAGTGCGGGCACGATCTCGTGCATGGGAATCCCGAGAGGATAATTCCAAGGCGAGATAATGCCTACCACACCCCAAGGTACGCGCCGCAGTGTGCTGCGTTTACTGAAGAAAAGCAGTGATCCATTTTTCAGATGCCGTGGCTTCAGGCAATCCGTTGCATGTTTTTCATACCAGCGGCATCCGGCGACTGTCGGCATGACTTCGGTGGCGAGAGCGTCCATACGGGTCTTGCCCATGCAATCGGATATGGTGTTCGCGGTTTCATCCATATGCGCCATCAGCCAGTGGCGCAGTTCACGGATAATTTCTTGACGCGTTGCCAGCGTCAGCGCCGCCCAGCTAGGTTGTACGCTGCGGGCCGTTTGCAACACCGCACGTACTTCTGTGGCACTTTGCCAAGGGTAGCGACCAAGCAGTTCGCCGGTAGCTGGGTTGCGCAGGCTGACGCCCGGGATAGCTGTTGATTCAGCGGATGCACTCATGGATATGTTCTATATGCGTCGTTCTTAAAAGACAAACTGCGTGCTCTGCAAAATGACGTCGAAGGAGATGATTGTGCGGTCCCCATCACCTTTGAATGGATACACGTAGTGAATGTAATAGGGCGGGAATATGATCAGGTCGCCGCTTTTGGGGTACAGGCGACGTGTCAGGCTGATGCCGTGATGGTGTGCGACCGGGTGCGGATTAAGAAACTCGATGCAGCCTTCAGGTTTGGGTTTCTCCGGTACTGCCACGTAATATACGCCGCTGGCGAGGTTGCCGGTACTGGGGTGCATATGCGGTGCCTGCCAATCACCTGCTGACAGTGTGTTGGCCCAAGACACTATCCTTGTCCGGCTGGGTTCAACTTTATTGTCGTAAGCCGTAGTAAGGTAACGTGTAGCTCCGGGTAGTATGACTTCAGTGCGCAGCCGGAGAATTGCGGCTTCCTTGCGGTCCAAGAACATCATTTTTTTCGATGTCTGATAACCACCATAAGTAGTAATGGTGCCGGACAACGCCTCGTTTTCCTGGCTGTTATTTTCATACAGGCTCCGCAGTTTGCGCACAATTTCAAATATTTCAAGATTGATCTCATCCACGCCAATGTGATGACTGACCATAACGTGTATGGGGAAGTGATCCTCGAACTGGGTGTCGTGCTGTATATTTATTTTTGGTGTGCTCATTTAGCCTCACCTTTGGCAAGGTACAGCCAGGTTTCAACTACAGTGTCCGGATTAAGCGAGATGCTCTCTATACCCTGGTCCAGCAGCCAGCGAGCCAGATCCGGGTGGTCCGAGGGGCCTTGACCGCAGATGCCGATGTATTTCTTGTGTTTGCGACAGGCCTGGATCGCCATGGACAGCATGCTTTTGACGGCATCGTTGCGTTCATCGAAGAGATGCGCGATTACTCCGGAATCGCGGTCCAGGCCAAGCGTCAGCTGCGTCATGTCATTGGACCCGATGGAGAAGCCGTCAAAGTATTGAAGAAACTGTTCCGCCAATACCGCGTTGGAGGGCAGTTCGCACATCATGATGATCTTTAGGCCGTTATCGCCGCGCTTCAGGCCATTGTCCGAGAGCAGCGCTGTCACTTGCCGTGCTTCCTCTACAGTGCGCACGAAGGGGATCATCACTTGTACGTTGCCAAGTCCCATATCATCGCGCACTTTGCGCAGTGCCTGACACTCCAGTTCGAAGCAATCACGAAAACCCTCCGCGATGTAGCGTGAGGCGCCGCGGAAACCCAGCATCGGATTTTCTTCATGGGGCTCATACTGGCGCCCACCGATAAGGTTGGCATATTCATTGGATTTGAAATCCGAGGTGCGCACGATGACCGGCTCCGGTGCGAAGGCCGCAGCGATGGTGGAGATGCCTTCCGCCAGCCTTTCGACATAGAAACTAATCGGATCCCGGTAACCCGCGATACGTTCTTGAATTTGACGTTTGATTTCGAGCGGTTGTGTCTCAAAATTAATTAGTGCTTTCGGGTGCACACCAATCATACGGTTGATGATAAATTCCAATCGCGCCAGACCTACACCCTTGTTGGGCAGCATGGCAAAACTGAAGGCACGTTCCGGATTGCCTACATTCATCATGATCTTGAGCGGCGCCTTGGGCATGTGGTCAAGATTGATTTCCCGATGTTCAAAATCAAGTTTGCCTGCGTAGATATGTCCCGTATCGCCCTCGGCACAGGAAACCGTGACAGCCTGGCCATCCTTGACCTTGTGCGTGGCGTCGCCGCATCCTACGACTGCCGGGATGCCCAGTTCACGGGCGATGATGGCGGCATGACAAGTACGGCCACCGCGGTTGGTGACAATGGCGGCCGCACGTTTCATGATCGGCTCCCAATCCGGATCCGTCATGTCAGTAACCAGCACATCACCCTCCTTGATGTGATTCATTTCGCTGATGCTCTGGATGATTTTCGCAGTCCCGGCGCCGATTTTCTGACCGATGCTTCGGCCTTCCGCAAGCACTGGTCCCCGTGTCTTGAGCGCGTAACGTTCTAGGCTCTGGCTTCTGCGGCTTTTGACCGTTTCCGGGCGCGCTTGCAGGATGTAAAGTTTGCCATCGGTGCCATCCTTGGCCCATTCGATATCCATGGGCCTGGCGTAATGTTTCTCGATGATCAACGCTTGCTTGGCCAGGGTGATAACCTCAGCGTCGGTAATGGAGAAGCGCTTACGTGCTTCCGCATGCACCTCGATGGTTTTCACTGTGTGGCTATTGGATTTACCATCGCCGTAAATCATCATGCTCGACTTACTGCCGAGATTACGGCCTACGATCGGGTTCTTATCGGTCGCGAGTGACGGTTTGTAGACGTAAAATTCATCCGGGTTGACCAAACCCTGCACCACAGTTTCACCCAGCCCATAAGCCGCAGTGATAAACACAACTTTGTCGAAACCGGATTCCGTATCTAGTGTAAATAACACGCCAGAAGCGCCAAGATCGCTGCGCACCATGCGCTGGATGCCCGCTGACAGCGCTACATCGTCATGCTTAAATCCATGGTGCACCCGGTACGCAATAGCGCGGTCATTGTAGAGCGAGGCAAAAACCTCTTTCACCGCTTGCAAGACCTGATCTATGCCGCGCACATTGAGAATGGTTTCCTGCTGGCCTGCGAAAGAGGCATCCGGCAAGTCTTCAGCAGTGGCGGATGACCTGACAGCCACTGAGGACTCCTTGCCTGCTTTCTGTATTAATGCCGCATACGACGTGCGTATAGCCTGTTCCAGGCCGGCAGGATAGGGTAGTGCCGCGATCCAGTACCGGATGCGAGCACCGGTTTCGGCGAGTTTAACCACATCGTCGACATTGAGGAGGGCGAGTTCTTTTGAAATACGTGTAGCCAGCCCATCATGGGCGAGAAATTCACGATAGGCATCGGCGGTAGTAGCGAAACCACCCGGCACCAAAACGCCCAACTGAGTGAGATGGCTCAGCATTTCTCCTAGAGAAGCATTTTTGCCGCCCACCTTGTCCACATCGCGCATGCCGAGCTGCTCGAAACCGATTACGTAACGCTTATCCATTAGAGTTAAACCTCAATCGGCAGGCGAAATGCTTTGAGATGTATACTTGGCTTCCAAAGATTGCAGCCATCACTAATGATAATAATAACTTCAGCCCGATCTTAACGGCCAAAGTATGGAAAAAAAACGCACGGTATTCTTCGTTTCAGATCGCACCGGTATCACAGCGGAAGCCCTAGGACGCAGTCTCATCAGTCAATTCAATGCAGAAGGATTCCGGCAGGTCACTTTGCCATTTATCGCCAATCTTGACAAGGCGAAAGAGGCGGTGGCGCGCATCAATGCCGCGAGTGCAGAGGATGGCGTCCGGCCCATCGTTTTCAGCACTATAGTGGATGATGCGGTGCGCGCGATTATTCAGGGTAGCGAAGCTTTGTACCTGGATTTCTTCGAGACATTCATCGGCCCCTTGGAACGCGAGCTGGGAATGAAGTCCTCCCACACTGCTGGCAGAGCCCATGCCTCGGCGGATAACGCCGCCTACATTCAGCGCATCGAAGCCGTGAATTTCGCTCTTGCCAACGACGATGGCATCAGCACCAAACGCTATCCGGAAGCCGATGTGATACTAGTGGGGGTTTCACGTTCGGGCAAGACGCCGACCTGCCTATACCTGGCGCTGCAGTTCGGAATCTACGCGGCCAACTATCCGTTGACAGAGGATGACCTCAATCATGGGAAGTTACCGGCAGTTTTGCTGTCATTTCGAACCAAGCTTTATGGCCTCACAATTGAGCCGACACGCCTGCAGCAGATTCGTCACCATCGCCGTCCCGATAGCCGCTACGCTTCTTCTGATCAGGTTCGTTACGAAGTACGCCAGGCGGAGGACATTTTTCGTGCCATGGGCGTGCCATTCATGAATACCACGCATCCCTCCATCGAGGAAATCGCTACCACCATTCTGCACCAAACGGGTATCCAGCGTCGTTTTTGACTCATCATGTGGTTGCGGTAGGCGTTGTGATGCCGTGACTTTCGAGACGCGCCAACGAGCGCGCCATCCGCGAAAGTGGGGCCAACACTGTAGCTGGTGTTTGGTGATGCAGCTCTGGATTCGATTCATATTGTTCCAGGTAGATGCGCAGGATAGCGCCACGGGTACCGGTACCCGACAGGCGATACACGATTCGCCCACCACCCACTGTTGTCAGCCATAAACCTTGGTTTTGGCTGATGCTGTTATCTACCGGATCATGGTAGGTAAAATTTTCCGCGGCCTGGACAGTGAAACCTGCGATGGTTTCGTCAGCCAGCTCACCGAGGCGTGAACCCAAAAGGCGCATCAGGGTCTGTGCCTGCCCCGTATCTTTGATGAAATAATCTTCACGTTGAAAAAAATCCCGACCGTACTCACTCCAGTGTTTTATGAGTATCTCAGCCACCGGTTCGGAGCGGGTTGCGATGAGATTTAGCCAAAACAAGACTGCCCATAACCCATCTTTCTCTCGAGCATGGTTGCTGCTGGTGCCGAAGCTTTCCTCACCGCATAGGGTTATCAGTCCGGCGTCCAGCAGATTACAGAAGTAGCGCCAGCCCGTGGGGGTCTCATAGCAGGTGACGCCCAGTTTCTGCGCGACGCGATCTACAGCGTGGCTTGTGGGAAGAGAGCGCGCCACACCCGAGAGACCGTCAGCATATCCAGGCACCAGTTGAGCGTTAGCGGTCAGTACCGCAAGACTGTCGCCGGGTGAAACCATGAGACCGCGGCCGAGGATCATGTTACGGTCGCCATCACCGTCGGATGCCGCTCCAAAATCAGGACTGTCGGCGCCAGTGAAAAGCTTGATGAAACCCGCCGCATCCTGAGGATTGGGATCTGGATGACAGCCGGAAAAATCTTCCGAAGGCACACTGTGCATGACAGTCTCAGACGGGGCGCCTAAACGGCGTTCGAATATCTCAACGGCATAGGGGCCCGTAACAGCATGCAGCGCATCGAAGCGCATACGAAATAAACCATTTTTCAGCAATTCACGGATACGACCGAAATCGAATAATCGTTCCATGACGTCGGCATAATGTGAGACCGGATCAACAATTTCGATTTGCATATCGCCAAGCACTTGATGCCCCGGCCTATCAAGTTCAATTTTTATTTTGGTATCCAGTTTAAAGTAACGGGCAATGGCCAGGCTGCGCTGATAGATTGCATTGGTGGAAGTTTCAGATGCTTGACCACCGTTTGCCATGTTCAACTTGATGCCGAAATCGCCCTTTGGGCCACCGGGGTTATGGCTTGCGGTTAGAATGAAACCGCCGGCCGCACCAACGTGCGGTATCAGCAGAGACGCTGCTGGCGTTGATAACAATCCTTTACACCCAATCATGGATTTTTTAACGCCATTTGCGGCGGCCATATTTAGTAATATGGCTATGGCTTCGCGGTTGTAATAACGGCCGTCACCCCCAATGATGAGTGTGCCGCCCTTCAGCGACGGGATAGCGTCAAAGGCAGATTGGATGAAATTTTCAAGATAGTGAGGCTGCTGAAATGTGCGCACAGGCTTGCGTAAACCCGCGGTTCCAGGTTTTTGGTCGTTGAAAGGGCTTGTTGGGACGGTCAGTATTTTCATCGCGTTCCGCGCTGCCGTAATAAAGCCTGTTGATATATATGTCTATGATATAGTTTCGACATGCTCATAGAAACAATTGGACAACATGTGCGCCTGGTGCAGCCCCGCAGTTTCGCTGGGTTGATGACCCTGTATGAAGGCAATCATGTCCGCTTGCGTCAATTGCTCGGAAATTTATGGCATCTGCCGTCCAAGCTGGTTTCCACAAGTTCAACTGATCTAAGTATTCATCTTTCGCTGGATGGGTGCAGTCGCTATACCACAAGTATGCGCATGACCTATCAACTGGAAGCAGAAGGGTCTATTTTGGCTGATCCCGACCTTTTAGTACGTATATATCATGATGCACGCTTGGCCGAAGCGGTCAGTTGCTGTGAGACACCACGCCGCAAGGTTTTTAGTGGTCTGTGGGTGCCGGCGGCGGATGAATTTGAAAAGCGTTGGCTGCTTAATATATTGCTGAATAAATGGTTGGAACATTGCCTCGATCATCGGCATATTTTTGGCCAGTCGAGAGCCAATAATTCAATCTGAAACTGTACCTTGATGATCATATATAATCAGCTGGGAGATTGCCAAACTGCATGCCTGACTACATCCCATTTGACTTCCAAGCCTGCTGTCTGGGAGGGCGGTTAACCGATTGTTAGCTGATGAAGATGTGCGAACGGCATATTGACTACCCAAACGCAAAAGTTCAAATTAATGCACTGTGCTAAAGCAATATTAACTCGTGAAAAGTCAAAACTGAGGCAAATGTAAAGCAGGGGTTATCTGAACCTGTAGAACCTGGAGGCAATAATCATGCTGAATATTATAATTCGTCGGATCGCAACCTGTAGCATGGCAGCCATTATGTTGGCGCTAATTGGCTGCTCCAGCTCACCTAAGGGCTATACACTGCTGGCTGAGTTGCCGCCAAATTCTAAAGATCAGCTAATTATGATGGCTGCCATCGATGTGGAAGGTGCAAATTGTAATGTCACAGTATTGACATGGAGCACTGATAATCCATGGACTCCCTCCTGTACTGTCAATCAGGATCAGCCTGCACACAAAAATTTCACAATTGCTGGGCAGCAGGTGGATCTCCTGGGGAGTGCAGACGGATTCAAGGTATCCAATCAGGTATCGTTGATGGTTCCATTACCAGCTACCGCTGCACCCACGTCCAAAACTGCCGTAGTGGCAGCGATAGCCAAAGCAGAAACCAAATCGAAACCCAAGGAAACAAAAGCATCCACAGCCGCACCCGCATCCGCCACTTCAGCTGCAACTGCCGCTGCAATCCCTGGACAAGCGTTTCCAACACAATGGCACATGGCTCTGTTTCCAGGACATCAGCGACTGGTGGCCCAAAATCTGGGTTATATGGTGAAAAGCGCTGCCATTGAAGTCGACGGCAGCGCCTGCAAATTGAATGTGGTGTTTAAAGTTAGATACCCCCCTTATAATCTAGATTGTGTGGTAACGACCAATAAGCGTGGGGATCTGAGCCTGCTCTTCAGCCCATTTATCGTGGCGACTGCCGCAAAGAGCGCGACGAACAGCATCTTGTTGGTATCTGAAGGCGAAAGTATTTCCGGGATCATATGGGACTCTCATGGTTTCGACTCGTGGACTCCAAGCGTACCTCCGTCGTGGAGGCTGCGTAACAAATCAGATGAATAGTGCCAACTAAATAAGTTATTGAACATGTGGGTGCGTAACGATATTTGTCTAGTGGACGCATGAATATTTACAAGCGTTCCATCAGAGTATTGTCCGCACCCCATTTCAACATACTTCTCCACGAACCAAAATACTGACCTTACTGATAGATATCGTAGTTGTCCGTTCAGCGCTCTTTTACAAAAGCTCCTCACTCCAACCTTCACGAATCCATGCTATGAAATCTATATTGATGACCCTACGCATGTGAACAAAGCTACACACTTCTGTTTGCAACCCTCCTTAATTGGATGCTATTTTTATAACGGTCACAGTGCAGCTGAATAGCTGTCATATGGTTTGTCGTTACCCTGAATCGGGAACCGCGTTTTGTCATTATTTCGACCATAATATTTAAGAACCTCGACCAGCCGTCACATGTTCGCCTTTAAAAATCGCTGACCGCAGCTAACCATGCTGCGAGGCAGCGAGCTGAATAATCAGGGCTTCGTGCTGCTTGTTGGCGGTGGCCTGTATGTATATGCGATATTTATGTTAAGTTATATATTGACTATCAGCTTGAGGCC
Organism: Gammaproteobacteria bacterium; assembly: GCA_049591615.1. Taxonomy (GTDB): domain Bacteria; phylum Pseudomonadota; class Gammaproteobacteria; order Natronospirales; family REEB76; genus REEB76. Next base: position 13,328 of record JBAWFD010000010.1, on the reverse strand, counting down.
ATCCATGCGTAAATTCTTGAACCACAGGCGCTTGTTCCCGCTACTGTTCTTAAAGCAAAGTTTCATCTGAGGATGCTTTTGTATGGCTGCGCTTTACAAAAAAATCATTACCAGAAAAGATGACCCGCAAGATGCGGCACCGCCCGATGGTTCATTGGAGCAGAATTCGAAACTTGTGGAATTGTTTGAAAACCGCAATTTAATCAAACGTGAATTGGATCTGGTCAACGCCGAACGTGATCTGCTTAAAACAGAAACCGCAGATTTACGCACTCGTAATGAAGAACTGCAGCGTCAGCTGACCAATCTTGAACAGATGCTGGCGGATGCGGAGCGCGGGCAAAGCGCCATCATCTATTATCGCCTGCGCGCGGTTTGGAATACCTGTCGCCAGCAATTGCAGACTCTGGCTGGAGATCTTGCTGGACGCTTCGAGAAGGCCGAACGGAGTGGATTTGAGGAACTAACGGAAAAAGATCGTAGTCGGCGCCTGGATGAATTGGCACAGCAATTCGACAAGTTGGAGCGCGAACGCCGTAATTTGCGGAATAGCCTGGGCGATTTACAGAAGCAATTATCTAACCTTAAAAAATTCTGGCACAATAAAAAACGCGCAGATATCCAATTTCAGATTGAAAAGCTAACCAAACAATTCAAGCCCATAGAAAGTCGTAAATTGGAACTACTTGCAGCTATGGAATTGCTGCGACGTGAAAAACAGCAGGTCTGGCCTGGAATAAAAATTGCTTCGAAACGCACTGTAAATCTGTGGTTGCTGGGGCTGGCGCAATATTTGTACCTGCATTTTAGGGAATACAACGTTGCCGAAATGGCGCGTAGCGCAGGTATCAAGCCGGTTTCTGACGTAAATTTTGGGTTACTCAATGATTGCCTTACAATCGGTAACCACGTTTACGAAGTAGTCATAAAGCTACGCGGTGACAAAATGCGTCCAGAGAAGCTCCGTTTCCGCGTTGAGCATCTGCGTCGCAACGCGACCTATGCAAGCGACACTGATTCAGTCCCGGAAGAATCTTGTCTCGACTACATTTCGTTACCTTCCCAGACAGCACCCACCATTGATGCCGAAGCTCAGCCACTGGGGGTTAATATCCTGCGGCTAAATTATTGGGATATCCAGAACATCCTGCTGCTGCCACCGGCTCAAGTAGCAAAAACTAAATCGGCAGTCCTGCCAGAGTAAAATTATTTGCTGATGGCTGTTGCCGGTGAGCTTGGCGTTCTGCCTACATTCAAAACCGCCATGTCTGCGGTGATATGTGCAGTTTCCCGCAGAATCACGTCGGGTACCAGTCCGTTGATATCGCTGTCACTGTCGTCCCCGGCATTCTCGTCTTCTGTCGACGGATTGCCTTTTCCTAGTAGCTTGTAGGCTTCATCCAGACTTGTTGCTGGAGGCAGGCCTTTGAGCTTGCGCCAGGAATTGGCAAGCGCCAGCTTTTCATCGTCACTTGTGGCCTGCAATTTCTCGCGTTCGCTTAACAGCAGCGTCACCGATTTAACGCTGCGTTCGGTTTCCAATAGCTGTATGCTTTTTAGAAAAAGTGCCCAGTCGGGATTGTCCGCAATGCGTTCATCATGGAGTTTGGTTAGCTTAGGCAGTGCTTCGCCAAGCCCTAGATGTAATGGGGTGTAGTCGGCTGATGCAATCTGATCCCATGGTAGGGCATCATCTTCGGTTTCTTCACCGAATTCCTTGGGATCAATCGGGGAAGGCAGAATGATATCTGGCATCACACCCTTGCGCTGGGTGCTGGCGCCATTCACCCGATAGAACTTGTCGATCGTCAGCTTGAGTTGTCCGACGTCCTGGTTTCCGGGCACGAATCTGTTCAGGTCGATAAGTCGTTGGACTGTGCCTTTGCCATAGGTGGTGGAGCCCACGATAAGTCCGCGGTGGTAATCCTGGATTGCAGCAGCGAAAATTTCCGAGGCCGATGCAGTGAAGCGGTTCACCAACACTACTAATGGGCCGGTATAAACGATACTACTGTCATCGTCGTCGTCGACCTCCACATTACCGCTAGTATCACGGATTTGTACCACCGGACCATGAGGTATGAACAGGCCGGTGAGCTTGGTCGCTTCATCCAAGGCGCCGCCACCGTTATTGCGTAAATCGATTACGACCCCATCTACGTGCTCGGCCTTGAGTTCCTGAAGTAGCTTGCGTACATCGCGTGTAGTACTGGTATAGTTCTTTTCACCTTCCAAGCGCCCTTCAAAATCGCTGTAGAAAGCAGGAATATTGACGACTCCGATTTTGAAATTGCGACCGCCGCTTGTTACATTAATTATGCTTTTATGGGCGGCCTGAGCTTCCAGCTTCACGGTGTCGCGCACTAAGCGGAGGATTTTTTCTGGCGAGCCGGGGGCGGCACCAGCTGGCAATATTTGAAGTCTAACTACCGAATCTTTGGGCCCACGAATAAGCTGCACTACATCATCAAGACGCCAGCCAACAACATCTACCACATCACCCTTATCTCCCTGGGCTACTCCTGTGATGCGGTCATCGGGATGCAGCCCCTTGCTCCGGGCTGCAGGCCCCCCCGGTATCACCTGGACAACCTTGGTGTATTCGCCTTCAGAGATCAGAGACGCACCGATACCCTGAAACTTCAAACTCATCTGAATCTGGAATTGTTGTGACTCACTAGGCGAAAAGTAATTGCTATGCGGATCCAGAGTAAGGGTGTAGGAATTCATGAATAAGTCGAATACATCCTCAGACGATATCTGCCGGGCGCGATAATCGAAATTCTGATAACGCTTGCGCAGGACCTCCGTGGTTTGTTTCCAAGTTTTGCCGGCCAACAATAAGCCGATGATGTCGTTCTTGACGCGTTTACGCCAGATATCATCCAACTCCACCACGTTGGTTGCCCAGTGTGCCTTATCGCGGTCAAAGACATAGTCTTCTTTGATTTTGAAATCAGGTTCATGATTCAGTAAACCGAGTGCGTATTGAATTTGCTGCTGTACGCGTTGTTGGTAGACGTTATAGATGGCAAAGGCGGATTTTAAATTGCCATCTTGAATGGTATTAGCCATGTCATGTTGGTATGCAGCGAAACTGTCGATGTCAGATTGGAGGAAATAGCTTCGGTTTGGGTCCAGGTTCTCCAGATAGTGTTTAAATACTTGCTGCGATAGGACGCTATCCTGCGGTTGATTGCCATAATGATAGCGAGCAAGGATTCCGGAAATGGCTTGTTCAACAAGCGCTTCGCGCGGTTGTGGATTCAAAACCGGCAATTGTACAATTTTGCTGCTGGCAGCAGGCGCGGAGCTGGCTGAATATGATGCCGGGGAGGCCAAGATCCCAACAACAATAACCAGTAAAAAAGCAAACTTGTGATGCATTCTGGGAAATTTCCTATTGATGGAAGGTATGTCCATTACGCTAGAAACAGGCGATATTTTCGATTAGATATAGTATTGGAAGTTAGGTCGGAGCGCGAGTACAGCTGATCATATGTGAATATATCGAAAGTTTACGACCATAATACGATTTGATGCCTTTCGTTGGGAACGAAGACGATAACCTTAATTGCCAGTGTCTTTCATCAGAGTTGTATTTTAATGCTGCCGCCGTGTGAGTGGTGCCGGCTTTCGGCGGTGGCATGCTATGTGTGCTGTAGCCAGGGTAATTGGGCCATTGAGTGTTGAGTTCTGCTGCATTTTAAGATATACGGTATGGTGAGATCGGGATTCAGTCACCTGCTGGTGCTGGAAGGTGGAACATACTTGGTCGGAGCGGCGAGCTGGAACTGTATGTTTTTAGCCTGGGCGGTGCCACTTTACTCGGTTAGATGAAACTGGGCTTTCTCGAGTGCAGCGGAGGTCGGTATCACCAATTGCAATAACAACTCAGCGGGATGGCTTAAAAACGGTATGTTCAGGCTTTTCTCTCGATAAAACATCCGGCAAATAGCCATATTTTTACGAAATTTTCCCGATTTATTTATAAACCCTACTTTGAACACGTTGATGGCTGGTAAGCTGTTTTGTACCCTTATCTGGGCGTATGCTAAAGTCATTGGGCCCAGTAGTAGCGTAGAGAGTGATTGTAATCATTGATAGGGGGGGGATAAAATTATCCCTCGGAATCCGCTATATTCTTGTTGACTTGATGCGGTGTATTCGAGTAAAAAGCGGGGCCCGCAAAACGAATTGAACGGTGCGAAGGGTGCTGCTGCGTGGTCCAGACTGTCACGGGGCGCTCATGCGCGTTTGTAAACACCGAATACCAAAATCCGGTATTGCAGGAGATTCATAAGTGAATATTCAAGAGCTTCTTCACATCGCTAATGTTTCAGGTGGCGTCATCTGGATCATTATCTTTACCTTGTTGATTGCCCTCGTCATTATCATTGACAGGACCTGGTACCTTGCCAAAGTCGCAAGACAGGGTGAGTTGATTGCGCGCGTGATCTTGCAATCTGAGGACGTGGACCGTGACGCACTCATGGATCTGGCGGTGCGCACTGCCAAGTATCCACAAGGCGCGGTGCTGGAAGTGGCTCTCAAATATCCAAACGTCAAGGATCCGGTGCGACTTTCCGAGCTCATCGAGGAAACCATCCTCCTGCAGGCCCCGCGTATTGATCGCGGCATGTGGATGCTTGATACCGTGGTGACACTCGATCCGCTGCTGGGTCTCTTGGGTACCATCGTGGGTATCTTCGAGGCGTTCCAGGTGCTAGGTGCCGCGGATACCGCACCAACCAAGGTGACCGGTGGTGTGGCTGTGGCGCTAATAGCAACTGCTGCGGGTCTGGCCGTCGCCATCATTGGTCTCGTATTCTTCAACGGCCTTAACAACCGTGTGCGTCTGGTCATGCACCAGATGGAAGCCATCAAGGTGATGTTGGTAAACCGCCTCACCTAAAGCTTTTCTGGCCTACCCGGGGACATGGTTAATACTCAACTGGCCATCGTGTTTGGCCAAGGCAGGTAGTTGAAATGAGCTATATAGAAAAGAAGAAGGGCAGAATCGAGATCATCAACATGATCGACATCATGCTCTTCCTGCTGGTGTTCTTCATCATGATTACGCTGCGCATGATTCCCGCTACCGGGATAGCCTCTCACCTGCCACAAAGCAGCACGGCGGTAACCATTGAACGGCCCAAAATCATCATCAGCTTGCCCGCGCACGGGCAAATAGTAGTCGAAGGCCAACTGATGACACCTGATCAGCTTACTTCCTACCTGCTCGGACAAGATCCTGCGCATGCGAACGTTACGATAGCGGGTGCCAAGGATGTGTCGCTGCAGGATCTTGTGATTGCCATGGATGCATGCCGTGAAGCGGGGGTGACCCAAATCGGTATCGCCGCCAAAAATACCAACGATTAATCCATAGGGCCCGACTGTGGACAATAAGCATGTTTTTAGCGAGGGCCTGTTCACGGCCCGATCTGGTGTCTCGTTTATCCTGGCGATAGTCGCTGAGGCACTGATAGGTCTCATCATTGCGGGCATTATCATCTGGCACGTGACTCATCCGGAGCCACCACCGCCAGTGGAGAAAGTGGCGGTAATACAGATACCTCCAAATCCGCCGCCGCCGCCGCCGCCGCCGCCAAAGACGCCGATCCCGAAAATGCCGACGCCGCAGCCACTTTCTGAGGTGCCCGCGATACCGACGCCGATTCCACTTCCAAATGCGGTGCCACCGATGCCACCGCAACCACCGCCGGTACCGACGCCACAGCCGAAAGTGGATATAAACGCGATCCGGGCTGATTTTTACGCGCAGCTCAAGGCGGCCATCGATGCGGCCAAAGTCTATCCACGGCAGGCGATCCTGGCTGGGGCTACGGGTACCACCATCGTGAGCTTTGATTATCACGATGGTACTGTCAGTCACGTTCGTGTCGACCGCTCCAGTGGCGACCGCTCACTGGACCGTGCTGCCATGGATGCGGTGAATAATGCCCACTATCCACCGCCACCGCCCCAATTCGCAGGACAAACGATTCACCCAGTCATCACGGTGGTCTTCAGTTTGGGTGGGTGATCACCGAGAATTAAAAAGCCGTCCGTATTTTTAAGTACGGGCGGCTTTTTCATTTGCCCTGCGGCTTGATAGTCGATGTGTAAATTGACCGCTGACAATCGGGCCAACCTTTTAGAGATGCTATCGTCTATGTGTATGCATAGATCCTGCCACTGTGTTATCGCCATTCCGTGAAAAATTCACTGTCGTTTTCAGTTGACATTCAGGCACCCGGTGTGTTTTGCTAGTAACGTAGTGCGGCGATGGAGTTCGCCCAGAACTGCCCACAAAAGGCTAATGACTCCTGCTGAAAAAAACGGTCAACAGGAGCTATCGAATGAGCATTCCACTGATTTGCAGTGACCGCGAGTGCGGTACATGTGACGATCCGCGTTTTATCAAAATCCGCAATAATACTCAGCAGCCTGATAAGGGTGGTCATGGAGATGTCCTTCTGCAGCTGCGACTATTACGCTGCGTATACTGGGGTAATAGTTTTCATCGAGTAACTACCCATCTTTTTACAGGTTAATTAAGAAGTCATTCCATGTGGACTTATTTCAGCGTAGCTATCGGCGGCGCTTTTGGCTGCTGCGCGCGCCTTGGCTTAACGCAACTGGTAGCCATTAGTTACCACCGCAGTTTTCCGCTAGCCACATTCATAATCAATATAGTGGGCTGCTTTCTTATGGGGTTCCTGTTTTTCGAAACCTTGGAGCGTCTATCTATCAACCCAGTTCTTCGTACTGCAATCCTCACGGGGGGGCTGGGTGGATTTACTACATTCTCTACATTTTCAATGGAAACTTTGCTGTTAGTCGAAGACGGGGAATACATCAAGGCCGGCATTTATGTGGTTTTCTCGATTGTAGTGGGCTTGCTTGCCGCATTGTGTGGCGCATACCTTGCTCGTAACTTGTAAAGGAGATCCTGAGTGGAGAAACCAATGCTGTTGGTGCGGATATACCTGAGTGAAGCGGATCATGGCAAGACCAGGAATCTATTGGCTGAAATCATGAGCATTCTTCACGATCAACACCGGGTACATGGCGTAACGGTGTTTCGCGGTATCGCAGGTTTTGGGCAGAAAGGTGAAGTACATTCCGCCGACCTTCTGCGGCTCAACGTCCATCTGCCGCTGGTGGTGGAATTCTTCGATGAGGAAGCCGTTGCGCAGTCCGCATTGGAAGCGCTCGGCGAGCTAATACCACCCGGTCATGTGATTTCATGGCGTATAAACTGCCATGTATCAACGTAAAGATTATTGGGCGACAAGTCGTGTATTGCGGGCATGTCTATGGGGGTTGCTTAACTTTAAATGATCCAAATTACTAAGCTACGCAGGATATTTGTCGGAGTACCCGTTAATGTTTATGGGACAGAACCCACGTTTGGCTATCACAGTGTTTTATCAGCTTGGATCGAAAGGGTTTGGTGCTTGCTGATGGCACGCGAATTCGGCAGGCCTAGGGCTTCCACAATCCAACGATAAGAACCACTAGCAAGCTCAGTAATACATAAGTAGCGTATACATTGACTCGGCCGTGGTGCATATGCCGCAGTAAGGCGGCCACCTGTAACACAAGCCGGATTAGGGGGCGGAGCGTGAGCCGGTCGACGATATGAAACTCGATGGTCTCGCGCCTGATCACCGTACGGAAATGTTCCCCATGAGTCTCCGTGGCGTCTTCGATCGTGATTGGGTGCAGGATGGTGTCAAACAGTACGCGCACGGGCGCAGCGAAGCCGGTGGCGGTATAAGTCGTGAGCGGTGAAAAGTGCCGGATACCTCCAGCCCAGACCGCACGCTGGCTCACGCATCTGGTTCTCGTTAGCAGACGAAATGCGAGATATACCAGGAGCAACAGTATTATCAGCACCGGCAGGGTATAAGCGGTGGACATGGCGAATACCACTGGATTTCGCGCTTCACCTGGATGCAGCACAACCAGTCCTCTGCCCGGCAATACTTGCTGGCCCACCTGGGCGCCAAGATTGTGGAAATCCTGCACAAATGTGGGCGATAGCCCATGTGTATTGTGGCTATCCGCGCCGAAGAAGGGCGGTACTAACGTGTCGATGGCATGCGCATGCGTCAGCGGTGCAGTGGCAATATCGAGAACTGGAATGACATAGGTGGGCAATATGCCCAGCGCCAGGCACAGGACGGCGAGCGCTGCCATCGGTACGCGCGCAACTGTTGGGGCCTCGTGAGCATTCATGGCTTCTTTTGAGCGCGTAAGTCCGAGGAAGCTCATGGCGAAAACCATCACGAAGCAGGTTATAGCCAGACCTGCGGTCAGCGCCAGAAGCGCACCCGCAATGGCAAATGTAACTTTTATCGGGACACTGGCCAGCTCCGCTGCACGCAATAGGGTTTGCAGCGTCAGCCATTCGCTCACAAAGCCGTTGAAAGGCGGTAGTGCGCAGATCGCGATGATTCCGCCGAGGAAAAATAACGTAGTCCAGGGCATACGGCGAATCAGCCCTCCGAGCCGGTCCATGTCATGGGTGCCAGTACTGGCATCTACGGCAGCGCTACCAATAAACAGCAGGGTTTTGTATACGGAATGATTAATCATGTGATAAAGCGCCACGATCAGCGCCATACCAGCGAGCACTGCGTGTCCGAGTACGCCAAAAACCAGCGCCGCCCCGTAAGCTGCGATGACTATGCCGAGGTTTTCGATGGAGCTGTGTGCCAGGGTACGTTTCATATCATGTTGAGCGATGGCGTACAGAATACCGATGATGGCGGTAACGCTCCCAGTGATGAGCACCACGATGCCGGTTCCCGTCAGGGTCACGGGTAAGAGTTCCGTATTCACCAGGATAATGGCGTAAACCCCGAGGTTAAGGGTCGCGCCGGATAATACCGGTGACACCGTGCGCGGTGCTGCCGCGTGCGCGTCAGGTAGCCACAGATTGACGGGCACCAATCCAGCTTTGACTCCGAAACCATAAAAGGTCAGCAGAAAAATTATCCAGCGCGCACCTTCACCGAGCGTACCAGACAATGCTTGTATACCGGCAAAATCCAGATGGCCAGTCAGGCCCACCAGAAGTAGCAGACCGATAATCGCCGCTACGCTGCCAAATTCGCTGAGGGCGAGCGTCAGGTACGCGGCGCGTATGGGAGCAGAGCGTTCATGTTCAAACAATACCAGGCCGTAGATCAGTAGAGCCGTGATTTCCCAGGCCAGCAGGAACGATAGTGCATCGCCGGAGATGAACACCGCGACTATGCTGAGATAGAGCAGTTCATACAGGCAAAGAAACAGGCAGCGCCTGACGCGGGAATCATACTGTGCGCTGTCATGTGCCGCGAACGGCAGGCTGGCCGCAAATACCACCGCGGTGACAATCAGGAATATTGCGGACAAGGGGTTATATTGGAACAGCAGACTGCCTAGCGAGTGAAAATTCCATAATGGCAGGATGACGGTCGCGGCATTGCTGAGTTCTGCGGCGCCGGCGATGAGCAGCAACAGCGACTGGAGCAATGTGAGCGCGGTGAAAGTTCGACGCTGGCTCTTGCCGCCCAGTATGAACACGCAGGCAAGAGCCAGCAGACCGCACACCAGAAAAGCGAGTAATGTAGCTGCAGTGTTATTTGCAGAAATCCATTCCAGAATATTATTCATACCAGATCTCCATGGCTGTATCTATTGCAGTCAATGTATAGACACCACAGAGTTGTAGAATTGACATAGGATTTGCTCTGAATGAGATATTGCATTGTGGCCGGGCATCAAGTTGATGTGGAAGGAACGGTAGACATGAGGGATGCAGGCTTTGTGCGTTCGACAACCAATAGCAATCCATGCAAGATGGCTAATGGTGGTGGTGGACAGCCGGGTATCATCACGTCAACCGGGATAACGTCAGCTACGCCTCCGGCAGAAATGAAACTCGGTCCGAAAACACCTCCAGAGATGGCGCACACACCCATCGCCACCACCCGCTTGGGCTCGGGCATGGCCAAATAGCTTTTCAGCAATGGTACGTGCATGGCATCTGTCACGGGGCCGGCGACCAGCAGAATGTCCGCTTCGCGCGGGGTGGGCGTGATGAAGAAACCCAGGCGATGAATGTTGTAATAGGGGTTATTAAGCTGCCGCGCCTCGCTCATGCAGCCACCGCAGGCGCCGGCATCCACGAAGCGGATGTGTAGTGAGTGACCAAAGGCTTTCTCGAAGCGCCGGCCCGCGTTGCTGGCCTGCTCTGCCAAAGCGCCCCACTCAAAGCCGCCTTCCCAGTCCATGCTCGAAGCACTGCTATCCTGCCGGCAGCGCGAACAATGTACGCAATGGCGGTAATCTACAGACGCGTCTGTCTGCTGCGCGCTAATGGCGTGTGTCGGGCAGTTTTTTTCCAAAGTTTCGGCCGCGTGCGTTGCCAGCTTAGTTGCGCGTGGCCGCCCCGGTGAAATGCCCGGCGAATGGTCCGCGCCTGCTGGATAGGCAGTGGTGCGAATTCCAGTCGCGAGTCCTTTGTATACCCAATTGCGCATAACTACCGCCTCGCTATCGGTCGCTTTCGGCTTGTGACAGACCGAAGGTGGCCAGGATGATGGGGAAATCCTGGAAGGAGAAACCCTCGACTGCTACGCGGAAAGCATGCCAGTTACGAAAGGATGGGGTGCCGATGCGATAGCGTTGGATACGTCCAGCGTCATCCAGGCGCAACCAGTGATATGCAGCGCCAAGCGGCGCTTCCACACACCCCAAGCTAGCTCCTCCCCGTGGCGTCAGCGGCGTATACAGTGGGCCAGTCGGAAGATCGCTCAGTGCCTGTTCGATTATGGCTACCGATTGCTGCGCTTCGCGAAACAGGATACGCAGGCGTGCGTAGCCGTCGCCCTCGGTTTCGACGGGCACTTCGAATTCCAGGTTGGCGTAGGCGCCATAGCAGAATAGTTTGCGCATATCCGATGGTTCGCCTGAAGCACGCGCTACCGGGCCTACAAGGCCAAATGCCTTCACCACATCGGCAGTAATAATCCCCACCTCCTCGATGCGGTCCAGGAAACTGCTTGAATAGCGCAAATCTGTTTGCAGAACCTCAAGACGAGCGCGGATATCCTGCGCCCCTTCCCGGAACCTCTGGATGTGAGCGTTATCCATATCCAATGTGAGACCGCCCGGCGTGAGCAGGCCAAACAGATAACGGTGCCCGCAAATCTCGGCCGTCAGGCGCAGCAGTTCCTCTTCGAGGATTGCTCCCTGAGCCTGGGCCACGGACAGACCGGTTGCTCCGCACAGCCCGGTGATGGTCGCGACATGCTGGCGCAGGCGTTCCAGTTCGGCGAATGCCGTACGTAGCGCCGACGCGCGTGCTGGCGGTTCGGTAGCGCAAAGGCTTTCGATAGCGCGGCAAAATGCCCAGCCGTGGGCAAAGGCGTTGCTGCCGGAAAATCGCTCGGCCAGCAACAATGCTTCATCAATTGTTTTTTCCTCGGCCAACTTTTCCACACCACGGTATTTGTAGAAGAACCGCGGTAGCACGCGCAGCATGTTTTCCCCGGTGGTCTCGATTACGAAATGGGCGGCTTCAGCGAAATCGGAATATACGGGTCCGACAGGCATGGCAAAGGCACCGGGCGCCTGCACGATGGTGGGCGGCTGCCAGACGGCTACTTGGTTACGTTCGGGTAAAGGTTGACGCATGTCAAACCGTTTGCGCATCGGGTTGACGCCTTCCGGCCAGTCTTCGTGGAGCACGAACTCACCGAGTTTCGGATGCCCTTCAAAATGCAAACCAAACAGATCTTCCGCTTCGCGTTCATGCCAGTCGGCAGCATGGATCTCGTCGCCGATGGAGGCCACGTTGGTTTGCGTCAATGACTGCGTCATTTCTATGTACACCCAGCCGTGGTCGCTGGGATCCATGAACACATACGTGAGTTGCCAGCATTCCGCCTGTTCTTCCACCACCAAGGTGCCGAAGCGATAATCCAGTTCCTTGAATAGCCACAGGCACAGGGGCCGGAGCACGTCGTGCGGTGTGACGATGTGGACGATGCGCAAATCATGATCGGTATCGGCCGTCACACCCGCCCAGCGGGCAACGCAATCCCGGGCAAGTGATTGCCAGGTGTCAAGCTGCGGGGTTTGTAATGGGGCAGCCATTAATTACTCCATCAATGGCCGAGGGCGGCCGCGGCCGCTTGAAATAATTCCGCCACTCTTTCCGGCAAGTACATACCCAAGACCAGGGTAGGAATCAGGGCCACGGCCAATGCCACAAGGCACAGTGTTGGTATCGGTGATGCAGTCTTTTCTTCGGGATTCCCGAACACGATACCGTTGATGTGAAACATCAATGCACAGAATGCCACCACCACAAAGAGTGCCAGCAAGGCAATGCTGAGGTATTGGCCATTGGCAAGGCCAGCGCGAAAAATCGAGAACTCACTGATGAAGACTGCAAAGGGCGGTGCACCCGCTATCGCAAGTCCTCCCAGCAGCAGGGCCAAACCCGCCAGCGGTGAGCGGCGAATGAGTCCGCGAACGCCACTGATTTCTTGTGTGCCGGTGGCTATCAGCGCGGTACCCGCCGCGAAGAAGCAGAATGATTTCGAGAATGAATGTGCGGCTAGCTGGTATACCGCGCCGATGTGCGCTGGTAGCCCGCCGAGTCCCACGGCCACCATGATGATGCCCATATGTTCCACAGTTGAGAACGCGAACATGCGTTTGTAATCACGCACGCGCAGCAGCAGGAATGCCGCGGCGCCCACCGAGACCAGTCCGATGGCAATAAACCACGGGCGGGGGTCCTCTACCAGTGGAGCAGCCTGCAGTACCGGGAACATCCGCAGTATCACAAACAGGGCAGTGCTGGTTTCGACGCCCGACAGCAAGGCGCAGATCGGCGAGGGCGCCTGGCTATGGGCATCCGGCAGCCAGGTATGTAAGGGCACCAGGCCCACTTTTGTGCCAAAGCCAACCAGTACCAGCAGGAAACCGGTCCATAGAATGGTCTTGGGCATTTGCGGCGCGCTTGCGACTAGACCTGTCCAGGTGAAAGGCACTGCACCCGCGACGCGTGTTCCCCAGTACAAGATGAGTATTCCGAGTAGGCCGAGTATGGCGCCCATGCTGGTGAGTATCACGTATTTCCACGCGGCCTCCAGTGATGCCGGAGTATCCTCATAAGCGACGAGAAAAGCGGACATGAGCGTGGTCATTTCCACCGCAATCCACACCAACGCCACATGCGCGATCACCGGCACCGCGATCATGGACAGCACAAAGAGGTTGTAAAGGCTGTAATAAACACGAATGCGGCCGCTATG
>JBAWFD010000009.1:0-22473 GCA_049591615.1 Gammaproteobacteria bacterium | reverse complement strand
TGCAGGGTGAGCCACGCAGCATGCAACAGGATCCTCGCTATGTAAATGTCGTGGCTGAAGTGCAGCAATTTCTCGAGGATCGTATCCATGTGTGTGAGTCCGAGGGAATTCCGCGGCAACATCTGTTGATTGATCCCGGCTTCGGTTTTGGAAAGACATTGAATCACAACCTCGATTTACTCCGTCATCTGAATGCATTCGCCTCACTGGGATTGCCGTTGCTGGTGGGCCTGTCGCGCAAGTCCATGATTGGCACACTGCTGGGCAATGTGCCGGTGACCGACCGTTTGCATGGCAGTGTGGCAGCAGCAGTGGTTGCAGCCTTGCACGGTGCCAATATTATCCGTGCCCATGATGTACAACCTACGGTCGCAGCACTCAAACTCGTCTCTGCTGTGCATAGGCACGGATGATAGAATCACTCTTAAGTGGTTGGGGCAATCAATGACGCGCAAATTTTTTGGGACTGACGGCATACGCGGCCCGGTGGGCAGCCCGCATATGAGTGCTGATTTCGTCCTGCGTCTTGGCTGGGCTGCCGGCCGTGTATTGGCGCCCCAGGGCGGTGGAACGGTACTCATCGGCAAGGATACGCGTATCTCCGGCTATATGTTTGAATCCGCGCTAGAAGCGGGGCTGTCGGCTGCTGGCGTGAATGTGCAATTGCTGGGGCCCATGCCCACGCCCGCCATTGCTTATCTGACGCGCGTGATAAAAGCGCAAGCCGGTATCGTCATAAGTGCATCACACAATTCCTATCAGGACAACGGCATTAAATTTTTTTCCGCCGAAGGCCGCAAGTTGCCGGATGAAATTGAGCAGCAAATCGAGGAGGCGATTACCAGACCGTTTGTGACTGTGGATTCAGGTTCGTTGGGCAGTGCGCGCCGCATGACGGATGCCGCTGAACGCTATACAACATTCTGCCGATCCAGCGTGGCACCGGAATTCAGACTGGAGGGTCTCAAGCTGGTCCTCGACTGCGCCCACGGCGCAACTTACCGGATAGCGCCCGCAATATTTAGCGCTCTGGGCGCGCAGGTAACGAGTCTTGGCGTGCGTCCCAACGGCTTGAACATCAACAAAAATTGTGGCACGACCCATCCACAGAGTTTACAGCAGAAGGTTCTGGAACTGGGCGCACAAATTGGTATCGCCTTTGATGGCGATGGCGACCGAGTCATGATGATCGACCATAACGGCGCTCTGGTGGACGGCGATGAGCTGCTGTTCATCATTTCCATGACGCGTAAATTACAACACTGCCTGCGTGGCCCGGTGGTAGGCACGCACATGAGCAATCTCGGCCTGGAACAGGCCTTGGTTGCGAACGGCATTGAGTTTCGCCGTGCGCAGGTGGGCGATCGTTACGTATTAGCCATGCTCGAAGAGAACCACGGAGTACTCGGCGGTGAGAATTCCGGCCACATCATCTGCCTGGATCGCACCACCACCGGTGATGGCATCATTTCGGCCTTGCAGGTGTTGGAAGCACTCAGCGTGACCGGTCGCGATCTGGCCGATATGAAAACCGGGATGCACAAGTATCCTCAGGTGCTGGTGAATGTGAAAACCCGCGAGCGTGTGGATTTGCAATCTCCAGCGATCCGTTCAGCCACAGCAAGCATAGAGCAACGCTTGGCCGGCCGGGGGCGGGTGTTATTGCGCCTCTCCGGCACCGAGCCTGTGGTGCGCGTCATGGTGGAAGGTGAGGATGCCACGCTCACGCAACAGTTTGCAGAAACCATTGCCGAAGCGGTACGGACCGCTGCGCTACATTGATTTCCATGTCTTGCACCATTAAGCTTGCGCGCCTTTTGAACCTGGTCTGGGGGCAGTAATGCGTCAATTTTTGGTTGCCGGCAACTGGAAAATGAATGGCACGCGGGAGAGCACAGCGCAGCTCGTGCATGCCATCCTTCAGGATGCTGAGTTGCCAGCCAAAGCCGAAGTCGTGATCTGTCCGCCGTTTGTATATCTCACCGAAATAGCCAGATTGGTCAAAGGCAGCGCCTTGGTGCTAGGCGCGCAGGACATGTGTGCTGAGGATAACGGTGCCTATACGGGTGAGATATCCGGCAGCATGTTGCGCGACGTGGATTGCCGTTACGTCATCGTAGGGCACTCGGAGCGGCGCAGCCTGTTCGCTGAAGACGATGCCTTGGTGGCGCGCAAGTTCATGGCCGCCCTGAAGGCGAAACTTACGCCGATCCTGTGTGTCGGCGAGACTCTAGATCAGCGTCAGCGCAGTGAAACCCATGCAGTCATTATGCGGCAGCTAAGCGCGGTTCTGGATGCGGCTGGCAATCATGCTTTTGAGCAAGCGGTTGTAGCCTATGAACCGGTGTGGGCCATCGGCACCGGTAAAACCGCAACTCCGGCACAGGCGCAGGAAGTGCATGCGCTTATCCGTGCTGTCATCAGCGCCAGGGATGCTAGAATAGGCAGCGCTCTACGGCTGCTTTACGGAGGTAGCGTAAAGGCTTCGAATGCCGCCGAACTGTTCCGTATGCCCGATATCGATGGCGGTTTGGTGGGCGGCGCCTCGCTGGAGGCATATGAATTTCTAGCCATCTGTGCAGCGACGGCCTGATTACAACTAAATCATCTGAGCGGTTCCATGCTATATACAATTCTTGAGATCATCCTGGTATTCGTGGCTGTGGCACTCGTCATCTTCATTCTGCTGCAGCAGGGTAAAGGTGCGGATGCCGGTGCGGCCTTCGGGAGCGGCGCTTCCGGCACGGTCTTCGGGGCAGGTGGTTCAGCGAATTTTCTCAGCCGTGCCACGGCAATACTCGCGACACTGTTTTTTATCCTGGCTCTGGCGATGGCGTATCTGTCCCATCACAATCCTGCAGCACCGCAGAGTATCGTGGAACGGGCCGCACAACAGCAGGCGGCTGCTGCACTGCCAGCCACGCCGCAAGCACCCCCGGCGATCAAGACACCCACGGCCACAACTAAACCTTCTGGCAGCCAAGCTCCCGCTCAACCTCCACTACATTGATTTGAAGCAAAGCGCAATGACTTGGATCGTGGTCTCCAGCATCGCTTTTGATCGCTGCAATACGTTAAAATTAAGTAGTTTAGCGGACGGCTGGCAAGCACGCCGGTATCCTTGGTAAGTAAAAATGCCGACGTGGTGGAATTGGTAGACACGCTACTTTGAGGTGGTAGTGGGTAAAACCGTGGGAGTTCGAGTCTCCCCGTCGGCACCAGCATTTCACCTCCGTCCAGTAGTGCGCCACCAGCATTCAGGGCATGACGTTAATGCCTAGCATCTTGGGAAGGAGAGCATGCTCCAGAATTACGTTCCTATACTCCTGTTTCTGATCTGCGGTTTCCTGTTCGGAGGTGTGCTGGTCGGGACCGGATTCATTGCCAGCATTTTGCTGGGTAACCGCCGACCGGATGCGGAAAAGCAATCACCCTACGAATGCGGCTTCGAACCTTTCACGGACAGCCGCATGAAATTCGACGTCCGCTACTATCTAGTAGCGATCATCTTTATCATGTTCGATCTGGAAACCGCTTTTTTGTTTCCATGGGCGGTGTCGCTGCACAGCATCGGACTCTTTGGTTTCATCTCGATGCTCATCTTCCTCGCCATAGTCATGGTGGTGGGTTACATCTATGAATGGAAGAAAGGCGCCCTGGAATGGGAATAGAGGGAGTGCAACAAAAAGGCTTCGTGACCACCGGGGTGGATACCCTGGTCAACTGGGCACGCACCGGCTCACTCTGGCCCATGACCTTCGGCTTGGCCTGTTGTGCCATCGAGATGATGCACGCTGGCGCCGCCCGTTATGACCTGGACCGCTTCGGGGTAATCTTCCGCCCCAGTCCCCGTCAGTCCGACGTGATGATCGTGGCTGGCACTCTGGTCAACAAGATGGCTCCGGCACTGCGCAAGGTTTATGACCAGATGGCCGAACCTCGCTGGGTGATTTCCATGGGTTCTTGCGCCAATGGCGGTGGTTATTACCATTATTCGTATGCCGTGGTCCGCGGTTGCGACCGCATCGTGCCAGTGGACGTATACGTGCCCGGATGCCCACCTAGTGCCGAGCAATTACTTTACGGCATCATCCAGTTGCAAAAGAAAATCAAACGCACCAATACCATCGCCCGTTAGTTGAGTGATCGAGTGATTTCAATAACCGACAAATTCGCCGGATCTTTAAAGTCGCGCTTTGGCGATGACTTGAAACGTATGCCATCGACCGTGGAGCAGCTGACGTTCGAGGCCACCTCTGCCAAGCTGCGGGATGTATGTAAAGCATTGCGGGACGAAGAGCCCTTCCGGTTTGAGCAGCTCATGGACGTCTGCGGGGTGGATTACCTGGGATATGGAGAAACAGAATGGCGCACCGAGGGCGCCACCGCCACAGGCTTCAGCCGTGGAGTGAACCGGCAAATGCTGGATGCAGGCGAACGTAGGTCACGGCGCTTCGCCGTGGTCTATCACTTATTGTCCATCCATCACAACCGACGTCTGCGGCTACGGGTATTCTGCAACGATGACCCGCCCATGGTGGAATCAGTGGCTGATATTTGGAATTCTGCCAACTGGTTCGAACGTGAAGCCTTCGACCTATTCGGCATACTCTTCAATGGCCATCCGGACCTGCGACGCATCCTCACCGACTACGGTTTTATTGGTAATCCCTTCCGCAAGGATTTTCCCGTGTCCGGCAACGTCGAGGTGCGCTACGACCCGGAGAAACAGCGCGTGATATACCAGCCGGTGAGCATCGAGCCGCGGGTATTGGTACCGCGGGTCATACGCGAAGATCCGCGTTATCAGGAAGTTCTTGTGGAGACCTCTAAGGATGCCTGAGATCCAGAATTTCACCATGAACTTCGGGCCGCAGCACCCGGCGGCCCATGGCGTGCTGCGCCTGATTCTGGAGATGGACGGCGAAGTCATCACCAAGGCCGATCCCCACATCGGTCTGTTACACCGCGCCACCGAGAAACTCGCAGAAACCAAGCCCTATAACCAGAGCATCGGCTACATGGATCGGCTGGATTACGTCTCCATGATGTGCAATGAACATGCCTATGTGATGGCTATTGAGAAACTCCTAGGTATATCTGCACCGGTCCGTGCCCAGTACATCCGCGTCCTGTTTGACGAGCTCACGCGCATCACCAATCATCTCTTATGGTTGGGTGCCCATGGTCTCGATATCGGCGCCATGACTGTGTTCCTGTATTGTTTTCGCGAACGCGAAGACATCATGGATATGTATGAAGCGGTGTCCGGAGCGCGCATGCACGCGACCTATTACCGTCCAGGTGGCGTATATCGCGATCTGCCGGAACGCATGCCTGAGTACCAGGCTTCGCGTTTTCGCAGCAAAGGCGACTTGCGGCGCATGAACAAAGCGCGTCAGGGCTCGTTACTGGACTTCATCGAGGATTTCGCCGCGCGTTTCCCCAAATGCGTCGACGAGTATGAAGTACTGCTCACGGACAACCGCATCTGGAAGCAGCGGACCGTGGGCATTGGCGTGGTCTCGCCAGAACGTGCGCTGCAACTGGGTTTTTCAGGGCCAATGCTACGCGGCTCAGGCATTGAATGGGATCTGCGCAAGAAGCAAGCGTATGCGGTCTATGACCAACTGGATTTCGATATTCCAGTAGGCATAAATGGCGACTGCTACGACCGCTATCTGGTGCGCATCGAGGAGATGCGGCAATCCAATAATATAGTCAAGCAATGCATCGCTTGGTTGAGAAACAACCCAGGTCCAGTGTGGCTGGAGAATCACAAAGTCACGCCGCCGCTACGCGAACAGATGAAATCCGACATGGAATCCCTGATACACCATTTCAAGTATATGACTGAAGGCTACTGCGTACCGGAAGGCGAAGTGTATGCGGCCATCGAGCACCCCAAGGGCGAATTCGGCATATACATGATCTCTGATGGCGCCAACAAGCCATTCCGGGTCAAGATCCGCGCGGCCGGTTTCGCGCATCTTTCGGCGCTCGATGAGATGGTGCGCGGCCATATGCTGGCGGACCTAGTCGCCATCATCGGCACCCAGGATATCGTGTTTGGCGAGGTGGACCGCTGATGGCTGCCACCCAATCACAGAAGGCAGTCACGGATGACTGACGACCCCCAGATGACAGTGCGTAGTTCTAACGGAGCATGGAATCGAAGTGAGCTTCCGAACGGGGTGAATAAATACTGTCATGCCGTGACTCGTTCCAGTTTAGGAATTTTATGAAACAGTTAAAGACCATTCATTTGAAAGTGAAACCAGAATCATATCACTGGCTGGAAACGGCTGCACGTGAGGTGAATGATTTTTGGAACTATCAGAATAATGGTTATCATGAATCAAGTGTTGATTTGAAAACTAAAAAAGCAAAGTGGATAACTGGATTCGAGTTGATTTATCAAACAGCAGGATTCACCAAATTCTTTAAAAGAATTGGTGCAGACACGCTGAATTCAGTGTCACAGGAGTTGGCAAAGAAACGCTCTCAATTCAAAACACCAAATATACGCAATCGGCGTAGTGAAGGTAGCCATAGGTCGTTAGGATGGATTCCATTTGTTCCAACCAGCATCAAAATCAAAGGCAATGCTGTCAGGTTTGCCGGAAAGACGTTTCGGATTTTCGATTTGAAACGATTATTGGAATATGGAACACGTAAGTCTGGTAATTTTAGTCAGAACAGCTTGGGTGAATGGTTTTTGAATGTAGTTGTTGAATTGCCGGAACAAGCACCTATCAATACTGGTAAACAGATTGGTATTGATTTGGGACTGAAAACCACGGTGACATGTTCAGATGGACATAAATTCTGTACCACAGAATACCGTGATGCAGAATCAAAACTGGCTATGGCACAACGTCGTGGTCACAAGAAACAGGCAAAACGGATTCATGCAAAAGTGAAAAATCGGCGTATGGATACGCTGCACAAGTTGAGTAGGAAATTAGTTGATGAGAATGATTTGATAGTCATTGGTGATGTGAGCAGTTCCAAGTTGGCAAAGACACGGATGGCAAAGTCTGTGTTAGATGCAAGTTGGAGCGCGTTCAAAACTATGTGTCAGTACAAAGGGCAGTATGCCGGTCACAGAGTTGAAGTCATCAGTGAAAGTTATACAACGCAGGCTTGCAGTAATTGCGGATGCTTATCAGGTCCCAAGGGTCTAAGGCAGCTTGTTGTAAGAGACTGGATTTGTTCAGAGTGTAATGCTGAACATGACAGAGATGTTAATTCCGCAAGGAATATTCTGAGTCTCGCGGAGAGTTGGCTCCGTCCGTCTGCGGGAACGAGTCACGCAAGCGAAGCCTGTCTGGAACAGGCGAGAGCAGCGTAGGCATGGCCACCGGGTTATTGTCTAAACAGGTTCGTCAGGTGATTGACGAGGCAGTCAAGAGATATCCGCAAGGCCGGCAGCGTTCGGCGATATTCGATGCTTTGCGTGAGGTGCAGCATGAAAATAATGGCTATCTCACAGTCGAGCTGATGGATGCGGTGGCTGCCTACCTGCAGCTGGAGCCCATTAAGGTCTATGAAGTGGCCACTTTCTATTCCATGTACGAGACCAAGCCGGTGGGCCGCCACAGTATCTCGGTGTGCACCAACATCTCCTGCATGCTGCGGGGCGCTGACGGTATGGTTGCGCATATCGAGAAGACACTGGGCATCAAGACCGGCGAGAGTACCGCGGACGGCCGCTGCTACCTGAAGCGTGAGGAAGAATGCCTAGCGGCCTGTGCTGGCGCCCCGATGATGATGGTGGATCATAAGTATTATGAAAACCTGACTCCGGAAAAGATCGACCGAATCCTGGAAGGCTTGAAATGAGCATACCGCTGGATCAGGTCTGTCACCGGACGTTTCAGTTCGATAATCCCTGGACTCTGGAAAACTATCTCAAGGTGGATGGCTACAAAGCCTGGAAGAAAATCCTAAAAGATAAGATTTCACCGGACCAGGTGACTGAAGAGGTCAAAGCGTCGGGGCTACGCGGCCGCGGTGGTGCTGGTTTCCCCACTGGGGTCAAATGGGGTTTTATGCCCAAGAATCCCAGCGGCCCATCCTATGTAGTGTGCAACTCCGACGAATCCGAACCGGGCACCTGCAAGGATCGGGGCATACTGCGCTTCAATCCGCATGCGTTGGTGGAAGGCATGGCCATTGCCTGTTATGCCATGCGTTGCAGAGTAGGATACAACTATATCCGGGGCGAGTTCATGGACGAACCGTATCAGCACTTTGAGCTGGCGCTCAAGCAAGCTTACAAGGCCGGGCTGCTGGGCAAAGATATCCTGGGCTCGGGCCTGGATATTGACATCTACAGCCATCTGGGCGCCGGTGCCTATATCTGCGGGGAGGAAACCGCGCTGCTGGACTCATTGGAGGGCAAGAAGGGCTGGCCACGTTTCAAGCCGCCGTTTCCGGCCAGTTATGGTGTCTTTGGCCGCCCCACGACGGTCAACAATACCGAGACCCTGGCCTCGGTGCCGAGCATCATCCTGCAAGGCGCTAAGTGGTTCGCCGATTTCGGCAAGCCCAACAATGGCGGTACCAAGATATTTTCCGTCACCGGCCATGTGGCCAAGCCCGGTAATTTCGAGGTTCCCATGGGCACTCCTTTCAAGGAGCTGCTGGCGATGGCGGGCGGTGTGTGGCAGGGCCGCAAGCTCAAAGCGGTAATTCCGGGTGGCGTGTCGGCCCCGGTTTTGCCCGGCGATAGCATGCTGGAATGTGATATGGACTTCGATGCGCTACGCGACGCAGGTTCGATGCTGGGTTCGGGCGCGGTGGTGGTGATGGATGAGACCACCTGTATGGTGAAAGCGCTGGAGCGCATCTCACGCTTCTTTTATTCGGAATCCTGTGGCCAGTGCACGCCCTGTCGCGAGGGCACCGGCTGGATGCATCGCGTGATCTCACGTATCGAACACGGCCAGGGAAAGCAGCAGGATCTAGATATGCTGGTGAGCATCTCCAAAAACATCGAGGGCCATACCATCTGTGCGTTCGGCGATGCAGCCGCCTGGCCGGTGCAGAGCTTCATCAAGCATTTTCGCAGCGAATTCCAATACCACATCGACCACAGCTGTTGCCTGGTGGGTCCCGGCGCGCGCCGGCAAGCCGCCTGAGCACAGACGACACACACATGATTGAACAACTGGTCAATATCGAGATCGACGGCAAGCCCATCAAAGCCCGCAAGGGCGAGATGATCATGCAGGCTGCCGACCGAGAAGGTGTGTATATCCCGCGTTTCTGCTATCACGAAAAACTTTCGGTGGCGGCCAACTGCCGGATGTGCCTGATAGAAGCAGAGAAGGCCCCCAAACCCCTGCCCGCGTGCGCCACACCAGTCACAGAAGGCATGAAAGTTTTCACACGTTCCTTGAGAGCCTTGGCCGCGCAACGTGCCAGCATGGAATTCCTGCTCATCAACCACCCGCTCGACTGTCCCATCTGTGATCAGGGCGGTGAGTGCGAATTGCAGGATCTGGCAATGGGCTATGGCCGCGACATCACCCGCTACTCGGAGCGCAAGCGCGTCATCAAGGACGAGAATATCGGGCCGCTGATTTCCACCTTTATGACACGTTGCATCTACTGCACGCGCTGCGTGCGTTTTGGCCAAGAGGTCGCCGGCATACAAGAACTCGGCGATATCGGGCGTGGCGAACACTCGCGCATCGGTACCTATATCGGTCGCAGTGTGGATCATGAATTGTCCGGCAACGTCATTGATCTTTGCCCGGTGGGGGCGCTCAACTCCAAACCTTTTAAGATGCATGGCCGCGGTTGGGAGATGACGCAGATCGAGGCAGTCTCGCCCCATGATTGTGTAGGTTCGAATCTCTACGGCCATCTATTGCGCGGTACTGTCATGCGTGTGGTACCGAAATCCAATGAGGCAGTGAACGAAACCTGGATCTCCGACCGTGATCGTTTCAGCTACACCGGCATCACTAGCAGCGAGCGCCTTCAACATCCGATGCTTAAGCTAAATGGGATCTGGCAGAAAACTGATTGGGAGACTGCGCTGGCGGCCGCTGCCAATGCCTTGCGCCAGGTACATGGGGATGCCGGAGTGCTGGCTTCGCCCAATTCCACGACTGAGGAATTGTTTCTATTGCAGAAGCTGGCACGCGGTCTTGGAATCCACAGCATCGACACTCGTCTGCGCCAGGCAGATTTTCGTGATGATGAATTCGAACCGATCTACCCTTGGCTTGGGCAATCGCTCGAGGAAATTGAAAAACTAAACTCGATTCTTGTCGTCGGTTCCAATATTCGCAAGGAAGTCCCGTTGCTGGCCCATCGCCTACGTAAGGCAGCGCTCAGTGGCGGGCAGGTGATGTTCCTGAATGCGCGCCATTATGAATCCCTTTATCCGCTCGCTGCCGAAATCAATGTGGCCTTGCTGGACATGCCTGCAGCGTTGGCGGCGGTGCTGAAGGCGGCATTGGGCAGGAAGGCAGCTCCCACACATCTCAAGGATTTTCTGAAACAACAAGCACCGAAACCCCAGCATCAGCTGATGGCTGAACAATTGCTCCAGGGCGAGCACAAAGCGGTGTTGCTGGGTCATATGGCTTCGCAGCATCCACAATATGCGGATCTGCGTGCTTTGGCGGCCGTCCTTGCGGAAGTCACGGGTGCACAGCTGGGATATATATCGGAAGGTGCTAACAGCGCCGGTGCCTGGCTGGCAGGTGCCGTACCGCAACGCCTGGCCGGAGGCAAAAAGGCTGCGCTCAAGGGGCTGGATGCACGTGCCATGTTTAGCGAGCCTCGCCGTTGTTACTTGCTGATGAATGTAGAACCGGAACTGGATTGCTGGGACAGCGGCAGCGCCCTGCATGCACTCAACAATGCAGACTCAGTGATTGCCATCACGCCGTTCGTGACTGATCGCATGCAGCACTATGCATCCGTGTTGCTGCCAGCCGGAACCTTCGGCGAGACCGCAGGAACCTATATCAATGCAGAAGGCCGCTGGCAGAGTTTCACAGGCATGACAAAACCGCTGGGTGAGTCTCGACCCGGTTGGAAGATATTGCGCGTGCTCGGCAACACCTGTGAGCTGGTAGGCTTCGAGTATCTCTCATCGGAAGATGTGCGCGAAGAGGTCAGAAAAATCGTAGGCGATTTAAAACCGGATAATGCCTTCATGGGCACGCGTATCGTCACCTCAGCCGCAGCGCACAAGGGATTCCAGCGTGTTGCAGAAGTGCCGCTGTATTCCACGGACATCTTGGTACGACGTGCGCCCCCTTTGCAGCAGACCAAAGATGCTGATGCCGCCTGGCTGCGCCTTTGTCCTGCGGATGCCAAGAAACTCGGAGTAACTGAGGGCGACCCTCTTTCCATTAAAAATGATGATCGCAGCGTCGTATTACCTGTGAAGATTGACGCAAGCATGGCCCCCGGCGACATATGCCTGCCGGCTGCGATCGGCGCGACTGCGGGTTTTGGTGCATTGCATATGCAGCTCGAGCTGGGAAAAACCCCATGACTGCAGCCCTGCACAACCTAGTCTTATATTGGCAGGGATTGCCGGCCGGCTGGCAGTTCACGCTGCGCTCACTCGGCGGCATCGTCGCCATCATGGTACCGCTGATTGTCTCGGTGGGCTTCATGACTTTACTTGAGCGCAAAATTATCGGTTACATGCAGCTACGTCTCGGTCCAAACCGTGTCGGCATGCACGGTACATTCCAATGGCTTGCTGACGTACTCAAGCTGGTATGTAAAGAAGTCATACTGCCGGCCAATGCCAACCGCTTCCTATTCCTGACCGCCCCGATCATCTCCATCGCCACCGCATTTGCCGCTTGGGCAGTGATTCCATTTAGTAACGGTGTAATTCTGTCGGATGCCAATGCCGGACTCCTGTACCTATTGGCGCTGTCCTCATTTGGTGTATACGGCGTGATCCTTTCCGGCTGGGCCTCCAATTCCAAATACGCGTTCCTGGGCGCCATGCGTTCCGCAGCGCAGATGGTCTCCTATGAGATTGCCATGGGATTTGCGCTGGTGGGCGTATTGTTGGCGAGCCAGAGCCTCAATCTCAACCAGATCGTGTTGGCCCAGAACGGCAATATTGGTCATTGGTACATCTGGCCATTGCTACCGCTGTTTGTAATCTATCTGGTCTCCGGGATCGCTGAGACCAACCGCGCTCCCTTTGACGTGGCGGAAGGTGAATCGGAGATCGTCGCGGGCTTCCATGTGGAGTACTCCGGCACTGCCTTCGCGGCGTTCTTTCTGGCGGAATATGCCAACATGATTCTGATATCAGCCCTGGCTGCCACCCTGTTCTGCGGCGGCTGGCTGTCACCGCTGCAAGGCTGGGCATGGCTGACCGGTACGCCACTGGCATTCCTAGCCAGCACCAGCTTTATCTGGTTTGCGCTTAAGACCAGCTTCTTCCTGTACTGCTTCCTGTGGTTCCGGGCCACCTTCCCGCGTTACCGCTACGACCAGATCATGCGGCTCGGCTGGAAGGTATTCATACCCATCACCATCCTGTGGCTGATGCTGGAAGGCCTGGCCATCGTATTGAAGATTCCGCCGTGGTTTGCATGAGGCCCGCATGAACGCAGTCCGGAGTTGGATCAAGAGTCTGTTGCTGGTGGAACTGTTCCAGGGTCTGGCGCTCACCGGCAGGCTGTTTTTTGCCCGCAAGGTGACCATCCGTTATCCGGAGGAACAAACACCGAAATCACCGCGTTATCGCGGCTTGCACGCACAGCGGCGTTATGCCAACGGCGAGGAACGTTGCATTGCCTGCAAACTGTGCGAGGCGGTATGCCCAGCCCAGGCCATCACCATCGACTCGGAACAGCGCGAGGACGGCACCCGCCGTACCACGCGCTATGACATCGACCTGTTCAAATGCATCTACTGCGGATTCTGCGAGGAAGCCTGCCCGGTCGACGCCATCGTTGAGACCAGCATCACGGATTTCCATTTCGAGAAACGCGGCGAGCAGATCATGACCAAGGAAAAGCTGCTGGCCATCGGCGACAAATATGAGGCGCAGATAGCCGCAGAACGCGTGGCTGACGCGCCGTATCGCTGAGGGCCGCATGGTAGCAACCATCGTCTTCATCGTGTTAGCGGCGGTCCTGATCGGGGCCGCACTCGGTGTCATCACCTCCCGCAATCCGGTGCATTCGGCGCTGTTCTTGGTGCTGGCATTCGTGACCAGCGCCGGTCTGTGGCTGTTGCTGGAAGCGGAGTTTCTGGCCCTGATCCTGGTGCTGGTGTATGTGGGCGCGGTCATGGTGCTGTTCCTGTTTGTGGTGATGATGCTGGACATCAACATCGTCACCCTGCGCCAGGGTTTTGTACGCTATGCACCGTTGGGCCTGGTGGTGGCGGTCATTGTACTGCTGGAAATCGGTTACGTGGTCTGGACCCAGAAACTGGGTGTGACTTTCGGCACGCCGTTGCCGCACGCGGCTGTATACAGTAACACCCGCGAGCTGGGCAGCCTGATCTATACCACTTATGTCTATCCGTTTGAGCTGGCGGCGGCGATACTGCTGGTGGGTATAGTGGCTGCCATTTCCCTGACGCTCAGGCGCCGTAGCGGAACGCGTTCCCAGGACCCTGCCAAGCAGGTGCGGGTCAGCGCCAAGCGCGGCCGCATCCGCATAGTGAAGATGCCGACAGACCGCAAGCCGGGAGAGGGATCCCAGTGATCACACTGTTCGATTTCCTCGCTCTCAGCGGCGCGCTGTTCGCCATCAGCGTGGCTGGTATATTTTTGAACCGCAAGAATGTGATCCTGCTGTTGATGTGCATCGAGCTGATGCTACTGGCGGCAAATTTCAATTTCATCGCATTCTCCAGATATCTCAATGACCCTGCCGGTCAGGTGTTTGTATTCTTCATACTCACGGTGGCGGCAGCCGAATCCGCCATCGGCCTGGCAATACTGGTGGTGTTATTCCGCAACCGCCAGAGCATCAATGTCGACGACATGGACAGTATGAAAGGCTGATATGAATCCAGCGATGCCGGTTATCTTTCTAATCATCGTGCTGGCGCCGTTGGCTGCGGCCATCGTGGCCGGGATCTGCATGCGCTTTATCCCCAGGCCTGCGGCGCATTGGGTTACGATCTTGGGCGTGGGCATGTCATTCGTGCTCTCAGCCTATGTGCTCTGGCAGATGCTTTATAACGGCATGGTTAGCAGTAATTTCACTGTTTATGACTGGGCGGTGGTGGGTAATGTGCAGTTCCAGGTGGGGTTCCTGGTAGACCGCCTCACGGCCCTGATGATCACCGTGGTGAGCTTTGTATCCCTGATGGTGCACATCTATACCATCGGTTATATGGCGGATGATCCCGGCTACAAGCGCTTCTTCAGCTATATCTCGTTGTTCACGTTTTCCATGCTGATGCTGGTGATGGCCAACAACTTCCTGCAGCTGTTCTTCGGCTGGGAAGCGGTGGGTCTCGTATCCTATCTACTCATCGGTTTCTGGTACACACGGCCCACGGCAATTTATGCAGGGCTCAAGGCATTCTTGGTGAATCGCGTAGGTGATTTCGGGTTCTTATTGGGAATTGCCCTGGTCCTGATGTACACAGGCAGCCTGAACTACAACGATGTGTTCAGCCATGCGCCACAGCTCTCCGGCCAGACCATCCAGCTATTCTCCGGTATCTCATGGGCGGTGCCGACGGTCATCTGCATCCTGCTGTTCGTGGGTGCCATGGGGAAATCTGCCCAGGTTCCCCTGCAGGTGTGGTTGCCGGATTCCATGGAAGGTCCTACGCCGATATCCGCTTTGATCCATGCCGCCACCATGGTGACCGCGGGCATCTTCATGGTGGCGCGTCTGTCACCGTTATTCGAGCTTTCCGATACCGCCTTGTCGGTGGTGATGGTCATCGGTGCGATCACTGCCCTATTCATGGGGCTGGTGGGCATCGTGCAGAATGACATCAAGCGCGTGATCGCGTATTCAACCATTTCGCAGCTGGGTTACATGGCAGCGGCCCTGGGAGCTTCCGCCTATGCTGTGAGCATCTTCCATCTGATGACACATGCATTTTTCAAGGCCTTGCTGTTCTTGGCAGCCGGCTCGGTGATTATCGCCATGCACCATGAGCAGGACATGCGTTACATGGGCGGGTTACGCAAGTACATGCCCATCACCTACACCACCTTCATAGTCGGTTCTCTGGCATTGATCGCGTTTCCTGGGTTTTCCGGATTTTTCTCCAAGGACACCATTATCGATGCCATCCATGAGTCCCATCGCCTGGGCAGCGGTTTCGCCTATTGGTGCGTGCTCCTGGGCGCGTTCGTCACCGCGCTATATACCTTCCGGATGCTATTCATGACCTTCCACGGCAAGCCGCGCTTCGTGGTGGAGCAGGGCCATGGATCGCATGGCGATGATGCACATGCGCATCTCAAACCCGGACATTTGCTCCATGTTCCGAAGGAATCACCCTGGGTGGTGACAGTGCCGCTGATCATGCTGGCGATTCCCTCACTGCTGATTGGCTGGCCGACAATCCAGCCTTTGCTGTATGGAAATTTCTTCGGTACTTCAATTTATGTGGCCTCGGATCACCATGTGATGCGGAATCTCGCTGCACAATTTCATGGTGCCGGCAACATGGTATTGGAAAGTTTCAGTACGCCAAGCTTGTGGATTGCCTTGTCAGGTGTGCTGGTTGCATGGATTTTCTACATGCTTAAACCTGCCTGGCCAGGTGTGCTGGCCAAAGTATTCAAGCCCATTTATGAATTGCTGGTGCATAAATTTTACTTCGACGAGATATATGCATTGTTTATCGCCGGTGGAGCCCGTGGATTGGGTGGCTTGCTCTGGAAGGTCGGAGATACTGAGATCATTGACGGTGGTTTGGTGAACGGCAGTGCCAGGGCCATTGGCTGGTTTGCGCGCATTCTGCGTCGCAGCCAGTCAGGTTATCTGTACCACTATGCGTTTGCCATGATCATCGGTCTGTGTTTGTTATTGGGCTGGCTGATAGTGCGCTGATGGAATCTCTTCATATGGCCAATGCCCATTTTCCCATCCTGAGTGTTCTGCTGTGGCTACCCATCGCCGGCGCCCTGGTGGTGCTGCTGGCGGGCAAGCTGGCGCCCAAATCCGTGCGCTGGCTGGCGCTGTTCTTCTCGACTGTGGTGTTTGCCATCAGTGTGCCGTTGTGGACAGGATTCGATACCGGAACGGCCAACATGCAGTTCGTGGAAAATCTGTCCTGGATCAGCACCTTCAACGTGCATTATTACCTGGGCGTAGATGGCATCTCCATGCCACTGATTCTGCTCACGACATTCATGACGGTGATAGTAGTGGTTGCCGGCTGGGAAGTGATTCAGTACAAAGTCGCACAATATATGGCAGCCTTCCTGATCATGGAGGGGCTGATCAATGGCGTGTTCTCATCGCTAGACGCGCTGCTGTTTTACGTGCTATGGGAAGCCATGCTCATCCCCATGTTCCTCATCATCGGCATCTGGGGTGGCCCGCGGCGTGTGTATGCCACCATCAAGTTCTTCCTATATACCTTCTTTGGCTCGGTACTGATGCTGGTCGCCATCATCTACATGTATGTGAAGACCGGCAGCTACGATATTCTCGCTTTCCAGCAAACAGCCTTCGGCATGACTGCGCAACTGCTCATCTTTATTGCTTTTCTGGTGGCGTTCGCGGTGAAAGTCCCGATGTGGCCGGTACACACCTGGCTCCCGGATGCCCACGTTGAAGCCCCGACTGGTGGTTCAGTGATCCTGGCGGCCATCCTGCTGAAGATGGGGGCCTACGGTTTCCTGCGATTCAGTTTGCCGATCGCGCCCGATGCCAGCCACGCACTCATGTGGCTGATCATCGGCCTGTCACTGGTAGCCATCATCTATATCGGATTTGTTGCCATCGCCCAGACCGACATGAAGAAATTGGTGGCTTACTCCTCCGTGGCGCACATGGGTTTCGTGACCTTGGGTTTCTTTATTCTGTTCCTGATTTTTCAGAAGACTGCCAGTACCGACGGCACCGTCATGGGAGTGGAGGGCGGACTGATACAAATGGTTTCCCACGGGTTTGTCTCCGGCGCATTATTCTTGTGTGTGGGGGTGCTTTATGACCGCCTCCACACCCGTGATATCAAGGGTTACGGCGGTGTTATCAATATGATGCCGGCGTTCGCATTTTTCCTGGTGCTGTTTGCCATGGCCAATGTGGGTTTGCCCGGCACCTCCGGGTTCGTGGGCGAGTGGATGGTGATCCTCTCCAGCATGCGAGCCAACTTCTGGATTGCCTTCGGTGCCGCTTTCACGCTTTTTTTGGGCGCCGCCTACACCCTGTGGATGGTGAAGCGGGTGCTTTACGGCCCTGTAGGCAACAACCAGGTGGCCACTATGCAGGATATCGGCAAACGTGAATTTATTGTGCTGGGCCTGTGTGCACTACCCGTCATAGTGATTGGCATCTGGCCAGCGCCATTATTGGACGTTATGCACGCCACGGTGACGAATCTGGTGCATCAAGTGGTGCAATCAAAATTGTAGAAAATCAAGTTGAGGAATTGCCAATGCCTACGCTCCCCAGCCTGACCCCAGCAACCCCAGAAATATTCGTTCTGGGCATGGGCTGCTTTATCCTGGTGGTGGATACATTCCTGAATGACCGGCAGCGTGTAGTTAGCTATTGGTTGTCGCTGGCAACCGTGGCGGCTACTGCCTGGTTGACCGTGACCGTAGCGCAGGCGGGTGGTTTGCTGACATTCAATGATATGTTCGTGAACGACAGTATGGGTAATGTACTCAAACTCTTTACCTACCTGGTAGTGGCGCTTACGTTTCTGTACTCACACGAGTATCTGCGTGATCGCAGCCTGTTCAAGGGTGAATTCTATGTTCTTGGCTTGTTTGGCATGCTCGGCATGATGGTGATGATATCGGCGCATAATTTCATCAGCATCTATCTAGGCCTGGAACTCCTGTCATTGTCGTTGTATGCCATGGTCGCTATGGATCGCGATTCACCAGTGGCATCCGAAGCCGCCATGAAATATTTTGTACTGGGTGCTATCGCCTCCGGCACGCTGTTGTATGGCATGTCACTTCTGTATGGCGCCACCGGCACTCTAGACCTGACACGACTGGGCATGCATATCGCTGAATCCGCAACCATTAATATCGGCGTGATGTTGGCACTGGGATTCATTATCGTCGGTCTGTGTTTCAAGTTGGGTGCAGTACCGTTCCATATGTGGCTGCCGGATGTATATGAGGGCGCCAACACGCCGGTGACCATGTATATCGGTTCGGCGCCCAAGATCGCCGCCTTCGCGCTATTCATGCGGCTGCTGGTGGCGGGGCTGGGCGGGCTGCATGTGGAATGGCATGCCATCCTCACGGTGCTGGCGGTACTGTCTATGGGCATCGGCAGCATCGTGGCTATCGTCCAGACCAACCTGAAACGACTGCTGGCGTATTCCACCATCTCGCATGTGGGTTTTATCCTATTAGGGATACTGGCTGGCACTACCGAGGGTTATCAGGCCGCCATGTTTTACGTGGTCAGCTACGTGATCATGTCTACAGCGGCCTTCGGCATGATCATCCTGCTGGCGCGCAAGGGATTTGAAGCGGATCGGCTCGAGGATTTCAAGGGATTGAATGATCGCAGTCCGTGGTTTGCCGCCATGATGCTCATGGTGATGTTTGGTATGGCTGGAGTGCCGCCGTTCGTGGGTTTCTTCGCCAAACTTTTCGTATTGCGCGCCGTGATCGACATCGGTATGTCATGGTTGGCGGTAGTGGCGGTGATCTTCGCGCTCATCAGCGCCTGGTATTACCTGAAAGTGGTCAAGCTCATGTATTTCGAGCGTGCGCCGGAAGACACGAAACCCATCCAATGCAGTCTCGACATGCGCTGGGTGCTGTCAGGGAACGGACTTGCCATCCTGGCGCTGGGGATACTTCCGGGTCCGCTCATGGCTCTGTGTGCGCGGGTCATCACCTTCTGAAAGCTGCCGGATTTTCTTAAACAGCCCGTTTAAGTCCCGGTTTGGCTTGAAAAAAAGCCTCCGGTCCTATATATTCCTCGGCTGCCCGGTGCGGGGTGGAGCAGTCTGGCAGCTCGTCGGGCTCATAACCCGAAGGTCGCAGGTTCAAATCCTGCCCCCGCTACCAAAGACATTGGATATTGGGCCCCGCGCAGGGGCTTTTTAGTGTCAATCAGCGGCCCGTGCCGCGCTGAGACCCCGGTTTTCCGGGGTTTATCATCTTCGAGCTCTGCGGTTTCGCGGAGCATATGGAATGGGCCTTGGGCCCATTTTTTATTTGTACAGGGCGCCATGCGAGAGACGCTGTTGAAGCTGCTGGAACCGGCCGTCGAGGCCTTGGGCTACGCCCTGGTGGAGCTGGAGTTCCAGGGCGGGGTGCTACGACTGTATATCGATCGGCCGCAGGGCGTGACCTTGGATGACTGCCAGAAGGTCAGTCAGCAGATCAGTGCGGTGTTGGACGTGGAGGACCCGATACCCGGGGCTTATACACTGGAGGTGTCCTCGCCAGGTCTGGATCGGCCACTGCGCAAGCTGGTGGATTTCCAGCAACATGCCGGTCAGCGGGTCCGCATTGAGCTATTGCTGCCGCTTGATGGCCGTCGGCGTTTCTCCGGTATGTTGCGTGGCATGGAATCTGGTCAGGTCTTGATTGAAGTGGATGGCACTTTATGCCGCTTGCCGTTTTCTCAGATAGGCAGGGCGCGCTTGGTGCCGGATTTCTAAATGCAAGGCATTGGAAGTTGAGGCTATGAACAAAGAGATATTATTGGTCGTGGACGCCGTCTCCAACGAGAAAGGTGTGGACAAAACTGTGATCTTCGAGGCGCTAGAAGCGGCGTTGGCTTCGGCTACGCGTAAAAAGCATGGCGGAGAGATTGACGCACGTGTCTCCATAGATCGGAGCACAGGCGAATACAGCACCTTTAGGCGCTGGCAGGTAAAAGCTGACGACGAAGTACTGGAATCAACGGAACGCGAACTGCGTCTAATGGACGCCGTAGATATCAAACCTGAGATCCAGGTAGGTGAGTACATCGAGGAACCGATTGAATCCGTGGCTTTCGGCCGCATCGCCGCACAGACCGCCAAGCAGGTGATTGTGCAGAAAGTCCGCGAGGCGGAGCGCACTCAAGTCGTGGAAGCTTACAAGGACCGCGTCGGCGAGCTGGTCACGGGCGTGGTAAAGCGTGTGGAACGCGGCAACGTTTATATCGATCTTGGTAACAATGCCGAAGCATTTATCGCCCGCGAGGAAATGATTCCACGTGAGGCAGTACGTACCAATGACCGCATCCGCGGTTATCTGCGTGAAGTGCGCGCCGAGCTGCGCGGCCCACAGTTGTTTGTGACTCGTACTGCACCCCAGTTTCTTATTGAACTGTTCAAACTGGAAGTACCCGAAGTGGGTCAGGGTCTTATCGAGATCAAGGGCGCGGCGCGTGATCCAGGTGCGCGTGCCAAGGTTGCAGTCAAGAGCAACGACTCACGTATCGATCCAGTAGGTGCTTGCGTCGGCATGCGCGGTTCGCGCGTGCAGGCAGTCTCCAATGAACTTTCCGGTGAACGTGTGGACATCGTACCCTGGGATGACAATCCAGCCCAGTTCGTCATCAATGCCATGTCGCCCGCTGAAGTGCAAGCGATTGTCATGGACGAGGAATCTCACAGCATGGATATCGCCGTGTCTGAAGATAACCTTTC
Organism: Gammaproteobacteria bacterium; assembly: GCA_049591615.1. Lineage (GTDB taxonomy): Bacteria > Pseudomonadota > Gammaproteobacteria > Natronospirales > REEB76 > REEB76. The sequence goes on along the minus strand of JBAWFD010000009.1, from coordinate 1,692 downwards.
CAAGGCCATTGGTCGCGGAGGCCAGAACGTGCGCCTCGCCAGCCAGTTGTCCGGCTGGGAGCTCAATGTAATGACCCAGGAACAAGCTACCCAGAAGAGCGAGGCCGAAGTGCAGAAATTACAGAGACTCTTTATGGAGCAGCTGGATGTGGATGAAGACGTGGCTGTGATCCTGGTGCAAGAAGGGTTTTCGAGCATCGAGGAAATCGCCTATGTACCGGCTTCGGAATTGCTCTCGGTCGAAGAATTTGATGAAGGCATTGTCGAGGAGCTGCGCGGGCGCGCGCGCGATGTGCTGCTGACCCAGGCTATCGCCAGCGAGGAACAATTCGGCGACAAAGAGCCAGCGGAAGATCTGCTGAATATGGCAGGTATGGAGAAGGCAGTTGCTTACCGGCTGGCGGGGCGCGGTATCGTCACCATGGAAGATCTGGCAGAACAAGCCGTGGATGATATCAAGGACGTGGAAGGGCTGGATGAGGGCAAGGCTGCTGAGCTTATCATGACCGCGCGTGCTCCCTGGTTTGCGGGTGAAGAGGCCCAGCAAAAATAACTCGACCGAGGAAAATCGCCATGGCGGAAGTGACAGTCAGACAATTTGCCGAAGTGGTGGGTACGCCTGTCGAACGCCTGCTCACACAATTGGCAGATGCCGGCATCGAGATATCCGATCCGGATATCGCCATCAGCGATGACCAGAAACTGCAATTGCTTACGCACTTGCGCCATAGCCATGGTGAGGGCGGCGCTGGCGAACCGCGCAAGATAACCCTCAAACGCCGCACAGTATCGGAGATAAAACTCAGTGGAATACAGGGCCGCGCTAAGACTGTGAGCGTGGAAGTGCGCAAGAAACGCACTTATGTGAAGCGCAGTGCCGTGCTGGAGGAAGAGGCTAAACGCCGCTCGGAGGAGGAAGCCGCGCAGCAGGCTGAATTGGAACTGAAACGTGCCGAGGAAGAGCGCTTGTCAGCCACGCGCCTGCAAAAACAGGCCGCCGAAGAAGAAGACAGTCGTCGTAAACAGGAAGAAGAAGCCCGTCGTCGGCAGGAACAGGACGCCAGTGCGCGGGCGGATGCAGAGCGGCGTCGCGCGGAAGCCGAGGCGCGCCGCCAAACAGAAGAAGAAGATCGGCGCATGCGTGCGGCATTGCCGCGCAGCAAGCTACAGCCTAGCAGTGCTGCACTTGACGACAAACACACCAAGTATGGGCGTGCCGAGTTGCACGTCGGGCATGAGCTTTCGAACAAACGCAAAAAGAAACCAGCGAAAACCAGGTCAGCAGTCAATGTCCAGGTCGAAAGCAAGCACGGCTTTGAAAAGCCTGTGGCTCCGCAGGTACGGGAAGTGCCAATCCCAGAGACCATTACCGTAGGCGAGCTTGCACAGCGTATGGCGGTTAAAGCCACCGAAGTCATCAAGATCATGATGAACATGGGCGCCATGGCCACCATCAACCAGGTCATCGATCAGGAGACCGCCGCCATCGTCGTGGATGAGATGGGGCATAAACCGAAACTCCTCAAGGAAAATGACCTGGAAGAACAGGTTATGCAGGTGGTTAATGAAGGTGATGAAATCACGCGCCCACCGGTAGTCACCATTGTGGGCCATGTTGATCACGGAAAAACCTCGTTGTTGGATTATATCCGCAGCACCCGCGTAGCTGCGCGTGAGGCAGGCGGCATTACT
>JBAWFD010000008.1:0-3055 GCA_049591615.1 Gammaproteobacteria bacterium | reverse complement strand
CAAATCGATGTGAAGACTGCGCGCTTCACCATCCCGGTGACCATTAGCGTCGACCCGCAGCGGCTGGGCGTCAAGGTCTATGGCCAGAGTGGGAAACAACCGACTGTCGAACAGCAGCGGCGCATCGTGGATATTCTGGTGGCACATGGTCTGCGTGCACAATTACAGACCGGCAATCTACTGACTGGCGCCAAATTCGTGGCTCTGGACTTTTTCCCGCATGCACCACCCTTCAAGGTGGATTGGTCGCAGACACCGGTGCGTATCGCCACCGTTCCCGGCAGCCTCGAGGGTATCGATATCAACCTCTCCGAGATTATCGCGAAACTCAACAAGTTGCCTTACCAGCAGATCGGCGGCGATTTGCAGAAGACCCTGGTGAATCTCAATCAGACCCTGGTCAGCGCCAAGGCCGCCCTTGATCATGCCGACACGATGCTGAAATCTAATACCGGCATCGATCGGCAGCTCATTAATACGCTCCAGGAAATCGACCGTGCCGCCAAGTCGCTACGTGTGCTCTCGGATTATCTGGAGCGCCATCCGGAAGCGCTCATACGCGGCAAGCCCGAGGAGAACAAACCATGATGCTGAACAGGATGCTACGCGCAAGCTGTGTGCTGTTGATCGCGCTCACTGCAGGCTGCGGATCGTCACCGCCTTCGCATTTCTATACGCTGGATGCGACCGCGACACCGCGTGGCGCGCCGTCCGCGAACTATACGGTGGCGATTAACCCGGTCTCGATTCCTACGACCGTAGACCGCCCGCAGTTCGTGGTACAAGCAGGACCCAACCAGGTGGACGTGGACGAGTTCAATCGCTGGGCCGGACCCTTGAACGAAAGCATCGCGCGTGCGGTGGCCGGCGATCTGGCTACGCTGCTGGGGACAGCGCAGGTGGTGCTGGCACCGCCGACCATCGTGGAACCTGACTATCGGGTGACGGTCAATGTGCAACGCTTTGAAGCATTCCCGGGCAAGTCGGTGCTGGTGGACGCAGTATGGGTAGTGCGCACCACAAAAAGTGGCGCGACGCGGTCAGGCCACACGCTTGTGCAGGAACCGGTGCAAAGCCAGGGATTTGATTCACTGGCCGCCGGTTACAGCCGGGCGCTGGCCAAGGTCAGTAACGATATCGCAGCGGCCATCCGGGCAGAATCCGTGCAGCAGCCCTAGGATTGCCGGCACCGCATTCTAAATTCTAAATAGCGCTCTAACCACATCCCGCAGGTACATTAACAAAGCTGGCTATTTTTAGGACAGGTCTATAGGACCAAAGTCCAATAGCGGCCAGTCGTCTGTTAGGGGACAGTATCTCTTTAAATGGGCACACTGATAGGTGGTGCGTCTGCGATGTATCTAGTTATACATGTGGCGTGTGAAGACCTGTATTAAGACCTACGTGAAGAGTCGATTCAAACCTGAACCGTTAACGCGAATGGAGAGTCAATCATGAAGCGAAGCACAATCACCCTGAAAGCACTGACCTTTGTCATAGCGACACTGGGCTTTGGTATGACTGCGCTGCCGGCATCGGCTGCCAACCAGAAACCTAACATCCTGGTGATCATGGCCGACGATATCGGGTACTGGAATCCCAGCATTTACAACCAGGGCATGATGCATTACCGCACGCCCAACATCGACAGCATCGCGCAGCAAGGCGCGCTGTTCACCGACCTTTACGGACAGCAGTCCTGCACAGCTGGGCGCGCCGCCTTCATCACCGGCCAGTCGCCGTTCCGCACCGGCCTCTTGAAGGTCGGCCTGCCGGGCGCCAAGGAGGGCTTATCGTTCAAGGACCCAACGCTCGCTGAATTGCTCAAGCCACTGGGCTACGCCACCGGCCAGTTCGGCAAGAATCACCTGGGCGACCGCAATGAGTTCCTGCCCACGGTACACGGTTTCGATGAGTTCTTCGGCAACCTCTATCATCTGAACGCCGAGGAAGAACCGGAGAATCCCGACTATCCGAAGATGCCGCAGTTTGCTGCCATGTTCGGGCCGCGCGGCGTGCTGCACTGCTATGCCAGCAACACGGATGACCCCACTGTCACTGACCCGCGCTTCGGCCCCATGGGCATGCAGAAGTGCACCGACACCGGCCCGCTCACCCAAAAACGCATGGAGACCATTGACGAGGTTTTCCTGAAAGCCGCCATGGGCTTTATCGACAAGAGCCACAAAGACGGCAAACCATTTTTCGTGTGGTTCAACCCCACCCGCATGCATATCTGGACACATCTCAGCCCCAAGTGGAAAGGCAAGACTGGCTTGGGCGTGTATGCCGATGGCATGGTGGAGCTTGACGACATGGTCGGCCAGCTGCTGCAGCAGCTCAAAGACTTAGGCATCGCCAAGAACACCATCGTGCTATTTACCACCGACAATGGCGCGGAAGAATTCAGCTGGCCGGATGGCGGCACCACGCCGTTCCATGGCGAGAAGAACACCACCTGGGAAGGTGGTTACCGTGTCCCCGGCATGATCACTTGGCCTGGCCATATCAAGCCGGGCACCGTGATCAACGGCATTGTGTCAAATGAAGACTGGGTGCAGACATTCATGTCCGCAGTTGGCCAGCCGAACATCGGGGATGAACTGCTCAAGGGCTATAAAGCTGGTGACAAAACCTTCAAGGTGCATCTGGATGGTTACAACCTGAGCGATTACCTAGCCGGCAAAGGCCCTGACCCGCGCAACTCATTCTTCTACTGGACCGATGATGGCGATATCGGTGCCATCCGCTATAACCGCTGGAAGATGATATTCATGGAGCAGCGCGCCGAGAGCCTGAATGTATGGCAGGACCCCTTGATAGTGCTGCGGTTTCCGAAGCTCGAAGATCTGTACGGCGATCCCTTCGAGCGCGCCGAGTGGGAATCCAGCGACTACGACCACTGGCGGGTGGATCGCGCGTTCCTGGTCCTGCCGGCGATCGCTCTGGTAGTGCAGCACCTGAAAACTTATCAAGAGTTTCCACCACGTCAGCGGCCGGGTAGTTTCAATCTGAGCAAAGTGTTGCAAGAACTTCAGCAGGGCCAGTCCAACGA
>JBAWFD010000007.1:0-1618 GCA_049591615.1 Gammaproteobacteria bacterium | reverse complement strand
GGATCGGCAAGGGCAGCGTGACGCTCGAGGACATCCATGAGTCCGATCTGCTCGTGATCGTCGGCCAGAACCCCGGCACCAATCATCCACGCATGCTGAGTGCGCTCGAGGTCGCCAAGTCGCGAGGCGCGAAGATCGTCTCGATCAACCCGCTGCCCGAGGCCGGGCTCACGCGCTTCAACAACCCGCAGACCCCGCGAGGAATGCTCGGCCTCGGCCGCGAGCTCTCCGACCTGCACCTGCCGATCCGCGTCAACGGCGACCTCGCCTTCTTCCAGGCCGTCAACCGCCGGCTGATCGAGCGCGACGCGATCGACCACGAGTTCATCGCGACCTACTGCGACGGTTTCGAGCAGCTGACCGAGCATCTGCGCGAGCTCGACGACGACGCGGTGCGGCGCGCGACCGGGCTGAGCGACGCCGAGATCGAGCAGTTCACGCAGATGGCGGTCGCGTCCGAGCGCACGATCGTGTGCTGGGCGATGGGTCTGACCCAGCACAAGAACTCGGTGCCGACGATCCGCGAGGTCACCAACTTCGTGCTGCTGCGCGGCAACATCGGTCGTGCCGGCGCGGGCCTGTGCCCGGTTCGCGGCCACTCGAACGTGCAGGGCGACCGCACGATGGGCATCTTCGAGAAGCCCCCGGAAGCGTTGCTCGACAACCTCGACCGCGCACTCGGGTTCCCGATGCCGCGCGAGCACGGCTTCGACGTGGTCGATGCGATCCGCGCGATGCGCGACCGCCGCGCGCACGTGTTCTTCGCGATGGGGGGCAACTTCCTGTCGGCGGCGCCCGACACCGAGGTCACGGCGCAGGCGCTGCGCAACTGCCGCCTGACCGTGCACGTCGCGACCAAGCCCAACCGCTCGCACCTCGTGCACGGCGAGGAGGCGCTGCTGCTGCCGACGCTCGGGCGCACCGAGCACGATCTGCAGCCCGGCGGTGAGCAGTTCGTCACGGTCGAGGACTCGATGAGCGCGGTGCACGCCTCGCGCGGGACGCTCAAGCCCGCCTCCCGCAAGCTGCGCTCCGAGGTGCGCATCGTCTGCGAGCTCGCCCAGCGGGTGGTCGGCGACCGGGGCAACGTGAGCTGGTCCGCACTGGCCGATGACTACGGTCTCATCCGCGACCTGATCGCCGATGCGATCCCAGGGTTCGAGCGCTTCAACGAACGCATCGGTGAGGGCTTCACGCTGCCGCACCCGCCGCGTGATGGCCGCACGTTCAAGACCGCCACCGGCAAGGCGCGCATGACCGCAAACCGGCTCGACGTGCTCGACCTCCCCGAGGGCACGTTGCTGCTGCAGACGCTGCGCTCGCACGACCAGTACAACACGACGATCTACGGCCTCAACGACCGCTACCGCGGCATCCATGCAGGCCGCCGTGTCGTGCTGGTCAACCCCGACGACCTGCCCGGACTGGGGATCGCCGACGGTGACGTCGTCGATCTCATCGGAGTCGCCGATGACGACGTCGAACGCCGCGTCGACCGTTTCCGCGTTGTCTCCTATCCGACTACGAGCGGCTGCGCCGCCGCCTACTACCCGGAGACCAACCCACTCGTGCCGCTCGACAGCCAGGCCGAGGAGAGCGGCACTCCCACATCCAAGTC
>JBAWFD010000006.1:0-74994 GCA_049591615.1 Gammaproteobacteria bacterium | reverse complement strand
TGGGAATCAAGATCTCGTTTCGCGAATTTGCCCGCCTCGGAATTCCGGTGACAGTTGCGGCGCTGGTGGGGCTGATCGGTTGGGTACTGCTGATAAACTGATGGAAGTCTTAATCCTCAAATAGAATTTAGATATTTGAATATAGATCTGAATCACGCACAAGCGTTGACACACACTGCAATTTCATTATGAATTTCCTGCAAAGAAACCTCGATTGATAAGCCGATAATTGAGAGTATTTGTCGTAACGTGCCAGTCAAACACACTATGCCTGACGCCAATACTACTGAAACTATTCATCCACCATACTCATTGCGACATGATTATTTACTCTTGTCGCTGATGGCGCTGCTGATTGTGCTGATTGTCGTGCACCCGGTAAAACTAGGGATCTACACGCAGCTGGTGAATTGGCCGACCATCGGTACTTTACTGGGCCTGATGATCCTCACCAAGGGGCTGGAACTGAGTGGCTGGTTGCACCGGCTTGGACAAGAGATCGTCGTCCGCATCACCCGCATGCGCACGCTGGCGTTATTCTTGATCGCCGGTTCTGGGCTGCTGGCCATGCTGCTGACCAATGACATCGCCCTGTTTGTGGTTGTGCCGCTGACCCTTAGATTGGGAGAACTTGCGAAATTGCCGGTGCGCCGGCTGGTTATATTCGAGGCACTGGCAGTGAATGCGGGTTCAATGTTCACGCCCATCGGCAATCCGCAGAACATTCTTCTATGGCAGTTATCGGGTATGCATTTCGCCCGATTCATGCTGAACATGCTGCCGCCATTTGTGGCCACGTCAGTCTGTTTGTTGCTGCTCACGCTGTGGGTGTTTCCCGCACAGCCGATACACCTGCACGAAAACCGGCCATTGCCAAATCTAAAATGGCCCCTGCTGATGGCAGCGCTACTCCTATATATTCCGTTCCTGGTACTCACCGATCTCCATCATGCGGTAATCGGTCTGATCCTGGTGTTGGCAATATTCGCCGTGGGGTTTCCCCACTTGCTTTCCAAGATCGATTGGCCACTGCTCGTGGTGTTTGTTTTGATGTTCATCGACTTGGGGTTAATGGCCCAGTATCCCGTCCCCGGACGACTGCAATTGGGCCATACAGGGATCCTTTATCTCGCTGGCCTGCTCGGATCCCAGATCATCAGCAATGTACCCGCGACGATAGTGCTGACGAAGTATTCCAGTGACTGGATCACCATCGCCTGGGCGGTGAACCTCGGTGGTTTCGGTCTGGTTACAGGGTCTCTCGCCAATCTGATCGCGTTGCGCCTGGGCCGCCAGCCGGGCAGTCTGGGCGCGTTCCATGCCTGGTCGCTGCCATTTTTTCTGGTCGTGGGCATGCTCACGGGTCTGTGGCTCTTGTTCAGGTGACGCTGCCGCCTACGTCAGGCAAAATGCAGTTTATGAAACCGAAACTTGCGCTGCATAGCGGCGAACCGCTTCCCGATACCGCTTCCGTGCGCCATCTCATCAGTCTGCCGGCGCCCTTCGTCATGCATCTGGGCGGCGCATTGCCGCAAGTCCAGATTGCCTACGAAACCTGGGGCCGGCTGGCCGCCGATAAAGGCAATGTGATATTGCTGTTCACTGGCTTGTCACCTTCGGCGCATGCGGCCTCTTCACCAGCGGATCCGACACCCGGCTGGTGGGAGGATATGGTGGGTCCCGGCAAACCGCTGGATACGGAGCGCTTCTACGTGGTGTGCATGAATTCACTCGGCAGCTGTTTCGGTTCCACGGGTCCCTCATCCATCAATCCGGACACTGGCCGGCCGTATGCCTTGCATTTTCCGACGCTCACGGTCGAGGATATCGCCGCGGCTGCGCGCGCCGCATTACAGGCGCTCGATATCCCGCGCGTGCATATCCTCGTGGGTGCATCCCTGGGCGGCATGAGCGCCTTGGCCTATGCGCTCATGTTCCCCAGAGAAGCCGAGGTGCTGGTGAGTCTGTCGTCGGCTGTGCATTCGGAACCCTTCGCCATCGCCGTGCGCGCCCTGCAGCGCGAACTGATCCGCAGCGACGGTGCCTGGCAAGGTGGTGAGTACCCTGCAGATGCTGGTCCGCGTGAAGGCATGCGGCTGGCGCGCAAGCTTGGCATGATCAGTTACCGTTCTGCGGCTGAGTGGCTGGAGCGTTTCGGGCGGGAACGCGCCGATTGTGCTGGCCATGAAGCCTTCGGCATCGAATTCGAGGTGGAATCCTATCTGGAGTCCCGCGCACGTTCCTTCGTCGGCGAATTCGATGCGAATTCCTATCTATACCTGTCGCATGCCATGGACCTGTTCGATGTGGCTGAGCATGGCGGCAGCGTGGAGAAGGCTTTCCGGCATCTGAAACTCAAGCAGGCTCTGGTGGTGGGCGTGGAGACCGATATCCTGTTCCCTTTGCATCAGCAGCGGCGATTGGCGGAATGTATGCAGCAGTCCGGGGTCGCTACGCGGTTCGTAGCACTGACCTCAAAACAGGGACACGATTCCTTCCTGGTGGATATGGACCGGTTCCGTCCGACCATCGGGGATTTCATCGACGCTTTATGATCAGGTCCGGGCAAGCCTGAAAGCATTTATTGTTTCTGGGTGGCGGGGCCGGCTTCAGGCGCATTGATCAGAAAGGCGTGTGGATCCACCGGCGTGCCGTTCAGGCTCACGGTCCAATGCAGGTTGGGGCCGGTGGTGCGGCCGCTGGCGCCGATGTTGCCCACCACGTCGCCCTGTTGCACTCGCTGGCCCCGCTTGACCGTGATCTTGCTCAGGTGGCAGTAGACGCTGTACAGCCCCTGGCCGAGATCAATGGTGAGCGTATGGCCGCAGAAATAGTAATCACCCACATCCGCCACCACACCGGTTGCCGGTGCGCGAACCGGTGAGCCCAGCGGCGCTCCGATATCGATGCCGCTATGCGGGCTGCGGGCTTCGCCGTTCAGGAAGCGCCTGAGGCCGAAACCGCTGGTCTCGGGGCCTTGTGCCGGTAGGATGAAATCCAGATCCGGATTGGTATCGGGTTTCCAGGTATTGAGTACCTTGTGCAGATGCGCCTGCTCCCGCTCGATGCGATCCAGTTCCGCCGCCGTCGGGTTGACCAGTTGTGGATTCTTGATGGTGAGTCTCTGTTCAGGATAGTGCTTGGGCTGCACGCTGAATTTCACGTGCAGGGGAGAGGCATCCGTGATCCTGATATCCAGGGATTTCTCGCCGGCCGAGGTCTCGAGTGGGATGCCGGTGATGGCGTACCAGTGATGCACATGGCGCACCACCATGATGCGGCGCGCATCGAAATGCACGACCGGAGCCCGGCTGGCATCCGGCAAGGGGATGACGGCTACGCCGCCCGGCACCGGTTCATTCTTTGGCAGATCCGCCGCTAGCACCACCACCGGCAAAACCCATGCGATGAAAAATACCGCCACGTGTTTCATTGTTTGATCTCTTTATATGTGGATTCGATCCGGGCCGAAACCGCGCCATCCGCGAGGCGTGCATTCACCGGCTGGCCGATGTGGGCAGAATCCGCGGACGCGATCACAGTGCCAGTGACTGCATCGGTGAGGATCGCATAACCCCGGTCCAGGGTCGCCAGCGGACTGATGGTATCGAGTTGACGAACCGCCAGTCCCAGGCGGCTCTCCAGGCCTTTGATATACTGGCGTGCTGCAAACATGAGCCGTTGGCCTGTGGTCTCACAACGATTGTACAACAGTGCCAAGGTTTGCGCGGGACTGTGCTGGTGCAGCCGTGCACGCAGACCGTCCAGGCGGGAGGTCTGTGTGCGTTGCTGCGTGTGCATGGACTGCAGCAGGCGCAGCTCCAGCTCATCGAGTCGCTGAGTGCGCTCCCGCAGCAACCGCACTGGATGCAGCTGCTCAAGCCGCTCGACGCACCAGTCGAGCCGCTCACGCAAGCCAGCGAGCACCGCCACCAAAAGTTGGCTGAGCTGGCGGCGGGATTGTTCGAGATTGCGCAGCCATGCGCCGCTGTCCGGCGTCACCAGCTCAGCCGCACCAGTGGGCGTGGGCGCGCGCACGTCCGCGACGAAATCCGCGATGGTGAAATCGATCTCATGGCCCACACCGCTGACGATTGGAATTTTGGATTCATAGATCGCGCGCGCCACCACCTCTTCGTTGAACGCCCACAGATCCTCGAGCGAACCGCCGCCACGCGCCACGATCAGCACATCGCATTCAGCGCGCACGCCGGCCATGCGGATCATGGCAGCGATCTTCTGGGCCGCGCCTTCGCCCTGCACCGGCACCGGATAGACGATCACGCGCGCCAGCGCATAGCGGCGGCGGATGACGCTCACGATGTCGCGCAAGGCGGCGCCACTCGGCGAAGTCACCACCCCGATGCTGCGCGGCAGGGCGGGCAACAATTTCTTGTGGGCCGCATCGAACCAGCCGGCTTTCAAGAGTTTCTGCTTGAGTTCTTCGAAGGCGCGCTGCAGTGCGCCGTGCCCGGCTTCCTCCATGTGCTCGATGATGAGCTGGAAATCTCCGCGTGCCTCATACAAGCTGACCCGCGCACGCACCAGCACGTGCAGGCCGTCGACCGGTTTGAAACGCGAGGCCGCGGCCCGGTTGCGGAATAGGGCACAGCGCACCTGGGCGGCACTGTCCTTGAGTGAAAAATACAGGTGACCCGAACCGGGGCGCGACAGGTTGGACAGTTCGCCCTCGACCCAGATCAGCGGAAAGCCATCCTCCAATAACGTGCGAGCTTCGCGGTTGAGCTGCGAGACCGTGAGGATCTGCCGGTCGGCCGATCCCAGCGCAAGACTGTCCTGGGTGGATTCCATACGCCATGATAGCTGTGGTGCGCGGGTGGCGAAAGCGGCCATCCGATGGGATTCGACGCATCAGCGGGTTTACCCGGTGAGCACGAAACGACTATAATTGCGCGCTTTATCATCATCTGCCTGGGAGCCGTGATGCGCATCCTCCAGGAAGCTCTCACCTTCGACGACGTCCTGCTCGTACCTGCCTACTCGGAAGTCTTGCCGCGTGATGTGGAACTCAAGACCCGCCTCACCCGCCACATCAGCCTCAACATCCCATTGATCTCCGCTGCCATGGATTCGGTCACCGAGGCACGCCTTGCCATCAGCATGGCCCAGGAGGGCGGCATCGGCATCATCCACAAGAACATGACGCCTGAGGAGCAGGCGCACCAGGTGCGCACCGTCAAGAAATTCGAGAGCGGCGTCATCAAGGATCCCATCACCGTGAGCCCCGACATGAGCGTCGGCGACGTGCTCAAGCTTACCCGCGCCCACAACATCTCCGGAGTGCCGGTGGTGGAAGGCGAGCGCCTGGTGGGCATCGTCACCAGCCGCGACCTGCGTTTCGAGACCCGCTACAACGAGATCATCGGCAAGATTATGACCGGCAAGGAACAGCTGGTGACTGTCAAGGAAGGCGCCGACAAGGAAGAGATCCTGGCCAAGCTGCACCAGAACCGCATCGAGAAGGTGCTGGTGGTGAACGACAAATACCAGTTGCGCGGCATGATCACGGTCAAGGATATCCAAAAGGCCCGGGATTATCCCAATGCCAGCAAGGATGAGCATGGCCGCCTGCGCGTGGGCGCGGCGGTCGGCACCGGCGGCGATACCGATGAACGTATCACCGCACTGGTGGAGGCCGGTGTGGACGTGGTGGTGGTGGACACCTCCCATGGGCACAGCGTGGGTGTACTCAATCGCGTGCGCCAGATCAAGAAACGCTATAAAGATTTAGCCGTCATCGGCGGCAACATCGTGACCGCCGAGGCGGCGAAAGCCTTAGTGGATGCGGGCGCTGACGGCGTCAAAGTGGGCATCGGGCCGGGCTCCATCTGCACCACACGCATCGTGGCCGGCGTCGGTGTGCCGCAGATCACGGCGGTCGCGGATGTGGCCGCGGCCCTGGCCAAATCCGGCGTGCCCTTGATTGCCGACGGTGGCATTCGCTATTCAGGCGACGTGGCCAAGGCCATCGTTGCCGGCGCGTATTCGGTGATGCTCGGCGGATTGTTCGCTGGCACCGAGGAGGCGCCGGGTGAAGTGGAGCTCTATCAGGGGCGCTCCTACAAATCCTATCGCGGCATGGGTTCGTTGGGCGCCATGGCGCAGAAACAGGGATCGGCCGACCGCTATTTCCAGGACCCGACCGAAGAGATCGAGAAGTTGGTGCCCGAGGGCATCGAAGGCCGCGTGCCCTATAAAGGCAGCCTGGTGGCCATCGTGCATCAGCTCATGGGTGGATTACGTTCCAGCATGGGCTATGTGGGCTGCCGCAGCATCGATGAGATGCGCACCAAGCCGCAGTTCGTGCGTATCACCGGCGCCGGCATGCGCGAGAGCCACGTGCATGATGTGAGCATCACCAAGGAAGCACCGAATTATCGCAGCGATTGATGTGATCACGCCAGGCGAGGAGGGGAGAGTGAGCGACAAGTCAAAGTTCAGCACTTCCGTTTACCTGGTCGTCCCTGGCACTCGCGTCACTGAAATAAAACCTGGCGAACCCCTCGCATGAAATCCGTGCGTACCTCGGAAAATCCCAAAGCTTCCAACACGTACCAGCCGCGCGATATCCACGCCCAGTGCATCCTGATTATCGATTTTGGCTCCCAGTGGACGCAATTAATTGCGCGCCGGGTGCGCGAGATCGGCGTGTACTGTGAGATCCACTCACCGGATATGAACGCGCAGTCACTGCGCGAGCTGGCGCCGCGTGGCGTCATCCTCTCCGGCGGACCGGAATCGGTGGTGGGCGAGGCCACACCCAAGACACCAGCCGCCATCTTCGACCTGGGAGTGCCCGTGTTGGGCATCTGCTACGGTATGCAGGACATGGCCGCGCAACTCGACGGCAAGGTGGAAGCGAGCACACACCGGGAGTTCGGCGTTGAGCAGATGACGGTGACTGCTGCTTCTTCGCTGCTGGACGGGATCGCAGACAGAACCGATACTAAGGGTCGGTCGTTGCTGGAAGTCATGATGAATCATGGCGATTCAGTGACCGGCCTGCCAGCAGGATTTGCCGCCATTGGTGCATCCCAGGCGATCGCTTGCGCCGCCATGGCAGATGAGAACCGGCGATTCTACGGAGTGCAGTTCCACCCGGAAGTCACCCAGACACTTCAAGGCGGCAAGATCCTCTCACGTTTTGTACTGGACATATGCGGATGCGCAGCTCTGTGGAACCCGGCGCGAATCATCGCGGACGCCATCCAGCGGGTTCAGCAACAAGTTGGTTCCGGCAAAGTTCTGCTGGGGCTATCGGGTGGGGTGGATTCCTCAGTGGTGGCGGCGCTCCTCAACCGTGCCATCGGCGACCAGCTCACTTGCGTGTTCGTGGATACCGGGCTCTTGCGCCTGCACGAGGGCGATGAGGTCATGGAGACCTTCGCACGCCATATGGGCGTACGGGTCCTGCGCGTGGATGCGGAACGACGGTTCCTCGAGGCGCTCGCCGGGGTCACGGATCCTGAACAGAAACGCAAGGCCATAGGCAAACTCTTCATCCAGGTGTTCGAGGAGGAGGCCGCCAAGCTCAGGGATGTGCAGTATCTCGCCCAGGGCACCATCTATCCGGATGTGATCGAGTCGGCGGCCGCCAGCGGCAAGGCGCATGTCATCAAGTCGCATCACAACGTGGGCGGCCTGCCGCAAGCCATGAATCTCAAGCTCATCGAACCCTTGCGGGAACTGTTCAAGGACGAAGTGCGCCGGATCGGCGTCGAGCTGGGATTGCCCACCGAGATGGTGCATCGCCATCCGTTTCCGGGGCCGGGATTGGGGGTGCGCATCCTGGGGGAGGTCAAGAAGGAGTATGCGGACTTGCTCAGGCAGGCTGACACTATATATATAGAGGAGTTGCGCAAAGCCGGGCTTTACGATCAGGTGAGCCAGGCATTCGCGGTGTTCCTGCCGGTGCGTTCCGTGGGCGTCATGGGCGATGGCCGCCGCTATGACTATGTGGTGGCGCTGCGCGCGGTCGAAACCGTGGATTTCATGTCGGCGCGCTGGGCACGCTTGCCCTATGAGTTCCTCGACCGGGTATCCCGGCGCATCGTCAACGAGGTCGCCGGCATCTCGCGGGTGGTCTACGACATCTCCGGCAAACCGCCGGCCACCATCGAATGGGAGTGAATCTGCGTTTACCGCCACCGTCAGTCTGGATTATGGGGTGCGGATCATCCAAGACGCAAGCCAATCTACCTATCACAAATGAATGCCGGCAAACCTACATTATCCGAGGCTGATCCAAACGCCGGATCCGACATCCGCTGGATGCAGGAAGCGTTGCTGCTGGCTCGCCAGGCGGCGGTCGGCGGCGAGGTCCCAGTCGGCGCGGTAGTGGTCAAGGATGATGCCATCATCGGCCGTGGCTGGAACCATCCCATCGCCGCCCACGATCCCACCGCGCATGCGGAAATCATCGCGCTGCGTGCAGCAGCGCGCGTTTTGAATAATTACCGCGTCACGGAGGCCAAGGTCTACGTTACCCTGGAACCCTGCAGCATGTGTGCCGGTGCCATGGTGCATGCGCGTATCCAACGCCTGGTGTATGGCGCCGCCGATCCCCGTGCCGGTGCCGCCGGCAGCCTCTTCAATCTGCTGCAGTCCCCGGCACTCAATCACCGTGTAGAGATCACATCGGGTGTGCTGATGGAACCGTGCGCCGAACTCCTCAAGCATTTCTTTGCCGAGCGCCGTTAGCGGCGGTCATGCTGGCGCTCACGGGTGTAAATTGCAATGATGGTGGTTGCCAAGCACAGTCTTGACTCGCTCTGCCTGCAGCCGCTGTATACTCGGTGCGCTGGCCATCCGATGTTCTCGGCACATGCGATAGATTTTTTGGGCAGGCAAGCGGCTTGGTCGGCTACCAAGGTGAACAAGAATGCAACAACACAAGTGCCTCGGTAATGGCAGAGTAGGTAGGCGGCACCGCTATTGGCTGATTGCATCGGCGTTCGCCTGGACGGTGATGGCGAGTGCGGCCGCGTAGGCCAACCAGCAGCCGAATAACTGGGCGCATCAAATCGCACTTGCAATTCGCAACTACCAGAATATCCGGCTATTGCCCGGGCACTCGTAATTTCCGGATGCAGCGCTGGGGCACAGGTTAGTCCGCCGTGCCCCATGCCCACGCTGCTTACTCATCTCTATAGCAAGCTACAATTGGCGGCAATATTGGGTGAATTTGTTTCACCGGTGTCATCACTTTATGACCGTCACGACTATCTTTAAGAGAAGCACAAGAGATTGGCGCTGGGGTGTGATCGTATAGAGCAGATTTCAAAGAGTTAACAGTTGACCGATAGTTCATGGCAGGTCAATCATCGAATCCCTTGGGCCACCACCCGCTGAGGCATTTGCCTACCAGCCTCCGTATTGAAAGCATTCGCGGATATTATGGTGTCGACGGCATAACTAGCTTAGCTTCGTTCGGCTCTTCGAAAGCATTAGCGGCCTTCAATTGCTGATAGGCGGCGTTATAGTCCATGAAATCCAGCCGCCGGCTGAAATCCTGGGCGCGCACCAGCATCCTGACATACGCTGCATCATCCTGATTGCGGGTGATTGTGCGTATGCCGGTCATGTAGTCATCCCGGCAAACGATCGGGATTATGGTCCTGGCCAATTTGACAGCCGACAGCTCGGCATTCATGAATAACCTGGCAACCCGACCGTTACCATCGTCGAACGGGTGAACCTCTGAGATCAGGAACATCATGTACGCGGCGCGCCCGAGTGGATCTGGTACCGATGTCACACGCATAAATCCTTGTTGCAACGTACCACGAACTAACTCCGGCTCCACGAAACGTATATTCCCAGCCACATTTGCTTGTTCCTTGAACAAACCTGGCCGCTTGTCCGGGCGCTGCCTCATGAGAGTTTCATTGCGCTCTTGCAACAAACTGATGAATTCGCCAACGTTCGCGGGGAGGCGCGCGCGGAGCTTCTGATCGCTGATGAGCTGGTAAGTCCCAATGATATCGTGGGCGTCCGCGGGGCGCGATTTCGGCTGAACGCCGTCTAACACGAAGGATTTCGCCTCGGCAACGTCGAATTTCGTACCCTCGATGAAATTAGAGAAGTACGCCTCGAAGAAGGCCTCGTTAATGACTGCCGAGCGCGAGGCGACGGTGTCCGGATATCTTGGCAAAGCAGCCGTGCGTAGGTAAGCCGCCAGACGGTCGAAAGCCTCGACGCGCTGCAGGTCATAGGGTGGGTTCCCAGATCGGGCGCGGGCAACAGGCGACATCAACTTCGCCTTTTGGGTCCCCAAAATGCGGCCTACCAAACTGTATAAACGCTGGTATTCGGCATTCCAACCAAAGCGCTTGGCTATAACCAAAGCGGCATCGCGCAGCTCGTTCAGCCAGCCTTGGCCGCGAGCATCCATGGTCCTGATAAGGCGCTCCTCGATGTCCTTTTGCGTCACGGTTTTACTCGAACTACCCAGTCGCGGCCGGCTGACCTGCATGTTTTCAAGAAATATGCGTGCTTCGGACGACATGAGTGCACCGTGTGGGAGCTGGATATCCTCTGGCTGCCGCGCCGGCCCTTGTATGAGATGGAGCACAAGTTCAGGCACGAGCTGCAGGTTGCGGTTGTAGGTGGAGGTCGCGAAGATTTGGCCGTCTTTGGCTACACCCCCGTGGAACGCAGTACGGTGGCTGAGCACAGCCCCCGGATAAAACGTGCCCATAACCTGGTAGAGGTTCCTTTGAACAATCTTCTCAAGCGAATCCTCCAGGTTGCCTGTGTAAAGTCCGGGGAATATCCTTCGCACGCTGCCCTGCCTGACCGCACGGCTTGCTTCCTGGGAAGTGGCTTGGTCCGTCGCTGGGACTACCCAGATCTCCGGAAATGCTTTGTCAAACTTTGCAGCCATAACTAACACCAAACCCGTAAATTGTCAGATATAGTACAAATACAAGCCGTTTTTGTCAAACATTGTATATTTTAAGCTATATTAAAGGTATTCAAGCTGGTATGCCCGCAGGCCCTTATCACTCGAGTTCCTCAAAGCGTGAACGGCGTGGGCCCTCCATTTTCTTGAAAGGCCGCGCGTTCAGCTCGCTGAGCGGCCGCGCGGTCTCGGTGTTGAGTTCGGCGAGTGAGAAGAACATCTGATGCCGCAGCCGGGTCAGGATCCAGCGCTCCACGATCTGCACCCCGACTTCGACTTTGGCCTTGTCGCGCGGTTTTCGGGCACGCGCCGGTAGGATCGCAATCCCATAATGCGCCGCAAAGTCCTGGTAGGTCGGGTTGAGATCCGGTTCGTAGCGGTGCGCGCAGCTGACGGCACTGCGTAAATTATCGGGCACGATGACGCCCGGACAGCCGCCGATGAAGTTCAGCGCCCGTACCTGACTGCCGAGCCAGTCGGGTAAGGCTTGTGTGAAGGTGGCTTCCGCAAAGGTGTAGTTGGAATAGCCAAGCACCGCCACGAAGATCTGGGCGGCCTTCAGCTCGCCGCTGTGCCGATCAATGATGCCGACCGTCGGGCCGGCATAATCCACGAACAGTTTTTCCCCGGGACGGTGTTCGAGCCGCAGCACCGGGGTGCGTCGGCGGCGCCAATGCGCCAGATGCTGGCAGAAGGCGCTGTAACCGTACCCGTCCGGATGCGCCGCCCGGTACTCCTCCCGCAACAACAACCGGGTGACGCTCTTGTGAGCAAGCGCGTGTTCAAGGGCGGTAAAATCCGGCAGCGGTGTGGCCCGGCGTCGGGTTTCGCCGGGATATAGCCGCGCCTGCAGCGCGTCCTCGGCCAGCCCGGCCGGCAACGGCCAGCTCAATCCGGCCATCCGCACCCGCGCCAACGCGTTCTGCACGGTGGTGCGCGAACACCCGACCACCCGGGCGATCTGCCGGTCGCTTAATCCGACTGCATACTTGAGCCGCAAAATCTCGTATAGCTTGCGCATGGACAACCTTGTGAATGCCACCGTTGATCTCCTTTCCCAGGAGGAAAAGAGACCACGGTAGCCGGGTTATCCCGTCTCACGCATCCACCCGGTAACTGCCCCTGAATAGGGTGGCCACCTTCATGGAATAGTGGCCCACCTTCACATGGAATACGGAGCGAAGGACTCATATGATGATGTATCTGTCGAAAAAAAATCACTGCCGTCACCTTCGATATGCATGTCAGTGCATAGTTCGGCAATCCGTTCGTCCGCACGATGCAAGCCATAGGCCTACTGCTAGAACCAAAGGTTACCGAGACGGTACCAGGATATAAAGATATTTCAGAGATGCATCAAATCTTACAAAGGTACATAGTGACCTATGTACTCTACTACCGGACCGTCATACGTTTAGGCAAACGCCTAAATCGGAAACCAATCATTAAAACGCCATTCGGGTATGTTCAGTCGTCAGAACCGGACGCATTCAAGAAGTCGCGTGCGCAAAAGTACGTACACGCAGCACAATACTACATCCGTATCCTGAAAACCTTCAAGAAAGCCCAAGTACCTGCAATAAAAATGAAAAGTATGATCCGTGGCCAGATCAAGTGGCCCAGTAAAAAATTGCAGGATGGCGCTTTCATGATGGCTGAAGAGAGCCAACAATTAAAAACAGACATAGGGGTCCTTGAATCCCTGTATTCAATGCTGCAGTGGTATATCAGTTATTTAAACCATCTAGAAATTCCAGAGGAGTAATGAGACGTCACTACTATCCGATTGTCTTAATGCGCAATTCTCGTAAAACCTTTACTGACGCGGCTCTTCGAGATTTTGTAAGTGGTGCCGATTTCAACTTACATTCAGAATCGCCACCGTTTAAAAATCAATGGGTTACAAACCAAAAATGGCTCGATTTCAAATCCACCGGACAGCAGTGATGAGACATGAAAATTAAATACGATCGATGGGTTGCTGGCAACAACGCTGAATATTTCGGCACAGAGAATGATTGTGCACTTATTCTCGAAAAGATGTTACGTACTCCAGATGAACTAAAGAAAATGGAATTACTAAGCAAGCGGCGTTATCATTCCTTAGAACGCTGTTGTGACCGGTAAACCAGCTTTTTAGGTCACTAAATGATCATTGTTTTTGCATATTCATACGATACCTCAAACAATTACGCAGGTTCGACCTCGCACATGCAGGCCGTCGTCGTTTGTGTCCAGTTCAGTGCTCCAAGGTCAAGGCGACCCTGTGTTCAAATTCGTCGCCCAGCTTTGGAGCTCCCTTGGCAGCCAGCAGTGGTACCAACTCCCGCCGCACCAAATCCAGATCTAGATGATGTCCTTGGCGTTCAAGGATGCTAGTTACGTCCGCCCAGTCCTTGTCCCGCCCGGCAAACACCTTCATTACCAGCAAGTCCTCGGCCGAACAAGTACGCAGGAAAACATCGGCGCCCAAATTCCAGCCACTGGAGCGCTCCATTACGCGTACCTCATACGGCAAGCCCGCGAGGGCGATATCCACGCCAATGCCGTCTGGTGATTGTGCAAGCACTACGCGCGAACGCAGTGCGAATGTTGCGGCATCAGCTATCCTGGGTTGCAACTTCGCCAGCAAAGCGTGTGCAATCCGGGATTCCTGTCCAGGTTCAACCAAAACAGAAAGGTCAACATCCGCAGTGTAACGCGGCTCGCCCCAACGCTGTGTCGCCAAACCCCCAATGACACAGCAACGGACGTTAGCTGATTTGCACGCGGCTTGCGCACTGATCGCCGCCTCCAGCAGGGGACCCAACGTCGCAGCGCGTCTCACCGCAGAAGGTCGAAGATTCGTTGCTGCGCCACCAAGCCACTAGTGGATGCTGGCGGCGATATTCGACCTCTCGATAGCAGGGTTACCAAATTCACCGCATCGTGCTCGGTCAAAGCACGCAGCTTTCGCAAACGCTCAGCATCCAGTACACGCGCACGTTCACTCCAAGTCGCCGCGTAAGCAATCGCGGATTCATCATCCCCCGGTAACGGGCCAATGCTCGGT
This sequence comes from Gammaproteobacteria bacterium, assembly GCA_049591615.1. GTDB lineage: Bacteria > Pseudomonadota > Gammaproteobacteria > Natronospirales > REEB76 > REEB76. Next base: position 61,018 of record JBAWFD010000006.1, on the reverse strand, counting down.
GTCGCCATGGAACACATTTTACCCTGCCTACAGGTACGATGGGTATTCTCGGTATGCCCCTATTTCGCTCGGCTGCCGGGAACCAGCCCAGCCTGAGATCAGAATGTGGCTAGCTCAGAGTGACCCCGATTATTCCCGATTTCTGTAGTCATGAACACTTATATTCCGGCGACCCCAGAGCGAGGAGCACACGAGTTAAGGATATTCATCTGTGTGAAATGCAGAAGTTGATTTATTTCAGCTGGATGCCATCACTTCTATCTGTGATACAAAAAAACCCTATGCGCGTCGCGGTAAGACCGCCCGGTCGCAACGAGACCGGAAGGCTGTCAATCACGTATAAAACGAGCATCAATCAAGTTGATCGACCATCTCAGAATGTCCATGCGAGACAGACTGAGAAATAATATTGAAATATGCGATTCGAACAAAAATATCCAAATGGTAAAAATGGTCGATATGATAAAATAGAGGTGTAAATAAAAAACATGCAAATGCATGCGATCCTAAAAACCAATAAGACAATTCAAGAATAAAACAAATTGTGCTGAAGCAAGCATTGTTGAAGAGGAGGATTAAGCATGAACACTATCAATCGATCGGGGCAGTCACACACTCCCTGAATCTTGTCTTTTGAAATAAAACGGTACCGTCGGTCATCTTCATCTTCTATGCGTGATGCATGGGGGGTAGACCTAGACCTTAGGCACCACATCATGAACAACGAACGAGGAAACTTATGACTTTGACTCAATTTATGATCGCAGAAGTGGTGAGCGGCGGGCTCTTCATCACGATGCCCATATTTCTAATAGTGCGATTCGAACGCTACAAGCGCACAGGGTTCTCGGACATGCTGGCCGTATTCATGTTTCTCGGCGGGATGTTCGTTTTCACGGCGCTGCTTTTTTATACCGATGACCCCGGGCTCTACACCCGTACACTCGGCCCGCCCCAGGAAGCCAAGGTCGAGGGTTTGACCTATATCGGGGGATCCCTGCTGCAGGACTCTCTGGTGCGGGTCGATACGGACAAGGGCAGTTTTCTCTTCGACACTGATGCCCTGATACCACACACCGGTCAAGTGTATCTCGTCAGACGGCAACGGCCCTGGGGCGACCCGCGCCTATTCCTGTGTCTCACGCCCAAGGCGACCCAGTGCTGGGCGGAATCGCAGCCCAGGGATTAACAAAGGGGAGGGAAGGCCAGCACCCGAGGCGCCATCGAATGCAAGCCGCCGCTCCATAGGGAGCAGGTGGTGCGGCGGCTTGAAGGTGACCCCGGTAGGCTGAGTCAAAAAGGGGCGATACCGGTGGCGGATGCAAGGCCGCCACCGGACTATCGATCAATCAAAGAATCATGCAAACCACATTCCCAGGATGACTGGGAGACTGAACCATAAGGGGATTTATGAATACACGTACCAACTCGTCTGAGGACGATGATCAATACAACCGCCGGTTGAAAGGACGCCTGCAGCGTGACCTGAATGACCAGCGCTACCAGAGTGAGATATCACACCGTGCGGATGCTGCCCGCCAGAACCGGCTGATCCGCGAGCTGATCCGTAATTTCAAACGGTATTTGCTGGTCTTTCCGGTCTTGGTTTTCATGGACATCATGCCAATACTTTTTTATTGGGGCCCCTCCGAGGACATCTCAAAAATCGTCAATGATCCGACACCCATGACGCCGATGCACATGGCGGTTATAGTGATCTGGATACTGGCCTTTCTGGTGTCATTCGTTGTGTTCAGCAAGATGCTGGGCTATTTGATTTCCTATCCGATAGTGAGGGCCAAGCTGCGCCGCATTGCGGGCGAGGCGGACTGGAAAAACCCTGAGACCAAGCTTGGTTTCATGTGGAAACTTTACATGGCGATCGTCGCGATCTGCATCGCTTTGTATTTTATAGCTGCTCTGGTGCCGATCGCCTAGCCATCGTGAAGTTGAAGCGTTAAATGCCGGGTTCACGATCGCTGGTGTTGCCAACGCCGCTGCCAGGGGCAGATTTGACGTTGGCAACATCGGCGAGTCCAGCGATGTCGGATCGGTAGTGTACACAGATGCGCGCTAACATTAAAAGTGATGACACACGGTGAAACGAGTTCATACAGCGTTGATTCTATTAACTGATTGAAAACGCGTAAAAAATGACACAGAATGACGCGCGCTGATACACAGGAGAGGTACCGAAGCGGTCACAACGGCACCGACTCGAAATCGGTTGGGGGCTAACGCCCCACGTGGGTTCGAATCCCACCCTCTCCGCCATCCACTAAAAAATGTACTTCTCTGGCAGATTGCACAACGACATCCCAGTGCGGATGCGACACGAGATGGCATTGGCGATTTGCCGATGTCAAACGCGGGCCAGCTCATGCATCCTTGTTCCGGCAGCAGAAGATGCTGGCTGAGACCCCAAGGTCCGGCATACAGGTGAAGGCTTTCCCCTCAATTTCCTCGTTTTATTCGACGCGAATTATCGTAGCCAGGCTACGATCCAAGCATCGAATTCAAGCTTGCCGAACTTTGGGATTATTAATATAATCGTAGTATGACTACGACTCAAAGAGACAAGCTAAATAAGCTCTACGCCCATCTGGCACCCGGGAGGCCGGTGACCTCTGAGGATCTCGCCGCCCTCGGGATATCTGCCGATCTCGCCGTTCACTATGTCCGGGCGAGCTGGCTGCAGCGGCTGGCCCGCGGCGTCTATTGTCGCCCCAACGATCCGCCCACTTTGAACCCAAGTCTCGTGCTACTGTAACGCAACTTCGAGGGTTTGCATGTCGGCGGCAAGTCCGCGCTCAGCTGGTATGGCATTCGCCATTACGTGTCCCAGCTGCCCGTCCTTCATCTCTACGGCTGGAAGGCAGGGCGTCTTCCCGAGTGGTTCATTCAGCGCTTTCCGGCCGAGTATCATCGCAAGCGGCTGTTCAAGGAGCGCCCCGACGCACTGCTGCATGCCCGGACCTTCGAGAACCGCAAAGGCGCGCCGCTTGTCTCGGCGCCGGAGCGCGCGTTGCTGGAGGTTCTGAGCGAGGTCGGCGTTCGCCAGCCGTTGCAGGAAGCGCGCGAGCTGGTTGAGAGTAGCTACAGCCTGCGTGTCGATGTCCTGCGTGATCTGCTCAAGCGCTGTGCGAGCGTCAAGACCGTGCGCCTGTGCCTGCAGCTTGGCCGCGAGCTTTCCCAACCCTGGGCCGGCAAGCTCGATTCGTCCCAATTGCCCAAGGGCAGCGACCGGCCCTGGGTATCGCGCTCGGCTGACGGGATTCTGGTGCTGAAGCCATGAACCAGGTCTATCTCGACAGCGCGCGATTGCTGACGCGCGTGATGCCGCTGGTGCTCGTCGACGACCTGTTCGCGCTCAAGGGTGGAACGGCGATCAACCTGTTTATGCGGGACATGCCACGGCTTTCCGTCGATCTTGATTTGGTGTTCCCCGATTACAAGCTGCCGCGCGAAGAGGCGCTTCGGCGCATCAGCGAATCCATCCGTCAATCCGTTGCGCGCCTGAAGAAGCAGCAGTTCCAGGTCCTTGTGCCGACATCGGCGGATGTCGGCGAGACCAAGCTGTTGGTGCGGCAGGGCACCATCGAGGTCAAGATTGAGGTCAATTTCGTCATGCGCGGGACCGTCTAGCCTGTGCGCATGGCCTCGCTTACACAGAATGCGCGCGATACGCTGCAGGCGGATCTTGAGATCCCAGTCGTGTCGCTCGAGGATGTGTATGGCAGCAAGCTGGTCGCAGCGATGGATCGTCAGCATCCCCGCGATCTCTTCGACGTTCTGCAGCTCTTTGCGTATGAGGGGATCACGGCCGGCATCCGCGGCGCTTTCGTCGTCTATCTCGCAAGCCATAACCGGCCGGTGCATGAAGTCCTGTTTCCGTCACTGCGCGACATCCGCCAGGAGTTCGAACACAATTTCACAGGCATGACCGCCGAGCCCGTCGAACTTGACGCACTCCTGGCCGCGCGTGAACGGATGGTGCGCGAACTACAGCAGGGCCTGACCGCGAATGAGCGCAAATTCCTGCTGTCACTCATCGCAGCAGAGCCCGAGTGGTCACTGTTGGGGATACCGCATCTGGAGAGGCTCCCAGGCCTACAGTGGAAGCTGCAAAACCTGGAACGGTTGCAAAAGACCAATGCTCGAAAGTTCGCCGAACAATCGGACACGCTTGCGCGGTTATTGGGATGGATTTTGGGTGTGGTCAATTATTGTCTAATTTGTAATATTGCGGCTACACTGGTGATAGTCCAACGACTTGGGATCGCAGCATGGCCATCCGCCATATATATAAGGTGATCTTCATGAACCAGGGAAAGATCTACGAGGTCTACGCCCGCAAGGTCAGCCAGGAAGGCTTCTGGGGGTTCATCGAGATCGAACAACTGGTGTTCGGCGAGCGTTCCAGCGTGGTTCTGGATCCCAGCGAAGAGAAGCTCAAGGATGAGTTCGCCGGTGTGAAGCGCACCTATATACCGATGCATGCGGTGGTGCGCATCGACGAGGTGGCCCATGAAGGCACGGCCAAGATCATTGCTGTGGAAGGCGCCTCCAACGTGACACCCTTCCCAATGCCCATGTATTCCCCCGGCAGCACCCACAAAAAATGATGAATGCAAACATCCGATCGGGTTGCGGCATTCCTTGAGCATGCGCTTCGCCCTGCTCGGGAGCGGCAGCCGGGGCAATGCCACACTGATTCAATCCGGCCGCACCTGTGTGATGGTGGATTGCGGTTTCTCCGTGACTGAGACCATTACACGACTGGCACGCCTTAAGATGGCGCCGCAAGACATTTCAGCCCTGCTCATTACCCACGAACATTCCGATCATGTGAACGGTGCCGCCCGCTTCGCGAGCCGCTACGGGATCCCGATCCGCTGCACCAACGGTACCTTGGCGGCTTGCGCCAAGTACGGTATGGATGACGCCGAGACCTTCGACCCGCAGCTGGAATTCGAACTCATGGATCTTGAGGTCATGCCGCTCACGGTGCCGCACGATGCACGCGAACCGACGCAGTTCGTATTGACGGATGGCCGTCACCGCTTGGGTATCCTGACCGATACCGGCAGCATCACCGAGCATATCCGGGACACGCTCACCGGCTGCGACGCGCTGATCCTCGAATGCAATCACGATGTCTCGATGCTGGAGAATGGCCCGTATCCCGAGCAGCTCAAAGCCCGGGTCGGCGGTCCCCTGGGGCATCTCAGCAATGCGCAGGCGGCGGGTCTTCTGGAAGGACTGGACTGCAGCGGATTGCAGCATCTGGTGGCGGCACACTTAAGTGAAAAGAACAATTCGCCAGACCTGGCATGCGAGGCGTTGGCGCTTGCTTTGGACTGCGAGCTTGACTGGATCGAGCACGCCACTCAGGACTTAGGGCTCGGCTGGCGCGATCTGCTGACAGGTGGCTGAAGCCAGTCTATGCCCCGGTGCCCGGACGTTCGCACGGTCCTTAAGCCGATGTGGAGGGCGTGACAGCCTTCCGGTAAAATACCGTTCCGACCACGTCCCAAGGACCCATCATGCTGCAGTTCCGTGGTGGCCCGGCGCTCACTGAGTTCCGTGCCCAGAAACTGCTCGACAATCTGCACAAGCTGATCCCGGCGGTATCCGGCCTGGCCGCCGAATTCCGCTATTTCGTGGATCTCAGCGGCGGGATGAGTTCTGGGGATGAACGCATCCTCATGGAACTGCTGGCCGAAGGTCAGCCCCCAACCAGCCCTGAACCAGGCGGTGTGTTGCTCCTGAGGGTGCCACGGTTTGGCACGGTCTCGCCCTGGGCCAGCAAGGCCACCGACATCGCCCACAACTGTGGCCTAGCCAAGATTCGCCGCATCGAGCGCGGCATCGCATTTCATCTGATGCATGCAGGCAGGCCGCCATCTCGCAATGTATTATCGCGTGCGGCGCCTTGGTTGCATGACCGTATGACCCAGGAACTGCTGCTGGATGCCGCACTCGCAGTCAGGCTCTTCGAACACACCGCTCCCGCAACTCTCAAGACAGTCGATATCCTCAAGGCTGCCCGCAAGGCACTGGTAAAGGCCAACCAGGCGTATGGTTTTGCGCTCTCCGACGATGAGATCGATTACCTATGCGCGAATTTCAAGAAGCTCGGGCGCAACCCCACGGATGCGGAACTCATGATGTTCGCGCAGGCGAATTCCGAACACTGTCGCCACAAGATCTTCCGTGGCGACTGGGTCATCGATGGAGTACCCCAAGATATCTCGCTTTTTGATCTGATCCGCCGCACCCATGAACATAACTCTAACGGGGTGCTATCCGCTTACCGCGACAATGCATCCGTCATCGAGGGCTACAAGGGTACGCGTTTCTTCCCGCGTCCACTGGATAAGCTGTATGCACGCCAGGAGGAACCGATCCATATCCTCATGAAAGTCGAGACCCACAATCATCCGACCGCGATCTCACCATTCCCAGGTGCCGGGACCGGCGCCGGCGGCGAGATCCGCGATGAAGCGGCTACCGGTCGCGGCGCTAAGCCTAAGGCCGGTCTCACCGGATTTTCTGTCTCCAACCTGCGTATCCCCGGATTCGAACAGCCCTGGGAGCAGGACCATGGCAAGCCCGCACGCATCGCCTCGGCCCTGGAGATCATGCTCGAAGGGCCCATCGGTGCAGCGGCTTTCAATAATGAATATGGCCGGCCTGCCATCAATGGCTATTTTCGCACTTACGAGATGGAAGTGAATGGGGCTGCGCGCGGCTATCACAAGCCCATCATGATCGCCGGTGGTCTCGGTAACATCCGCGCCATGCATGTCGAGAAAGAGATACTGCCGGCGGGTGCCAAAGTAATCGTGCTCGGCGGACCGGCCATGAAAATCGGACTGGGCGGCGGAGCGGCTTCCAGCGTGGCCAGTGGTGCCAGTGTCGAGGCTCTGGATTTCGCCTCGGTGCAGCGCGCGAATCCGGAGATCCAGCGGCGTGCCCAGGAAGTAATCAATGCATGCTGGGCATCGGGCGAGACCAACCCGATCCTGTCGGTGCACGATGTCGGTGCCGGTGGGCTGTCAAATGCCGTACCCGAAATCTTGGATGCCAGCCGGCGTGGCGGACTCTTCGAGCTCCGGCGCGTGCCCAATGACGAACCGGGAATGTCGCCCATGGAGATCTGGTGCAACGAGGCCCAGGAGCGTTTTGTGCTGGCGGTGGCGCCTGCACACTTAATGGAATTCGAGCGCATCTGCAAACGTGAGCGTTGCCCATTTGCCGTCATTGGCGAGGCTACCGGGGAGCGCATGCTGGTGATCACGGATTCACACTTCGGTGACACGCCGGTGGATATGAGCATGGACGTGCTGTTGGGCAAGACGCCTAAGATGCTGCGGGATGTGCGGCGTATCAAGTCAGCATCCAAGCCTTTCGATACCCACAACCTTGATCTGCAGAAGGCAGCCATGCGCTTGTTACGTCTGCCCGCAGTGGCGGACAAGGGATTCCTGATCACCATCGGCGACCGCACCGTTGGCGGTCAGGTTTGCCGTGACCAGATGGTCGGACCCTGGCAGGTACCGGTGAGCGATCTGGCGGTGACCGCCGCGAGTTATGACGGCTACCGGGGCGAGGCCATGGCCATGGGCGAGCGCACCTCAATGGCGGTGATCAATGCGCCAGCCTCGGGCCGCATGGCAGTCGCCGAAGCGCTCACCAACATCGCCGCGGCCAGGATCGGTGCGTTGGCGAAGGTGCGTCTGTCGGCAAACTGGATGGCGGCCTGTGGATACCCCGGTGAGGATGCCGCGCTCTACGATACCGTGAAAGCCGTGAGCGAACTGTGCGTGGCATTGAATATCGCCATCCCGGTGGGCAAGGACTCCCTGTCGATGCAGACTGTCTGGCAGGACCATGCTGTACCCCGCACGGTGACGGCGCCGCTGTCGCTGATCGTGTCTGCCTTCGCGCCTGTCGAGGATATACGCCGCACACTCACCCCGCAGTTGCAGCTGGATCAGGGCGCTACCGCATTGCTGCTGGTCGATCTGGGAGGCGGACGCAACCGCCTGGGCGGTTCCTGCGTGGCCCAGGCGTTTGGAAGTACCGGTGAAAGCACACCGGATATCGATAGCGCTGCGGAATTGGCAGGTTTCTTTGCGGCCATCCAGGAGCTGAATTCCGCCGAAAGGCTGCTCGCCTACCATGACCGCTCGGATGGCGGTTTGTTCGTGAGCCTGTGTGAAATGGCGTTTGCATCCCATTGTGGCATTGAAGCACGGCTGGACGACGTGGGTGACGATACATTCTCAGCTCTGTTTGCCGAAGAAGCCGGCGCAGTCATCCAGATACGCGAAGAAGATGTTCCCTTGGTGCAGCGCGTGTTCGCAAGCCACGGATTGCTGAACGTATCAGTGTTGGGAGCGCCGCGCGAGGATGATCGCGTGCTGTTCGCAAACGCTGGTCAGGCGGTGCTTGAGAATAGCCGGACTGAGTTTCAACGCATCTGGAGCGAGACCAGCCTGCATATGCAGCGTCTGCGGGATAACCCAGAATGCGCACAGCAGGAGTTTGAGACTAAATTGGATACGGGTAATCCTGGTCTGCATGTGAAGCTCCACTTCGATGCAGGCGAGAATGTAGCCGCGCCTTTTATAGCCAAAGGACTGCGTCCGCGAGTCGCAGTATTGCGCGAACAGGGCGTGAACGGGCAATCGGAGATGGCAGCGGCTTTTGACCGTGTGGGCTTCGCACCCGTCGATGTGCATATGACCGACATCATCGAGGGGCGGGTAAGCTTGGCTGATTACGCTGGTATTGTCGCATGCGGAGGTTTTTCCTATGGCGATGTCCTAGGTGCAGGGCAGGGATGGGCTAAGTCGATTCTCTTCAATCCTCGCGCGCGCGATGAATTCGGGCGCTTTTTCGATCGCAGTGACAGCTTCGGTCTGGGAGTTTGCAACGGTTGCCAGATGATGGCCGCGTTGGGTGACCTGATCCCCGGTACCGTGGGGTGGCCGCGTTTCATGCGCAACGCTTCGGAACAATTCGAAGGCCGGTTGAGTCTGGTGGAGATCCAACCATCCACATCGGTGTTTTTCGCTGGCATGGAAGGCACAGTTTTGCCCATTGCCGTAGCGCATGGGGAAGGTCGTGCGGAATTCAGCCGTGCCGATGGCGCCCAGCAATTACTGGCCAGCGGCCGGGTACCGCTGCGTTTCGTGGATAACCATGAACGCCCCACGGAGCGCTACCCCGCCAACCCCAATGGCTCACCGCTCGGCATTGCCGGCATTAGCAACACAGATGGCCGTTATACTTTGTTGATGCCGCATCCCGAGAGGGTGTTCCGCGCTGTGCAAATGTCTTGGCACCCTAGCGACTGGGATGAGGATTCACCGTGGTTGCGCCTGTTCTGCAACGCGCGGGCGTGGGTAGGGTGAGACTGAGGCTATACTTCCAATATCCTCTATACCGACTTCCGAGGATCAAATACCAGGTATTGATACCAATTTAGCAATCAATTGGAAGTGCACACATGGTAACCGATGGGGATTTCGCATGCTCCACTTTTAGTAGCTGGGGCCCTCAACTGGAAGATGAATTCCTCGGCCATATGTTGAGTGACTGGAACGCCCCCTAGCGTCGCTGGGCTGATTCGCCAATGCCGGAGTGCAGCGATTGCGGTCTGGCCAAATAGTCTTGAACCGGATACCTGGGTTACATGCATATCAATGATGTTGCCCTCAGAAGTCAATGTAAATGCAACTGTTGCAGAGCCCTCTATCCCGCGTTCCACGGCGAGTGCTGGGTAGACCGGCGCGTGGTTCTCGATAACGGTAGCGGGTTTAAGATTCTGTGTTGAAACTATACGCACAGCCGATGCGGGCGAATGCGCATTTGGTTCAACGGAATAAATGGTTTCCGCTAAGCCAGGCAACCGCCTCAAGACAACGCCGATCGAGCTATCAAGTATCTGCACCGGCTTAAAATTTGTGGGTCGTGCCTTTGCGGTCATGTATATCTGGGTTGGAGACAACTCAGGGATACTAAATGTTGCAGGCGCAGCTACATCCGTTTGCCTCACATCGGCCAGTAGCGAGAATTTGGAGGACAATACCGATTGTAATGCTATCTTTTGATGGGTAGCTTGCACGAAGCTCGCCGAGATCAAAAAACCTGCAATGAGAAATAGCGGCAACCAGAATATTGGCGCATCGGAGACTGATACGCCAATTAGGCGATGAATCCGGTTTAAGATCTGACCTCCATTGGCACCCATCAGCAATGCACCATGAGCGTGGCGTAGGGTTTCAAGTTCTGTCAATGCACGCGCGTACTCGACTGCATTCCCATTTTTCTCTACCACCATGTCGTCGCAACATTGTTCGCGTTCAATCCGCGCCTGCTGTGATACCCAGTGCACAACTGGATGATAAAATAGCACGGTTTCGATAGCTATCTGCATTAGGTTCCATAGATAATCCTGGCGGCGGATGTGGGCGAGTTCGTGGGCCAGTATCAGTTCCATCTGCAGTGGGGTTAATCCCGCAATTGAGCTGGGTGGTATTAGTATTATCGGCTTGAGCCAGCCGACCACTGAAGGCACGGATACCTTGGTTGAAACAGCCAGGCGCACAATTTTATTGATGCCAAACAGTACGCATATGGAATTGATCACTGCATACCATTCTTGTAGAGGAATGAAAATAGCGGTTTCTCGTAATTGATACGCGTGCCGCCAACCACGTAAGACACGCATCAAGGTGGCGCATACACCCAACAGCCAAAAGGGGACCGTCCAGGGAATCAATTGTTGTAACAGGTTTTGTATACGGCCTAAAAGAAAAAATGCTGTAATCGTGTCCTGCCTTGAATAGAGAGTCAAAGCGGGGTAGAGGGAATGGAGATTCTCGTCCGCAGCGATGCCGGTGAATGTATTTGCAAGGTGGATGTAGGTGATGATCGGTAATACGGCCATGACGGCCAAAGTACCCATCGCTAGATGATAACGGCTTGCTGGTGATTTCCCACGCAGCGTTTGTCGAACCCCGATGTAAATTACACCGACTACAATACCTTGCCAGAGGAAATGCACCAGAGTCCATCCCAGGCATTGCATCAGTGGTAAATTGAATAGTGTCTCGGCGGCCTTCATTGCCCATGCGCCTCAAGTTCATCGAGGAGGGCGCGGATTTTTCGAATCTCTTCAGCGCTTGCAGGTTTTGCCGATCCCAAAGCCTGCATGACCAGCTCCGTGGCGGAACCCTCAAAAACCCGATTCAGCAGCTTACCCAAAATCTGCCGTTGTGTTTGATTTTTGCTCAGTGCTGGCTTGAATATGTGGGCGCGCTCCGAGTCATCCCGATTCACCAGTCCTTTCTGATGCATGATCTGCAGCATGCTGAGCACCGTCGTGTAAGCGAGGCCATGACGCTGCAGCGCTTCATGCACATGGCGAACGGTGCTGGGCCCCAATTGCCAAAGGACGTTCAGGATTTCCAGCTCAGTTTCGGTGGGTTCTGGAAGGCTGGTGGAGGCCGGTGCTTTTTGGGGTGACATTACTGTATGTCCATGCTATAGGCGGGTCGGGCTTGCTGGAGTTTAATTATAGTTGAGTACTACTAGATATCTAGTATAAAACCCTAGGTTGGTCTTGCAAACACAAATTTCACAACTATAATACTAGCTATATAGTACTTAATAGATAGTATTATAAATCATCGATTTGACACTTTTGAGGAGCTATAGTCATGGCTAAGTGGGTATTTTACATCGGGCCATTATTGGTGATGACCGCCTGTGCAGGCACGCCGCCGGCTCAAGGGACTGCCGCTTCGATGCAAGGCAAGCTGGTATGCACAGAGAACTCCATGGGCTATCACATACACCAACGCATATGTCTAACACCCGAACAGGTAGCCGACCGTAAAAAGGCCTCGGAGCAGGCGACGCAGAATCAGCAAGCTGCACCAGCCAAGAGCTGTCCAGCTGGGGAAACCAGTTGCTAAAATTTGATGTTCAATGTTGATGGAGTATGCTGTATAAGAAGGAGTACTTTTATGAAAAAGATTCTCTTTTTGTGTGTTACTGGAGCTTTGTTATGCGTTGGTTGTGCAACTACCGCACCGCCCACCTATGAGGGGGCGCAATCCATCACGCCGGCTGCACGCGCGGCCATTGCCGACGGTCACGCCGACCAGGTGACCTGCTGGCGTGAAAAACCGAATGGGAGCCACTTGACCCAGAAATATTGCGCCACCATAGCAGAAAGGGCAGCTGTTCAAAAGCAAGACCAGCAGTCACTTTTTAACATGCAGACGCAAGGTCAGGCTAAATGCACCCAATGCCCACCCTAATACCTGTCAATACCTATTTATTAACCGCCTGGCTTAATGAATTGCACACGACGAAATCCACATTATTTTCCTGATCCATTTAAATCGCGCCGACGAACTGTGAAGTCGGCGTCTTTGTTTCTGTCGCTGCGTGTTTGTAGGATAAACCAGTTCAAACCACGTCGTGGAGAGTCTTTTGCCTAACCGTTTCCGCGATGTGGAACTCCATGCGCCTGTAGGCGCGAAACTGTCATGCAAAAGCTGGCAGCAGGAAGCGGCTTTCAGGATGCTGTACAACAACCTGGATCCGGCCGTGGGCGAGAATCCTAAGGAACTGGTGGTGTATGGCGGCATCGGGCGGGCAGCACGCAACTGGGAATGTTTTGACAAGATCGTGGAGACTCTCAAGCGGCTCGAGAATGACGAAACTCTTCTGATCCAGTCCGGCAAGCCGGTCGGCGTGTTCAAGACCCATGAAGCGGCGCCGCGGGTGCTTATCGCCAACTCCAACCTCGTCGGCAAGTGGGCCAACTGGGAGCATTTCTTCGAATTGGACAAGAAGGGTCTGATGATGTTCGGCCAGATGACAGCCGGATCGTGGATTTATATCGGATCTCAGGGGATTGTGCAGGGCACCTATGAAACCTTTGCTGAAGCAGTGCGCCAGCACTATCAAGGCAATCCACGTGGGAAATGGTTGCTCACGGGTGGCTTGGGCGGCATGGGTGGCGCTCAGCCGCTCGCGGCCGTGTTCGCCGGCCTGAGCTGTCTGGCTGTGGAAGTCGATGAGCGGCATATCGATAAACGCCTGGAGACGGGCTATCTGGATCACAAGGCTCGAACTCTTGGGGAAGCTTTCACGATCCTGCATGAGGCATCGACGAAAGCTGAACCAACTTCCATAGGCGTGCTCGGCAATGCGGCAGAATTGTTCGAGGAAATCCTGAATGGGGATGTTCACCCACACCTGGTCACCGACCAAACCTCGGCCCATGATCCCCTGAACGGCTACATCCCCGCGGGCTTTTCGCTGTCGAAAGCGGCAGATCTTCGAAAAAGCGATCCGAAAAAATATGTGGAACTGGCCAAGCAATCCATGGCGCGACAGGTGCGTGCGATGCTGGGATTCCAAGCGCGAGCTATCCCCACATTTGATTACGGAAACAATATCCGTGCCATGGCGCAGGATGCGGGGGTGGCCAATGCGTTTGATTTCAAGGGATTTGTGCCGCTGTATTTACGGCCGTTGTTCTGCGAAGGCATGGGTCCATTCCGCTGGGTGGCATTATCCGGGGATTCGCAAGACATCTACAAGACTGACGCCAAAGCCAAAGAACTTTTCCCTGATAAGGTACGTCTGCATCGCTGGCTGGATATGGCCCGGCAGCATATTCATTTCCAGGGCCTGCCAGCGCGCATCTGCTGGCTCGGTTACAAGGAACGGCACAAGTTAGGTTTAGCCTTCAACCAGATGGTGCGCGCGGGAGAGCTCAAAGCACCGATTGTCATCGGTCGCGACCACTTGGACGCAGGCTCGGTGGCCTCACCCAATCGCGAGACCGAGGGCATGCGCGATGGTTCCGATGCGGTAGCCGATTGGCCACTCCTGAATGCTTTATTGAATACCGCCAGTGGTGCCTCCTGGGTGAGTTTCCATCATGGTGGTGGCGTGGGCATGGGCTATGCGCTGCATGCCGGCGTGGTGATCGTCGCCGATGGCAGCGACCGCGCGGAACGGGCGCTGCAACGCGTACTCGTCAATGATCCCGGCACCGGGGTGATGCGGCATGCGGATGCCGGGTATGAAAAAGCCATCCAGATCGCAAAGGAACGTGGTCTGGACCTCCCCATGATGGGGATTCGCTGAGGGCCATTCCACCGTGTAAATTAAACGCATGCGCATTGACCTGAATGCCGATGTAGGTGAAGGTTGCGGTGATGACGCCGCTCTAGTTCCGATAATCACCAGCGCCAGTGTCGCCTGTGGCGGGCATGCGGGCGATGCCTCCAGTATGCGGGATACCGTGGCGGTGGCGGTCGCCAAAGGGGTCAGCATCGGTGCGCATGTGTCCTACCGAGATCGGCAAGGATTTGGCCGGCGCGAGCTATCGCTGCCACCGGCTACCATCACCGCACAAGTGCTTGAGCAATTACAGGCATTGGATGCGGTGGTGCGCGCGGCGCATGCCCGAATACATTATCTGAAAGCCCATGGCGCGCTGTATAACCGCATGGCTGATGATGCCGCAACCGCGGACGCAGTTATTGCTGCGATGAAATCTTTTGATGCCAATTTACCATTACTCACGTTGCCCGGCAGTGTTGCCATGGAGCGTGCGCGCTTACATGATGTAAAGGCCGTTGGTGAAGCTTTTGCGGATCGCACCTACGTGTCGTCAACTAGACTGATGCCACGCTCACGTGCAGATGCGGTTATTACAGATGTAGCAGCAGTGGTTCGTCAAGCACTTGCACTGGCCATCAGTGGGACTATCAAGAGTGCGGATGGTGCGGGTATTTCAATACATGCCCGCTCTCTTTGCGTGCATGGTGACACGCCCGGTGCCGTGACTCTGGCAAAAGCTGTGCGAGCGGCCCTTGAAGATGCCGGCGTAAAAGTGTGCGCATTCGCATGAATACTCATTTCGTCGGTGACAGCGCTCTATTGATAGACACACGAGACGCCTGGGCTGCCCAACAACTTTGCTTAGCGATACGTAAGCAATTCCTCAAGGGTTTGCGAGAATTGGTTCCGGCTTATAACTCACTATTGCTGGAATATGACGCGCTGGAGTTTGATGTGACGAATTTCTTGCATCTACTGCCGAAACTCATGTACGTTAAACATATCCCTGTCATAGGCCGGGAACATGATATCGCTGTAACTTACAACGGTGAGGATCTGAGCGATGTCGCAAAAATCACCGGTCTTGATATAGATGAAGTGATCCGTCGTCATAGTTCAGTGACCTATACGGTGGCATTTCTGGGTTTTGCGCCAGGGTTTCCCTATCTAACAGGACTCGATGCAAAATTACAGGTGCCACGCTTGAGATCTCCCCGTACCCAAGTGCCCGCCGGTTCCGTGGCAATTGCTGGCGAGTTCAGCGGCATATATCCGCGAAATACGCCGGGTGGATGGCGCCTGTTAGGGCGCACCGACACTGTATTGTTCGATCCAGATCGCGCATCGCCCGCGCTGCTTGCGCCCGGCGACAAAGTGCATTTTAGGCCGGTAGCATGATCACAGTCATCGAGCCTGGGCAATTCACAAGTTTTCAGGACGCAGGCCGTAGCGGGTATGCTCATCTGGGTGTGCCGCATTCTGGCGCAGCTGACGACCTCAGTATGAGGCATGCCAACCTGCTCGTAGGGAATGCCGCAAATTCCCCTGCAATGGAAATGACTCTGAGAGGACCGACGCTGCAATTCAAAACGAATGCAGTGATCGCATTCGCAGGCGGGCGCGTGGAGCCAACACTGGATGACATGCCGATACCCATGTACCAGAGCGTCATAGTACATGCTGGACAAACACTTACCTGCGGGGCTTTATTGACCGGCATGCGCTGCTACCTTGCGATCGCTGGCGGTTTTTCCCCACCAGCTACGCTGGCAAGTACTTCCAGCGATACCTTTGCAGGTTTGGGCCCGCCTGTGATAAGAACCGGGGATCAGATCACTTGTGAAGCTCACAGTCTCCATCAGGGGTGGTATTTGCGTTCCCCGCCAGAGTACCTACGCGAAACGACACTGCGGGTGATCCCCGGGCCGCATGATGACTGGTTCCCGACATCTGCGCTTGCAACCTTTCTTGGCAGCACTTTTGAAGTGTGCGCAGACAGTGACCGGACTGGACTGCGCTTAGGCGGTGAGAGCATCCCGCTTAAAGACCACGGCGAACTGCCATCGCAGGGCATGGTGACCGGCGCGATACAAATACCCGGCAACGGGTATCCGATTGCGTTGTTGACCAACCACGGTACAACAGGCGGCTATCCGGTCATCGCTGTAGTTATCCAGGCGGACTGGTCACGCATGGGACAGCTGAAGGCCGGTGACAAGCTGCGGTTCAAGGTAGTCAGCCGTGAAGTGGCACTAGAAACACTACAAATCGCTGACCTAGCACTACATGATGCAGTCGTGCCGGCCGATCTAGGATTGCTTGCTGCCCGGAGTCTATTGGTGTTGGCCAAGGCACACCCAGGCTTGCGTCAAGCACGCCTGCAACTTGGACAATGGCGTGTGCATGTGCGCCGCTAGCGCTCAAACTTTGGCTATGGTATTGCTTCCATATCCGGCATGCGTACCCCTATACCGAACCTGATATCTGTCGGCTGCCTGTGCGCCGTAATTACGGCCTGCGCGCCTTGGCCGGTACGACCACAGCCATATGTAAATAATCCGGTTGAGTCGAAACGCGCAGCGGATATTGTCAGGCTCGCGACAGCAGAACTGGGCACGCCTTATGTCTATGGAGGCGATACACCGCGCGGTTTTGATTGCAGTGGCCTGGTGTATTACGTGTTCCGGCATGCGGGAGTGGCGGTTCCCCGTAGTGCCAATGGGCAGTTGTATGCTTCGCACCCTGTAGATTATAGGAATATACAACCAGGAGACCTGGTATTTTTTGAGATTGCCGGTGATGCGCAGATGCATGTGGGCATCTATGTCGGCAAAGGCGAATTCGTGCATGCCCCAGAAACCGGCCAGTCAGTGTCTTATGCGCGCCTCGATAATCCGTATTGGAAATCTCGCTTCGTAGGCATTGGACGCTTCTGAAGAGGGTGATTTTCGATCATTTAAAAAATTCAGCATAAGACGTGCGACAGATTATCTATGCCGATTTGCCCGATGATGTTAGATGTGTGCTTTACTCAATTTATATTAACAAATGTGGTTTGCCCAGCATTAACAGTGGCAGTGATGACAGGCGTAAACAGGATATTATCCACTGTGGTGGGATTATCCTGCCCGGCCTCACACGTGAAGGCCACGGTATACGTGCCAGCCGGTAACCAGCTGACCGTGAAATTATATATTGCTGTAGTCGTATTGAGGCCCACCAAGGCACTACTGATGGGTTGCACACTGCCAGGTGGTGCATAGATATACACATCTGTGGGCGTCACCTTCCCGCTGTAGACATAGATGGTCGGTAAGCATCCAGACGTTACCAGTGAAGTAGCGACGGTACCCGTGATACTGCCAGCTTCAGGGGTGGATATGGCGCGCAGCGATGGTTGCAGGATGTATTGGTTTGGATCACTTGGGTCCAGAAATATAGAACTGCGTAAATTCAGATCGATCGTATAACTGGCACTTATATTTTCAAAGATGATGAAATTAACTGGCAGCGAGAATTTGGTCGGAGCGGCAGCCGGTATGACCAATGGATAGGTGTTACTGTCACCAATCAGTGTGATATTTGAATCGTATGTATCCGGGGCAGCCTGAAAGTACAGAGTGATGGAAGTGTAATGACCCGTTGGCAATGGTTGTTGGGTCAGGAACTCCGATAACCCGCCCTGCAGCGCATAAAAATTGAAGGTGATCGGAGTCGGGAATGGGAAGTAATAAGTGCCAGTATCACCGGTAACATCCAACTCCGTTAAAGTGATGTTAATGCTGTTTGCCTGATCGATGGGCGCATCTGCGAGATAAATGTTGAGGTTCGATGAGTTGTTGCTGCCGCAACTTGCGAGGCACAAGGACGTACACAGCATGGCAGCGGACCGCTTAATCAGTCTGAGCATGGGGGCTCCGGATCGGGATGGATGATACAGCCGGGAGACTGGCTCGATTTTATTCCATGACAAGTTTACCGTGTACAGCCGCCCGCTCCTAGAGGAACGGCGTAATTTAACTTGACGGAAGCGCTATAAAAAAAGAGGGGCCTCTCGTCAAAGGGGGAAAACAAGAGGCCCCGGACTTCCCCATATTGCGTGGGGACGTCATAAACATGTTTACAGTGCCGCGATATCTTGGTAACCGCTCTGGAGTCTGTTGCAGATACGGTTTGATTATAGCCAAAAAGCGAATATATGTCGCTTGCATGACATATTCTTGGAAAGCAGCCGCCCTTGGTAATTGCAGCCTAGAATGCGTATTGTGTGCCCGTGGCTCAGCTCAATAGATAGCCGACAGCAGCAGCTTCCAGGCATTGTGTCAGCAGGCCGTCGCCGAGTTTCTCGGCGATAGTGCGGATATCACCATCCAGCCGCCGGTCTCCATCAAGGCTTGCGGCATGCAGGCGCAGCAGTGTATGTACTGATTCCAGTTGAGCAGTGGTTTTCAGTGGTTGCAGGGCATCGATGGCTGCCGCCGCTGCCAGTGCCTCGATCGCAAGGATATACCGCACGTTTTCCATGATCTGCAGCAACTTCAGGCCTGCCCAAGTCGCCATGCTCACATGGTCCTCCTGGCCTGCAGAGGTGGGGATGTTATCTGCGGAGGCCGGGTGCGCCAGGGTCTTGTTCTCAGAGGCCAGGGCCGCAGCCGCTACGTGCGCGATCATGAAGCCCGATTCCACGCCCGGTTCACGGGCCAGGAACATCTCCAGCTTCGGGTTAATTTTCTTGAGCAACAGATCAGTACGCCGTTCGGAGATGTTGCCCAGTTCGGTGGCAGCGATAGCCATGAAATCCGCGACGAATGCAAGGGATTCCGCATGGAAGTTGCCGCCTGAGAGTACTTCATCCCCGAAGATCAGCGGATTGTCGGAGACGCTGTTGCACTCCTTTCCCAGTATATGGACGGCGTGTGTAAGCGTATCCCAGACGGCGCCATACACCTGCGGCATGCAGCGTAGAGCGTAGGGATCCTGTACACGGTCGCAGCCCTGGTGGGATCGCCAGATTTCGCTGCCGGTCAGAAGGCTGCGGAACAGTTCAGCGACCCGGATTTGTCCCGGCAGATTGCGAGCCGCATGGATACGCGCGTCAAAGGGACTATAACTGCCTGCCAGGGCCTCCACCGTGAGTGCACCGATGACGACGGACGACAGCAGGGCATTACGCGCCTGAAATAGGCCCTCCATCGCGAGCGCCGCGCTCACCTGGGTCCCATTGAGCAGGGCCAGGCCTTCTTTGGCTTCAAGCTGTATCGCTTTAGTATTTGCTGCGGCCAGCAATGCGGCACCGTGCAATAATTCTCCCTTGTGCACAGCCTCACCCTCTCCGATGAGGGCCAATGCCATATGTGCGAGTGGTGCCAGATCCCCGGATGCCCCTACAGAACCCTTTGCGGGTATCACCGGCAGCACGTCGTGATTGAGCAATGCCAGCAGCGTGTCGACTATGAGCGGTCGAATCCCGGAGTTGCCGATAGCCAGGCTGTTGGCTTTCAGCAGCAGGATGCGGCGTGTGACGGCCGGCGAGAGCGGCTTACCCAGGCCACAGGCATGACTGCGCACCAGGTTGTACTGCAATTGGATGAGTTGATCGCGGGATATATGCTTCCGGGCCAGTGCCCCGAAGCCGGTGTTGATGCCGTAGCAGACCTGTCCTGTCTCGATCACACGTTGCACCGTGTCAACACTTTTTTGCATGCGCCCGCGCGCACTATTAGCGAGCACCGTCTGCGGTCGTGTCTCGTCAAATTCAGCCAGCGTCTTGAGCGTGAGATCGGCACCGGTGAGCGTCAATTGCTTCATAATTTATTTCCCTTGAAAAATATCGCGTCCGGCTTCAGTCCGCCCAACTGGTACACCAGGAATTCCGGCGACGGCAGGTCCCAGATGCTGAAATCCGCATGCTGGCCGGGTGCGAGACTACCGATCTTGTCTGCCCGTCCCAGGGCCTGAGCGGCATTGCGGGTAACGCCCAACAGGATTTCTGATGGCGTGAGCCCGAAGGTGATGGCGCTCATGTGCATTACGACAAGCAGACTGACGATGGGCGAGGAACCGGGATTCAAGTCAGTGGCTACAGCTATGGGCACCTGATGGCGGCGTAAAAGTTCAATCGGTGGTTTGCGGTTTTCACGCAGGAAATAGAACGCTCCGGGTAACAGTACCGCGACACTCCCGGCGCGATGCATGGCCAGGACATCATCTTCGGTCGCATATTCCAGGTGATCACAGGATAAGGCCCCGTGGGCTGCAGCTGTAGCCGTGGCGCCGATGTTGGACAGTTGATCCGTATGCGCGCGGGTTTTCAATCCAACCCTGGCCGCCTGCATGAAAAGTTGGCGCACATCCTCAATGCTGAAAGCCATGCTCTCGGCAAAGATATCCACGCTCTCCGCCAGTCGCTCGCGCACCACTGCCGGCAAGATATTGTTGAGCACCTCGGCCATGTAAGTTTCGCGCGTATATCCGTTCGGCACCGCGTGTGCGCCCAGGAATGTCGGCACGACATCCATGTCCAGTTGCAGACGTAACAAGCGGATGGCGCGCAGCATCTTGAGTTCATTCTCCAAGTCCAGGCCATAGCCGCTTTTGATTTCAATGGTGGTGACGCCTTCAGCGTGCAGTGCCTTGAGGCGCGGCAGGGTTTCGATCACCAACTGCTGTTCGCTGGCGGCACGCACGGCTTTTACAGTGGCCTGGATGCCGCCGCCGGCACCGGCGAGGTCCTCATAGGTCGCACCTTGGAGCTTGAGCGCGTGTTCAGCCATGCGATTGCCTGCGTACAGCGCATGGGTATGGCAGTCCACAAACCCCGGCAATACCACCCGGTTGCCCGCATCGAAAACAGTCTTGGCGGGCGTATCCGCAGACACACCCAGAGCGGCGATGCGTCCGGCAGTCACCGCCAGGGTGCGTGCGGGCGCCTCATCGGCATCCTCCTGCATGGGATAAAGTCGGGCATTCTTGACAAGCAAGTCGTACATGGTTCGTACCTAGTCGCTGGCCTACGAATCTGAGAGCATAAGGGTATGCAGACACAGCTTACTTTCAAATACCTGCTGACGCCGGAAGGCTTGCAACCGGATCAGACTCTTGTCATAGGCGATACCGGTCTGATCGAAGCGCTGCGCCCGGGTAAAGGGCCGGCGGACGGCTTTTTGGCGATTCCAGGCATGCCCAATGCACATAGCCATGCGTTCCAGCGTGCGCTTTCCGGTTTCGGGGAGGCGCACGCAGGCGCGGATTCCTTCTGGAGCTGGCGCGAAACCATGTACCGCCTTGCCAACCGGGTGACGCCGGAAGATATGTTCGTGATCGCCCGCGAGGCTTTCCTCGATATGCTGCGTGGCGGATTTACCAGTGTGGCTGAATTTCATTATGTGCATCATATGCCGGATGGCCGCCCCGGTCCGGAAATGGCCCGGGCGATCGTGCGGGCGGCGGCCGCGGCGGGCATCCATCTGTTGTTGTTGCCGGTGTTCTATCAGAAGGGCGGCTTCAACAAGCCAGTTATGAAGAACCAACGGCGTTTTGTACACGCCAGTATAGAGGACTACTGCCAGCTGCTGCGTAAATTAAACGGCGTACGTCTGGGCATCGCGCCCCACTCCTTGCGGGCAGTAGCACCTGAAACGCTGCTACGACTGATCGAAACCGTTGACAATCTGTACGGCGGTCAGTGTCCCATCCATATACATGTGAGTGAGCAACAGCAGGAAGTGGAGGAATGCAGGGCGGCATATGACGCCACACCCATTGAGCTGCTGGCACGCACGGTTACGCTGAATCCGCGCTGGAATCTGGTGCATGCCACCCACGCCACGGAATCCGAACGTTGCCTGATCGTCAAGCAAGAATCCACAGTCGTGCTGTGCCCCATCACCGAGGCCTTTCTGGGCGATGGGTTGTTTGCTGCGGGTGAATTTAAAGATGCGGGTGGCCATATCGCCATCGGCTCCGACAGCAATTGCCGGATAGACGCAGTCGAGGAATTGCGCTGGCTGGAATATGGCCAACGCTTGCGTAAGCAGCAGCGCGCCCAGTTTGCTGATGCCTCAGGTTTAGGCGCGGCTCTCTGGACGCGAGCTTGCGATGGCGGCACGGCCGCGCTGGCAGAACCGGTGGGCGTCATCGCGGTGGGCAAGCGCGCCGACCTGGTGGTGCTGGATGAGCAGGCGGCTCCCTGGCTCGGCCACTCCATCGAAACCTTGCTGGATGCACTGATTATCGGCGGCAGCCGTCATGACATCGCGGCGGTGTATGTGGGCGGCAAACGCCTGGTGGATCACGGCATGGCATCCGGTGCGCAAGACAGTGCCCACGAATTCGAGCGGTTGATTGCACGTCTCAGTGAGTGATGAGCATGCAACTCAAGCCCTACGAAATATGGCAACCGTCGGCACCTGAAATACCACTTCTGGTCAGTATTCCGCATACCGGAACCTATGTGCCCGACGCTATCGTTGCCGACTTTGCTTCCGATTACATCCGCGGTTTGCCAATGACCGATTGGCATCTGCATCATTTATATGATTTTCTGCCGGCGCTGGGTGCTACCACCATTCATGCGACCTACAGCCGCTTTGTGGCGGACCTGAACCGTCCACCTGACAACAAGCCGCTGTATCCGGGCCGTTTCGAAACCGGTTTCGTGGCGCGGCAGACATTCTGGGGAGATGAGATTTATAGGGCGCCGCCATCGCAGGAAGAGATTCACAGGCGCCGTATCCTGGTGCACGCCCCCTATCATGCCAAACTGCAGGAACTCATCCAGTCAAAGATCATGCGGTTTGGCCGGGTGGTGCTGATCGATGCCCATAGTGTCGCGTCGCGCGCCAACCTGATGCATGGCCCGCTCACCGGGGAAATTTATTTGGGTGACCGCGATCGCCGATCTTGTGCATCCTGGCTGGTGGATAGTGTGGAGCACTGTTTTCGGGAAGCCGGGCTCCACGTTACGCGCAACAATCCCTACAAGGGCGGCTATATCACGGAGCATTACGGTGCGATGCAGCAGGTCGAGGCTTTGCAGATCGAGATGTGTGAACGGGTCTATATGGATGAAGCTGCCCCCGCAGGGGCCTTGAGTCATCCCAGATTCAAACGGGCGAAAGCGAGTGTTCGAGTTGTTCTCGAAGCTGTCTGTGCAGAAATATCCAGGCAGCAGGCGAGCTACTAACGCCGGATTGATTTTTTTGAATTAGCCCATACCTCAACCAACTGAGTTATTCAAGAGGAATAAACCATGGCCGGTCACCCACGCACAGTCGCAAAAATCATCGAACCCCAGCAGGTTTCCGACGGCGCCGGTGTCAGGCTCAAACGCAGCATCGCCAGCGCCACGCTGGATTACCTGGATCCGTTCCTGCTGTTTGATCATTTCGGTTCCGAGAATCCCGACGACTACATCGCGGGTTTCCCCATGCACCCGCACCGCGGCATCGAGACCGTGACCTATATGCATTCTGGCGTGGTAGAACACCGGGATTCCCTCGGTCATTCGGGTAGCATCGCGGCCGGCGATGTGCAATGGATGACCGCCGGCCATGGCATCCTGCACGAGGAGATGCCGCAGTTACGCGGCGGTCATCTGTCCGGTTTCCAGCTGTGGGTGAATCTGCCGGCGAAGCTTAAATTGACCAAACCCCGCTATCAGGAAGTCACCGCCAAACAGGTTCCGGAAGTTAAGCGCGATGACGGCATCCGCATCCGTGTGATCGCCGGTAATGTCGATGGCGTACTCGGTGCTGTAAAGGAGATCGCCGCCGATCCTGCCTATCTGGATGTATCCGTTCCGGCGGATACAGTCTTCAGCCAGGCAGTACCCCGCGGGCACACGGCCTTCGCATATATCTACGCGGGCGAGGGGCTGTTCGATGCGGGAACTAACGCAGGCGGGACCAGTATCCGCGATCCGAAACTCGTCGTATTTTCCGATGGCGATACAGTCGAGATCAGGGCTGCATCTGCGGGAATCAAGTTCCTGCTGGTATCCGGCAAACCCCTGGGCGAACCGGTGGCCCGGTACGGGCCGTTCGTGATGAATACCCCTGAGGAAATCCAGCAGGCATTGGCAGATTTGCGCAACGGTAACTTCGTGTAAATTCTCAACAGTGCGGTCTATGAAACGGGCGGCATGTGCATCACATGCCGCCCGTGATTCCTGATGAACATCTATTCTCAGGGTTTTACAAATTTGAGTGTCATACGGTCGGATTCCCCGATAGCCCGCATTTTTGCGTGTTCACTGTCAGCGCCCACCAAGTCTGGAGGCAGGCGGTGCACGTTGATGTCCTGGGGATCCTTGGGATTGGCGTTTATCTCCGACACGCCCACCAGCCGGAAACCGGTCTTAAGCCCCAGTTCGATGACATAGTCTTCCGGCAGCCGGTGCAGTGCCATGGAACTCTCGGGAGCATCCGCGAACGGCTTGGCGCGATGTTCTACGACACCGAATACGCCGCCCGGTTTGAGTACTGCGTAAGCGGCTTTAAATACCTTGGCCAGGGTTTCGGGACTGTTGTTCATCCAGTCATGGGCGTTGCGGAATGTAAGGACCATATCGGCGGAATCATCCGCCCCCAGATTGACGTGTTTCGGCGGCGCGAACGGGATGATCTTCTCGATATGGCCATACACCGCAGGGTCAGCTTTGAGCTTTGCATCGAAGGACGCAGCCTTAGGAGAAGAGGCTTCAATGAGATGTCCCTGGTCATACAGGAAAGGCGCCAGGATCTCCGTATACCAGCCGCCGCCGGGAGAGAGTTCAATCACCGTCATATCCGGACGGATGCCGAAAAATCCCAAGGTTTCAACCGGATGGCGGTATTGATCTCGCGCTTTATGGGCTGCAGAACGCCAACTGCCATCGACAGCTTGCTTCAGCAGCTCCGTAGTGCTGCCGGAAGCTGCGATGGGACCCGCGTTTACACCGGGTGCGACCGACAGGGCACCGGCAAACAAGGCAAAGACACTGCAAATGCGATGAAACATGGTTCGACCCTCCGGGTGGATACATTAACTATAACCCCGATACTCGGATTATGACGCCGGATATGGTAAAAAGTGCGCCTTTGTCACCGCTTAGACATGGCTATATTTTCATTTTTCCCGATTAACGTACATGAGCCACGATCGATTCACCTTTGTTTTGAAGTCGAGCCATATGGCCACTCCGCGCGTACGCCAGCTTAATTTCCGGCGCGAGGATGTCACCCCGTTCAGCTATATACCGGGGCAGTTCATCACGCTGCACATGCCATGGCAGGAGATGGAGCTACGCCGCAGCTACAGTGTGGCCACCATACCCGGCAGCGTGGAGGAAGTGCAGATTGCAGTCACCCACGTGGAAGGCGGGCGTGCCACGAAACTTCTGTATGACATGACGCCCGGCGCCCGCGTCCAGGCAACCGGCCCGTTCGGGCGCTTCGTATTGCGCGATGACCCTCCCGGGCGCTATTTGCTGGTAGCCACCGGCACCGGCATCTCACCGTATCGTGCCATGCTGCCGCAGTTACGCACGCGCCTCGATGGCCAACAGCATGAGGCGGTGCTGCTGCTGGGCGTCCGCGGCCCAGATGAATTGCTGTTCGGTGATGACTTTGTAAGTTTCGCCCGCCACAATCCTGCCTTTCAATTCATCGCCAGCTATAGCCGGCGTATGCCGGCGATCCTGGTGGCACATGCGCGTAAAGGCTATGTTCAGGATCACCTCATGGAACTCAAGCCCGACCCTAAGCGCGACATCGTGTATCTATGCGGCAACCCGGACATGATCGATACTGCGGTCGAGCGCCTCAAAGCCGTCGGTTTCGACAACCATAACCTGCGACGAGAGAAATATGTTTCTTCCAACTAACAGCGATCGCATCGACGGACCCGTGATCTACATCGCTTGAATGATGTTTCACTACAATTAAACCGCTCTGGCGCTGCAACTGCTTGTCAGGCTTTCAAGCGCCGGTACTTGATGCGGTGGGGTTGGTCGGCGTCGGCGCCCAGGCGGCGCTTACGGTCGGCCTCGTAGTCCGCATAGTTGCCTTCGAACCACACCACTTTAGAATCACCCTCGAAAGCCAGCATGTGGGTGGCGATGCGATCCAGGAACCAGCGATCGTGGGAAATCACCACGGCACAACCAGGGAAGGCCAAGAGCGCCTCCTCCAACGCCCGTAGGGTTTCCACGTCGAGATCGTTGGTGGGCTCATCCAGTAGTAATACGTTGCCGCCGTTGCACAGGACTTTCGCGAGATGTACGCGGTTGCGCTCGCCGCCCGAGAGATCGCCCACGCGCTTCTGCTGATCCGGTCCCTTGAAATTGAAGCGGCCCACGTAAGCGCGTGAGGGTGTCTGGTAATTGCCGACCGTGAGGATGTCCTGACCATCGGCGATTTCCTGCCACACGCTCTTGTCGGCGCTGAGTGCATCGCGGCTCTGATCCACATAAGCAAGTTTCACGCTGGGTCCGATGCGCAGTTCTCCCGCATCCGGCTTTTCCTGTCCGGTAATCATGCGGAACAAGGTGGTTTTGCCGGCACCGTTGGGTCCGATGACGCCCACGATGCCTCCGGGCGGCAGATTGAAGGATAGGTCGTCATACAAGAGTGTGTCGCCGAAACTTTTGCGCAGCCTTTTGGCTTCAACCACCACATCGCCGAGTCGCGGTCCCGGCGGGATGTAGAGTTCCTGGGTTTCATTGCGTTTCTGGAATTCCGTAGAGGACAGTTCTTCGAAGCGCTGTAGGCGTGCCTTGCTCTTGGCATGTCGGCCCTTAGGGTTGGCGCGTACCCATTCCAGTTCCTGTTTCATGGCCTTGATGTGGGCGGTTTCCTGTTTCTCTTCCATCTCCAGGCGTTTTTCCTTTTGCTCCAGCCACGAGGAATAATTTCCCTGCCAGGGGATGCCGTGGCCGCGGTCCAGCTCCAGGATCCACCCGGCCACGTTATCTAGGAAATAGCGGTCGTGAGTGACCGCCACCACCGTGCCGGGATATTCCTGCAGATAGCGTTCCAGCCAGGCGACCGATTCAGCATCCAGATGGTTGGTCGGCTCATCCAGCAGCAGCATGTCGGGTTTCGATAACAGCAGCCGGCAGAGCGCCACGCGGCGGCGTTCGCCGCCGGAGAGTTTGTTGACATCCGCCGCCCAGGGCGGCAGCCGCAGGGCTTCGGCTGCCACTTCCAGCATATGATCGAGGTTGGTAGCCCCGGCAGCCTGCAGGATGTGCTCCAGCCGCGCCTGTTCAGCGGCGAGCTTGTCAAAATCCGCATCCGGCTCCGCATACGCGGCATAGACCTTGTCGAGTTGTTCCTTGGCTTCCTTGATTTCACCCAAGCCATCCTCCACATTGGCGCGCACGTTCTTCTTGGCATCCAACCGCGGCTCTTGCGGCAGGTGGCCGATGTGGATGCCCGCCAGCGGCCGCGCCTCACCGTGGATGTCGGTGTCCACACCTGCCATGATGCTCAGCAACGTCGATTTGCCGGAACCGTTCAGACCCAAGACGCCGATCTTGGCACCCGGGAAAAAGGATAGGGAGATATCGCGCAGAATCTCGCGTTTGGGGGGCACGACCTTGCCCACCCGGTTCATGGTGTAAATGTATTGCGCCATGCTTGCCTGCAGCCTTAAAGGGAGCGGGATTATCCGTGAAACTGAACAGCACCGCCAGTGACTGTATCAGCCAGAACCTTTTGTCCTGGTGTAACCGGTGCGTGCGTGGCGTTCGACGAAAGCGATAATCTCACCGGCAATGTTCTTTTGGGTAGCGGCTTCGATGCCTTCGAGGCCTGGCGAAGAGTTCACTTCCAAGACCAGCGATCCCTTGGTGGAGCGAATCAGGTCCACGCCGGCCACATTCAGCCCCATGATTTTTGCGGCCTTGACGGCCATCTCGCGTTCCGCTGGCGTGATGCTGATGGCTTCGGCTTTGCCGCCGCGGTGCAGATTGGCGCGGAACTCGCCTTTGCGTGCCAGGCGTTTCATGGAAGCCACGACTTTATTGCCAATCACGAAGCAACGGATATCGGTGCCACGTGATTCCTTGATGAACTGCTGCACCAGGAAATGCGCATCCAGGCCGCGGAAGGCATCGATCACGCTCTCCGCCGCATGCCGGGTTTCTGCCAAGACTACCCCCTGGCCCTGCGAACCTTCCGTGAGTTTGATGATGAGTGGTACATCACCGACAATGGCCAGCAGGTCATCGGTATCGTCCGGCGAATGAGCAAAACCGGTCACCGGCATGCCAATGCCCTTGCGCGCCAGCAGTTGCAGCGACCGTAGTTTGTCGCGGGCACGGCTGATCGCTACCGATTCATTCAGCGAGAACACCCCGATCATCTCGAACTGCCGCAGTACGGCGGTGGCATAGAAGGTCACCGATTGCCCGATACGGGGTATGACGGCATCGAAATTTTCCAGCTTGCGCCCCTTATAGTGGATCTCGGGGTTATGCACCGATATATTCATATAGCAACGCAGCGGATCGATGACGTATAAGTCATGACCGCGTTTCAATCCGGCTTCCACCAGACGTTTGGTGGAATACAGGCGTGTATTGCGCGATAACACGGCGATTTTAAGGCGTTTGCTTTTCATGCACTCAAATCGCTTCAGGTTTGTTTATATTTGTCTTCATCGTTGTCGCCTTGCGTCTAATGCCAGTTACATATGAGGCATCCGGGTCCACCAGTAATCTGTCACGCATCGCGCTACGGCCGATCAGCAGCCGGAAACGCATGGGATCCCGATCTGTGAGCGTGAGTTCGATGGGCCAGGTCATAGCGCCGATGCATGCGCTTGTTGCGATCACCATCCGCTGTTCCCGATGACCTCCGGAATCCATTACCCAGCGTTCATCGATCACTTCGGCTACGCAATATATTCGTGGCCGCAGCCTGCGCTGCAGCGGATGCACCCCAAAACGTACCATTCGTTGCCCATGTTCGCTGAATGCATCGAGCGCGAATGCATGCAAGGTCGAAGTGCGTGCGCCCGTATCCATCTTGGCCTTGATACGTTCGATCCTGAGATCAGGTAGTGCGGCCCATTCGCGCCAGCCCACCTGGATTTTCACTGTCGTCGGCGCGTGTGGCATGCTTATGACCCGTGTCTCGGCACGGACTATACTATCATCCCTGAATTGCAGTTTTCTTTCGCCGCTAACCAGCTATGCCAACCTCAAGTACGTTGTACGTAGGTGTCTGCAATGATCCAGTACAGACACGCTACGGATTCGGCGACGGCCATCCCTTTGGATATGATCGTTTTGATGCGTTCTGGCAGGAGGCCAGAAGCCGTGGTATTGACCAGCACACGCAATCGATCGCAGCGCGTTCTGCTACCCACCATGAACTGGAAGCATTTCACACGCAAGCTTACCTTGATTTCGTCATCCAGCGCAGCCGGCAAGGCGGTTATCTCGATGATGGCGATACACCTGCGATGCCTGGGATCTATGAAGCAGCAAGTCTGGTGGCAGGCGCCACTCTCAACGCGGTAGCGGGTGTGATGGCAGGCAATTACCGGCGTGCATTCGTACCCATTGCGGGACTGCATCATGCCGGACGTGATCATGCCGCCGGATTCTGCGTGCTGAATGACATCGGTGTGGCCATTGAAAATCTGCGTAGCGCACATGGTCTCAAGAATATCGCCTATGTTGACATTGACGCACACCACGGCGACGGTGTGTTCTACGCCTATGAATCAGACCCGGATTTGTTGTTTGCCGACATGCATGAAGATGGTCGTTTTCTGTATCCCGGCACCGGCCGCGCCGATGAAACCGGTAGCGGCGCTGCAATCGGTACCAAGCTCAACATTCCCATGCCGCCTGGCGCTGATGATGCGGACTTCAAATCAGTCTGGGAGCGGGTAGAGAGTCATCTGAGGAAACGAGAGCCACAATTTATCTTGTTTCAATGTGGCGCTGACAGCATCGAGGGCGACCCAATCACCCATCTGCGTTACACGCCCGCGGCGCATGTCTATGCCGCCGCACGCCTGTGTATGCTAGCCGACGAGGTTTGCGATGGCCGCATCGTAGGCATGGGCGGTGGCGGTTACAATCGCCGCAATCTGGCATTGGCCTGGAGCGGTGTTGTCGAAGCATTTTTGGCGACCTGATGCAGGCGAGTGGTGAGGTACAATGGCCTGCCAAAAATAACTCGCCTCACCTCTGGAGCCGCTGATGTTCAGCCACGACATGACGATTGCCGGGTTCGATGGTGAACTCTACGATGCGCTGCATGCTGAGTTGCGCCGACAGGAACAGAATATCGAGCTGATTGCCTCCGAGAATTATGTGAGTCCGCGGGTCCTGGCCGCACAAGGTTCGGTGTTGACCAATAAATACGCGGAAGGCTATCCCGGCAAGCGCTATTACGGCGGCTGCGAATTCGTGGATGTGGCGGAACGGCTGGCGATCGAACGCGCCAAGCAGCTGTTCGGCGCCGCCTACGCGAATGTACAGCCACACTCCGGTTCGCAGGCTAATGCCGCAGTCTATCTGGCGCTGCTGAAAGCCGGTGATACCATTCTCGGCATGAGCCTGGCGCATGGCGGCCATCTCACCCACGGCGCCAAGGTGAATTTCTCCGGCAAATTCTTCAACGCGGTGCAGTATGGCATCGACACCGCCACCGGCCTGATCGATTACCAGCAGGTGGCGAGTCTCGCCGAACAGCACCGACCGAAGATGATCGTGGCGGGATTCTCCGCCTACTCTCGCCGTATCGACTGGCAGAAGTTCCGTGAGATCGCGGATGCGATCGGTGCCTATCTGTTCGTGGACATGGCACATGTGGCCGGGCTGGTGGCAGCGGGGATCTATCCTGACCCGGTACAGATCGCGGATGTTACAACGACTACCACGCACAAGACCCTGCGTGGTCCGCGTGGCGGCCTGATATTGGCACGGCCCAATGAGGAGATCGAGAAGAAACTGAATTCCACTGTGTTCCCCGGTATCCAAGGCGGACCGTTGATGCACGTGATTGCTGCCAAGGCCGTGGCTTTCCTGGAAGCTTTACAACCGGAATTCAAGATTTACCAGCAACAGGTACTCGATAACGCTCGCGCCATGGCGGATGCATTGGTGAAACGCGGCTTCAACATCGTGTCAGGTGGCACCGATAATCACTTGTTCCTGATGGACCTAATCAATAAGAATATCACCGGCAAGGACGCAGACGCCGCCTTACACAAAGGCAATATCACCGTGAATAAGAACGCCGTGCCGAATGATCCGCGCCCGCCGATGGTGACCAGTGGCCTGCGCATCGGCACACCCGCGGCCACCACCCGCGGCTTCAGACAAGCCGAGATACGCGAACTAGCCGGCTGGATCGCGGATATCCTCGACGACCTGAACGACGAGAAGACTATCGCAGAGGTACGTGAGAAAGTATTGACCCTGTGCAGGAAGTACCCTGTCTATCCTGCCGACATGAAATATTAAGACTGGCGGCCGCGGTCATGTACTGCCCATTCTGCAATCATGAGGACACCAAGGTAATCGACTCGCGCCTGGCCGGCGAGGGCGCGCAGGTGCGCCGTCGTCGCGAGTGCGAGAAATGCGGCGAACGTTTCACCACCTTCGAGACAGCCGAGTTGGTGATGCCGCGTATCGTCAAGAGCAACGGCACCCGCGAGCCCTTCGATGAGCATAAACTGCGCGCCGGCATGATGCGCGCGCTTGAGAAACGCCCGGTGAGCACCGAAGCCATCGAAGCCGCCATCGCGCGCATCACCCATAAATTGCAAGTGACCGGCGAGCGCGAGATCCGCTCACTGCAGGTGGGCGAACGGGTCATGGATGAACTCAAGGCGCTGGATGAAGTAGCGTATGTGCGTTTCGCGTCCGTCTATCGGAGTTTTCAGGATGTCAACGAATTCCGGGAGGAGATCCAGCGTCTGCAGGATGAGAGCGCGCGTGAAGCCCTGAAACGCGAACAAATGCCGTTGCTGCCGGACGAGGATAAAAAGTGAGGGCTAGGGGTGTGAGGAAGTGAGGGTCAGGATGTTCATTCGCACAATATTTTCATCACTTCCTTATCCCTTACTAGGGTGTGGAGCAGCCAGCCTCACTGGATGTACATGATGAGCTTCTCTACTGAGGATCACGGCTTCATGGCCGAAGCCCTGCGACTTGCGGAGCAAGGCTTGTACACCACTGATCCGAATCCGCGCGTCGGTTGCGTGCTGGTGCAGGAGGGCGTTGTCGTCGGCCGGGGCTTTCATCACAAGGCTGGGGAAGCGCACGCGGAGATACTCGCGCTCCGGCAGGCAGGCGCGAGGGCGCACGGTGCCAGCGCGTATGTGACCCTGGAACCTTGCGTCCATTTCGGACGTACCGGGCCGTGTGTGGACGCATTGCTGAACGCACAAGTGGCGCGCGTGATTGCGGCCATGCCGGACCCAAACCCAAAGGCTGGCAGAGGCCTTGAGAAACTGCGTACCGCTGGCATCGAAACTGCGGTGGGCCTGATGGAAGCCGAAGCCCAGGCCCTCAACCCGGGTTTTGTCAGCCGTATGTCTCGCGGTCGTCCCTGGATTCGCAGCAAGCTGGCGGTGAGTCTTGACGGCCGTACTGCGCTGGCCTCAGGCGCAAGCAAGTGGATCAGTGGAGCGGCCGCACGCGAAGATGCGCAACGCTGGCGGGCGCGCAGTTCCGCCATCCTCACCGGCATCGGTACACTGTTGGCGGACGATCCAGCATTATCGGTGCGCCTGCCAGGCGAATGGCGCCAGCCGAAGCGCATCGTGTTGGATACGCAGTTGCGCACTCCACCGAATGCACGGCTGTTACAGCAGCCCGGAGAGAGCCTGATCGCCACCGCAATAACCGATTCTGAATGCCACGCTCCCTTGACGGCCGCCGGCGCCAAAATCCTTGTATTACCAATGGTTGAGGGTCATATCGATCTTGCGGCCTTGGTGCAGCAACTGGCGAAACTGGAGTGCAATGAAGTGCTGGTGGAAGCGGGCGCGGTTTTGAACGGCGCGCTGCTCCACGCCGGACTACTGGACGAGCTTATCATTTACATGGCACCGCAGTTATTGGGTGATACCGCCCGTGGCATGTTCGACTTGCGGGAACTGCAGAGCCTGGAAGAGCGCGTCGAATTGCAATTCAATGATGTGCGCACGCTGGGCGTGGATGTGCGCTTCCT
This sequence comes from Gammaproteobacteria bacterium, assembly GCA_049591615.1. Classification (GTDB taxonomy): domain Bacteria; phylum Pseudomonadota; class Gammaproteobacteria; order Natronospirales; family REEB76; genus REEB76. The sequence continues at coordinate 27,671 of JBAWFD010000006.1, read as the reverse complement.
GGCAGTGCCGGCAGCTAGGGACAACTGATGTTTACTGGAATCGTGCAGACCGTGGGCAGGATACAGGCACTCGAGCCGCGTAGCGGCGACCTGCGCATGCATGTACACACCGCCGGCCTGGAAACGAATGCCCTGAAAGTCGGAGACAGCATCGCCGTGAACGGTTGTTGCCTGACGATCATAGAGAAACTGCCCGAGGGTTTCAGCGTGGACGCCTCCCGTGAAACCCTGGATCTCACGACCCTGGGCGCATTCCAAGTGGGCGTCCCCGTGAATCTGGAAACTGCCCTGACTTTATCGGCACCGTTGGGTGGGCATCTGGTGAGCGGGCATGTGGACGGGATTGGAGTCGTGCAGAGCCGCCTTGAAGATGCCCGCTCGGTACGTTTCGATATCGAGGCGCCCGTCGAATTGGCGCGCTATATCGCCCGTAAGGGTTCTATTTGTGTGGATGGCGTGAGTCTGACGGTAAATTCTGTTGATTCGCATGTTTTTCAAGTAAATAGTATTCCCCACACCCTGGAAAACACCATCATGCACGACTATCGCACCAGCACGCGCGTGAACCTGGAAGTGGATATGATAGCGCGCTATCTTGAGCGCTTGTTGTCTGCTCACACACCTGCGAAGTGAAGCAGGTTTGATTGTTGGAATGGAGATCGCTTATGCCGAACACTGTTACGCACATGAAATACGCCAACCTGGATTCCATGGAGGATATCCTCAAGGATATCCACGCCGGCAAGATGGTTATCCTCATGGATGACGAGGATCGCGAGAACGAAGGCGATCTCATCATAGCGGCGGAGAAAGTGCGCCCTGAAGATATCAATTTCATGGCGCGTTATGGGCGTGGCCTCATTTGCCTCACGCTGACGCCCGAGCGTTGCCGACAGGTGCGCCTGCCACTGATGGTGAGCGAGACCAACGAGACCCGCACGACCAATTTCACGCTCTCCATCGAAGCCGCCGAAGGCGTGACCACCGGCATCTCCGCCTATGACCGTGCGCACACGGTACGTACTGCCGTGCGGCCGGATGCAGTGCCGGAAGATCTCAAGCAACCGGGGCACGTGTTCCCGATCATGGCGCAGCCCGGTGGCGTACTGACGCGCGCCGGTCATACGGAAGCTGGTTGTGACCTCACCCGCCTGGCCGGACTCGAGCCTGCGGCAGTCATCGTCGAGATCCTCAATGAAGACGGCAGTATGGCGCGCCGCCCAGATCTGGAAAAGTTTGCCAAGGCCCACGGCCTGAAAATCGGCACTATCGCCGACCTCATCAGCTACCGGCTGGCCAAGGAGAAGACTGTCGAACGTATCGCCGAACGTACGGTGCCCACGGAATTCGGCGAATTCCGCATGGCAGCCTATGAAGACCGGGTAAACAAGACGGTACATCTGGCATTGATCAGCGGTAAGCTAGAACCGGATCAACCGGTGCTGGTGCGGGTGCATCTGCAGAACACTCTCAACGATGTGGTCGGCGTGCGCTGGGATGATCTGGGCTGGCCGCTGCGCAATGCACTGCGGCGGATCGCCAGGGATGGTGGTGTGGTAGTGATCCTGCGCCAGCCGGAGGATCCGGCCGGATTGGTGGAACGCCTGCGCGGCCACCTGAACGATGAGGACCAGAACGAAGAAGCTACCACTGATGGTGCAGTGTTGCGCACCTATGGCATCGGTGCCCAGATCCTCCTGGACCTGGGCGTGCGGCGCATGCGCGTCCTGAGCCAGCCGAAAAGAATGCACGGCCTCTCAGGATTTGGTCTGGAGGTAGTCGAATACGTAACATGCGACTGAGCTCTCTGCGACGAGTCGCCGACATATAACCTGTCCAGCTCAGTTAGAATAGGCCTGTATTCCATCAAGCTAATCAGCATGAGCACCCATTCCAGAATTATTGAAGGCGGAGCGACCGTCGCTGGCGTACATATCGCCATCGTAGCGGCACGTTTCAACGCGGTGGTGGTCGACAAGCTGGTGAACGGGGCTTTGGAGAGCTTTCACACCCAGGGTGTTCGCGATGAGAATCTCACCGTGGTACGTGTGCCGGGCGCATTTGAGATCCCTCTGGCTGTGAAAAAGCTGGCGGGCAGCGGTCAGTATGATGCGCTCATCGCACTGGGTGCGGTGATCCGCGGCGAGACGCCACATTTCGATTTTGTGGCGGGCGAGTGCGCCCACGGCATCGCCCAGGTGTCCTTGGAGAGCGGCGTGCCGGTGGCTTTCGGTGTACTCACCTGTGACACGCTGGAACAGGCGCTGGCGCGCGCCGGTGGCAGTGCTGGCAACAAGGGCGCAGATGCGGCCCTGACAGCGCTGCAGATGGCCGGCCTGCTCAGGAAACTGGGCTGAGCCATGGCTACGCGCACCAAACATGACGCGCGTGCGCGTGCCCGGGCGCGGCGCCTGGTTTTGCAGGGGCTCTACCAGTGGCAACTGTCCGCCGCGATGCCCGGCGACATCATCGCGCAGTTGCGCCTCAGCCAGAACATCAAGGATACCGATACCGATTATTTTGAGGAGCTGCTGCGCGGGGTCATTGAGGACAGCGACCAACTGACAGCAGCTTTCTCGCCCTATCTGGATCGTCCACTCGCGCAACTGGACCCGATCGAACGCGGCATATTCCTGTTAAGCACCTATGAGTTGAGCGCACGCCCGGATGTACCGTACCGCGTGGTACTCAACGAAGCAGTGGGACTAGCCAGGAAATTTGGCGCGGAAGACAGTCATAAATACATCAATGCCGTTCTTGATCGGACGGCCATCAAGTTACGCGCTACTGAGCAGGGGATGCGCGGTAGTACTGACTAACCATCACACATGGACGAATTTGAAATCATCCGCCGTTATTTCTTAGATCAGTCCACGCACAGGGATGATGTACGTCTGGGAATCGGTGACGATGCCGCCATCCTGCGGGTACCACCCGGACAGGAATTAGTTGCTTCGGTGGACTCACTGATCGCCGGCGTGCATTTCCCCGAAGATCTGTCGGCTGCAGCCATCGGTCATCGTGCTCTGGCCGTCAATCTGAGTGATCTTGCCGCCATGGGCGCAGCCCCGATCTGGGGCTTGCTGGCGCTAAGCCTGCCACGGGTAGACGAGAAGTGGATACGCGAATTTGCCCGTGGCTTCTTCACGCTGGCACAGCGCTATCGAGTTGCGCTAGTGGGTGGAAATCTGGCACGTGGGCCACTGAACATCACGGTCACGGTCCACGGGCTGGTACCTGCCGGTCAGGCATTATTGCGTTCGGGCGCACAGCCGGGTAATCAGGTATACGTCACCGGCTGGTTGGGCGATGCAGCAGCCGGACTGCATATGTTGCAGGCATCCATGCGGATCACAGAAACCGACAGTTGTGTACAGCGCTTCTGTTTCCCCGAGCCGCGCATCCAGGCGGGACTGGCGTTGCGCGATATTGCCAGCTCCGCCATCGATATATCTGATGGGCTAGCGGCGGATCTGGGTCATCTACTGCAAGCGAGCGGAGTGGGTGCGCGGTTGCAAGTAGATCAGTTGCCCCTGTCGCCCTCATTATTACAACACCGCATCCGAAATGAGGCGGTGAATCTGGCATTATCGGGTGGTGATGATTACGAACTGTGTTTCACCGTACCTGGGGAACGTATACCGTTGCTGGAATCGCATGCACGCGAATTCGGGTGTTCTGTGACACGCGTCGGTGAAATCACCGCTTCGAAAGATTTGCGCTGCCTGAAAGACGACAACACGGACTGGCCTTTGCCGGTGGCCGGCTACAAACACTTCTAGACAGGCTTAAGCATGGTCAAGCGCCTCACCGCCCGCGAAGTCTTCAGCAATCCGATCCACCTGCTGGCCTACGGGTTCGGCAGCGGCCTGTCACCCAAGGCTCCCGGGACCGCTGGCACGCTGGTGGGCGTAGTCATCTACTTGCTGTTATTGCCGCTGCCCTATTGGATTTACTCGCTCATTACCCTGGTGCTTTTTGTGACTGGTATTTTTATCTGCGGCTATAGCGCTAAGATTCTCGGTGTCGAAGATCCGGGTGCGGTCAACTGGGATGAGGTGGTGGGATATCTGTTCACTATGGCATGCGCGCCGCACGGCTGGCCTTGGGTGGTGCTGGGATTCCTGCTGTTCCGGTTCTTCGATGTCCTCAAGCCCTGGCCGATCCGCTGGTTTGATCGCAACGTTCATGGTGGCTTGGGTATCATGCTGGATGATGTGGTGGCCGCCGTTCCGGCCGCGGCTATCATATATATAGCTACATTGATCCTGAAGATGCACTGAACCCGATGAATACACTGGACATCGTCCAGCCGGGACTGTAAAAAGCCCCAGTACCTTTGATGGAGTCCACATGAACGCCCCTGCCAAGCTTGGCAAATTCGTCATTACCCGCGAATTGGGACGCGGTGCCACCGGTACAGTTTATCTCTGCCATGATTCCTTCCTCGGCAAGGATGTGGCCATCAAGCTCTACAACTTTGATGTCGATGCCAGCGAAAAAGAAACCCGCACCCGTCGCAAATTATTCTTCAACGAGGCCTATCTAGTCGGCAAGATGAATCACCCCAACATCTTGCCGATCCTGGATGCCGGCGAGGATGCGGATCATTGCTACGTGGTGATGGAGTATGTGCGGGGCGCGCAACCGCTCACGGTTTTTTGCCGCACCGACAATCTGTTGCCGGTACGCAAGGTAGTGGAAGTCATATTCAAGTGTGCCAAGGCCCTGGATTATGCCCACCGCAAGGGCTTAGTGCATCGCGATATCAAGCCAGGCAACATCCTGATGACCGCAGAGGGTGATGTGCGCATCGTAGATTTTGGTGTGGCGCATATGGCGGGCAATGAAGAAGGGCAACTCAAGGGCTTGGTCGGTTCCCCGAGTTACATGGCGCCCGAACAAATGCGTCAGCAGCCCTCGACCGTGCAGACCGATTTGTATTCACTGGGTGTGGTGATGTACGAATTACTGACCGGCAAGCGGCCCTTCTATGGGGATAACCTTTCGCGCCTCGTGCATCAGATCGTATATGCCACGCCAGCGCCAGTACATCGTCAACGGCCCGACGTTCCGGGAATGTTGGAAGATATCGTTTATAAAGCCCTGGAAAAGGATCCAGCGAAGCGCTACCGCAATGGCTTGGAATTCGCCACCGATTTAACGCGCGCGGTCCGCACTCTGGATCAGCTGTCCGAGGAGATGGCTGTCCAGGAGCGCTTTAACATCCTGCGGCGTCTGCGTTTCTTCGAGGATTTCACTTACCCAGAGATCTACGAAGTGCTGAACGCCAGCCGCTGGCAGAGTTACGGCCCGGGCGAAGATATCGTGGTGGAAGGCGAACTCGATGATTGCTACATCATCGTGGTATTGGGTGATGCCGAAGTGCATCGTGGTGACAGTGTCATCGGTGTCTTGGGGGAGGGCGATTGTTTCGGTGAAGCACCCTATCTGGAGCAGGGACGCAGCATGGCTGGTATAACGGCCCGCACCACCATGAACGTACTGCGAGTGAATTCAACTCTCATCGATCAGGTCTCGCTGCAATGTCAGCTGCGCTTCCACAAGATGTTCCTCAAGACACTGGTGGAGCGGCTGACCCGTGGCGAACGCCAATCGGATGGAACGCTGAAACCCAGAGTCTCTGCCGAATCCTGATACACCGATTCACTTTGAGACGGCAGTTACTTGCTTGGTTCTATGTCTTTGTCGCGTTCTACCATAGCATAGGCCGAGTGGTTATGGATGGATTCAAAATTCTCCGATTCCACGCTATAGGCACGGATACGCTCATCGCCATTCAGTTTCACCGCAATGTCGCGCACCATGTCCTCGACGAACTTTGGGTTGTCGTAAGCGCGCTCGGTGACGTATTTTTCGTCCGGACGTTTCAGAAGGCCGAATAATTCAGAAGAGGCCTCCCGTTCCACCACATCGACCAATTCTTCCAGCCAGATGAAGCCGCGGGTTTTGCAATTCACGGTCACATGCGAGCGCTGGTTGTGAGCGCCGTAGTCGGAGATCTCCTTGGAGCAGGGGCATAGGCTAGTCACAGGGATCACGATGCGGATGCGCAGGGAATTCTGCTTATCCTTGCGTTCGCCGATGAAGGTGACGTCGTAATCCAGCAGGCTCTGCACTCCGGATACCGGTGCTTTCTTGGCGATGAAATACGGAAAGCGCATTTCGATATGGCCGGAGCGTGCGCCCAGACGCTCGCTCATCTCGGTCAGCATCTCTTTGAACGAGTCCACGCTGATTTCACGCTCGTGCTGATTGAGTATCTCCACGAAGCGCGACATGTGCGTGCCTTTGAAATTGTGCGGCAGGTCCACATACATATTAAAGGTTGCGATCGTATGCTGTTCGCCGCCAGAACGGTCGCGCACGCGGATGGGGTGACGGATGTCCTTTATACCCACCTTGTTGATGGGGATGCGGCGCATATCTGTGCTCGATTGCACATCAGCGATTGACAGATCCTCAGCCTTGGCCGGATGGCTGGGTGTCATATTGTGGTCCTCCATTTGATAAAGCTCCCAGGTAGATACCCATGTTGGCTGATAATGGGGGCGGAAACTTGGATTTTCTACTGCTGGCCGCGGATCGAGGTTCACGGGCTATCTGTGTGGAATGTTAGGCTAACACACCCAGAGTCTTAATGGTCACGCGCTCACTGGCCAGCTACACGTGGCTGTGGTTGATGGTGCTCAGCCAGCCAGCTATCCAGTGAGCGGCGTATACCCGTTGCATCCAGGCCCACGAACTTTAGACATTCTTCCCGTGAACCATGTTCGATGAAACGATCCGGCAGACCGAGATTGAGGATGGGTAAACGCAGATCGTGGGATACCAGCAGTTCATTGACGGCACTCCCAGCGCCGCCAGCGATTGCATTGTCTTCAATGGTTACCAGGGAGCCGTGAGATGCCGCCAGTTCCATGATCAGTGTTTCATCCAGGGGTTTGACAAAACGCATGTTGACCAGCGTCAGATTGAGTGCCTCCGCGCTGGCCTGTGACGCTTCTACCATGTCACCGAACGCCAGCAAGGCGATATTTTTGCCACGACGCCGGATCTCCGCCTTGCCGATGGGCAGAGCGCGCATCTGTTTTTTGATTTGTACTCCAGGCCCACGGCCACGCGGATACCGTACTGACGCCGGTTGATCGAGTAGTATGCCTGTGTATAGCATCTGCCGGCATTCGTTCTCGTCAGCCGGTGCCATCAAAACCAGGTTTGGCAAACAGCGCATGTAAGTGAAGTCGAAGCTGCCGGCATGCGTGGGGCCGTCGGGACCCACCAGGCCGGCACGATCAATGGCGAACAATACCGGCAGACTCTGTAGCGCCACGTCATGCACCAATTGATCATAGGCACGCTGCAGGAATGTGGAATAAATGGCGACCACCGGTTTCAAGCCGGCGCAGGCGAGTCCCGCTGCCAGGGTCACCGCGTGCTGCTCGGCGATGCCCACGTCGAAATAGCGTTCCGGAAAACGTTGCGCGAATTCCACCATCCCGGAGCCCTCGCGCATGGCGGGGGTGATGGCCACCAGGCGTGGTTCCTGTTCCGCCATGTCGCATAACCACTGGCCGAACACGTCCGAATAATTGGGGCTGACGGCAGCTTTCTGCGGGATCTCGCCGGTCGCTGCATTGAATGCTGACGGACCATGCCACTTGATGGGATCCTGCTCTGCCGGCTGGTAACCTTTGCCCTTGCGCGTGACCACATGCAGGAACTGCGGCCCCTTGAGGGCGCGCATATTGCGCAGGGTCGTTACCAGCGTCGCCAGGTCATGGCCATCCACCGGTCCGATGTAATTGAATCCCAGTTCTTCGAACAGCGTACCAGGCGCCACCATACCTTTCATGAATTCCTCGGAACGTCGTGCCAGTTCGCGCACCGGCGGCATGATGGACAGGGCCTTCTTGCCGCCCTCGCGCAGGTGTGCATACACGCGGCCGGAAAGGACTTTCGCGAAATAATTCGACAGCGCACCCACGTTCCCGGAGATCGACATATCATTGTCGTTCAGCACCACTAGCAAATCAGTATCCAGGCTGCCGGCATGGTTGAGCGCTTCGAAAGCCATGCCGGCGGTCATGGCGCCATCCCCCACCAGTGCCACCACACGGCGATCCTCACCCTTGTGTTTGGCAGCCAGTGCCATGCCAAGAGCGGCACTGATGCTAGTGCTGGAATGGCCGACGCCGAAAGTGTCGTATTTGCTCTCGGCACGGTTCGGGAACGGCGCCAGACCTTTCCATTTGCGGATGGTATCCAGGCGATCACGGCGTCCGGTGAGCACTTTGTGCGGATAGGCCTGGTGACCGACATCCCACACCAGCCGGTCGTAAGGCGTGTTGAATACATAGTGCAGCGCTACCGTAAGTTCCACTACACCGAGTCCGGCAGCGAAATGCCCGCCCACATTGCTGACGGTCTCGATCAGAAACGCGCGCAATTCATCCGCCACCTTTTTAAGGTCAGCTTCCGAAAGCGCGCGCAAATCTTCGGGCGAATTGATGCGCGACAACAGAGGAAATGCGGAAAGATCTGTCATGCTGGCCTGCAGTAGGGATGCACCATTATCCGAGCTTTATACCCAGGCCTACAACTTACTGGCTGCGGGTGACGATATAGGCTGACAGCCAGGCCAAGGGTTCGGCTGCGTCGCCAAAGGGCGCGAGTGCCGCGAGCGCGGCGTGGTGCAAATCAAGCGCGTGACGGCGGGATTCTTCCAAACCGAGGATGCTGGGATAGGTGGGCTTGTTCAGCGAAGCATCGGCGCCGATGTGCTTGCCCAAAGCAGCCGTTTCACCTTCGACATCCAGGATATCGTCACGGATCTGGAATGCGAGGCCGGCGCATTTTGCATAACGGTCCAAGGCGGTGCGTTTCTCCGCGACCAGACCTGACAGGCTCTGGGCCGCCAGCAACACGCTGGCGCGGATCAGGGCACCAGTCTTGTGGATATGCATGAGTTCCAGCTCGGCAAGGCTCAAGTTTCTGCCCGCGGCCGCCAGGTCCATGGCCTGTCCACCGGCCATGCCGGCAGAACCGCTGGCCTGTGCCACGCTGCGGATCATCTCGACGCGCGCTGCCGGCGAGACTGCCATGGCTGTGTCTTCGGACAGGATCTGGAACGCCAGCACCTGCAAAGCATCGCCGGCGAGAATCGCAGTGGCGACGTCGAAAGCCTTGTGGCAAGTAGGCCGACCGCGGCGCAGGTCGTCATTGTCCATGGCCGGCAGATCATCGTGAATCAGGGAGTAGGCATGGATCATCTCGACGGCGGCTGCCGGGCCGTCCAAGCGTTCGGCCGGCACGCCCAGGGTTTCGCCGGTAGCGTAGATCAAGAGCGGTCGCAGACGCTTGCCGCCGCCGAGCACCGCGTAGCGCATGGCCGCATGCAGCCGCAAGGGCGGCTTGTCCGCGGGTGGTAGCCAATGGTCAAGTACAGTCTCGATGCGCCTTGAATACTCCGGCACCCGTTCCCGGAAAGGCATGAACTATTCGTCCTCGGTGTCCAGGGCGGTCAATTTCTGTTGGCCATCCTTCTCGATCAGCATTTCCACCTTGAGTTCAGCCTGCTTGAGGGCGGTCTGGCACAAGCGTGTGAGCGTGATACCGCGTTCAAAATGTTTCAGGGCTGCATCCAAGCTGAGATCACCCTTTTCCAAGGTAGCGACGATTTTTTCCAGCTCCTTGAGGGCCGCCTCAAAATCCGGGGAGGCTGTTTTAGCAGGTTTGACCACGACAGATTCCTGATGTGAGGCCGGGCAAGTTACACGTCGAAACCGGTAGGGTCAAACATGACTGATCGAGTTGACATCCTCCCGCGTCAGGATTAAATTGATGCTACTTTTAGACTTAGTCTAAATATGTCAGGTAAGCCTGGCAGGGTACGTATTCCCCCTAGTGAGCAAACCGGAGGCAATCATGAGCAAGCAATTGAAAGGCAGCAAGACCGAGGACAACCTGAAAGCGGCGTTCGCGGGTGAATCCCAGGCCAACCGTCGTTACCTGTATTTCGCCGCCAAGGCCGACGTGGAAGGCTTCAACGACGTGTCCGCTGTATTCCGCTCCACCGCAGAAGGCGAAACCGGCCACGCCCACGGCCACCTGGAATATCTGGAAGCGGTGGGCGACCCGGCCACCGGCCTGCCTATTGGCAGCACCGACAAGAATCTCAAGGCCGCCATTGCTGGCGAGACCCACGAGTACACCGACATGTATCCGGGTATGGCCAAGGCCGCCCGCGAAGAAGGCTTCAGCGAGATCGCCGACTGGTTCGAGACCCTCGCGAAAGCCGAGCGTTCTCACGCCAACCGCTTTACCAAGGCGCTCGATACCCTCGGCAAATAATCGCGGTACTTAGAATGGGGGCGCATGCCGCCCCCGGCACTTTAATGCCCCTGTTTTGAGGGAAAGGGTAGGTATGCATGTCCAGTGAAGGCGGTCTCAAGTCGCCCAATAGACATCCGCTCGACTGGCACAGTCCGGATTTCTGGAACCAAGATTCGCTGCTCGCGGAGATGGAGCGTGTCTTCGATATCTGTCACGGCTGCCGGCGCTGTTTCAACCTGTGCAATGCATTCCCCACGCTGTTCGATGCCATCGATGCCACTGATACCGGTGAACTCCAGTCGGTGGACAGGACAGTCTATTGGAAGGTGGTCGATCACTGTTACCTGTGCGACATGTGTTTCATGACCAAATGTCCGTATGTGCCACCACATCCATGGAATGTGGATTTTCCGCATCTGATGCTGCGAGGCAAAGCCTTAAAGTTCAAGAACCAGGGCGCGAATTTGCGCGACAGGTTGCTTTCAGCTCCGGATAAACTGGGCAGCTTCGTCGGCATCCCCATCGTGGTGCAGACAGTGAATGCCGTGAACCGGAACGGAACGGCCCGCAAACTGCTGGACAAGACCGTCGGCATCCATGCGGATGCGGTGGTCCCGGAATTCCATAGTGACACGGCGCGCAAACAGCTCAAGCATCACACACCCCTGGCGCAGCCGTCGGGAGCGGCGGAAGGCACGCGTGGCAAGGTCGCGGTGTTCCTGACCTGCTATGGCAACCGTAACCAGCCGGAACTGGTGACGGATCTGGTGACCGTACTGGAACACAACGGCATCCCTACGCGCCTCACAAACCAGGAGCGGTGCTGCGGTATGCCGAAACTGGAGCTAGGTGATCTGGAATCCATCCGCAAAGGCAAGCAGGAAAATATCCCGATGCTGGCGAAGCTCGTGGATGAAGGCTGGGATATCGTGGCGCCGATCCCATCCTGTGTGCTCATGTTCAAGCAGGAACTGCCGCTTATGTTTCCCGACGACGCCGAGGTCGCAAGAGTCAGGGATAACATATATGACCCGTTCGAATATCTGATGCTGTGGCACCGGGCCGGCAAACTCAAAACTGATTTCAAGACGTCACTCGGCAAGGTGGCTTACCATGTGCCCTGTCACCAGCGTGTGCAGAATATCGGCCTCAAGACCAAACAGTTGCTGGAGCTGGTGCCGGACACGCAGGTGGAGGCCATCGAGCGTTGCTCCGGGCATAATGGCAGCTATGCGGTGAAAAGCGAATTTCACGATATTTCAATGAAAATCGGCCGCCCGGTCATGGAGCGCGTCGCGGCTTCCGGCTGCGACCACTACTTCAGCGATTGTCCGATGGCGGCAGAGCAGATCCAGAATGGGCTGCCGGACCGGCGCGAGCCGGAATCGCCCCTGGAATTATTGCGTATGGCGTACGGCTTGTCGGGCTGAACCGGAATTTTTATACGCATCGGACTATCGAGGTACCACGGCAATATAAACGATGTTTCTAATTGCTTGGATACAAGGAAAATTATGGCAAGCGAAGGTTATCACGAACCCATCGAAGAACTGTCCGACGAAGTGCGCGATTTTCATCGCGCCATCGTTTCGTTGATGGAGGAACTGGAAGCAGTGGACTGGTACAACCAACGGGTAGCCGCGTGCAAGGACAAGCAACTGGCAGCGATTCTGGCACACAACCGCGATGAAGAGGTGGAGCATGCTTCCATGGTGCTGGAATGGATCCGCCGTCACAATCCACGTTTCGACCATGAGCTCAGGGACTACCTGTTCAAAGAGGGTCCCATTACCGACCACAAGTGAGTTACTCCGTTGTATATGCACAAGCTTGAACGCAAGGATCTCTGGAACCTGGAAGATTATGCGCAAAGACGCGCGGCCTTCCGTGAGCAGGTTATGGTCCATAAGCAGAACCGCAGCCTGCAGATAGGCCCACATGTGCGCCTGTTATTCGAGGACCGGATGACTATGCAATACCAGATCCAGGAGATGCTGCGGGCGGAGCGCATCTTCGAGACGGAAGGCATCCAGGACGAACTCAATGTCTATAATGCGCTGATTCCCGATGGCAACAATTGGAAGGCCACCATGCTGATTGAATTCGAGGACGTTGCAGAACGTCAGAAGGCCCTGACACGTCTTATCGGCATCGAAAATGAAACTTGGATGCAAGTCGCCGGGCACGAGCCGGTCTATGCCATTGCCGACGAGGATATGGAACGCGAAAATGCCGACAAGACCTCATCGGTGCATTTCCTGCGTTTCCAGCTGACTCCCGCCATGCTCAAGTCACTCAAGGCGGGCGCCGATTTGAGTGCTGGTGTGAGTCACGATAATTACCACGAGAGCGTCACGCCGGCGCCGGACGCTTTGCGCAAGTCGTTGCTCGCCGATCTGAATTGAGCGATCTGCTGTAAGACCACGTCAGAATCGGGTTAGAATCCCCGGCATGCCAGACACTGGCATTCGCTAACCAGCCAGGGAATCACCCGCATCCATGAGCACTAAATACGACGCCGCCGACATCGAGGTCCTGTCGGGCCTCGATCCGGTCCGAAGACGGCCCGGGATGTACACCGATACCAGCCGCCCCAACCACCTGGCCCAGGAGGTCGTCGATAACAGTGTTGATGAAGCCATTGCTGGTTTCGCCAAGAAAATCGAAGTCATCGTCCACAAGGACGGTTCGTTTTCAGCCAACGATGATGGCCGCGGCATGCCGGTGGATGTGCACCCGAAAGAAAAGCTCACCGGTGTAGAACTGATCCTCACGCGCCTGCATGCCGGCGCAAAATTCTCCGATAAGAATTACCGTTTCTCCGGTGGCCTGCACGGCGTCGGGGTGTCGGTGGTGAACGCGCTCTCCAGCAAACTGGAAGTATGGGTGCGGCGCAACGGCAGGAATTACCACATGCTTTTCAAGGACGGCAAGCGTGTCGGCAAGCTGGAAGAACAGGGTGAGGTTGGAAAAAACAACACCGGCACACGCCTGCGCTTCTGGCCGGATTCTAAATATTTCGATTCGCCGAAATTCTCGATTCCGAAACTCAAGCATGTACTGCGCGCCAAGGCAGTATTGTGCCCCGGTCTCACGGTCAAATTCATCAACGAACAGACGCTGGAAAAAGAGGAGTGGCAGTATCACGGCGGGCTCAAGGACTACTTGGTCGAATCGCTGGAAGGCCGCGAATATCTACCGGATGAGCCGTTTATCGGCAGTCTGGAAGCTGAAAAGGAAGCGGTTGACTGGGCAGTGGTATGGCTGCCGGATGGCGCCGAAGTGTTCGCCGAGAGCTATGTGAATCTAATCCCCACGGTGCAGGGCGGCACGCATGTGAACGGCCTGCGTACCGGGCTGACGGAAGCAGTGCGGGAGTTTTGTGAATTCCGCAACTTGGTACCGCGCGGTGTGAAGCTCGCGCCTGAGGATATCTGCGATCGGGCAGCCTACGTGTTGTCGGTGAAGATGAGCGACCCGCAATTTTCCGGTCAGACCAAGGAACGTTTGTCATCACGGGAATCCGCCAGCTTTGTTTCCGGTCTGGTTAAGGATGCGCTGGCCCTGTGGCTCAACCAGCAGACGGAAGCCGGCGAGCAGATCGCACAGCTCGCCATCGAGAATGCCCAGCAGCGCCTCAAGCTCAGCAAGCAGGTGGTGCGCAAGAAAGTCACCACCGGCCCGGCGCTGCCGGGCAAGCTTGCGGATTGCACCAGCGGTGAACCGGAACGTTCCGAATTATTCTTGGTGGAGGGCGATTCCGCCGGTGGATCCGCCAAGCAGGCCCGCGACCGGGAATTCCAGGCTATCCTGCCGTTGCGCGGCAAGATCCTGAACACTTGGGAAGTGGATGCCTCCGAAGTATTGGCTTCCCAGGAAGTGCACGATATCAGCGTGGCCCTGGGTGTGGAGCCGGGTTCCACGAATCTCGACAGTCTGCGTTACCACAAGGTCTGCATCCTGGCGGATGCGGATTCCGACGGCCAGCATATCGCTACGTTATTATGCGCGCTGTTCCTGCGCCATTTCAGGCCGCTGGTGCAGCGTGGCCACGTGTTCGTGTGCATGCCGCCATTGTTTCGCATCGACATCGGCAAGAATGTGTATTACGCGCTGGATGATGCGGAACGCAAGGGCATACTTGACCGCATCGCCGCAGAGAAGCAAAAAGGCAAGATTACAGTGACGCGCTTCAAGGGCTTGGGGGAGATGAGCCCTCAGCAACTGCGCGAGACTACTATCTCACCCGACACCCGCCGCCTGGTGCAGCTCACCATCGAGGCCAAGGACAACACCGACAAGCTCATGGACATGTTGCTGGCCAAGAAACGCGCTTCCGACCGCAAGGAATGGCTGGAGAAGAAAGGTAATCTGGCGAGTATCTGAATCAATCGACAGGCGCCGGTGCAAAGGGATATACCGCTCTATGCTCGCTACCTACTCAAGCGGGATTCGGCTCTTGTTATGCTCGAGCCAGGTCCTGAACGTCTGTAGCGAAGGGTTCAGGATCCTGGAGAGCTCAAGATTGCGCGCACCACAGAAGACCTTCTCGAAATCGCGGTTGAACTGAAACATATTGCCCAAATCATCGGCACCTTGGAAACCGAAGCCGCGATAGGTCTCCGGGCTGATGGCGTTGTAACGCACATGGCCTCCCAGAGCGGTGGATAGGGCCTCGGCCATCTGCGCACCGGTCAGGAATTCGCCCGCGATACCGATGCTTTTGCCGATGTATTCCAGGCTCTTGTTGAAGATGCCATAGGCGCATCTGCCGATGTCATCGGCGGCGATGCCCGGCAATTTCTTGTCACCCATTGGCAGTGTGAACACCAGTTTGCCATCGGCATCTTTTTTGGGACCCATGCCGAAGTGGATCAGGTTGTCCCAGTAGAACGAGGTATACAGAAAAGTAGTCGGTACCTTCAATTCTGTGAAGATCTTGTTGGATTCGCCCTTGGCATCGAAGTGCGGAACCTTGTACTTGTCCATCAAGGTGGGCATACGGTCGTCCGAAAGCGGCACCCACTGACGGGTATCCTCGAGCGTGGACCAGATGGCGTGCCTGATATCCGTGACTTTCGCCGCGCGTGCCATATTACGGGCTTCGGCCATCTCCTTCTCCGGCGAAAAGTGCTCCCAGTAAAAGGTCACGAAATAGGCGCTATGGGCGCCACGGAGTGCAGCAGTCAAGCTCGCTTCGTCGTCGATGTCTGCGGCCACGACCTCGGCGCCTAGCTTCGCAAGTTCTATGGCTTTCTCGGAATTCACATCGCGGGTGATCGCGCGTGCTCGGAAATTAGCGTGCGGGTCGAGCAGGATGGCGCGCACCAGACCGCCACCTTGAGCGCCGGTGGCTCCGACAACCGCGATGATCCTTTTATCAGGCATAGCGATCACTCCGTCCAAATGCAGGCTTTAGATAAAAGCCTAGCTTGGTTCAGATGATTCTTGTAACTTTAAAGTATAGTCCGATACGAACATACCCATATTAATAACCTAACCCGTTCCAGAAGATTGCACTACGGCCTTAGCTATCTCCCTCATTTAAACGGGTGCGTCCCTTGCGATGTAATCTGGACCATCTTCGTGCGGCTAGATGCGCCGCTTCTGACGCAAACGGCGGATTTGTTACAGGCAAAGCGCCGAGCGACCAAAGTGATCAATTCCTCATTGGCTTTTCCGTCCACCGGCGGCGATTTCAATCGAGCCAGCCACACGCCGTCAGTATCTGCTTCATCGAGGGTGCTGACGCGCGCCCGGGGTTTGACCTTGACCCGTATGGTCTTCACGGTGCTCATGATTCGAATCGTACGAGCGCGATCGTCACCGGCGCTTTTCTTCCATGAGACCCACCAGATTGCCATCGGGATCGCGCAGGAAGCCGATCCAGAGTTCGTGGTCGGGCATCTTCGCAGTCAACTGGGGCGGGCGTTCGCTGACGGCGCCTTTTTTGACCATGGTGGCGTACGTGGCCGCGATGTCGCTGACCTTGAAATACAGGATGGAGTTGGCACCCACCCGGCCTGAACCCTCGGGCGTGGACAGCATGAGTCGGATCGGGCCGGCAGACAGGAAAGCCAGATTGGGGTTCGGACTGAACAGGAAGTTCAGATCCAGCACATCGCGGTAAAACGGCAGTGCCTTTGCGACGTCACTGACGGTGATGGCGATCTGGCCGATTTCCATGTGTTCCCTGGTTATATGCAAAATCGGATGCCGCAGGCGTGCGCTCGAACACACGCCTTTCAGGCATCGTGGATAAATAAGTTTCGCAGTCCCGGGCTGTTATTCAGCCAGGGTGACACCCGAGCCGCCGAACTCCTTGGGAAAATCCTTCATCTTCGGCAAGCCATCCTTGATATGCAATCTGGTCTCCTGATAGTTGACATGCAGACCCGGCTGGTACGCCAAATCAGGAATGACCGCTGCGTATACGTCGATCAGTCCCATGCCGGGATGATCGGTGAACAGATGGCCGCCACAAGTCTTGCACCACTTGCGCGCGCTGTTGGGTGTCTTGTTGTACGTGCCGATATTGTCAGCACCTTTGGTAATCTTGAGCGCCTCGGGTTTCCACAGAGTAAAGGCGTTGACCGGTCCTGCCGACCAATGACGGCAGGATTCACAATGGCAATAACCCATGCCGGCCGGTTCCCCGGTAACAGTGAATTGCACCGCACCACAAAAGCAGCTGCCCTTATATGATTTTTCTGAACTCATGATGCACCTCCATGATGATTAAATCGAAATATGTTATCCACAGCGCTTGTTTTAATCTGGATCAAATCTTACGCGAAATATCATTGAATACCCGATAACCCACGGTAATCTTATCGATGGCAGTGGTGTCACAACCGCTGCCATCGGTAAGCGCAAGTTATCTACAGCGCCAACAGCATAGCTGTTAGACGCTGAGTTTCCTCAATGAGCGTCAACTAAACTCTGGCTTTCCTGGGCATGAGATACCAAAGCACGATCGCCACCAGGAACAGGGCCGGTATGTCGCCAAAGAAATGCGGATGCTCAATCGGGTCGACGATCGCCTGCACCAGCATGATGCCACCATGCACGATGCTCGACCAAACCGTAAACCATATGAGGCTCGCATTAGCCAAAGGATCTTTGGCGGCGAGAATCAGGAACACCCCCAGGGTCGCATAGATCCCCATGATCATCTGCTCGTATTCGGGTTGCCGCGGCGTCCAGCCCCAGCCCGGCGGCCATATCCACATCATCATGGCGTAAATTCCGAAGATGAAGATGACCCCAAATACATATAGTGCGATTTTCAAGTATTTAAGCTTGGCTTGCTGATCCATGATATTTCTCCTTTTGGTTAGTTATAAGGCCATTTACTCCCACACAGAAAATAGAAGCTGATATCCAAACCTTGGAATAGATAACAATCCAGCTAAGACTTAACTGTTCAGCGCTTTTATCATGTGGTCGATGACATGGCTATGCTCACGCTGGGAACTGAACATGACGATTTCCGCATCCGCGTCGACTTTCACGTTGTGCCCGGGCGGCCAGTAAAACAGGTCATTTGCTTTGGCCGTCTCCTTGGCGCCTTTTGCATAGGTCGTCGTGAGTTCACCGCGCAAGACGAAGCCCCAATGCGGGCACTGGCACAGATCGCCTTGCAAACCTTTGAACAATAGGGTGGTGTCGACACCTGCCGAGAGAGTGAAATATTCGCGGCTGATCTTGTCTAATCCAGTAGCATCACCGAAATCCGTCTGCTGACGGATGACTGCACACGGGATTTCAATTTTGACATTCACGTCGTCCTTGACTATCCGCATTGACGTTACTCCATTGTGTCGACGGATGCTCTTGAAGGTCAGTCTAACGCCGCATCCATTTCAATCGATAGACAGAAAACAGTAACTAGAGGGTTGGTAGCTATATTCGTTATCCACGCCATCGGCATGTCTGGGCTATTTATAGCATCGGTAATACAGAATAGCCATAATTTGTAGTACTCACCCTATGCGGGCGCTAGCCGGGCGTTTACACCCGCCTGGTGTAGGCAAACGTGAGTACCAGTCCAATAAACAGCGGTAACACGAACCCCACCAGGTGAATGAGCCATATCTCAAAGTTATCACTCGCTGATTTGCTGTAGGGCCAAGTGATTGCGACGGTCGCGTACACCAGGCTCGCCAGCATTATGGCAATACCCGCGAACCGATTGGCCGGATACCAGGTGCGACCATCCGTGAGAGTCTTTTGCGTACGGAAACCGTAGAACCGATTCCGCGGGATGAGCCCGAACACGAGAGGTATAGCAAGGAGAAAAATAAGAGCAGCAGGGATTGCGAATTGTTGCGTCAACATCGGTATCGATCTCCAAAACATATGATCAGATGTGCAGTATTAGCGGTTACGGGCGATCAAGGCACGCAGTGGTAGCGCCATGGCCAGCATGGTAACGCCCACAGCTACATAGACAAGGTCGTAGCCAAAGGCGTTTCCTAACTCCAGGCCGGCGATGGGGCCCGCAGCTCCGCCGAAATCGCTGGACCATTGATAGACCGATAGGGCCCGTCCATGCAGATGCCGCGGGGTTACATCGCTCAGCAGCGTCAGCAAGGGAATCGTCAAACCTCCGGAACCCGCGCCCACTAAAATCAGGCCGAACACGGCTGTGGCCACGTGTCTAGCCGCACCCAGTGCCATGAAACCACCCGCCACCATCAGCATGGCAGGCAGCAACAGACTGGTGCGCGAACGCACGCGATCCAGATAGCTGCCGGAAGCCAGCGCCGTTCCGGCGCGCGCGATCATCATCACCGCCATGTAGAGTCCAGCGCTGCCTTCCGCACCTAGATCGAAAACCGTGAGTGCTCGATGTTGCACCATGACTGCGAGCGTCGCCAGCAGCACACCGGACATGGCGAAGAACAGCAGCGCATTGGTGCACCAGATCATGCGCAGGTCCGGCATACGCAGCAATTCGCGCCAGCCTTCGCTACGGCGAACTGACGGTCTGGTCTGCGAATCAGACTGATGCAACCTGGCGTGCACAGGAAGTACGAAAACAGCCGCCAACGCACCGGCGACGCTTAGGACCGTGGCAGTGAGAAACGCGGCGTTGGCGGAGAAACGGTCAGCGATCAAACCTCCGATCACCAGTCCGGCCGGCAACCCCAGGCTGATGGCAGTGCGCACGCGCGCCACCACTCCGCCACGCCGTTCCACGGGTGCTATCGCCAATACCGCCGCGAGCGCACCGACCAGCAACAGCGACGAACCGATTCCCCAGATGATCCGGCCCACCAGAAACCAGATAGACGGGGTATGGGCGGAGAGCGCCGCCGAGAATGCCAGCGTGCCCAGGGCTTCGATCGCGAGTCCCGCCGCCACCGGCCAGCGTGCGCCAAAGCGGTCGATCAGTCCGCCGGTGACTGGATTGAAACCCAGGCGGGTGAGGCGGTTGGCCGAAAGGATCAGCCCGACCATGAAAGCCGGGATGCCCAGATCCATGCCGAGTACTGGCAGAATCGGAAATACCACACCACCGCCGACACCACCCACAAATGCAATCGCGGCAATGCTCCAGCTGCGTGACACATAGTCGCGATCTGTTGATCCAGTGGTCATGAACTATTTAGTTGTTGATATCCGGCCCATGCATATATGGGCCGTAATTTTCCTTTGCGGATTCAATGCTACATTGAAGCGATCCACTCATCGATGCTCTGGACTCTGGCTTGGCGTGGAAATACTTTCTGCGTCAGCACCCGATGCACTTCTGGATCCAGGTCGGCACAACCGTCCTCTAGCACGATGAGCCGATAATCCATGTCCGCCGCCAGGCGCAACGTGGACAGCACCACGCCGCTGGTGGCGATGCCCGCCAGCACCAGCGTGTCGATAGCAGCAGAGCGCAATACCACATCGAGATCGCTACCGGCAAAGGCCCCGACGCGGCGCTTAGTGACGACCACGTCTCCCGTTGCGGGTCCCAGCGCAGAGTGGATCTCACTCTCCTTATCGCCCTCGATGAAGCGCCCGGTATTTCGCACGGTCGAGAACGACTGATTGCGGGGTGAGACTTCCGGGTAGCCGGCCCTGAACTGGACCGCCACCCAGATTACAGGCAATTTTGCCTGGCGCGCGGCCTTGATGGTCCGCTGGATGCGCAACAGGTATTCGGGATCTGCGTATTTTTCGACGATGCCGTGCTGCAGATCCATGAGCAGCAGAGCGCTGCGGTTGTCATCTGGTTGTGCCATGGGACGCATCTCAATTATAGAGGGTTATCAGCTTAGCCGGAGTATTCCCTGTGGCAGCTAATGATCCACAGTTTGATGGCAGTGGGCCGAGCGACTCGCTCAACACCTGAGTCGACACGCCGGGAATTCGATGATCACGATGCGTGTGGGCGCCCAGAGCCCGGTCTCCCTCACATCCATAGCTCCGTCCCGAACCCGGTAAATGCCTCCGTATTTTTCCGCAATGGGCTTAGCGAGTTTTTTATATTCTTCATAGGCGTGTGGATAGTCAAGTTTTGTATCAACAATGATATGCGCACTCATTTGCAATCCTTCATCGGGTGTATAAGATCGGCTTTTTGTAAAGTACGGCGCCGACCAGTAACAACCAGAATCTACTTACAGCACTCCTCTCACTTCGCCGTCCTTGCACAGGGTGGCCTCAGTCCTGCTGCGACGATAGTACAGCCGGCAGCTTGCGCGGACGGGAAAGGCACAGCCAGAAGCTCACGGGATGCGGGAGTCTGGCCACTAACTCTACGGAATGCAGATCCAGAATTTCCAGTACCGGTTCGATGGCGGCGGCGACATCGTGGGCGGTGCGGCGCGGCGGACCGAACTCCCGCTCGCCGCCTTCGGTGCTGCCGATCAGGCTCAGCCAGCGGCCGTCGCGCGTGAGCAGCGCGGCCACGCGCTGCGCGAAGCGCTCGCGCTCCTCGTGCTTGTCGAACACATGGAAACAGCCGCGATCGAACACGAAGTCGAAGGCAGCATGGGACACTGTGCCATTCACAAAGTCCAGCGTCTCGAATCGGCAGTCCATTTTCGCCTTGGCGGCTTTCGCGCGCGCCTGCTCGATAGCGACCGAGGCGATGTCGACTCCGAGCACCTTGAAGCCCTGTTCGACGAGCCAGAGCGCGTTGGTGCCCGTGCCGCAGCCGACGTCGAGCGCCCGGCCCGGCGCGATAGCGCCGGAGCGGACGAACTCCACCAGATGGTTATCCGGTTCCCCGGTATCCCAGGGCGCGTCGCCGGCTACGTAACTCTCGTTCCAGTCGGGATGCGGCATGACTTACTTGAACAGCGTCAGTAGCCGATGACCTCGCCGTCCTTGCGCATCTCGCTGGCGCCCCAGTACACGTGCTGCACGGGATCCCACATGATCGCCTCATAGCCGCCGAAAGCGCCGGTGCCGGGCACGATCTTGTAACCGCGTTTGGCCAATTCCGCTTTCACGGCCGGATCGAAGCCGGTTTCCATCTCCACCGTGCCGATGCCCTGGGACGGCAGCCCCGTGGGGGTGGCGTCGCCGTAGTGCCGCCAGCGGGCGGCGTCGCCGGCTTCCTGCACGTTCATGCCGAAGTCGATCATGTTGACCAGCACCTGCACATGGCCTTGCGGCTGCATGTCGCCGCCCATCACGCCGAACGCGAGCCACGGCTGGCCGTCCTTCATCACGAAAGCGGGGATGATGGTGTGGAATGGGCGCTTGCGCGGCGCATACACGTTGGCATCGCCGCTATGCAGTGAATACAGCGCACCGCGATCCTGGAACATGAAGCCAAGCCCGTCAGCCACCAGGCCCGAACCCATGCCGGCGTAGTTGGACTGGATCATGGACACCATCATGCCGCTGTCGTCGGCGGTCTCGAAATCGGTGGTGTCGCCATTGAACAGGCGCGGGTCGCCGGGCCCGATATTCGGATTGGCGTGGTTGAGATTGATCAGCTTGCGGCGCTGGTCAGCGTACTGCTCCGACAGTAGGCCCTTGATCGGCGCGTTATAGAAGCGCGGGTCGGCGTAGTACTTGGCGAGATCCGCATAGGCCAGACGCTTGGCCTCGATCTCCGCGGTCAACGTATCGGCTGTGCCGACACCCATCTTCTTCAGGTCGAAGCCTTTCAGGATGTTGAGCATCTCCAGCGTGGCGAAGCCCTGGCCGTTCGGCGGTAGTTCATAGACATCATAGCCGCGGTAATCGACGGACTCCGGTTGCACCCACTCGCCGTGAAAGTCGGCAAAGTCTGAATAACGCAGATCGCCGCCGATGCGCTGGAAGTAATCGGCCATGGTGTGCGCGATCTTGCCTTTGTAGAACACATCGCGCCCGCCTTTGGCGATTTCCGTCAGCGTGCGGGCCAGGTCGGGGTTGCGGAACACCTCGCCTTGGGCTGGCGTGTGGCCGTCGATCAGATAAGTTTTCTGGGCATTGGCGAACTCCTCGATCAGTCCGCGGTTTTTCTCGAATGCCTTAAAGTTGCCCTTCCAGTACTTGGCGACGATCTCGGTAACCGGGAAACCGTTCTTGGCATACGCGATCGCCGGCGCCAGGTCTTCGCTGATCGGCAGCTTGCCGAAACGCTGGTGCAACGCGAACCAGGTATCGACAGTCCCCGGCACCGTTATCGGGAGCGAGCCGACGAGTGGAATCTGATCCGAAGGTTTCATGCCAGCTTTCTTATAGGCGGCCGCGACCTCGGCCTGCATCTTCGCGAGATCGCGGTCCTGCGGCGACCAGCCGGAACCGTTGTAACCATAGAGCTTGTGCGTCTTGGGATCGTAGACGATGACGAAGGCGTCGCCGCCGACGCCATTGAGCACCGGCTCCATCACGCCGAGCACCGCGTTGGCCGCGATCGCGGCATCCACGGCGCTACCGCCTTTCTTGAGTATTTCGATGGCGGCTAGCGAGGCCAGCGGTTGCTCGGTGGCGGCCATGCCGTGCTGGGCGAGCACCGGCGAGCGCGAGGCCCAGGGTGCGCCGGCGTAACGGTCGCCGCGGCTGATCCAGGCGTCGGCATTGGACATGCCGAAGACACTCATCGCCAGCAACATGGCTGCGCAGGCTGGCCAATATTTTAAAACCGATCCTTCACGCGAAGGCTTTTTATGCAGACCTTTGATCTGATGCATCGCTTTTACCTCGCAGTACGTAATCGGGAAACCACGGCCATACTAACACTGGGGGTGGAATTGTGAATTTTACGCGCGTTCGTTGCGATACGGCCCGTGGCAGTAGTACTTGGGACGGCTGTCCAGTCGCACGTGCAGCCAGGCGGCACCAGCGCCGGCGGTGTTCAGCCAAATCAGTGGCGCGCCGAGATGTGCGTCCAGCGCCTCGCCGACCATGCGCCACAGCCGGTCGCGCTGCGCTTCCGGCCCGTGTCGCACGAAGGCGCCGAGATGCCCATACGCCGACGACGGCTCTCCGGGGCACGGCACTAGCATGAAAGCGTCGCCGCCCAGGTTCGGGAAACCGAGAATCTCCGGCGCTAACCGGCTGCCGAACTGTGCGCCGAATATCTCCGGTTCGGACGGGCGCAGCAGCTCGGGGCTTTCCAGCACCACGCATTCGTAGGGGCGGTCTACATTGCTTCGACAGACGGGCGGCATCTCCCAGCGAAATGCCTTAAACGGCATCCCGGCCAGCGCGTCATTGAAGGATTTTCGAAAGCGTGCGCTGGCTTTCAGCAGCCCGACCACTTCGGCGAACGTCAAACGCTCGCTATCCTCCCGGATGCATAGCCACTGAGCCCGGTCGCCCGGCAGCTCTTTGGTTTGGAATTCCCAGTTACGTATCACACCAGCGTATCGAGCCTATGGCTTTCGAGGGTGGGTTTCGATCCGGCACATAGTTAGTTATCCGGGCTTCTTCGCCTGGATCAGCTTCCAGCCGTTGCCCGAGGGGTCGCGAAAGCCTGCATCCACGGTGCCGTAGCGATCCACAGGTTCCTGCGTGAACTCCACGCTCTTGGTACGCATCCGCTCATAGGCAGCGCGGCAGTCGTCCACGGTCAGCACCAGCGGCGGCATCGCGCCTTTGGCGACGATGGCCTGCAGTGACTGCGCTGTCGCCGCATCATGCACCGGCGGTCCGGGCGTGAACAGACCGAGCTGGAACGACGGCTGGTCCGGATGTTGCACCGTCAGCCAGCGAAAATTGCCGTTGCGCACGTCCGTATGCACTCGAAAGCCAAGTTTTTCGGTGTAGAAAGCGAGTGCTTCATCCTGGTCTCGCACGTATAGTCCGACTACTTGTACGCTTTGACTCATGTTTGATCTCCTTTGGTGGCGTTCTATTTATACCGCGCCGCGAGCGCCGCCGCTTCTCCGAAACTGCCATCTTGAGATCAGGCCGGTGGGCGGCACTGAGAATGCAGTCCGGTACGCTCCCGATCCCGTGGGCCGTCGTGCGTGCGCGCTCCCGGATAGATCCCGGGTTCTCGCCGTTGATATCGCGGAAGATACGCCCGAAGGTGCCGAGGCTCTGCCAACCCGTGAGCAGGGCGATCTCGCTGATGGGTAAGTCGGTGTCGCGTAGCATTGCCGTGGCGCGCTCGATGCGCCGCGTGAGCAGGTAGCGGTGCGGTGGCACGCCGAAGGCTTCCTTGAATGATCGCGCGAAGTGGGCCGCTGAAACGTGGCTGACGCGCGCCAATCGCTGAATTGGCCAATCCTCGTGGGAGGCGGCATCCATCCGGTCCTTGGCGCGCAGCAGGCGGCGCAATAACCGGGGGTCCTGGTTTGTTACCCCTTCGCTCATTACGGTTCTATTTTTCACGCTATGACGCATTTCACCGGTCAGTTCATCGCCATGTGTACGGCAACAATCACCAGGATCACCGCTGCAGCAAGTGTCGATAGAACAATAACCAGCTTCGACAGGGATTCGCGAATCGCCATGAATCGCTGCCTGAGCGTTTGGCGCTCTCCACTGCCACCATTCATGAGCAGTGTTACACATCCGGTAAGCAGGGCAGCCAGCGGCAGGGTGATCATGAACACACACAGAGTCCAAAACCGATACGCATACCACAGAGCGATCTGGCGCGCGGGAGTTGCTATGAGTTCGATGTGGCGTGCGACGACCGCTATTAAGAACAGCGCCGCCGGGAAGATGAGTACCAGTTCCACGACGGCAATGAGGCGGATGGTGCGATTGCTAGTAACCATAAGGGGTGCTTCGCTCTTTAAGCTGTCATGAACCTATAAGGTTAAATTTGAATCTTTGGTTATTGTGTCAAGCAGCCCACTTCGAGTCACAGTGGGGTCGGCCTATAGATGAGCGCAATGACGAAGCCCGCGCATACCCATTGAACCAAGCAGGCGAGTGTCTGGAGCAGCGCCAGCCGCAGCCCGATATTCAGGCTCACATAGTTGTGAAGAAAAAATGAGCCGGCGGCCAAGATTCCGACCAATATGCCAATGCGTAGCCCTTGGACGACGAAGGAGCCGTCGTGAAAGGCAAGGGCATAAATAACGGCGAGCGCCAGCATCGATACAAGCAGGGCCAGCATGCCGACCGGAGCCACGCGCTTCATGGATTCTGGCGCACGGTACACAGCCGCATACTGGCGGACTTCGTCGGCCAGCGGTAAGACGGCGAAGAGCAGGAAGCCGATCGCGAAGTACACGACCGTGGCGCCCAGTCCGGCGAGAGCAATCCCGTAGTAATTCATAGATTTGTCCTTTGGCTCACTGAGCCAGGCGCTAGATGGGGGGTGCTTAATAGTAGTTGGATCGAGGCTGCTAATACTACTTTATTACTGACTTCGGGGCCGTCAATCCCGATTTGCTTTGCTTTCGCAGTGCGCAGCGCATCTATCAGAGCATCAGGAGTTGCGACCTCAATCATGTATGAGCACTAACAGATATTGGATAGACGTGGGTGATATTCAATAACGCGGACGGCGGTATAACTCCAGCTTTTGTAGCACCGCCAATTCCGGATTTCCAGTCATCATGTTTGACGCCCTATGATGCCGGCATCTAAGAGGTATTTGGCGTCAGAGTAATAACATATTAGCGAAAGCCCAACCCACCCTTACTAACAAGCCCGATGGCTACCTTCTCGGCTCATACCGCATCGCCACCGCCCCCGAGGCGAATTCCAGCCGGCTCATGCGCTTCAAGTCGATAGGCTTCGATAGCCCCGCGAACAATGTCGGTCCGTGGCCCGCTAGCCTGGGGTGCACCACGAACTCGTACTCATCGATCAATCCCAGTTCCGCCAACGCCAGCGGCAGCTTCACGCCGCCCGTGAACAGTCCCTTGCCCGGCTGCTGCTTGAGCTGCTGAACGGCCTCGCCCAGATCTCCGCGCACCAGATCGGCGTTCCAATCGACACTCTCCAGGGTGCTCGACACCACGTACTTCTTTGCGGCGTCGATCATGCGGGCGAAGGGTAGCTCCCAGGGCTCCATCCAATCCGGTCTCACTCCTGTGCGCGCCGGCTCCCGCCACGCTGCTTCCATCATTTCGTAAGTCACCCGGCCAAAGAGCAGGGCATCGGCCTGTTCGATGTTCTCGGCCGCACGACGATGCAACTCTTCGTCCGGGACTATGGCACGATGATCGCAACAGCCGTCCAAAGTGACGTTGATGGAATACCGAAGGGGTCGCATTGCTTAAGCCTACCGCTGAAGGGGTAGACCGGCAACGGCAATCCAACCTGCACTGACTAGCCCAGTGTGCCAAGCCGGATATCTCCAGCTGGAACATAGGTGTTCATCACCGCGCCGCTTTTTGAAAACTTCGAAGCCACGAGTTTCAGTGCACACGGCCTTGCGCCATTTTCAAACAATCGCTTGCCGCGGCCAAGAACGACCGGGAACACCCATACGTGGTATTCGTCGATGAGCGATGCGGCTTGCAGCGTCTGGATCAGATTGCCGCTGCCGATGATTTGCAGGTCGTGTCCGGGCTGAGCCTTGAGCGCGGTTATGGCTGAAACGGCGTCACCGCCCAGTACCGACGAATTGTTCCATTGCAATGTCTTCAAAGTACGGGTTGCCACATGCTTTTTTATAGCATTGAAGGTCTTCGCAATCGGATTATCCTCTGATTGATAGGGCCAATAGGCCGCGAATATTTCGTAGGTTTTGCGACCGAGTAGCAGCTCCCGATCTTGACCATCGAAACCTGACCCAGAGAAATCCACATCCGCATCCATGAAAGCGAACAACCAACCACCTAAGGTGAAATTTCCGCTTGGATCTTCGGTCGGTCCCCCGGGTGCCTGCATGACGCCGTCCAGCGATGTAAATGTGGACGCAATGAGTTTCCTCATATCACTCTCCTACGATTGCATGACTT
>JBAWFD010000005.1:0-59256 GCA_049591615.1 Gammaproteobacteria bacterium | reverse complement strand
AACCTAGCCACGTCGATTATGTAGCACAAGAATCTCATAAATTCAAGACTTAAGGGGTTGGCCTGATGTAGGAGGTGACCAGCCACCATGACATGATTAGTACCAGGACTCGTTGCAGCTCAAGGCCTTTATCGACCTGAATCTATAGTCAAAGAATCCATCAATCCCCGGATTCCTAAACCCGGCATCCACCAGTCTGCACAACCCTAAACGTTTTCTTACACGCCGTTCCTGCAGTTAGGCGCCCACCAGAACCAAACGAAAGGTCTAACCTCGAGTCTGATCAGTGCGCATATTGCGACCCCCGCGATCTGCTGAGCTCCCGGTTGCAGACTCCGGAGGAATCGAACCGACCGCAAACGTAGGCGACGCCGCGATAGACCGTGCCATAGGTCGGTCCGGCCACCGTCTTGAACGTCTCCCCAGATACCGTTGTGGTCAACGTCGTCGCAGCGAGCTGGTCGGTGATACGCACCACCTTGTTCGGATCCGCACCATTGTCGCCCGAGGCGCTGGAGGTCGCGGTCGTCGCCCACAGCGTGATGGTGCCATCGCGGTTCACCACAGCCGTAAGATTACGCAATCCGACCGTGGTGACATCGGGATACTGGCCATCGTAACCATAGAGGTCGGTGTCGACGGTGCCTATCAGCCCCTGTGTAAGTACGTAGTCTAGCTGCCAGGTATCGTTGACGAGACTCCATTTCTCGAGCCCCGCATGTTGACTGGTATCGGTGCTATCGCCACCGCCCTCGTCGGTCACATACATGGTGGTCGCATTGGCGAAGAACACGGCGAACGGCGTGAAATCCCCGCCGGTTGCGCGGGCCGAGTCGGTCGGAAAGCCCGGCACGACGCTGATGGGCGTCGACGCAGCATTGACCACCGTGGGCAGAGTACTGACGGTGTATACCGTGTCCATGCCGTTACTGCCACTACCCTTGGTGAAATACAGCGCGCCGTCGAACTCAGTCACACCGCGATAGTTATTGTCCTTACCCGGCTTGTCCAGTGCGCCTTTTTTCCCCAGCGGATACTGAATCAGTGGATCCACCTCCGCCGAACTATTGGCCGGGATCGAAACGTATATCGACCGACCGTCGATGGGTTGGATCACTTCCAGTCCGGTGGTCTCCGTCACGTCCGGATTGGTGTCGTTGGAAGCGCCGAAGGTATCAGCATCGCCGTTATTGGAATTTCCGACCGCATAGTAAAGCCCGTTGGACGCGAGCAGCGCGGCGCGGCCATTGTCACCGCCGTAATCGATGGTCGGCGTATAGGAAAAGCGCCCATCGTCGTCCAGGGAGACAACCGTGCGGTGAAAGGCATATTCGGGCCCGAATGCAAAGGTTACTGGGTTGGTCGGATCCTGTCCGGCAACCGCATCGGAATTCGACACATCCAGCGCACCGACATCGGCGCCAGCATAGCCGACGAACACCAGGTGATCGCCGCGCCGGTCCTGCGCGAGATGCAGAGCCAACTCGGATTTGGACGAGAAGCTCGTGACGACCTGATCGGTTGGCACACGGATCACACTCAACACGTGACCGCTATATGGCTGCACGTCACTCAGACGAATCGGTGAGGTGACGCCGAAGCTGCCGTCCACTGAGCTATTGTTCCAGACATTGACATAATCGTTGTTCGCAATCGCCTGGGTGGTCGCGGTGTCTGTGTCCGGCAGCGTTGTGCCAATCGTCAGGGAGGCAATCGCACCCCGGCTGGGATCATAAGTACTGCTGCTGATCACCAGCGTGCCCGGTCGCAGGAAAGACTGGTCGGCGCGGGCCAGCGGGCCAAACGCCGCGATCGTGAGAATGCTGATGCCGGCTACGAATGTAGCTGTACTGATCATCGATCTGTGGAGTGCCATGGTACTTCCCCTTGGGGCGCGACGTGGATGGATGGCCAGCTGGCGGGTAAATGCCAGGATCGCGCGTAAATTATTCGCCTCGTATTGCGCTGTTATGACAGCGTGGTTAAATTGAGATGTATGTTGTACGTTATCTAAAGAATTAAAGGGGTCAGTACCCTTTTTTATAACCGCGAATCCATCAATCTCGCACTTAAAGATAATTCATCGTCATGAATCAATTAAACTTTTACGAACAGGTGCTGCAATCCGAACTGCCAGTGCGGGTGGACTACTGGGCCGAATGGTGCGCACTCCGCAACCCACGAAACAGGAGATCGCCATGACTTCATGGCTTAGAACTTTGGGATTGCACCGGGTTGGCCGCGCTGTGGCAGCTGCTACCGCATTGTGTGTCGCAGCGGGGGTGCAGGCCCAGGTCAGCCCGCAGTTGCTGCATGGCATGCAATGGCGAAACATCGGCCCGTTCATCGCCGGCAAGGTGGATTCCGTAGCCGGAGTGAACGGACAACCGGCCATCGGGTATGTGGGTACCGATAACGGCGGAGTCTGGAAGACCGTGAATGCTGGCGTCACCTGGAATCCGGTGACCGATGCCGAGCACGCGATCCGCGGGATCACGGCACTGGCGGTGGCGCCATCACAAGCATTGATCGTCTACGCGGGTACCGGCAGCATCTTCGGCTCCCAGTACAGCAGCGGCATCTGGAAATCCACCGATGCCGGGGCCCACTGGCAGAGCGCGGGTTTGAATGATGCCGGCGCCATAACCTGGTTGTTGGTGGATCCGCACGATCCCGACTTGCTGCTGGCCGCCACGCGCGGCAATGACCATCACAAGGGCGGCGCGCGCGGTGTATTTCGCAGCACCGATGGCGGCCGGACGTGGCAGTTGGTGCTGGCCGCCGGGCCAAAATCAGGCGCCACTGACCTCGCCTGGGCGACCGATAATCCATACGTAATTTTTGCCACTGTGGCGCAGACGTATTACGCACCGGGAACCTCCGGGTATTCGCAGTTCAAGCACCCGGGGCCTTCAAACCTCTACAAATCCACCGACGAAGGCCTGACCTGGAAAAAAATCGCGGGCCACGGCCTGCCAAAAATGGCCGGGCCGACTGCGGTCGCGGATGGCACGCATGCCCAGCGCGTGTACCTGTTGAACCGCAAGGGGCTATACCGGTCGGACGATGGCGGGGCCGATTGGTCGCTGGCCACCAAGACCACCTATACATCGAGCAAGCAAGTGTTGGTGGATCCGGCCAATGCCAACGTGGTCTACACCATGGGAACCTGTGTGTACCGCTCCACCGATGGCGGTCACACCCTGGTGGCGTTCAAAGGTGCGCCCGGGGGCGACGATCCGAACCAGTGGTGGATTGATCCGAGCAATCCGCAACACATTGTCTACGGCGGCGATCAAGGCGCTTCGATCAGTCTCGACGGCGGCGGCACCTGGAGCCTGTGGTACAACCAGGCCACCGCGGAGATGTACAAGATTACCACGGATAACCGCTTCCCCTACTGGGTCTATGGCAGCAAGCAGGACAGCGGGGCGGTAGCCGTCGCCAGCCGCGGTCTTTTTGGGGAGATCACCGATCTCGACTGGTTTCCGTTGCCGGGCTGGGAGACGGGATTCGTGGCCATCGATCCTGCCAATCCCGACGTCCTGTTCAGCAGCGGCAACCTGGGCTTCCTGCAAAAGCTCGACCGCAAGACCTGGGGCGCACAAAGCGTCGATCCGGGCGTGGGCGCCATCAGCGCCGTCAGCGATACCGATTTTCGGCGCGCTGTTTCACCCCCGATCGTGTTTTCGCCGCAGGCTCCGCACACCCTATATTACGGCACCCAGAATGTATGGGAGACCCGCGACGGCGGCGACCACTGGCGCAAGCTCAGCCCGGACCTGACCGCCCATCCCGGCAAGCCGCCGATGCCTCCAGCGGAAGGCGTGCATCACGGCGATGCCCTCGAGTCGCTCTCGCCTTCGACTGTCAAGGCTGGGGTGATATGGACAGGCAGCAATAACGGTGTGATCTACGTAACCCGGGACGGCGGACAACACTGGCAGGATGTCACTCCGGCGAAGTTATCCATCCGCAGCGTCGTCAACGTTCAGGCATCCGACTTCAATCCGGCGGAGGCTTATGCTACAGTCGAGAACTCGGCCACCGGGGATGACACGCCGCACATCTATCGCAGCCGCGACTATGGGAAAACCTGGCAGGGCATCGTTGCCGGCCTGCCGACGGAGCAGGTCACGAGCGGTTTCGTGCGGGTGGTGCGGGAAGATCCGCACAAGCAAGGCCTGCTGTTCGCCGGCACGGAAACATCCGTGTACGTGTCCTTCGACGACGGCGACCACTGGCAATCGCTGCGGCTCAACCTGCCGACCACCTCGTTTTATGATCTGCAGATTCACGATGGCGATCTGATCGCCGCGACTTACGGCCGCGCCATCTGGATTCTGGACGACATCTCGCCGCTGGAGCAGATGAGTGCGGACATGGCCGGCGAGTCGGCGCATTTGTTCCGCCCCGCGCAGGCGATATTGGCGCAGTCGAATGTGAATCAGGACACCCCGTTTCCGCCCGAAGTTCCGCATGCAAAGAATCCGCCGCAAGGGGCGATCATCGACTACTGGCTCAAAAATCCGGCACGTTCCATACAGCTTGAAATTCTCGATGACACCGGCACGGCGGTGCACAGCTATTCGAACGCGCCGATACCCAAGCTCGATCAACCCGCCCCGCCAGCGCCCAGTTTCTGGATCAGGCCGGCGCAGCCATTGCCGGTTGCTGCGGGGGCACATCGGGTGTCCTGGAACATGCGTTACCCGACGCCACCGGCGCTGTTCTTCGACCAATCCATGGGGGCCGTGCCGCACGACACGCCATTCATTCCGCAAGGTCCTCTGGCGCTGCCCGGTCATTACACGGTGAAGCTGACCGTCGACGGAACCTCGTACACGCAACCGCTGACGCTCCAGCAGGACCCGCGACTCAGCGACTCACCGGCAACCATGGACGCCATGCGCAGGCAACTGGCGCTCGCGCAGCAGATCATCGCGGTCATGGCGGCCAGCAAGCAAGCTTATGAACAGGGCAAGGCACTGGGGGCAAAACTGACACCGTCAGGCAAAGGTTCACCGGTCGCGCTGGCAAAGTCGCCGCAGACACAACTCGCCAAGCTCACCGGCACGTTTGCCGATGCTTCCATCGGTCTTTCCGGGGGGCCCTACGCCGTATCACCAGTCAAGGGTGCCACCAGCTTCAGCAGGATCAATGGACAATCGGCGGCTTTGCTGGAGATGGTCACTTCCACCAGTGAAAACGCACCCGTGGCATCCCTGTACCGTACCTACCGGGAGCTGTGCGGGGATTTCAACACCACTGCAGCGGCATGGAGTGCATTACAACCGAAAGTCACAAAATTGAATTCCCGGCTCAAACACACTGGCACAGACCAGCAGCTCATGTTGACGACCATCTCTCCGTTGACTTGTAACAATTAACACAAGGAATCGGGATCGGTTCAGTACCCTTTTTCTATAACTGCGAATCCATCCATCCCGCACTCAAAGGCAGTTCATCGCTATGACTCAATTGAACTTCGACGAACAGGTACTGCAATCCGAACTGCCGGTGCTGGTGGATTACTGGGCCGAGTGGTGCGCGCCCTGCAAGGCCATGGCGCCAGTGCTGGACGAGGTGGCGGAGGAATACCGCGAGCGGCTGCGGGTGGTGAAGGTGAACGTGGAGCAGGAACCGCAGATCGCACGGCAGTAGGGCGTGCGCAGTCAGCCGACCCTGATGCTCTTCAAGAATGGCTCGGTGGAAGCCCAGAAAGTCGGCGCGCTCTCCAAGTTGCAGCTCAAGGCCTTTATCGATTCGAATCTTTAAACAATCAGTGCTAGTCATTCAAACCGAGCTGCAATTATCGACCGGTAGCGCTTCTTCGTCGTGAGATCAGTTTCAGCCAAGGTCCCGAATGGAAGGCGCTCATCAGCAGGTACATCAAGCACATGCCGCTGAGCGGCAATCCATTTCCAGGAGCCGGGCAGAGCATAGCCGCCATGCCACCGCCATGTATCCCCGTTAGTAATGCCATGATTACGAATGTCGGCGCAGCCGCGAGGCAAAGCCACTCGGACGCACGGACAGCGACAAAACTTTCATCACTCCGCATTAATTGAGGTGGGTAGAGAGTACTGGTCTTCATAATCGTTTCTCCTCGGGTGCGTCGCGAATGGCATTCAATTAGTTGCGAGTGTTTGCGTCTGAGCTAACGGCACACGCTCAGCGTGGGTTGTACTCGTCATGGCGGTGCAGCCACGCACCCTTTTCGTTGCGTCCCTTGGGAGCGCGGTCCAGCCACTGGTACATGCCCCAGAGACCGTCGAGGCCACGCGAATAGGTGGAATAGGTGTGGTAGATGTTGCCGTCCTCGAGCACGAATGCGCTTGTGCCGGGCGCCTCGCGTGCGTACGTGGGCAAGTCGACACCGGTCATGGCCGCCATCACTTCCGGCACCGTGGCTGTCTTGTCACCAGAAAATGGCTCTCGTGCCGCCGGCGCCGGGCGACGGTAGTTATATTCGTAGGCGTTGGTGCGCTGTTGTTCCTCGGTGAACGCGATGGCGAAATCGTAGTTGAAGTCGCTGCCGAACGACGACGCCCACGGGAAGCTCCAACCCATCCGCCGTTTGTAGGCCTGGAGCTTGGCCAGCGGCGCCCGCGAGACAGCCCACAGCATCACGTCGTGATTGGCCAGGTGCTCGGTGATGCCGTTGAAACCGTCGGCGATCGACGAGCAGGAGACGCACCCCGCCTTATAGTCAGGCCCATACATAAAATGGTAGATCAGCAGTTGTGAACGTCCCTTAAAAAGCTCCATCAGGGAAGCGCTTCCTGTGTCGGTCTCAAACCGGTAATCCTTATCGATGCGGACCCAGGGCAATGCCTGGCGTTGATGTACGAGCGCGTCGCCCTGACGAGTGAGCTCCTTTTCTGCTTTGAGTAACTGTAGTCGCGCTTGCAACCACTGTTCATGTGTTCCGGTGATGTGTGTAGTCATGGTGTGTTGCTCCTATTAAGTGGATGAACGTTTGCCGTCAGCCCTGTTTCGGCAACGACGCGAAGTTAAGGCCATGAGATACACTAGTCCCCGGCATCAAACAGTGTGAGTAACAAGTGTGGCGGGATTCTCATGGACTCGCTGATTACGGCCGCTGCGCGTGCCCTCGCACATGGCGATGTATTAGGGGCGCTGAAGCGTGTCGCCCTGCGTAACGACGCCCCCGCACTGGCCCTGCGGGGCATCGCTATGGCGCGATTCGCCGATTTCGGGCGCGCCAAGACCCTGCTGCAACGCGCTACGCGAGCCTTCGGCCCCAAAGAAGCAGTTGCCCGCGCCCGATGTGCTGTGGCATTGGCTGAAATCGCGCTGGCGTCGCGAGATCTGGGCTGGTCTACAAAGAGCCTGGACGCCGCACGGGGAGTTTTGGAAACTCACCAGGACCACTTGAATGCGGCGCATGCACGGCTGCTCCAGATTCGCCGATTAGTGTTGGTCGGAAAACTGGATGCGGCCGCACGAGAATTGAATCGCCTCGATCCGTTGCCCTTAGCCCCGGTATTACGGGCCACCTATGAGTTAGCCGCGGCCGGAATCGCCATCCGGCGTGTGCGTACGGAACTGGCGCATGCGGCACTCGCCCGGGCCAAAAAGGCGGCGCAGGAAGCAGGAATCGAATCCTTGGCGGCGGAGATCGAAGCCGCAGCATTCGGGCTGAAAGCCCCTGCCGCGCGCTTGATTTCGCAAGGATCGGAGCAGCCGCTTACACTGGCGGAGGTGGAGAAGCTGCTCGCCTCAGACCTGGTCATTGTGGACGCGTGTCGTCACCTTGTACATCACAAGCACGCGGTAATTGCGCTTGCGAGCAAGCCGGTACTTTTTACACTCATTCGAGTGCTCGCCGAGGCTTGGCCCGCCGATATATCGAGAAGCGTGCTGATAACACGCGCCTTTCGCGGCAGACAAGCCGACGAATCCTATCGGGCGAGACTGCGGGTCGAAATCGGCCGGCTTCGCCGCGCTTTACGCCTTGTCGCAGGTATCCATGCGACGCAAGACGGCTTCGCATTGGTGCCGCGGCGGAATAAAAGCTTTGTGGTTCTGGCGCAACCGTTTGAGGGGAACAACGCGGCCTTGCTGGCGCTGCTTTCGGATGGCGAATCCTGGTCCAGTTCAGCGCTCGGGCTGGCCCTCGGTGCCAGCCAGCGCACTATCCAGCGCGGATTGGATTTGCTGGCGGAGACCGGCAAAGTCCAGTCATTCGGCCGTGGACCGGCGCGCCGCTGGACAGCGCCAGCCCTGCCCGGAATCACGACCACTTTGTTACTCCCGGTTTTTTCGCCGGGCGACTAAACTGGATTGCATGAAGAAATCGTCAGCCGACATCGTGCGTGAATACGGCCCGTTCCCGGGAGCCAACAGAGTGCATGGCGTCACCTATGACGGCGAGCACGTCTGGTCTGCCGTAGGTGATAAATTGCTAGCCATCGATCCGAAAACCGGAAAAGTGCTCCGGACATTCAATGTGGCGGCCCATGCGGGCACAGCCTTCGATGGCAAGCATTTATATCAAATCGCCGAAGACCGCATCCAAAAAATTGACCTTGCAACCGGCCGTGTGCTGAGCACCATCCCGGCGCCGGGCGCAGGCGGTGACTCCGGGCTTGCGTGGGCTGAAGGTGCGCTGTGGGTCGGTCATCACCGCGGCCGGAAGATCCGTCAGGTCGACCCTGAAACTGGTGCGATTCTTCGCACCATCGAATCAGATCGATTTGTCACCGGCGTCACCTGGACCGATGGAGAACTTTGGCACGGCACCTGGGAAGGCGATGAAAGCGAGGTGAGACGGATTGATCATGCGACGGGGAAAGTACTCGAAAAGATCGAGATGCCGTCCGGCACCGGAGTTTCGGGGCTCGAATCCGATGGCAAAGATCAATTCTTTTGCGGCGGCGGCGGTAGTGGAAAAATCAGGGTCGTGCGCCGTCCCAAACGACAGAATTAATCGGGTGCAGACAACTGTTTCGAATTATTGAAATTAAATGGGGCCAGCACCTTTCTATAACCGCGAATCCACACATCCCGCACTCAAATGTAGTTCGTTGCTATGAATCAATTGACAACGACGAACAGGTCCTGCAATCGGAGGTGCTGGACGTATTTGTGAAGGTGAACGTGGAGCACGAGCCGCAGATCGCCCGCCAATGACGCGAAGATATAAATTAGAAAAGATTCAGAACATTTTCCCCTTCGACCTGCTTTGATTGTCATTAAGGCATCCGTGTTCCTGTCGAGTCACTGATTAGCCGATGAACTGGCACACCACCGGAGGATAGGACGATGCGTATCGCAAGCATAGGTCATGCGGTCTTCGCGGCGACCCTGATCGCCCTGGGGATCCTGGGTCTGATCCAAGGCGATTTCGCCCCCGCATGGCAGGGGATACCCAAGGGCCTGCCGGCACGCGAGGCGCTGGCTTACCTGTGCGCCATCATCTTGCTGGCATGTGGCCTAGGCTTGTTGTGGCGGCATGCCGCTGTCATCGCCGCGCGCGTGCTGCTCGTCTACCTGGTGCTTAAGTTGCTGCTGTTGAGATTGCCCGAGGTCTTCCCCACGCCCACTGTATTAGGTTCCTGGTATGGCTGCGCGGAGACCGCGGTGTTCGTGGCGGGCGCTTGGGTGCTGTATGTCTGGTTTGCCGCCGACTGGGACCGGCGCTGGCTCGGTTTTGCCGTCAGTGACAAAGGTGTGCGCATTGCGAGAGTGCTTTACGGCCTGGCCTTGATTTTCTTCGGCGCGAGCCATTTTATCTATGTCAATTTAACGACACCGCTGGTGCCCGGCTGGCTGCCGGCGCATCTATTTTGGGCGTATTTCTTCGGCTGTACCTACATGGCGGCGGGCGCGGCGGTTCTTATCGGTGTATTTGCACGGCTGGCAGCCGTGCTGGTGGCGCTGCAGATGGGAATTTTCACGCTGCTGGTGTGGGTACCGATGCTGGCAGCAGGCCACATGCACTCCATCACCGGCTCGAGTTGGAAAGAGTTCGTGGTCTCCTGGACCCTGACGGCGTGCGGCTGGGTGCTGGCGGATTCCTACTGCGGCATGCCCTGGCTGGCCATGAACAAGCGCTAGCGCCGGCGAGTTTCTCGAGATCGTCAAGTCCGAGCGGGCCATCCCAGCAGACCTTACTTAACTTAGGAGAGAAATCATGAAAGCCAAGCAATTGAAAATGCCAGACGACCGCCGCCTACAGATGCTGTTCCTGGTTTTGGCAGGCCTGATGACTGCGCTATGGGGCAACTCTGGCTTGGCCGCCGGGAAAAACAGCTATCCTGCTATGGCCCCTATCGAAGAATATCTCATCGCCAGCAAGACCCAGGAAATCGCGCTGGCCCGCAGCGCTGCCCCGGCGTCGATCTCGGATCATGCAGAGGTGCTGGTACTCGGGAAGCATGGCTACGACATCGCCGTCAAAGGCACCAACGGCTTCGTGTGTCTGGTAGTAAGGTCCTGGGACAACGATTTCGAAAAGTCCGGGTTTTGGAACCCGAAGATGCGTGCCCCCTATTGCGACAATGCGGCAGCCGCACGTTCAGTACTCCCCAGGTACCTCACACGCACGAAATGGATCTTGGCCGGTGTATCCAAGACTGAGATACAGAATCGGGAGACAGCCGAGTTGCAGGCCGGTACGCTTAAGGCACCGGAGCCTGGTTCTATTTGCTACATGATGTCCAAGCAACAATATTTGAACGATCAGGGAAAATCCTGGCGGCCGCATGTGATGTTTTACCTGCCGCGCACTCAGGACTCATCATGGGGAGCCAACCTGCCGGGTTCGCCTGTGTTGATGGGCCATCAATATGTCGACCACACCTCCGTTTTCATGGTCCTGGTGCCGATCTGGTCGGATGGAACGCCGGCGCCCAGCTTCAAGTGACCTCGAAATTAAAGAGGTCGGTACTCTTAAAAAATACCTTCTGCATTCTTCGGCAAATCATCTATTCACGTATCCATATATCGTTGGGCGTTTTTAAGACGAGCCAACTGACAACGACGAACAGGTGCTGCAACCCGGACTGCCGGTGCTAGCCTAGGTGGCGGAACAATACCGCGAGCAGTTGCGGGTGGTGAAGGTGAACGTGGAGCAGGAGCCGCAGATCGCGCGCCAATGGCGC
Organism: Gammaproteobacteria bacterium; assembly: GCA_049591615.1. Lineage (GTDB taxonomy): Bacteria > Pseudomonadota > Gammaproteobacteria > Natronospirales > REEB76 > REEB76. The sequence continues at coordinate 48,124 of JBAWFD010000005.1, read as the reverse complement.
GTGCGCAGCCAGCCGACCTTGATGCTGTTCAAGCACGGCTCGGTGGAAGCCCAGAAAGTGGGCGCGCGCTCCAAGTCCTCGCTCAAAGCGTTTATCGAATTGAATCTTTAATAAGCAGAGGAGAAAATTCGGTAATTCTGGCGATTTTAGCGTGTGTAGCTTGGGGGATGATGGCCACCGGCAGCGCAGGCTTCGCATCTGTTGATCGTGAGCGGGGTTTATCTCTTATACATCCGCCGTGCTGACTGATCCGGCATTCAATAGAATATTAAAGGGGTCAGCGCCCTTTATATAAACGCGCACCCGTCAACCCTACTTAAAAGTAATTCATCATCATGAATCAATGACGCGCAATGCAAAGGAGGTCCCATGAGCACCAACAACACCTATCTCGCCGTATTTCTCGGCCGTAAGACCAGCCCACAAATGCTTGCATGGAACGCGTTGCCCGAAAAGCAACGGCTCGCGAAGCAACAGGAAGGAATCGCTGCCTGGAACGCCTGGGTTGAGAGGTATCGCGCTGTGATTGTTGAGATGGGCGGACCCTTGGGAAAAACTAAGCGGGTTTCTCAAGCTGGGACCGAGGATATCAGCAATAACATCGGCGCTTTTACCGTGGTAAGTGCGGACTCGCACGAAGCCGCCGCCAAGTTGTTTGAAAATCATCCGCACTTCACGATCTTTCCGGGCGAGTCCATCGAAATCATGCCGGTACTGCCGATACCAGGTGCTTAACCGGCGAGCAGTACTAACCGATTAATCGTTGCTGCAATCCGAATTGCCGGTGTTGGTGAATGCGTAAGCTAAGCGGCGCCTAGAGCGGGCGATCGACCAGCACAAATATACAGCCCGAATCGGAGTGTACGTCGGTATGCACAGAACCCGCGCTTGCCACGCTGGCCCATCCCCGGCTCAGGTGTTGGCCCGCGATGATGACATCGCCTTCCAGTACGTAGATGAATTCCGGGAGTTCATGTTCGTGCAACGGCAGCCGTGCCCCGGGCTCGAAGCGGACGATCTGCATCTCCAAGCCACCGGTGACCGCCACGTCTTTGACAAACACGCCGACGGCGAATGCCGATGGTTTCCAGGGCAGGTCATCGCAACTCAGACATACAAGTTTACCGTGATCAAGCGGGTTCATTTTGTTTACCTACAGTGTGTGCCAACAACTAAGCTTAACCGCCCTTGGCAGCTTCCGAGTGCAGTGACAACGAAGTGCGCAAACATTCAAGCCTCGGCGGGAGCGCATTGTAACGCCTTGCGCTGGCTGAATTAAAAAGGTCAGTACCCTTTTCTACATCCACGAACCTATCGATCCCGCACTCAAAGGTATTTCATCGCCATGCAGCTTTATAGACAATCTCCTGGCACTGATTTTCAAACTCAGGTCACCCTCTACAGCCAAGCGATCTCAATCAAATCTATTGCGATATTATCTGATGTGAAATTAATACCTTGAGGATTCAATCATGAAAATCACTCGCCGTGGATCAGCCGTTTGGAAAGGTGGTATTAAGGAGGGCCAGGGCGCAATTTCAACGCAGAGTGGCGCACTTGAGACCTACCCCTACAGCTTCAGCAGCCGCTTCGAGGGCGTCGCGGGTACCAACCCGGAAGAGCTTATCGCAGCGGGGCACGCCGGTTGCTTTGCCATGGCATTGACGCTGATGCTGGGCGAGGCAGGATTTATTGTCGAACAATTGGACATCGAAGCGGCGGTCACACTTCAGAAAGGCGTGGATGGTTACTCAATTCCGTCGATACACCTGGCTCTCAAGGCAAAGGTCCCCGGGGCGGATGACCAAACCTTCCAGGCACTGGCTGCAAAAGCCAAGGCCGGATGTCCCGTATCGAAACTGCTGAAGGCGGATATTACTTTGGACGCGCAGCTCGTCTAGCAAAATTACATAAGCAGGACTTTCCTACACTGGCATCTATTTGGATGTACGCTAGAACACCTATGTCCTCCCAGCCGCAATTTGCCGATTTGGAACCACCCACGCTTCGGGTGGAGCACACTGCGGACGGATATATCACCGTAAAGCTCACCGGTCACTGGACCTTGCGCGGCGTCGCACAGCACGCGCATCGGCTGCAACGCGAATTACGCCAATACACGTCCAATCCGGATGTGCACTGGAACCTCAGCACTATAGCGGCGCTGGACAGCGTTGGCGCTTTTGTCCTGTGGCGCGCCAACGAGGGCCGCCGGCCCCAGCATCTGGTGGTGCGCCCTGAACATGTACCGTTATTCCGCCGTTGGGCGGATCGGCAGGTACCCCAAGAGCCGGCGAAGAAAGCCGTGCATCTTGACATAGTCAATTCAGCCGCGCGTGTTGGCCGCCTTGCGATCGAACATGTCAGTGGTTTTGTGAGCCTACTCGGACAGTTCGTACTGGACTGCCTGTGGCTGCTGCGTCATCCCGGGTCGACACCCTGGCGCGACATCTCTGCCACGATTTATCAAGCCGGCGTCAAGGCCCTGGGCATCACTGCACTGGTGGGTTTTCTCATCGGCGTGGTGGTGAGTTATCTGTCATCGCTGGAATTGAAGAGTTTTGGTGCCGGCAATTTTATCGTCGCGATTGTGGGAATCGGCATCCTGCGCGAACTCGGGCCGATGCTGACCGCGGTACTGGTGGCGGGGCGCTCGGGATCCGCCATGGCAGCGCAACTGGGTGTGATGCGCGTTACCCAGGAACTGGATGCCCTGTCTGCCATGGGCGTTTCCCAGAGCCTGCGGCTGGTACTGCCCAAAATCGTGGCGCTGATCGTGGTCATGCCCCTCTTAGTCGTATGGAGTGACCTCCTCGCGATGCTCGGCGCCATGTTCGCAGCCCGCGCCACTCTCGGCATTGGTTTATGGAGTTTCGTAGAGGCCTTCCCGCATGTCGTGCCACTGGCGAATTTTTGGCTAGGCGTGGGCAAGGGCGCGGTGTTCGGGGCGCTGGTGGCGTTGGTCGCCTGTCATTTTGGCTTGCGCATCAAACCCGATACGGAAAGCCTGGCGGTCGAAACCACGAGTGCGGTGGTAAGCGCCATTACCTTGGCTATAATCGCCGATGCGCTGTTTGCAATCGTATTCAGAAATGTGGGATTGCCATGAATGATGAGTCCGTCATCCGCCTGGAGCATGTGGGCACGCGCCTTGGCGAACAGCTGATCCATCGCGACATCAGCCTGAGCGTGAATCGCGGTGAGATTTTGGGCGTGGTAGGCAAATCCGGAAGCGGCAAGACTACACTGTTGCGCGAGATGATCGGATTGCAAGCACCCACCGAAGGGCATGTGTATTTGTTCGGACAGTGCCTGGACACGCTTAACTCTGGACAGTTGGCAGCCTTGCATCTACGTTGCGGCATCCTGTTCCAGAGTGGTGCTTTATTCAGCGCCTTCAATGTATTCGACAACATCGCATTTCCACTGCGGGAATCGCGTTTCGTGGACGAAAGCCTGGTGCGCCAGCTGGTGTGCATGAAGCTCGGGATGGTGGGACTGGACCGGGATGCGGCGCTGCGGCTGCCAGCGGAATTATCCGGCGGTATGGTGAAGCGCGCGGCACTGGCGCGTGCCTTGGCGCTCGAGCCGGAACTGCTGGTGTTGGATGAGCCCACCTCCGGGTTGGATCCGCTGGCCAGCGAGGATTTCATCAAGCTGCTTTCGACCCTGCATCAGGAGTTAGGCTTCACGCTGGTCATGGTGACCCATGATCTGGATGTGATGCGCGATCTCTGCCAGGTGCTGGCGGTGCTCGCCGACGGACGCCTGCTGGCTTATGGTTCCACCGCCGAGGTGCGCAACTCCGGAGAACCATTGGTACGCGAGTTTTTCCACGGCGAATATGCCGAGCGGGTGTTCGCCAACGCCCCGGTGGTAGCCGCATGAACAACCGCGCCTATGCGCTGATGACCGGGCTATTCGTGCTGCTGCTGGCGGCGGCCATTGTTATTGCCGGCGTGTGGATGAGCGGCTCTCATGCGCAGACCCGTCCTTATATAGTGGTGACCACCGGTAACGTGGCTGGACTGCAGCCACAGTCGACGGTGTATTTTCGCGGTATCGCCGCAGGTACTGTGAATAGAATCCGCATTGATTCCGCGGATGCACGCAATATTCTGATCTACGTGGACATCGACCAGAACATTCCGATAACGCACGCCACCTACGCGACCCTCAAATTGCAAGGCATCACCGGTTTATCCCAGCTGGCTCTGGATAATTCACCGGGTCCGCTTGCCATGCAGCCGCTGGTCACCAGCAGCCAGTCGCCGGCACGCATACCCATGCAGCCCTCGCTGATCGACAAGCTGGGCAGTTCCGGGGTGCAGCTCGCTGGACAACTGGATCAATTGGCTGCCTCGCTCAACCAGCTGCTGAATACCGGCAGCCGCACCCACATCAAGCAACTGCTGGCCCAGGCTGACGCCGCCACCGCCATGCTGCTGAAATTGGAAAGCGACCTGGACGCGACTGCGCGACTACTGCCGGCTCTCGATGCACACACCGAAAAGACCTTGGCGGAAGTCGAGCGTGCCGCTGATAATGTCAGCAAACTGAGTGACCATCTCAATCGCCTGACGGCTACGGGTGCTAACCATACCTTGCCGCAGCTTGACGCCGCACTCAATCAAATCAGCCAGGCTGCGTCCGATATGCGCCGGCTCGCTGACAATCTGCGGCGTGATCCACAGCAATTGCTGCTGGGGCCCGCACGCCCTACGCCGGGACCGGGTGAGCCCGGTTACAAGGAACCCCAGAAATGAAACCTATCGTTGGTTTACCTGCGATTTATGTCACCGTGTGTCTCATCGCCGGTTGCAGTCTTTGGCCAAACCAGCCGCCGCTCGCGCAAGTACATGATTTCGGTCTTTTACCCGCTGCGGATCACAATGAGGGCTTGAACGTGCGGGTGGATGCGGTGATGGCACCCACCTGGCTTTCGAGTGACGCCATCCATTATCGACTTTTGTATAACGATGCTACTGCGCTTAGACAGTATGCCGACCATCGTTGGGCGGCGCCCCCTTCGGATTTACTGGCGGCGCGTCTGGGGTACCTGTTGCCGCCGCAGCCGGTAGGTGATGGCGGCATGCATAAAGTTTACTTACTGAGCGCCAACCTGCTTGAGTTCGAACAGGACTTCAGCGGCGCGCGAGACGCCTATGTACGTCTTGTCCTGGAGATCTCACTGAGGCGCGCGGGTGACGGACTAATTATCGCGCAACACCGGTTTGTCATGACACAGCCTGCGACTCCCGATGTGCAGGGCGCCATCAACGGTCTGGCGCAACTGGCCAACGAGGCGGCGGCGGCGGCAGTTGCATGGGCTCAAACTCAGGTACAGGAGTGAATGGCAGCGCCTGCCAGCCTTACTAATATCTTTAAAAACATGCCAGCAATAGGCGCCATGCCGACGCCGTCCGTGCACCAGACTACAAAACCTATTTAAAGCTGTTAGTGCCCGGAATCCACAACGGGCCGAGCGGCGCTTGCATTACGCCGCCCCAACCACACGAACGCCACCAGCACCATGAAAATGCAGCCTGATAACCAGGAAAAATCGTCCATGGCCTGCATGAATGCCTGCTGCTGGATGGCATGCGCGAGTTCCGCCGTGGAGCGCGCGGCATCCAGGCCCAGGGCCTTGAGCCCGGCCAATTGTCCCTGATGCCAGACACTGGTGGTCGAGACCACATCGCTGAGGCGTGCGTCGTGCAAAGCTTCGCGCCGGTCCCAAAGGGTGATGCCGAGAGAAGCGCCAAAACCCGCGCCCAACATCCGCAGAAAATTGATCAGGCCCGAGGCGCTGGCGACTCGTTGCGGCGGCAGCCCTGTGAATGCCATCGACATGAGCGGTACAAAGAACAGCGGCATGCCGGCGCCAAAAATGAGGCGCGGCCACATTAACTGTGTGAGCGTCACGCCGGTGTTGAACTGTACGTTCCAGAACGAGACCGCGGCAAATATGAGGAACGCAGTCATGATCAGCAACCGCAAGTCGAAGCGCTGCATCAGCAGGCCCATGCAGGGCGCCACCACCACCGCCAGCACGCCGATGGGCGCCGAAGCTATGCCGGCCTGAGTTGCGGTATAGCCCATCTGGGTCTGTAGCCAAAGCGGGAACACCACTACATTGGCGAAATACGTAAGAAACCCAAAAGTGATCGCGAGGGTCGCGACGGTAAAATTGCGCTGCCCGAACAAGCTCAGATCCACGACCGGGTGCTCCTCGGTGAGTTCCCAGGCCACAAAGAAACTCAGTGCCGCCACCGCCGTCACCGCCAGGATGCGAATCGTATCGGATGAAAACCAAGCCAGGTCATTACCTTTATCCAGCATGATCTGCAATGCCGCCACCCCGATGACCAGCAACCCCAGACCGATACCATCGATGGGCCGCCGTTCAGTCGGGGTTTCGCGTCCACGCAGCAATGCCCAGGTAATCCAAACGGCAATCAGCCCCACGGGCACGTTGATATAGAAGACCCACGGCCAGTTGTAGTTGTCCGTGATCCAACCACCGAGCAGCGGACCGGCGACCGGCGCGACCACCGCGGTCATGCTCCAGATGGAAAGCGCGGTGCCGTGCTTTTCCTTCGGATAATTGTTGAGCAGCAGACTCTGGGACAGGGGAATCATAGGTCCGGCGACGGCGCCCTGCAGCACTCGAAACACCACCAGCGAGGTCAGGTTGGGTGCCAGTCCGCACATCAGGGACAGCAACGAAAACAGCAGCGTCGACCCGATGAAAAGTTTTACTTCACCCAAGCGTCGTCCGAACCAGCCTGACAACGGCAGGGCAATGGCCATGCTCACGGTAAATGAAGTGATAACCCAGGTGCCCTGGTCCGGACTGATGGCCAGGTCGCCCGCAATGGTAGGAATCGCCACATTCGCGATGGATGTGTCCAGCACATTCATGAACACCGCAAGCGATACCCCCACCGTCAACAAGATGAGCTGAAACCCAGTTATCGGCGTTTGCTCACCGCTCATGGCGGATTTCCGTGGGGTGCTCGATGGCAACCACCGGTACGTTACCGGGGAGAACGTTATCCCGGACGATGGCTGCAATCAGGCTCGCCGCTCCCTGCAGACGCTGGTCGTAGACCGAGGTGACGTACTGAGGATCGGCGGGCGGATCGCCGGCGACAGTGGCGCTGGTCGCGTGGGTATCGACACTCACATCCATGGACAAGCCGATCCGCAAGGGATGCACGCTGATATCTTTGGGATCGATACGTACCCGTACCGGGACACGCTGCACGACTTTGATCCAATTGCCGGTGGCGTTCTGCGGCGGCAGCAGCGCAAAAGCACTGCCGGTGCCAGCATCCACACCGGCGACTTCTCCACGGAAGGTGACACTACTGCCGTAAAGATCCGAACGCATGCTCACTGGCTGGCCCGGGTGAATGTGATTCAGCTGCGATTCTTTGAAATTGGCGTTCACCCAAATCTGATTGAGGGGCACCACCACCATCAGCAGACTGTTTGCATCCACATGCTGGCCCACCTGCACGTCCCGCGTCGCCACATAGCCCGACACCGGCGCCACGATGGTCATGCGTTGCAGGTTGAGATAGGCGGCACGTACTTGGGCTGCAGCCAGCTTGACGTCTGGATTGTTCATGAGGTCGGTGTCCACCACCTGCGCACGCGTAGCCGCCAGTGCCTGGCGCGCCGCTTGCAAATTGGCGGCGTCGACATCGATGGCGGTGGCGTTGTGTTCCAGAGCGCTGGCTGGGTAATAACCGAGACGCTGCAGGTTCGAATGACGCTGATAATCCGAACGCGCCTGCGCGAGAGTTGCCTGTTCCGCGAGTACCTTGCCCGAGAGCTGTTTCTCGGTCGCAAACAGTTGCTCTGCATGGCGCACCGTGGCAGCGAGTTTGGCTTCCGCTTCCTGCAGTGCGATCTTGGCATCGGAGTCATCGAGCCGCACCAACACCTGGTCTTCCTTGACTGGGCTGGTCTCATCCACCAGCACCGCCATGACATTGCCTTGAGCCTCAGTCATAACCGGCACCCGATTGCCCGCCACGTAGGCATCGTCAGTGGATTCATGAAAACGCCCGACTGTCGCCCAGTACACGCCGTAGCCGATAGCAGCACAGACAAATACGGCGGAAAGCGCCAGCAGTGCGAACTTGCGGCGCCGCAGCCGGATCGTATTGGTCTGCAATTCTTGGTCTGTCATGACGAATCTCCTCCGATGCAAAGCTGTCAAATTTCTGTAATAGTTGACCGTCTAGTCAATCTCTGGGCAAAAAAATAGCGCGGGTTTCTCAAGCGACCCGTGATTTCTTGGCTGAAGATTCTTGCGGCGCGACCCCCAGTAACCGGAGCGCCTGCTCGTATAGCCCAGCCAGCGGTTCAGGACTATTCTGGATCCGGGCTCGAGCCCAGGCACCTTCGAACAATGAATACACGGCTTGTGTGGCCGCCTCGGTATCATCCACTTTGATAAGATCGGCATCTTTCGCATCCTGGATTGCCGCCTGAAAATAGCGCAGCTTTCTTTTAAGCGCGCGTTGTGCAGCCTCGACGACCTCCGCCTCAACGCCTTCACCGCTCATGGCTACACTGAATATGGGACAACCGAGTATGCGTTCGCCGCGTTGTTTCTTTTCCTTTTGATTCTTATACATGGTTTCCATGTAACGCTTGAGCCGTTCGAGCGGTGGGATATCCGCAGCAAATGACGCTTCCAGTAGGGGCCGACTATGGCTTTCCCATTGAGCTTCTAGAGCCGCCTTGGCAAGCGCTGGCTTGGATTCGAAATAGTGGTAAAAACTTCCCTTCCTGACGTCTGCCTTTTCGCAGATGCCATCCACGGTTACCGCGTTGTACCCGAGTTTCCAGGTCAACTCGTTGGCCGCTTCTAGCAGGCGTTGGCGTGCGTCACTTACTCTACCCATGGCCGCTCTCCGTTTTCATGTCAGAAGTATAGTTGACCGTCTAGTCAAATTCAAGGGGTATGCAAAAATTCAGCCGTGCCTCCCCCAGCCATTCCAGGGCTTGACGGCTGTGGGTGGTGAAGGTGAACGTGGAGCAGGAGCCGCAGATTGCGCCAGTGGGCGTACGCAGCCAGCCGACTTTGATGCTGTTCAAGCACGGCTCGGTGGAAGCCCAGAAAGTCGGCGCGCGCTCCAAGTCGCAGCTCAAGGCGGTTATCGAACTGAATCTCTAGGGTGCCCGAGATATACGAATTATCCGATTCAGACCGCAAAACCTTTGACGATAGTCGCTTGCATCTGGGCCGGGCTTATCTGATTGGGGCGATGCCTTCCATGCGGTCGATCTTCGCGAAATGCCTCTTAGCCAGTGCCAGCAGTTGACCTTCGGTAGGATGGTCCACGGTCTCCCAGGCCACGATCTGTTTCGCCATCTGCGGTCGGTGCTTCTCCACGTAGTGGCGGAAGTCGGTCTGGGAGGTGTGCCCGCCGGCCACCAGCACTTCGGCGATGCCGGCGAGCGCGTCGCATACTTCGCCGAAGAACTCATGTTGGGTGCGCACATCGCTGCCGGGCTGGCGTGTGTGGTGGCCGTGCACACTATGCTGGCTGCGCGACTTGACCTTCTGGGCCTGTAGGTGTTCGGCGTCGAACTGCAGCACCTCAGCGTGATGATGGTCTATCAGGACGACGGCGTGGTGCTGCGGCATGGGAATCTCCTCGCGGGGTGGGATGTCTCGGCGCAGTAGTGTATCTCGGGCCCGATGCAGACGCTCATTGAAGGTGAGAAGGGGGTCAGAGCGAATATCGGTGTTCGTTCCCTACAAAACCATCAAACTCAGTGAAAAGGAGTCTGGCGGGGTCATGGGCCTTCCGGCCGGTGATCGGCAGAGGAGTTTTTAGCTAGAAACATCCTCCAGAAACGTCGCCGACGGCACGAAAAACAGCGTACCGGTTACCGCGCGGCTGAAGTCCAACAGCCGGTCGTAGTTGCCGGGTGGGTTGCCGACAAACATGTTCTCGAGCATCTGTTCGATCCGCTTCGGGGAGCGGGCGTAGCCGATAAAATAGGTGCCGAACTCTCCCTTGCCCACATCCCCAAACGGCATGTTGTCGCGCACGATCTCCAATTGCTTACCGTCTTCCATGATGGTTGTCAGTGCGCTGTGTGCTGAAGTTGGTTTAACGGCATCTTCCAGCTCGATATCGGACAGTTTGGTTCTGCCGACAATCCTCTCCTGCTCCTCGACCGGCAGCTTGTTCCAATTATCCAAGTCATGCAGGTATTTTTGGACGATCGCATAGCTGCCGCCGGCGAACGCGGCATCCTCCGCGCCGATAAGCGTGGCCTCGGCCGCGGCCTGTTCCACCGGGTTTTCCGTACCATCCACGAAGCCCATCAGGTCGCGCTCATCGAAATAGCTGAAGCCGTGCACCTCATCCGTCACCGAAACGGCTCCGTGGAGCCGCGACATAATCTGTGTCGCCAGCTCGAAGCACAGATCCATGCGCGCAGCGCGAATATGAAGCAGGATGTCACCCGGCGTCGCAACGGCGTGATGTCGGCCGCGGATTTCGCGGAACGGATGCAGTTCTTTCGGCTTCAGCGCTCCGAAGAGGCGCTCCCAGGCGTCGGAGCCAAACCCCATGACACAGGACAACCGGCCATCGGGGGCCCGAAAGCCTACGCCACGAACCAGCGCGTCCAGATTGCCGCACAAGCTGCGTACCACAGCCTCATGTTCCGAGCCGGCAGCCAGCGTGACGACAAGGAAAATGGCGGCACGCGTAAGTTGAGCGTCAACACTTTGTGGTATCGCGGATGGCATTCCTGATTCTCTAGCAGTCTGTTTGGGCAGCATGGATGTACATAATAACAAGGGAGAGACCACGGTTTTCCAAGTGTACGGGCCGACAAGTAGCCCGAGTCGTGCGCACCCAAACGCGGCAAGCCCAAACTGGCATTTATGTACCCGCTCCTGGCAGAGTCTGAACTTGTGCTTGCTGAGCTTCACTCATGAGGTCGGCCTGTTGCTGGTATAAGTTGAGCAACAGCGCCCGCAGGTTTGCGTCGTTGGGGTTTTTTTTGATTTCACTCTGGGTGTACAAAATGTCGGCATGAACCATGCGCAGATTTTTCACCAGTGCCGCCTGTGCTTTGGGCGGCAGGTTGTTGTTACCCAACAGCTGGCCTATGAATTCGGTCAGTACGTCAACCGACTCGAGCACAACACTATTTTTTGTGCTGCCCGCTGTGCGCCCTCTGGGAATTGAAATGTTCGGCAACTGGATAAATTTTGTGATGGTGGCGGCAATAATGAGCAGCAGAACGGTGAGCGCGATATTCCGAAAACCCGGCGAGCGCCAATGCTTGCGCCATTTGGATAGGTGTCCCACAAGCCTGGAGCGGAGATCCGTTGGTCGCTCAAGCCTGTTTGATTCATCGGCATCCACGGCATCAGGCTCCCGGTCTGCGGGCGTGTTCATAGGGGCATCCACGCACTGCGTGCCGCCGGTGGAATCCAGTCATCCACAGGTGTGGAAATCAAGCATGCAAACATCCGGGTACCCGTGTGCCGCGTGGGATTCAATACAGAATTGGATTCAATTTTCTCCGCTTGAGTTTAATCGCTTCATATCTTTTTGCCTTTGTGTACTTCCGCTCGAGTAGCCGCTGACGCTGTCTTCTTCTTGTTCTTCTTCAATTGGGTCTGATTGTAATGAATAGCGGCACGCACGAGCTTTTTTAGCGCGCCCGCATCGATCTTGTCAGTCTCGAAAAAATCGATGGCGCGCCGGGCGTTGCCCTCAAGGCCCGCGTTAAAGAGCTTGCCAGGATCAGGGAGCTGCGCGCCGTGGGCAAAGGTCAGCTTGACCTTGCCTTTATGGGCGTTGGCGACTGCGATCAGTCCATCGCGGACCCACACCGGGCTGCCCATCCACTTCCATTCTTCGATGATTTCCCCGTCGGCCGCCAAGATGCTCTTGCGGATGCTAGCGAAGGTCTTGCCACGCCAGTCAGTGAGTCCTGCGATCAGCTGGTCGATGCGTACCGATGAATTCATAGGATCTTTAATGCCTCGAATATTTGTCACGTTGTATGCGTTTCCTTCGCGGTGAAATATTGCGTCGCGACGGGTCTGAACAGGAAATGCACAATCACCAGGGTAAGCACCAGCGACGGTATCAACAGCAACTGCGTGTAAGGATTAGTAATAATGGCGTAGGCGAAAGCAATCAGCGGCCAACCCACATAGACGAACCGTGCCCAGTTTTGCCGTAGCAAGAATGCGATACCGCAGGTGGGCCGGACAATCATACCGGTTACGCCGACTGCCACCTGCGCCGGTATGCGCGCATGAACTTGCGTCAGTACCTGCTGCATGATTGGGCTGGTCCACAACGCTGCCATCAGCAAGATCCCAAGCACGCCGAAAACCCCAAAGACGATCAGCAGCCAGCCGACGACTGTTATCGAATCCGGGCGGAGCGTCATAATTCACCACCTGTAATTCTTGCAGACGTCAGGATAGTATCACCGTAGAGAAATCGACTGTGTCTATCAGGTAAATAAGCTAGTAACGGCAATAAGATAGTCAGCCATGGATGAGACAATTAATCAGCATCCGGCAGTGAGTCCGGCTCCGAGCGCCGCCCCTGTTCCGGTAAGTGCGCGCGGCGAACCAATCATCTCGGTTGCGAATCTATCCAAGACCTACGCATCCGGCTACCTAGCCCTGAATAATGTCAGCCTGGATATCTATCGCGGCGAGATCTTCGCATTGCTGGGCCCCAATGGCGCCGGCAAGACCACGCTCATCAGCATCATCTGCGGGATCGTGAATCCCGGCGCAGGCCGGGTGCGGGTCGCCGGGTACGACATTCTGAAGGACTACCGCAAAACGCGCTCCATGATAGGCCTGGTCCCGCAGGAGCTCACCACCGACGCCTTCGTCACCGTGCGCGGGGCCGCCAATCTCAGCCGCGGGCTGTTCGGCAAAGCCAAGAATCCGGCGCATATCGAAGAAGTGCTGCGCGAACTCACCCTCTGGGACCGGCGCAACAGCAAGATCATGACCTTGTCGGGCGGCATGAAACGCCGCGTGTTGATCGCCAAGGCGCTGGCGCATGAACCCACAGTGCTGTTTCTGGACGAGCCAACGGCCGGCGTGGATGTGGAGCTGCGGCGTGAAATGTGGCAGCTAATCCGGAATCTGCGCGCCAGCGGCGTCACCATCATTCTCACCACCCACTACATCGAAGAAGCCGAAGACATGGCCGACCGGATCGGCGTCATCCATAACGGTGAACTCATCCTGGTGGAAGAGAAAGCTGAACTGATGCGTAAATTGGGTAAGAAACAGCTGGTGCTGCATCTATTAGCGCCCATTGCCGCCATTCCTGATGAACTCTCCAAGTATTCCTTGGAACTTCAGAACGCCGGCGGGGACCTGGTCTACACCTTCGATGCCCATGCCAAGCGCACCGGCATCACCACGCTACTGGCCGACCTCAATCGCTTAGGTATAGGTTTCAACGACCTGCAAACCAAACAACGTTCCCTGGAAGAGATCTTTGTGAAGCTCATCGGAGATCACCGATGAACATCTACGCGGTTCGCGCTCTGTACGATTACGAGATGGCGCGCATGAAGCGCACGCTCATCCAAAGCATCGTGGCGCCGGTAATCTCAACCTCACTGTATTTCGTGGTGTTCGGTTCGGCCATCGGCTCACGCATCACCCATATGGACGGTATCAGCTATGGTGCGTTCATCGTCCCGGGTCTCATCATGCTGTCGCTGCTGACCCAGAGCGTATCGAATGCCTCGTTCGGCATCTATTTTCCGAAGTTTATCGGTACGATTTACGAACTGCTGTCGGCGCCGGTGTCGCCTTTCGAAGCAGTGTTGAGTTACGTGGGTGCAGCGGCTACCAAATCCATTATCCTCGGCATCATCATCCTGGCAACTGCGACGCTGTTCGTGCCCCTGGAGATCCGGCACCCGTTCTGGATGGTGTTGTTCCTGGTACTAACATCCGTGAGCTTCAGTCTGTTGGGTTTCATCATCGGTATCTGGGCTGACAACTTCGAGAAGCTGTCGCTGGCGCCGATGCTCATCTTGACGCCGCTGACCTTCCTGGGTGGCAGTTTCTATTCCATCAAGATGCTGCCGCCCCTGTGGCAGACGGTCTCGCTGTTTAACCCAGTGGTGTATCTGGTGAGTGGCTTCCGCTGGAGTTTTTATAATTCAGGCGACGTGAGCCTCATGGCCAGTCTCAGCATGACCTTGCTGTTCATGCTCGTCTGTCTTGTCATCGTTTATTGGATATTCCGCACCGGTTATCGGCTGAAAGCGTGAGGCAGAGCAATTAATGAACTAAAAGCTCAAAACCCTTTTCGATACCCGCGAATCCATCAATCCAAACTTTCCAACTGGGTTTGCTAGCGATTGATGGTCGCCAGGATGGTTTCGTTGTAGCGTTTCCCGGAGATTTTTCCCGGCGCCAAAGCCGCGTCCAGTTGTTGCATCTGAGCGGCATCCAGCTGGATCTGCACGGCGTCCGGGTTCTCTTCCAGATGGGTGCGCCACTTGGCACCCGGGATCGGCACGAAGTCTTGGCCCTTGTGCAACAGCCAGGCGAGCGCAATTTGTCCGGACTTCACTTTCTTAACCGCAGCTACATCACGCACCACCAGTGCTGCCTGCATATTAGCGTCGAAGTTCTTGCCCTGTATACCGGGCTCGTTTCCAGAGACGTGTTATTCGATCCGGTGCGCGCGCACGGAGTCACACAATCGTCTGCCTTTGTATGTAGCAGCGGATAGGAACACCCGGTCGGCCGCGGAAGATTTTGCCACCACCCTGCAGGATAACCACGCAGCCACTATCCTCGGCCTGCCCACGGCTGGCGCTGGCTGCGGCTATACCAACGGTCGCATCCCAACGACACTCAGGAATTCTGCGGCTTCGGTGAAAACGCCCGATTGTGTGCGCATTCGGGCTGATGGCGCGAATGCGGTGGCCGGCATAGTACCGGATGCCCTTGTACCTTGGGGACGAAATGACTGACCTTACCAGCGTCCGAATAAACGACCCGTTACCCTAAAATCTATTCGTTGACCAGATATTCAAAAGCAGAACCATGTTCCGGATAAACGGCGGCTGTCATTGCGGCAATATCCTGATGGATATGGAAATTACGCGCGCGCCAGATTCCTTCAATCCTCGCGCCTGCGACTGCGATTTCTGCCGCCGGCACAACGCCGCCTACGTCTCCGACCCGCAGGGATCGCTGGCCATCCGTATCAAGGACGTGAATCTGAGCGCAAAGTATCGCCAAGGCAGTGGCCAGGGGGAGTTTTTATTCTGCAGGAATTGCGGCGTGCTAGTCAGCGTGATTTATAGAAATAAAAGGGGGCTTTATGCGACCGTGAACGCAAGAGCCGCCCAGGGTGGACAACCTTTCGGATCAGAACACACAGTCTCACCCAAGACTCTCTCGGCATCCAAAAAGAAAAAGCGCTGGCTGGATATCTGGTTTCCTAGCGTCAGTGTCGTGACTATAAATTGACGGTTAATCAGGTCGGTGCCCCTACATCTACAAATATTTCATGATCTTATGGCTCGCTACGTAGATACAGACGGTAGCACTGGCGGCGTAAATCAGCGGCCGCTTGGCCTGCTCGCGTGAATTATTGGGTACTGCCACGAATTTATATATTCAGATCAACGATTCGATCTCGTCCCAAGGGATCTTGGATATATTCCCCAGACGCCGTCAATCCGGCCTTTGGCCGTGATGCGAGAAGCTGAACATCTCCATCAGATCGCTGATGGCCGGACTGTTGGTAGGCACATATGGGTTATCTTTGGTCGCGATTGGATTGGGAAGATGGTCCCGACTCCAGGGCGAGATCGTGCCGAGCTTCCAATTAGCCTCCACGAACTTGTCGAAGGACACATGGTCGCTATAGGCGTGCACTACGCCGACGCCGCGGGAGTAGGGTGACACCACGATCAGCGGCACGCGCGTGCCGTCACCGAAAAAATCAATAGGCTGAATGTAACCCGAGTCATAGTAACCGCCGCCCTCGTCCATGGTGATCATAACGGCGGTGTCTTTCCACAGCGCGGGGTTGGCTTGGATCATGACGATGATCTTGCGGCAGAACGCTTCCAGCAAATCCGGTTTCGATGTGGCTGGGTGACCGTCCATCAGACCGTCAGGTTTGACAATGGAGACTGCGGGCAGAGTTCCCTTCTGGATATCGCCATACAGTGCCCTTATGCCCTGCAGATTCTTGCGTAGATCCGGGTTAGTCATGATCTGCTTCGAATACAGGAATGGATTGCAGATGTTACAAAAATTATTCAGGCCACCTTCACCGCTTTCGCGCCCCTTGGCCCAGCCCTCGCCGTAGTAACGCCAGGAAATGTGATGGCTGCTCAGCAGCAAACCAAGATTCGGCTGGCTGCTGGGTGGAACCGTGTACTGGTCCGCGCCCAGCGCCGCTGGTTTACCATTACCCTGATAACCTGGGTTGTAATTATTCACCAGGTAATAGGCGCCCGGCTGGCAATCACCTGCTTGGAACACGTGATAGGGCAGTGAGGCAAGATAATTGCTTACGGCCGCCACCCCCGGCTGTGAGTGGTCGGCGCATTTCACGTAGGAACCGCCGGCATAGCCATCCTGTCTATAGAAATTGTTGGTGCCCGACTGCGGATCGGGATTCTCGATCTGATTCGCCGACGGCACCGCCGGCCTGCCGTTCGCGCCCGCATAGTAGATGCCGGTGCCAAACCCAATTTCGATGTGGTTAGCGCCGGTGCCACCCATCACCGCCTGGTGATAGTTGTCGTTGAGAGCGTACTCGTGAGCTAGAGAATTAAAGTAGCTGAGGTCGCCTTTGTTTACGTTATAGAAACCCATGGCCACGGCGCCTTCGTGATTGCCCGGATCGGCGTAGTTTTTGGATTGCGGCTGGCCGTTGCTGCCCGCACCTACGGCGGCTTCGACCCAAGCAAACAGATCATTGCGGCAACCACTGGGATTTCGCGGCGTCGCCGCGGCCGCATCGCAATCCGTCTGCTGCCACATCTGGAAGAAGCGGTGTACCGGGTTGCCACTGTAGTCGTGGTAGTTCAGATGGCGTGTGATCGCAAAAGGTCCACCGGGAAGAGTGACCGGAAAACGCGGATCAACCCTGGCATCGTCGGGCAGCCCGCTGCCACCTTTGGTCAGTAGTGGATAGTCCTCTGCCAGCAGCGCTGGTTCGATAGCCGCCGCCTCGCCGGCACTGGAGAATGGCGCGTCGGTCCGCGTACCCGATGTGGTAATGGGACCGAGGGTTTCGTAGGCAGCGGTTTTTGGAGGATGGATCGAATAGGCTTGCGTGGCCGAGGCCTGCCACTGGCGCGCCCTGTCGAAGTTGGGACCTGGAGTCCCGTCCGCATTGATGATGCCTTCGGATAACAGGTTCCAGACCTGCTGGCCTGCGCGTGGTTCGAAGGTGGCGAACATGTTATCGAAGGTACGGTTCTCACCGATGATCAGGATCACATGCCGGATGGGTGTGGCGGTGGCCTGCGCATGCATGGGCGCCGCTTGGACTGACAACAATACGAGTGCAGCCAACACCCCTGCTGGCAGGATCATCCGCTGTAACCGTCTGCCCGATGAACGGGGAATGCTGATGGCTTGTATGCTAATCATGCATGACAACATCGTGAGCCGAAAATGTTACAGCACTGGGAAACTTTTATTGCACATCTGTCATATTGCCTCTGGCGCGGATATGTGCATAAGTAATGATCGATGTATTAGCTTAGGCACTTGCAACACTCAAGGGAACGGTATGCAGAAGACCCGGCTGGAAGCCTTCAGCGACGGCGTGCTCGCCATCATCATCACCATCATGGTGCTGGAGCTGAAGGTGCCACATGGCAACACCCTGGCGGCACTCGACCCGCTGCTGCCCGTGTTCCTGAGCTACGTGCTGAGCTTCCTGTACCTGGGCATCTACTGGAACAATCACCACCACATGTTGCATACCGTCACCAAGGTCAGTGGTGGCATGCTGTGGGCGAACCTGCATCTGCTGTTCTGGTTGTCTTTGTTCCCGTTCGCCACCGGCTGGATGGGTGAAAATCATTTCGCTTCCGTGCCCACGGCACTTTACGGTGCGGTGTTGTTTATGGCGGCGGCGGCCTATTGGATATTGCAACGCACCATCATCATCTCCCAGGTAACAACTTCTCTGCTGGAGCATGCGGTCGGCCGGGACTTCAAGGGCAAGGTGTCGCCGCTCATATACGCACTCGCGGTCCCAGTCGCCTTTCTAGCCCCCTGGATTTCCCAAAGCCTGTATGTATTGGTAGCACTCATGTGGCTGGTCCCCGACCGCCGCATTGAGAGAGCCATGGCTGAACAACAAGACAAACCATGACTGCGTTTACCTCACACCACAGCACACTGCAATATCGCTGTTAATTCCTGGCGTACAATAAATACCTACAGTTGAGGAGTCGTTAATGGCAAGTGGCTGGGCAAAAGACGGCGCAGTGCAGGAACAGATTGATGCCAGCATCGAGGATGCGCTCAAGAGCGTGCGCGGCCGCCTGCCCAAGGGCAAGAGCCTGAAGCACTGCGCTGAATGCGGCGAGGAGATACCGGAAGCGCGACGCATGGCTATCCGCGGCGTGCGTCTATGTATCCGCTGCCAGAACCAGATTGATGAACATGTAAAAACGCACAGCGTCTACAACCGCCGCGGCAGCAAGGACAGCCAGCTGCGTTAGGTGTCCGCAGACGGTGGTTGCAGCTCTTTTAACAACCCACTCAACACACTTTCCGCACACCCCCGAAGGTCTTTGGAATCATGCCAAAAGCGTTTGGTTCAGCAGTTGCTGCGCCCTCGATTTGGTATCGGTATTGGCGCCCAACTGGCCACGCGCCACCGCATCCACGAAAGCCTCTGCCTCCCGGGCATGCAGCGCATGCAGCGCCGCGGCCAGCTGCTGGCTGATGCGTGCAAGCAAGATCTGCTCATTCTGGGTGTAATGCTCCGCCGGCCTTTGCCCCAGCACCAGGGCGCCCAACAATGCACCGCGCACCGCCAATGGGAATGCCAGTCCTTCACGTCCCAGGGCACTCTTGACGTCATCCAAGTCGGCTTCTGCGGGCTGTGCCCGTAAACTCACGAACGTCGGGTCATCGGTAGTGAGATGTTCAGGAAACTGCCGTTCACCCCGCTGCCGCAGTCGCCGGTAGCCGTTCTGGTTTTTTTCGTACAGGGCTACACCGGTGGGTTTCAGGCAGTCCTGTATGACATCCACACAGCGGTCCAACAGCGCATCACGGTTTTCGATGAAGCCGCACTCACGTGCGAAACGCGACAAAGCCGCCTCGGCTCGATACTGCCGTTGGAAAAACAGTCGTTCCACGAAACGGTCCAAGCGTTTCTTCACCACGCTCAAGGTCACGCCCAAAGTCAGGGGCACCAGCAACTGCAGCAGCGCGCTTTCAGTGCGGCCGATCGCGAAATGTTCGATGAGTCCTGAAAGCGCGGCGAACACGCCCACCACCAACGAGGTGATGGCGCCGTACACCAACGCCCGGTTTAGGACCAGTCGCAAGGAAACCAGCCGGTGGCGCAGTACCGCATAGGTGAAGCCGAGGAAAGCCAGGGCGGTGAGCAGTGTGACGAGCACACTGGTCTCCAAATCACCGATTATCTGGTTGCCGAACACGCTGGCCACATACGATGCCACATAAATAAAGATACTGACCCATACCCAGCGAATGCGCGCCCGTTCCCCCACGGGGGCGTTGCGATAAAACAACGCGAGCAACACTAACGGTACCGCAAAGGCGGCAAGATGTAGTACCACCATCAGACGGAAGCCCGCCCACAATATTCCGAATTCTATGTAGCCTACTTGTATGGTCGCGATGCCGAACAGGTACATTGAAAACAGTACGATAAATGCATTGCGCATCCATGCGCGCACGCTCCGACTTATGCCTACCCCGGTCAGATCATCGGCTAGCAGATACAAGGCCACCAGTGTGCCGGCATTGAGCAGGTCGGTTACTACTGCTCCGATGACGCCTTGCACGACCAGCGGCAGCGAAAAACTGGTGACGATCCCGGCGAATGCGTTGAGCAGGCACCACAGGCACACGGCCGCCGCCGCCAAGCGTTGGCCGCGCCACAACAGTAGCAGCCCCAGAAATGCGAACAGCCAATTGAGCGCCACGTTGACGATATAGACCCTAAATATTTCAGTGTGAGCCGAAATACGCGCGAAATGTATCGGCACTGCCAACTCTCGGTCGCCGCGAGTTACCACCATATTCACGACCGTATCCGTTGGCTGGTTCCCCACACTATTGCTGAACACCAGACGGTCGCGAGGCGCCATGACTTTGAGATCAAGAATGTCGCCCGACTGTAATCCAGGCGGCATAGGTATGCCGATCGAGCTGGGTATGATTTCGAACTGCAAAGATTCGCCCATCTGTTTCGCATCGAACGGCAAGACCGTCGGGGGCACCAGGGAGGCATAGACACCGCCTGCCAGTACCAAAACCGTGATGCCCAGAGATATCCAGAAGCGCCTATTCATGGGACGAGACTCCGTAGTAACGCACCTGCTGTTACAGGTGCGCGGCCGAGTATTCAGATGCAATGATACGACAAGGCAAAACTGCGGTGCTGATGGGTATTGGATAATGATGAGCAGCCGCCAGCAACCTCCATCAGCGGTGCCTGCCGATAGCTGATCCAGTACAGATATCGGTTCGCCTCTTTAGCGCATTCCATTAGCTGTGCAGGATCGGGGATGATCCGGCGTTCCTGGAGTATCGAGGTAGCTTAGAGCGTAATTTAGCCAACGGTGATTAAGATTTTCGTGTCCTGTATCGGGTACTTCTAAGAGCTTGATGCGAGATATACATAACGCCCGATAGGAATCGAACGCTCGATTGACGAGCATTGAATTTATGGGGTCATCTTCGCCCACAGTGAAAATATATCGCCCATTGGAGCGCATCTCCGATAGTTCTGCTTTCGTAGGCAAGGGAGCATGGTCGTCTTCGTTTCCGTTGCTTGGCCTAATGTTGATTCCATCGGCCGTGGAAACGAAAAGACCTCCAGAAAAAATATTGGCAAAAGCTGGCGCAATGTGGCTGGCGACTACACCGCCCCCAGAAAAACCACCGATATATACGCGGTTCATGTCGATATGGTAGTGATCACGTACGTAGGAATATCCCGTCAGCGCCAGTGGCGCGCGCCGGTCATACACAGACTGATCATTTCCGGACCTATCGGCAGCGATGTAAATCATCTTGTGCAAATCCAATGCACCGCGCCAACCATACGGAATGCTGGCGTCATCACCGGGTGGAATCCACACCAAGACGCCGTAGGCACTGGAATCATCGTATTGTGGCGGGACGTATAAAACCCATGTCTCATTTTGCGGATCGATCGACTGACCGACTGGAACTGTATCGCCGAAGTGAGCCTGGTACACCGCTGGGGCCAGCATTCTTTTAAGGATTACCCCTCGATCAGCAAGAGGTGATGGAACGTCTATATGAATTTTCAATAAGCCCGTATCCGCAGGACCTGCCATCGCTTGGCAGGCTGAAATCAGACACATGAATAGGCATGTCAGGATCTTCGGCACATTCACTACCGCGATAACACCAACGAATTCCGAGCCATCATATGTATCCTGCTGATAAGGCAGCACTCAGTTTTACGTCCCATTGTCGGGAACACTTCGTCGAGGCTAAAACCATGGGTGCGGACTTAAAACCAGACTGCGAGATCGCATGTATCAGCTGGATACCTGCACACCGAATACGGCCAGGATTGCACGCTTGCCAGCCGGGGTAACTCTGAGCTCGCGGCTAACCAGCCCCTGGACAACCCACTTTCGGCGCAGTGCGGTTTTCAATAAGGCGGCACCGAGGGCGCCGGCGATATGCGACCGTCGCTCGCTCCAGTCGAGACACGCATAGGCGAAATGCCGGCGTTGCGAACGGAGTGCCTCAACGTCCATACCCAGAGCCGCGAGTGCGCGCATGCCTTCAGGCGTGACATCGTATACGCCATTATCCGGTGTAGGCGTCGACAGCCATCGCGTCTTCAGGAAACGGTCGTGCAGCGCGACCGCCAGCGTGCCTGCCATGTGGTCGTAGCAGGTGCGCGCAGCGCGCAATGTGGCCGGAGTGCTGGGCACAAACCGGTCACGTGTGCCTCCGGCCATGACCGCCAGCGCTTCCAGCACTGCCGCCACGCTTTCACCCGCCAGGCTGTAGTAGCGGTATTTCCCCTGGGTCACGACTTCAACAAGCTGCTGTTCTTTCAGGCGGGCGAGATGCACGCTGGCAGTGGAAGGGCTGACTTCGGCGACGATCCCGAGTTCCGTGCTGGTACGGGCGCGCCCGTCCATCAGGCAATAGAGCATGCGGGTTCTGGCCGGTTCGGCGATAGCCGCGGAAATTCTGGACACCATGGCATCGGTCGGCTCAACATCCATAGTTTTATCGTAGGCGAAGTATCGTTGCAGGGCAATCCGCAAACTATTTGATATGCGGCCAGCCAAGAAATCCAATAAAAACCGACCGGCGACGTCACCGATCACGGGTGAACCACCGCCCTATGCCATCACGCGCCGTGATTTTCTTGCTCAAGGTCTGATGACTGCCGCAATCATCGCTGTCGCGCCTAAGCTCTTCGCGTCGAATCTTGACGTGCACGATGCTCGACCGGTACGTAACTATCAACAAGCCCGGAGTCCGCACATGACGATCACCTGCATCATCCGTTACGAGATCGATCCTTTCCAACGCGAGGCTTTCAAGAAATATGCGGAAAACTGGGGCCGCATCATTCCGCGCTGCGGAGGACACCTGCTCGGTTATTTTCTCCCATATCAAGGAACCAACTACGTTGCCTGGGGTTTGATCGCCTTCGAAAGTCTGGCGGTCTATGAGACTTATCAGGCACGTTTGCGACAGGATCCGGAGGGCCGCAGGAATTTCGAGATGGCCAGAACCAAGCGTTTCATCCTGCGCGAGGAACGCAATTTCGTAGAAGTCGTCGATGGTACACTCAATATTCCTGCAGTAATGGCGTAATCAGCGAAGCTTAAGGTGTCCACTCAGACTGAAAAAGGCGATGCATTTCGCAAGTTGCATGCGCGCAAAGACGCCTTCATTATCCCCAATCCGTGGGATGCAGGCACAGCACGCATGCTTGCCTATTTAGGCTTCGAGGCGCTGGCCACCACCAGCGCCGGCTACGCATTTTCAGTCGGACAGCTGGACGGCTCCATCGGCCGTGAACGCATGCTCGTACATGTGGCACAGATCGCGGCCTCCACTCCACTGCCCGTGAGTGCCGATCTTGAGAACGGCTACGGTGATGATCCCGAATCGGTGGCGGTCACTGTCAAGCAGGCGGGTGACGCAGGCGCTGTAGGCTGCTCGATCGAAGATGCCACTGGCCGGCCGCAGTGCCCCTTGTATGAGCTTGCACACGCCGTCGACCGGATCCGCGCGGCCTCGGAAGCGGCCCGCTCATTGCCGTTTGCCTTCACGCTTACCGCGCGCGCGGAAAATTACCTCGTCGGCAAACCCGATATCAAAGACACCATCAAGCGCCTACAGGCTTATCAGGAAGCCGGCGCGGACGTCTTGTATGCGCCTGGATTGTCGAGCCGGGATGATATTGCCGAGCTGCTCGGTGCGGTCGAGCGACCCGTCAATGTGTTGGTGGGCTTTAGCGGCATGCGGCTCGCGCTCGGAGACCTATCAGATCTGGGAGTGAAGCGTATCAGCACCGGCAGCACGCTCACACGTACCGCACTCGGCGCCTTTGTGCGCGCCGCTCGGGAGATGCGTGAGCACGGTAGTTTCGCTTTTTCGTCCGAGGTCATGAGTTCCCAAGATATCATCCGCATGTTCAAGGCATAATACGCAGGAACGAAACGCATGCACGTGACCGTGTTCCTGTTTTGAAAAGGGTTGAACGTGTCTGATCTTTCCACATTCCCGATAACCCGCAAATGGCCCCCGCGATACCCTGATCGTCTGCAACTGTATTCAGTGCCATCTCCCAACGGCGTCAAGATCGCAGTGATGCTCGAAGAGACGGGGCTGCCCTACGAAGCGCATCGCGTTAATCTCGAGACCAGGCAGCAGAAATCGCCTGAATTTATGTCACTTAATCCGAATGGCAAGATTCCGGCGATCATCGATCCCAATGGACCTGACGGCAACCCGTTGCCACTGTTCGAATCCGGCGCCATCCTCATCTACTTGGCTGACAAGACCGGACTGTTCATGCCACGGGATGCCTCGAACCGCTACCGCACCATCCAGTGGCTGATGTTCCAGATGAGCGAGATCGGCCCTATGTTTGGCCAGGTAGGCTTCTTCCACAAGTTCGCCGGCAAGGACTTCAAAGACAAACGCCCACACGACCGCTACGTTGCGGAATCCAAACGTCTATTGGGAATCCTCAACCAGCAGCTTGCCGAGCGTGTCTGGATCATGGACGATGATTACACCATAGCGGACATCGCGACCTTCCCCTGGGTGCGCAACCTGATCGGTTACTACGCTGCCGGTGAACTGGTTGGAATCACAGATTTCCCGCATGTGATGCGCGCGCTACAGACATTTCTTGCGCGCCCCGCAGTGGTCCGCGGAATCAATGTGGCCGCGTCACCTGAGGGTGCGTGAATATGCCTAATCAATCGTCTAATGCAAGCACAGATTCACCGGCAGCCGGTAGTTGGCGCCAGACATGCCATCTCTAAGCGTGGTCAATGCCAGGATGCTAGCTATAAGTATCAATTAACAGAATATTAAAAATGAACGCGTGACTGTTGCATTGCAAATTTAATATCTCGATAGGTATTTTTCTGATAGTGGCTATAACGAACTGATTTAAAAATCAGTGACGCAACCATCAGACTTCACCTCGTAATCACAAAACTGGAAATCGTGCGCTTAAAAGCGTATTATGACTTCTGTTTGAAGTCGTTATGCATTCCAATCCTTGTGAATGCGATCCGCTAGCAGCTGCTGTGTGGACGGGCGTCTTTTGCCCGCGAACATGTGGACCTGAGTTCCCCATAACTTGCATGGCAGCCCATCAAATGGAGAATTAGTATCTATGAATACCAATATGCATGAATTTAAAGTCCATGACCTCACCAATGCCCCGACCGAATCACGTGTTGATCTGGAAAAGATCAAACAACATCAGGGTCACATCCACAACGTGTTCGGTGTAATGGCTGAGTCACCCTGTCTGCTGAAGGGCTATGTTGCACTCAAAGATATCTTTGAGAAGACCACACTCAACAAGCAGGAGCGCAAGATCGTGCTACTGACCGCCAGCCGCGAGAATGGCAGTGCCTATTCCACGGCCGTGCAGACCGTGGCTGCCGAGAAGCATGAAGTTTCTGCCGATGTGATCGAAGCGATCCGCGCTGGTAAGCATCTTGACGACCAGAAGCTAGAGACACTGCACTCGTTTACGGCCAAGGTCATCAACAGCCGTGGTCAGGTTTCCGAAAGCGACATCAAGAGCTTTCTGGACGCCGGTTATACCCGCGCCAACATCCTGGAGATCGTGCTGGCTGCCGGGATGGTGACCTTGACTAACTACACCAACCTGATTGCCAAGACCCCCCTCGACAAGCAGTTCGAGGCGAGGATGTGGAAAAAAGCGAGCTAAGTTAAAGACTCGTAGTGTTCAAGCGGGGCGGTTTTTACCGCCCCGTTTTTATGCACCTTAATTATTCCAGACGAAGCCCGCGATCTTTCCGTCCGTGTCGAAAACCACATGCAGTGACAACGGCCCTTTCTTGCACAATACGTTCACGATGATGATGGGCTTACCGCTGATCTCGGACGTGCTGGTTTCACCGATGCCTTGATAGTCGCCATAGATGGCCGTGATCTGATTCCACGTAGCTTGAAGATTTTGCGGTGTGGCAGTGTGCATCAATGCATCATTGAAGTCGACGCTGGCGGTCCCGTAATTACCGTTGGCCCATTGCACCACGAAGGCTTTTGCCTTTTGCGTATCGGTGTTCCAGACTTCCGCGCTGTAGTGCTGGGTCGCACAACTAGTTAAAACGTAGACCAGTGACAGACAAAGGCCTAGGGTTGTAATACCACGCATGCAGATCTCCTGCGCATGATCGAAATCAAAAGTTACTTGCGCCGTTCCGGAATTATTCATCACGGAACTTGACGGCTGCATGGCTGCCGTCGCAGAAGGGCTTGTTCTGGGAAGCGCCGCAGCGGCACAGCGTGACACGATTGCGGACTTCGTACTCAAAGCCATCCGCTGCGACCACCAGGATGCCGCCACGCAGCCATAAGGGTCCGCTGCATTGCTGTGCCGGATCCTCGATGAGACCGATAGATACTGGAAGTTCCGGTTCCAGCGCAGCGTCCTTATCTTTTTCCCAGGCCACCAGCCGCCCCGATGGGCAGTTGCCCACTTGGCGGATGAAGCTCGTGCGCACTTCGGCTTTGTTGGTATGCGCAACTTGATTCCATACCTGTCCGTGGGTGTCGCAAAAGCGTGCAAACGCACATAAGCCCTGTACATCCGTGAGCAGCATGCCCGGCCCTTCCATCATCTGCGCCTGCTTAAGATAGGGTTCGCGGCTGGCGGTCTCGCGGCCGTCGAAATGCACCTTATTGTGGCTGCCATCGCAGAAGGGTTTGTTCTTGGACTTGCCGCAACGACACAGAGCATAGGTTTCCTGGGTTGGGTAACTCTTACCCTGTTGCCAGGATTCGGAGCCACCCTCACTGTCGCTGACGATAGTCTGTTTGGCGAGCGGCACGGCGCCTGAAACTAGGTAGGGGCCGTTTTTGGTGACCACCACACACGCGCCGTTCTTCGCTTTCTTCTGATTGTTTGACATGGCAGCTTTTCCTCGTTCTGATAACAGAAAGTCAGCTAAATCATGCACCATTTCACGCCATTCAGTATGACTGCTGGGTGAATCCAGTGGCTGGCATAGGGCTACAATTCAAGCATGAAAGTCCTTGAAACCCAGCGCCTGATACTGCGTCGGCTGGTGCTGGAAGACGCGCCCTTCATCCTGGAGCTAGTGAACGACGCAGCCTGGCTACAGTACATCGGCGACAAGCACGTGCAAACTCTCGAGGATGCACGCAGCTATATCCGCAAGGGGCCGCTGGACATGTATGCGCGGCTTGGGTTTGGCCTATACATGGTAACCCTCAAGACCGGCATCCGCATCGGCATGTGCGGGTTGATCAAACGCGACGACCTGCAGGACGTGGATCTGGGCTTCGCCTTGTTGGCCCGCTACCGGGGCCGCGGCTATGCGCAGGAAGCGGCGGCCGCGGTATTGAATTACGGGAGAAACACCCTCGACCTGAAACGTGTCGTGGCTATCACCAACCCCGATAATCAGCGCTCCATCATGGTCCTCGAGAGCATCGGCTTCGCCTACGAACAGACATTGGTGCTGCCTGGTCAGGTGCAGCCGACCAAACTGTTTGCGAGCCAGATTTAATTAACTCTCATAGTCGCGACACACTTTGATCTGCATTTGAGCAGATTTTAATAATCTTGGTGTTTTGTATGATTATCCAGACGCAGAAGAGTCGGAACTGCGCTGCCACTCGTTCGCCAGCATCCACAGACCGCCAAATACTATAAACAGCGGCCACCAGCGATTCCAGTCGAGTTCCAGCAGGAAAAACAGCGCCACCGTCACGATGGCAGCACTATCCGCTGTATCCACCACACTGGTCATCTATCTGATTTCTATCAGTCAATTAGGCGCCGACATCACATTTATGTTCAATAATCTGATCTGATTGCAGCGAGCTTCAAATACACCTGATCTGTATCCGATGGTCACTGAGACAGGCTTGCATACTCAACGAGTGCATGAGCGCTAAACGCCTCTGGCCACGCCATAGGTGGACTTAAATTGAGCGTATAGTCCATTCCGATACGGTGGTTCCCCGGTAGCATCCAATGCATCAACACACTTCCAATTTCTGTGGTGCTTCCGGCACCGAATACAGCTATGCCGTATACCGGCCGAATTTCATCCCGCAGGACAAGCAATTCTACAACTACATGTTTGCTAACCTTTCGCCGGAGGGTCGCTGGAACCCGGTACTCATCGGGCACGGCGACCTGAAACAGTACCTGAGCGACCAGGCGCACATACGTAGTGTTGCGCATGCGCGCTCCACCCATGTGCTGGCGCATATCAGTCCAGATGCACAGCAACGGCGCATGGAAGCAGCGGACATGCTCGCCAGTCATCCCCAGGCATTGGCACTTAGTGGCAGTAATCCGGGTGCAGCAAAAACCGGGGATCGCAAACCATCGCAGAATGAATCAGCAAAACGCTCTTTTCCAAATGATCAAGCGTTCAAAAAGCTCGTACCGTCGCTGCAATCGCAGGATACGGTATGGGCGCGGCTGCGTGCCAAAGTGAAAATCTGAAACATCAACCTACGACTCAGTTAACTCTATACTGAACAATCTCAATTTAATCCGGCGGCTTCGGCCACGGTCAGTTCGATCGCCGTCCAATCCATCTGCGCCCGGCCTCTTGCCAGGCTGCTGAGCAGGCGTGCATGCAGCAGGTCTGCCATCGGCATGGGCACCTGTGCGTGTTCCGCCACTTCCCGGACCAGGCGCACGTCTTTCATACCCAGCTCCAGCTTGAAGCCTGCCGGTTCGAAAATCCGTTGTGCAAGGATGCGTCCGTAATTCTGGTAGACGGGGCAGGCGAAAATTGTCTGACCGAAGAATGCTGCGAGCGCTCCGCGATCCACAGCGTTCTTTTCAGCCAGTGATAAAGCCTCACTGAGCGCGCCGATGGCCGAAAGGATCAGGAAGTTGCCAGCCAGCTTGACGACATTGGCGGCGCCCGCATCCTCGCCAAAATCCTGGATGCCCTGGCTAAGAGCCTCCAGCACCGGTCGAGCACGCTGCTTGGCCTCGGCGGAACCGGATTGGCAGATCCAGAGTTTTTGGGCAGTCGCAGCTTCGGGGCGCCCAAATACTGGTGCCGACAGAAATAGGCTGCCCTGTTTTGCGTGTGCCGCCGCCAGCAGCCGCGATGTCTCCGGCGAGACCGTGCTCATGGAGATATGCAGGCCACCAGCGCCAAGCGCAGGCAGAAAACCTTCTGTGCCCAGGGTCACGGTTTTGAGAGCCGTATCGTTTGCCAGCATGCTGACCACGATGCCGCCTGCGTCGGCGACCTCGCGTGGCGTAGCGGCCGTCGTCGCGCCCAGGCTAGCCAGGGGTTTGGCACGGGCTGCGGTGCGATTGAACACCTTGAGTGCATAGCCTGCAGCCAGCAGATTGCGCGCCATGGGTTCGCCCATGCTGCCGAGACCGATGAATCCGATTTGCTGATTTTTCATGCTGTACCTCCTGAGTTCATGATTCTTGAATATCGCGGACGATCATCGTTTCATCAAGCGATTATCCACTCTGGATGCACGGCCAGCGTTCATAGGGTGTCTCAGCCAGCACCGGCGTGAGCGTCACCACGTACACGCGACGCTCCGCACCTTCCTGGGCCAGCAGCCCTTTGATCCATTTGCCAGCGGTGAGCGTGTGCCAGTGTACCCGGCCTTCCACATCCTGTTCGGCGAAACTTTCGACCCACAGCCGCACGCCCCGCGGATTGAAGCGCTCCCAGTTACCCATGTGGATAGCATCCAGGTAGGCGCAGCCGCCCAGTGGCAGTTTGCCCGTTTGTCTTGGCCGCCGTCCCCAGGGCATGAGCGTGATGCCGTCTTTGGTATGCACCGGCAGTTGCGCGTTGCTGCTGGCGAACAGTACGCGCATCTCGCGGCTGTCGAGTGTGTAGTGCACGCCCACGCACATGATCAGATGGTCTGCCGGTGGCCATAGGGTTTCCAGGCCGGCGAGATCACGTTAGGCATGTCGCTGCGCTTCAGCAGCATGGCCGGGGCCAGGGCAAATTCCCCGTAGCGCGCATTGATCACGTCCATCACGGCATTGCGCCGGGCGGCTCGTTCATCCCTCGCCAGGAACAAATCGTCTTGCGTATCCGCCGGACGCGGATCCAAAGCAGTCACCTGCACCTGATGCGCGCCCCAACCGGTCCAGCAACGGTTCAGATAAATTTTGCAGAGTGCATAGATCTCGCGACCGTCATCCGTGGCCCGCGGGCTCTTGAACTTGTGTGCGACAAAACCCTCATCACTGAGAAAACCGATGAAGAAAGTCTGGGCCTGCATGTGATGCTTGCGCAGCCGTGCGCCGACTTTTTCCGCCATGTGCAGCAGATAAGTCGCCAATAGCTTGCGGTCACTGATGGCGGGCGGCATGACCTTACCGTGGCCGATGCTCTTGGGTGGTGCCACCGTGGTGTGCACCGGCTCCGGGTCCAGGCCTTGGGCCTTGGGCCATGAGCCAGATGCGCCGCCCCGGATTGCCGAAACGCTGCGCCAGCACGCTGATGGGCAGACGTTGCATGTCGCCGCAGGTGCGGATGCTACGCAACGCCAGGAATCCGCCGATGCCTTTTTTGATGCCACACAGTTCCGTGAGTAACACGTCATGCAGACGCACGCGTGCCTCCCAGGGCGGGATCACCGTGAAGCCATTTGGTTTTTGCAGTTTGGCGGCGTACTTGGCGGTGGTCTTGTCACCGGAGACGCCGACGCTGCACTGCAGGCCGGAAGTCTGAAAAACAATTTCCCGGGCACGGCGCGCCATGCCCACAGGATTGCCGAAAGCATCCTGGCAGTTGGTCAGATCCAGGAAGGCTTCGTCCACGGAGAACACCTCGATGTCCGGCGTGATCTGCTGCAGGGCCTGCATGATGGCGGTGGAGATCTGCGCATAGCGTTCCGGACGGGCCGGGCGCTGCACGAACTCCGGGCATAGGTGACGGGCTTGCTTGAGGCGCATACCGGTCCTGATGCCGTAGCGCCGGGCTTCGTAGGAGCTGGTGATGACGCAGGTACCGGTCATGCCGTTGGTGACCCCGATGGGGCGGCCCTGGAGCTCCGGAAAGTCCCGTTGCTCGATGCTGGCGAAGAAGGCGTTCATGTCGACGAGGGCGATGGCGCGAGGCCAGTAAAGGGGACTGAAGGCGGACATGGGACCGGCTCGGGCAGTTCACGTGGATACTGGATATTTATACAGTCATCGGCAAGCGTCAAGGCTTGGCCGTGGAACGCCCATCGAAGCTGGGGTGACGCTGCCGCAGTCGCTGCCATGGCCGCGGATGCGGGATGCCCGGTCTAGAATGCAAAACCCACGTAGCGACTGCGAACCTCAACAGGAGAAACTGATGGCCTATCTCGAACCACTACCGGCGAACACCCACCCGGAACTGGAAGCGGAGTTCGCCGTGTTCCGGCGCATCCTCGGCTTCGTGCCCAACAGCCTGCTGACGCTGCAGAGGCGTCCCGCCATCGTGCACGGTTTCAGCGTGCTCACCCAGGCGGTCATGGATCCTAAGGGCAGCGTGGATCCGGGCTTCAAGCGGCTGCTGGCGCACATGGCCAGCCATGCCGCCGGTTGCCAGTATTGCGAAGCCCACTCGCTGATCGCCGCCGGCCTGCACGGCATCAGCGATGCAAAGATCGCCGCCATCTGGAAATACCAAAGCAGTCCGTTGTACACCGAAGCCGAACGCGCGGCCCTAGATTTCGCCCTGGCCGCAGGCGCGGTGCCCAACGCTGTCGATGAAGCCGTAATGCAAAGACTGCGCCGGCACTGGAGCGAGGACCAGATCGTCGAGATGCTGGCGGCCATCTGCCTGTACGGTTTCCTGAACCGCTGGAACGACTCCATGGCCACCTCCCTGGAAGAACCGGCGAGACGCATGGGCGAGAAGGTGCTGCGTTCGCATGGCTGGACCGGCAGCAGACATCTGCCGCAGACCTAACGACGTATGGATCGCAAACAGCACTGGGAAGATGTGTACGCGCAGAAGCCGGACGACAGCCTGAGCTGGTTCCAGCTGCAGCCGGCAATCTCTCTGGAATTAATTCACGCTGCGGGGCTGCCAAAGACCGCTGCGCTCATCGATGTGGGTGGTGGTATCTCGCGGCTGGTGGATTGTCTGTTGGCGGAAGGTTATGGGGATGTCACGGTGCTGGATATCGCGGAGCACGCGCTGCAGAAGACCCGCACGCGTCTCGGCGAGACTGCCGACCGGGTGCACTGGATCACTGCCGATGTCGCGCGTTGGAAACCTGAGCGCCAATATCATCTCTGGCATGACCGGGCGGTGTTTCACTTCCTCACCGACGAAACGGAACGCGCGGCCTACCGCAAGAATCTGGGGGCGGCCCTGGTGCCCGGCGGTGTTGTCATCATCGCCAGCTTTGCACTTGAAGGACCCGAACGGTGCAGCGGTTTGCCGGTGCAGCGCTATTCGCTGGAAACTCTCACTTCTGAATTGGGCTCACAATTTCGACTGATACAGCATCGCTATGAAGCACATCACACGCCAGCCGATAGGATCCAGCAGTTCCAGTATTCAGTTTTTAAATACCAAATCTAATATGAAAGTAGCCGCTTACTGGTGTTGTAAAAAGACTTTAGGATTTACGCTGATTTCATGGATATTATGAAGGGCTGTTGCCGCAGCCAAGAGGAGACAATCAGTTTCGCATCGAGGGTAAATTGTATGCGCATGCCAGATAAAGCATTGACGATTTCACGCGTGGCCCGTGCCGCAGGAATCAATCTCGAAACCATCCGCTACTACCAGCGTCGCGGCTTAATGCGGGAACCACCGAAGCCGGACCACGGGTACCGACTCTATAGCCCTGATACCGTGGACCGTCTTCGATTCATCAAGCGAGCCCAGGAACTTGGGTTTACCCTGGCTGAGATTAAGAAATTGCTGTCCTTAGGCGACGGGCATTGCCGCGAGACCCGTGACCTGGCTGAACGCAAGCTATCCCTGATCCAAGGTCGAATTCGCGATCTCAAAGCCATGGAGCGTGTCCTGAATACCCTCGTGCAGGCCTGCAGCCGACACGGCAACGGCCCTGGATGCCCCATCATCGAGACCTTAAGCCGCAGCCCGAACGCTTGACCCTGTACCTAGGTACGGGGTCTATGCTGTAACCGTGTAATACCACCCTTACCGCAAGGGACCGATACGGTGAAACCCAAAACCATCGGCGGAACGACGAGTCTATCAATTCTCTTGAGCAGTCTCGCTTCGGCTGTTGGACTGTGCTGTTTCGCGCCCTGGGTAGTGCCGCTGCTGGGCGTGTCGGGCGCCATCCTGTTTGCACGCCTTGGACCGTATCGACCCTACTTCGTCGGTGCCGCAGCGCTGCTGATGGCGGTATCGTTGTGGGGAGCCTACCGCTCTCACAAAGCTTGCGCGGCTGACTCCACCAAAC
Organism: Gammaproteobacteria bacterium; assembly: GCA_049591615.1. Taxonomy (GTDB): domain Bacteria; phylum Pseudomonadota; class Gammaproteobacteria; order Natronospirales; family REEB76; genus REEB76. The sequence goes on along the minus strand of JBAWFD010000005.1, from coordinate 14,697 downwards.
GCCGGCGACTCATGTGGCTGAATCTGTTCCTGGTTCTGGGCGCCGTGATATTAGTGGTGGCGATTTTCGCGGGACGCCTGGAAATGTTTCTGCAAAGCCGCCTGTTGTCATGACCAGAACCAAAAATATCCCGCGTATCGTCCGCTGGGCGGTCATGACCTGCGTTGTCATGCTGCTCGGCGCCTGCAGCCATAGCCGGGCAGCGTCTTCCATCCAACCCGCTGCTGCAGGCTATGTGACACTGGACCCCAGTCTCAAGCGCCTGCAAAACGACTTCAATGCCGATGCAGATAAAGTACGCCTCCTTTACATCGTAGGGGGCACCTGTCCCGTGTGCCTGCGCGGCATGGATGACCTGGGCAAAGCGCTGTCGGCGCAACAGAACGATCCGCACCTGCAGACCTTCATCGTCTATGTGCCAGCACTCGGCGCCAAAGCCACAGACATCCGACCCACGGTGTATCTGCTGCCCGGCAAATACGTGTCCCGCTACTGGGATCCGAGTGGCACATCGGGTCGACTATTCGATGAAACACTCCATACCGGTGGCTTTGCCTGGGACGTATGGATGATCTACGGCGCTGGCCAGCGGTGGGACGGTACCAAACCACCTGTGCCGGATTTCTGGATGGACCAGTTGGGACCGCCCCTTCCCCAGTGGCGTTATCTCGACGCCGGTACTTTCAACAAGCAGGTAGAACGTTATCTAGCGCGGATCAGAACCGCACCTGCAAGTAGTCTGGTCGATGCGCCATGAACATGACCGCGCCGGTATTGCTCTGCACCATCACCTGTCCCGAGTGTGGCCATGCTCGGGAAGAAGAGATGCCCACCGACGCCTGCACCTATTTCTATGAATGCACCCGCTGTCACACGCTCCTCAAGCCCAAGCCGGGGGACTGCTGCGTCTTCTGTGCTTACGGCTCGGTCGCCTGTCCGCCACAGCAACAGTTGCAACAGCCTTGTCATTGCCCCGGCGGACCAACCCCCTAGGACGGTGTATTTGTGAACGCTGAAGAATCATCCCGTCCCGTCAGAGATATCTGTGCCGGTAAGCGGTGCGATCAGGCGTCCGGCCTGAGTTTATGGCTCATCTTCATACTACCGATAATTTTTTTGTCGTTCACCGGCAATGTATGGATGCCTTTTCTGTATCAGGTGTTTGTTCCTTATCTGGTAGTGGTCTGGCCGTTGCTGCTGGTCTTCATGGGTGCAGCGTGTCTCCATTTTTTCCGAGCAGGAGGTGGTCAGGATGGCAGGAAACGCAATCGCTGAAACACAGCAGGTAGTGAGCAAGACGCCGCCGGTCAGCCGAGCACTGCGGCTAGTGGTTGGAAGTTGGCTTCTATTTGAGACTGCTGTGAATATACATCGGCCCGACTGGAAGGTGGCACTCATTGTCTCCTGCACCTTGGTTGCAGTATTTTTTTACTATGCTTTGCTGCATCTCCTCATCAGGAAGCGGAGGGCTGTCGCGATTGTGCTCAAAGGGGTGCTGGTTGTGCCGGTGGTGGTCCTTATTTTCGCAACGCACGTCGCTGACATCCCGCTCGGCATCCTGGCGTTCTTCGGAGTATCTCTTGTCGTTCAGGCGTTGCGAGGAGATCGAGGCTGCGAAGTCATGACTCTACCGAATCTGGTATTCAGTCGACGGGCCGACTTACCATGTTTGCTCTTTTCACCGCTCGATCGGTTCGAGGAGTCGATCTACCGGGCGATACGCGATCATTGAATCTGATTCGTAGCGGAAGCTAACAAAATTGCCGGATTTTATTTCAACAAGTTAGCTGGTCTCATCCTCATCAATAAACTCGCCAATATATGAGTTCTGCGCTACGTCCGGTGTATTCTTGATCAGCTGATTGGATGTCTGCTTAGAGTAAGCAGCCCTTCGCTACATCACTTGCCCATTAAGCCTGAACCAATATGCCGATCCGCATACAACCTTCCCTCTGGTCTATAACTCCTGGCGTGTAGGCCGGAACAGGATCTCATTCACGTCCACATCCTCCGGCTGATTGATGGCGAAAGCGACCATGCGGGCGAAGGAATCGGCGGGGATCGCGATTTCCGCGACAAATTTCCGGGTGTTCTCGGCCACATCCGGCTGAGTGATGCTGTTCACAAGCTCAGTGGCGACGGCTCCCGGAGAAATCACCGTGGTACGGATGTTGTAAGGCTTCACTTCCATGCGCAAGCCTTCCGATAAGGCGCGCACAGCATGCTTGCTCGCCGCATAGACGGCGTTACCGGGCCGCACCTTGTGACCGGCGACCGACGAGACATTGATGATATGCCCGGACTTCTGCTGCTGCATATAAGGCAGAGCCGCTGCGATGCCGTACAGCACGCCCTTGATGTTCACGTCGATGGTCCGGTTCCAGTCATCGATATTGAGGCGTTCCAGCGGCGCCAGCGGCATCAGGCCGGCGTTGTTAAGCATGACGTCAATGCGCCCGAATTTCTCGACCGCCGCGTCGACCAGCCGCTTCACCTGACCAGGGTGAGTTACATCCGTGGCTAAGGCGAGTGCCTTGCTGCCTTTTCCGGTAAGTTCCGCTGCCAGAGACTTAATACGGTCGGTACGGCGTGCGCCCACGACTACGCTCGCACCCTCAGCCGCGAGATGACGAGCGGTCGCTTCGCCCAGTCCGCTGCTGGCACCGGTGATGACGACGACTTTACCTGCAATGTTGTTACCCATGAAACTGACTCCTGATCAGGATTAGAGCGACTCAGCGCCCCACCGTTCGTTGCAATTGTTCCGGATAGCGTGCGCCTTGCACAGCGATTTTGGAGGCGGCTGCGTCGATCTCGCGCAGGTCCGCCGCGGTCAATTCGATAACGGCAGCGCCGAGGTTTTCCTCCAGACGCGTCAGCTTGGTGGTGCCTGGGATCGGCACGATCCAGGGTTTCTGCGCCAGCAGCCAGGCCAGTGCGATCTGCGCCGGTGTTGCATGTTTTTGTGATGCGATATTTTTCAACAAATCGACCATCGCTTGATTGGCTTTACGTGCTTCGGGCGTGAAGCGCGGCAAATTGCTCCGGAAGTCTTTGCTGTCGAAGCTGGTGCTCGCATCGATCTTGCCGGTGAGAAACCCACGGCCCAGCGGACTGAACGGCACAAAACCAATCCCCAGCTCTTCCAGTACGGGTAAGACCGTCTGCTCCGGCTCACGCCACCACAGCGAGTATTCGCTCTGCAGGGCAGTGACCGGCTGCACGGCATGTGCGCGTCGAATTGACTCGACGCCGGCTTCGGACAGACCAAAGTGTTTTACCTTACCCGCTTTTATCAGTTCTTTGACGGCGCCAGCCACATCTTCGATCGGCACCTTGGGATCGACGCGATGCTGATAGAAGAGATCGATGTGATCCGTCTTGAGTCGCTTGAGCGATGCATCGGCCACCGTCTTGATGTGTTTCGGCCGGCTGTCCAATCCGGCGTTGGCGACGCCATCCTTGAAACCGAACTTGGTGCCAATGACCACCCGGTCGCGGAACGGCACCAGGGCTTCGCCCAGTAGTTCCTCGTTGGTGAAGGGGCCATAGGCCTCGGCAGTATCGAACAAGGTCACGCCACGTTCGACGGCCTGGTGTAAAAGTTTGACCATGTCCTTCCGGTCCGGTGTCGTGCCATAGGCATAGCTCATGCCCATGCAACCGAGGCCGAGGGCGGAAACTTCCAGCCCGCTGTTTCCGAGTTTGCGTTTCTTCACTGTAGCTCTCCTTATCGAGACAATTTATTCGGCGTTCGCGCCGGCTTGGTGCTGTTCGTCGCTGACCTTTCCCAGCCACTCGACGACCTTGCCATCGAGCGCTTCCTGAATTGCAATATGCGTCATCGCCGTGTTCGGGGCCGCTCCATGCCAGTGCTTCTCGCCCGGCGGACATTGCACCACATCCCCCAGCTTGATCACCCGGACCGGACCGCCCCAATTCTGCACATAGCCGCAGCCGGCGGTCACGATCAGGGCCTGGCCCAGCGGGTGGGTATGCCAGGCCGAATGCGCGCCCGGCTCGAAGGTGACACTGGCGCCACGGCCACGAGCCGGTTCGGGGGACTCGAACAGCGGATCGATCCGGACACTGCCAGTGAACCAGTCGGCCGGACCTGTGACGGAAGTCGGGGTGCCGTTGCGCTTGATGTCCATTGTGACGAACCTCGGTCTGATCGCAGTGGGCTTAAATTTGATGGGGATAATTCTAGCGCCCCGAGGTCGTGTGATTAAGTAGTAAACTCAGCATGGATATATGAATGAGATTCATGAATGCCTCGCGAGAACCTGAATGACCTGCTGGTCCTCGTTGCGGTGGCGCGCGAGCGGAGCTTTACCCGGGCGGCGGCCAAGCTTGGGCTCTCCCAGTCGGCCCTGAGTCATACCATCCGTGGACTGGAAGCGCGGCTCGGCATCCGGCTGCTGACACGCACCACCCGCAGTGTGTCACCAACGGAAGCAGGTCAACACTTGTTGCAACATCTACGGCCACGTTTCGAGGAGATCGAAGCGGAACTGTTGGCGTTAGGTGAATTCCGCGACAAGCCCGCTGGCACCATCCGCATCACCACCGGCGGGCATGCGGCTGACACTATCCTGTGGCCGAAGCTGGCGAAGTTTTTGCCGGGCTATCCGGACATCAAAGTCCAGATCATCGTCGACTACGGTCTGACTGACATCGTCACACAGCGCTACGATGCCGGCGTGCGTCTTGGCGAACAGGTCGCCAAAGACATGATCGCCGTGCGCATCGGCCCAAATTTCCGCATGACTGTGGTTGGCACCCCGGCGTATTTCACAAAACACTCACCGCCCAAAACGCCCCAGGACTTGACTGATCACAACTGCATCAACCTGTGGCTGCCTACATATGGCGCGCCCTATGCCTGGGAATTCGAGAAAGGCAGGCGTGAACTCAAGGTGCGCGTGGAAGGGCAGTGGGTCTTCAATGACAGTAACCGCATTCTTACGGCGACGCTGGCAGGATTCGGCCTGGCGTATCTTCCCGAGGATATGGTGCAAACTCATCTCGACACGGGCCGACTCAAACGTGTGCTGGAAGACTGGTGCCTACCGTTTCCGGGCTATCACCTTTATTATCCAAGCCGCCGTCAACATTCAAAAGCTTTCGCTTTGCTGGTCGATGCATTCCGGCAATAGTTACATCACTTTCCCATCAAAAGTCTCGGCCTGCAAGGCATCCAGGAACGCCTGCAATTCCGCGGCGCGCTGTGCGCCCATGCGTTGCGCGGTTTTGGTAATCAGCCGCGGCGGGATGTCATACAGAAACTCACGCAGCTTCTTGACCGCCGGTGCAAAGCTCGGCGCCTGGGCGCCGGTGAGTGACAGCATACGGGCCGCGCCGATATCGCCCAGGAAATCCAGCGAGTCGGCGTCATGCAACACGATGGCAGTAGGGTCGGTGCCCGGGTCGCTGTAATACATATGGCCGCGCTCCGCCTGCTGCACGATGGCGATCTTCTGCATGGGGAAACCGACGCTCTTCAGAATCGCGGGGCTCTGCAGCGCTGCGCAGTAGCCATGCTCCATCTTCTTGTCGGCGCAGGGTTTGAAGGCCGCCATATCATGCAGGAACGCAGCCGCGAACAGCGCGTCGATATCGATCTTCAGTCCCTCGTCCTTGGCCAGCTGCAGCGCCAGTTGATAGTCACGCTCGGAATGCTGCCAGCCCCAGCCGGGATGCAGGAAGGTGGAATGCGCCAGTTTGTAGATTTTCACCTTCCACGGGGCGTCCAGCGGAATGCCGGTGGCGGTCACCGCGACTGGATCGGCCTGTATGGGTGGTACAAATGCCAGCAACACAACGACGACAACAGATACTGCATATCGCTGCAATCGGTTACCTGAAAACGACAGGTACACAGGAAGATTATTCATGGGCATGGCTCCATCAATTGAAGGATTTCTTAAACGGTTCTGAGAGAATAATGCGACTTTAGCCGCATGTCATGCAGGTTTGTCTGAGAGCGCCATGCGCCGCAGCCAGCGGAAGTGCGAGGCCATGGCTCCGCCGAAAGTGGGTTGCGCCATGTAGTGCACGCCGAATTCCCGGCAGGTATTTTCGACGATGGCGGAGATGGCTGGATAGTTCACATGGCTGAGGGTGGGGAACAGATGGTGCTCGATCTGGTAGTTCAGGCCGCCCACCAGCCATGACACCAGTCGATTATTGTGCGCGAAATCCACACTGCTCTGTACCTGATGCACCGCCCAGGGCTTCTCGATGCGCCCACTTATCTCATCCACGCAATTGAAATCCGCCTGTTCGACAGCGTGTGCCAACTGGAACACCACGCTCAGGATCACGCCCGCTATTCCCGCGCTCACCACGTAGAACAGAGCCACGCTCCAAAACGGATGGAACAGCAACGGGATGCCGAAAGCCAGCATCAGGAACGTGAGTTTGCCACCGATGAACAGTGCCAGTTCCCAACCATGTGGCCGCGGGAAGCGGTTTCCCCCCATGCGCCCGACGATGACGTCATAGAAATCATCGAACAGCTGCCACTTAATGACCATCACGCCATACAACGGCCACAGATAGAAGTGCTGCCAGCGATAGAAACCGCGGTGCCGCTGCTGCGGACTCAGCCGTCCGAAGATACCGAGTTCGATGTCGGTATCGTGACCCTTGATATTCACATAAGTGTGATGGAACACCACATGCTTCCAGCGCCACACATAGGAACTGCCGCCCACCATATCCAGGGTCATGGCCATGAGCTTGTTGACCCAGGCACGCCTGGAATAAGCTTTGTGACCGCCATCATGCTGGATGTTGAAACCGATCTCGGCCGCGGTGAACCCGAGGATGACAGCCAGCGGCAAAGCCAGCCACCAAGTTTGGGCGACGAACACTAGCAGCCCATAGGAGCATGCGAAGGCCGCGAGGATAATCGCGGTCTTAAGGTACATCCGTGGACAGTCACGTTGACGCAGACCGGTGCGGCGGATGAAATCCTCGACCCGGTGCCTTAGTTCTGACTGGAATCCAACATCGTGACCGAACTTGAGCTTCTGACCCAAGCTAGGTGTAGCGTGGGGCGACGCTATCTGCCTACCAGCCCCCAAAGCCTGCTGCATACTGATATCTCGTGTTTCTGTGTACCAGCCTAACAGATATACCGGTACCACAACGTGGAAAAGAAACATGCCCTGTTTGCAAGAGCGTTGTTGCATATCCTCAGTTGCGGCATTAGACAGGCTGGCCGCGGGTGTTGGCGTTGCAGATACACGACAAGTCTGAGATAAAAATAAAAATCTGATTATTTCCTTTCCGACATGCCGGCGTATTCCGGCATCCAGGTATATATATACGTATATTAATTGAATTCTGGCTTTCGCCGGAATGACGAACTGTCAAAAGCTACAAATAAAACTTGCCAAGATGTGAAACCACACCTGTGTAAATAGAAATAAAATACTTCACGGGATCACCGATCCTTATCGGGTTAACACTGGGAATCCAGTAACCTATAAAATAATCTTGGACAGTACTCTCTAAACACTGGAGTCATTATGAACTGGAACACTGATGACGCGGGTAAACTACTGCTGCGGCTGCTGGTGGGCGTGCTGATACTTTTACACGGTCTGCACCTGGTATACGCCGGTCCGCATGTGGTAGTCGACATGCTGGAGTCGTATAGCATTCCTGGTTTCCTCGGCTATAGCGTGTACCTGGGCGAGATACTGGCTCCGCTACTGGTAATCTTCGGTTTCTATGCACGCATCGGTGGTTTGCTGATCTTCGTCACCATTATCGTTGCGGTGCTGCTGGTACACGGAGTGAATATCTTCCACCTCAATCAGACAGGCGGCTGGATCATCGAGCTAGAACTGTTTTACGGCCTGTGTGGCTTAGCAGTGGCGCTGCTGGGTGCCGGTAAATACAGCGTCGCCGGCGCCGGCGGGAAATGGAATTGAGCGTCTAAACACGAAGCATTGCGTTCGCTATCAAGCATCCAGGGTCTGTACGGACGCTATCTCATGAATATGAATCGCTAGGCGGCTAGCTGGCCTTCTATCCACCCGTCGTGAAACGGCGACGTTTCCACCCGCCTAAATTTAAGGCATGCAGTTTATTTCGATGTAATGCGTCACCGGAAGGCGACACATTCAAGAACTATTCATGCATTTGATGCGGTGCTAGACGCAGATATTGTTTTCAACTACTTGTAATCGAGCGACTTTTTAAAAATTGGCACACCGATTGCATGATCCAATACCGAAACACAACAATGAATGAGCCGTCACAGCTGCTGATCATTTACACCTGAGGAGACACATCATGCTGTATTGGGCCGCTGTTTTTTTCATCATCGCAATAATCGCGGCTGTTTTTGGTTTCACCGGGATCGCGGTGGGCGCAGCCAGCGTTGCCAAAATCCTGTTTTTCATATTCCTCATTATTTTCATCATTACGCTGATTGCACACATCGGAAGCAGGCGGCGGCATCCACATCTTTAAAGTGGTGAACCGCCGATCGGAGATTTTGGTAGTTAATGCATGTTTAGTTTTTTGCAACTGCAGGAGGTATCTTATGCATTCCCTTACACGTTTATCCATGCTTGCCCCCGTATTGCTGACAGCCGCTATCGGTCTTGCCGCGTACGGTCAGGCAAGCGCTTCTGCAAACACGTCCGCAAGCCGCGATGTCCAGGGCCAGTCTGGCAGTACCTTGAATACAGTGAAAACCACGGTTGCGGACAGCGCCATCACCACCGACGTAAAAGCCAAGCTCTTGGCTAATCCTGGCACCAAAGGGTTTGATATCCATGTTGAAACCAATCACGGCGTCGTCACATTGCACGGCACAGTGCGCTCTACGGCAGAAAAAGAGCTGGCAGAGCAGCTTGCCATGAGCGCCGATGGCGTTAAGGCTGTCACCAATGACTTGAAAGTCGAAGAAAAAAGCAGCTCCTTATAGTGGATAGAGACGGGTTTGCCATCCCCGCGGCAGACGGCATCCGGATCACTGACGACTCTGGATATCGGCTCCCCTCCCGCGGGGATGGCAACAAAGCTGCAATCGAGATTGCATCACATATTGATCCGGTGCCCGCAGTATCCACTGCGGCAGGTGATCTCGGGTATCGGGGTTTATCGCATATCAAACAACAATATTTCACCTTCGGGTGCGCCGCTGACGCTGATGGCGGCCGGACCCATGAGCGCGGCGCCATCGCCTTCACTTAATGTTCTGCCGTTGATGTTGACACTGCCGCGCGCTATCTGCAGCCAGGCATGGCGGCCCTGCGGCAATTGATACACGACTGTTTCCTTCGCAGCACGCGTGCCCAGTAGTACCAGATCCTGATGGATGGTCACCAGGCCGCCGGCGCCCTCAACCGCCGCGAGTTTGAACCAGCGGCCGATCAGGTCTTCCGGCTTGAAGCTGCACTGTTCATAACTGGGCGGCAAAGCGCGCCGCTGCGGGATAATCCAGATCTGCAGGAAATGCACCGACTGTTGCTGTGAGGCGTTGTACTCGCTGTGGGTGATGCCGGTGCCGGCACTCATGCGTTGGATTTCACCGGGGCGGATCACAGAGCCGGTACCCAGGCTGTCCTGATGCTGCAACGCACCTTCCAGCACGTAGCTGATGATATCCATGTCGCTGTGGCTATGGGGCGCAAACCCACCGCCAGGTAAGACGCGGTCATCGTTGATGACCCGCAGGGCGCCAAAACCCATGTAGCGCGGATCCTGATACTCGCCAAAGGAAAACGTATGCCGGCTATCCAGCCAGTCGCGGCGACTGCGGCCGCGCTCCGCGGCGGGCCGGATGATCATACTGTCTGATCGCATGGGCTGTCTCCGCATATATGGGGGTTTCGATTGCCAGTGACTCGCAGGGCGCACAACTGTATCAATCTAATATAGGAATGTTCTGATTTATTCCTCATCTCATGATTTCGTCATTTCCGTGAAAACCGGGATCCAGAAAAATCATCTACTTACTGGATGCCGGCCTTCGCCGGCATGACGCAAAATGATACTGACCTGAGGTTACACGGTTTTATAAGCAACTATTTCGCGTCATCGGCCGCCAATGCCGATGTCACCAGTTTTGCCAATAGTCTTTCCTTCAATGACACCGGCTGGTTTAATCCCATACGCTTGAGATAGGGCACGGCTCTTTGTCGATTCTGTGGTTTCAACAAATCCAACGCGATGCTCAGCTTGCCAGCAAAACTTTCACTGCGGTTCTTCAACCCGGTGAGAGCCTTGCCCAGCACCAGTTCCTCGGCGGTGAATTCGTGGCCGAAGGGGAAATCCGGAAATAGGCCGGCACCGCGGAAGGGCTTGAGCCCAGCCCGCAACTTCTCCGGCAAGTTCTGTCGAAATACATCCGGTATACGGTAATCATGCATGAGCTTGCCGGCACGTTTCGCTGCTTCGAGCAATTGCCCCTGAAAACGCGAGTCGCTGATGTTCAGCAGCGCCGCAATCACTTCCCAATCCTGCTTGCCGCGCAACTCGGCGATGCCGTATTCGGTGATCACCACATCTCGCAGATGCCGCGGGATGGTGCATTGTGCGTAATCCCAAAGGATATTCGACACCAGTTTACCGTGTTCACGGCGCACGCTCTTGAGCATGATGACCGAGCGACCTTGCCTGAGAGCGTGCGCCATGGCCACGAAGTTGTACTGGCCGCCCACGCCACTCACCACTTGGCCGCTAGCCAGCGTGTCGGAAGCTACCGCGCCCAGCAGCGTCACCTTCATGCAGATGTTGAGGAAACGCGCATGCCGGTGCTGGCGCTGCTCCAGTTCCACGTCGCTGAAAATCTCGTTGACCTTGGAGACCGCGGTCATGTCGAAGAGGCGCCGCTCCGGCTCCGACATATCGCGCAACTGCTGATAGAACCAGTTGGAACCCAGGAAGAAAGCGCCGTGCAGCAGCACGCCGTTCGCCAGTTTTGCGCCCAGCCCGTCATGCACGATCCGATTGAAAGTCGCAGGGTCTTGCAGGTCCGGCACCAGGTGCGTACCGTCCGGCATGACCAAGCTGTCGTTTTCGAAGTTCACATCCGGCCGCAGAATGCCGAAGTGCTTGAGAAACACCGCTTCTTCAGCACTCAGAGTCGAGTGAATGACGCCCGCGTCGCGCAAAACAGTGAGCGTTTCCGCGCCGATGCTCTCGGAAATCTTGCCCTCATTCAGTAACTTCTGCAGCAATTCATGCTCATAAACGCGGCGCTTGAGTATGCCGCTGCGATACAGATGCAGCAACCCGTCACTAAACATCTCGCTGCCAGCGTATAGCCCGTCAGTGAACACGTCCAGTCCGCCCAGCCGCGTGATCACCTCACCGAATTTCTGGTGGATGCCGAGGGTTTCGATTATTTGCCGGTAACGATCATTGTCCGAATGTCGCAGTTGCGTGGCATACACGAAAGCATCACCCAAGGAACCGATGCCGACTTGCAGGGTGCCGCCGTCCTTGATGAGTGTGCTGGCGTGCAAGCCAATCATGTGTTCGACGGGGTCGATGGCTAGAGCCGGCACGCCGAACAAATGGTGCGCATAGGCCGGGTTGTCCACCAGCAGGTCGAAGAATTCCGCATCCACCTGGGCATCGCCCGGCATGAACGGCAGCTGGTTGTTCACCAACCCGACGATGGCGGTCTTGCGCCCGGCTTTTTCCGTGGCCCGCATGAGCGGCTGGATGTCGAGGGTCAGGTCCGGATTGCCAGACAGGCTGTAGCTGATGTGCCTAGACTGTTCCTGCTTAGCCACCATCTGCAGGACAACGTTGATGCCCGCCGCCAGCATGTCACGTACTACATGGGTGTAGTTGCTGCTCACGTAATGCTGCTGGGCATGGGCATTTCCCAGCAAGCCACCGGACTTGAAGTAGAATTCCGAGATCTCGATGTTAGCGGGCAGTGTATTGGAATGCAGCGCCTGCATGTAATCCAGTTCCGGATAATCGCCGAACACCCGCTCTGCAAACGGTTTCAGGAAACGCTGTTCCAGTTCGCTTTTGCCGACCGGCCGTTCCAGGGATAGTGCCGTCATGAGGGTGAGATGCAGGGAAGGATCGTGGGCCACGCGCTGGTAGAGCGCGTTCACCAGATGATTGGGTTTGCCGATACCCAACGGTGTGCCCACCACCAGGCGCTTACCGACGCGCTCGATGATTGCCTGCACGCAGCGATCGAGATCATCCTGGACTGGCGGTTGCATGTGCGCTCCGCAAAAACTGACCCCGCTGAAGAGCGGGGTCCATGTTAGCACTACCGGTTCAGTTTGCCGGAGCGGGGATCGGCGGATCCACGTAGGCGTTGAACAGCTTCCAGATGCGCCGGTACTCGTCCAGCCACGAAGACGGCGCCTTGAAGTCGTGATGCTCGGTCGGGTAAAACATCACCTCGAAGTTGGGGTTACGCAGCTCGATGAGTTTCTGCACCATGTGCACCGTATCCAGGAAGAACACATTGTCGTCCTGCATGCCCTGCAGGATCAACAGATGATTCTGCAACTGCCCGGCATAATTGATGGGCGAACTGTCGTAATAGGCTTTGGGATCGATGTTAGGACGGTTGAGGATATCGCCGGTATAGAAGTCATTGTAATCCGCCCAGTCACCCACCGGCCGCAAGGCCGCGCCGGCGGCGAACAGTGTCGGGCGGCGGAACATCATCATGTAGGTCATGAATCCGCCATACGAACCGCCCCATACACCCAGACGCTTGGCATCCACGTGCCAGTCTTGCTCCAGCCAGTGGGTGCCGTCCTCGATGTCCTGCACTTCCGGATGACCCATATTGCGGTAAATGGCCGTGCGCCAGTCGCGACCATAACCCTTGGAGCCACGATAATCCATGTCCAGTACCAGGTACCCATGCTGCGTTAGGAAGGTGCTGAACATCATCTCGCGGAAATAATACGACCAGCCCTGGTGCGCATCCTGCAGGTAGCCGGCGCCGTGGATGAACACCACGGCCGGCCAGGATTTTGCTGGCGTGTAATCGGCTGGTACATACAGCCGGGCATAGATTGACTGCTTAACATGGGTCGAAGGCACCTGCACAATCTGCGGCTTGATCCACGGGATCGTAGTGAATGCGCTCGACACGGTATGTGTGACGCGCCGAGCTTTGCCGGCGGGATGCGCCTCTACTACATACACTTCCGGCGGCCGCAGCATGCTGGAGTGATATACCAGCAGCCTGGATTCGTCGGGTGACAGCGCATAACTCATGCCACCCTCTTCCAGCGCCGAGGGTTGCGGGCCATTCACGCCGCCCAGATGAGTGACCGCCTGCAGGACAGCACTTTTGATGTCGATCCGGTAGATCTCGTAAATCCCCGGGGCTTTCTTGTTGGCTACTGCATAGAAATAACGGTCATTGCGGGTGAGTATCGGGTCCGAGACCTCGAAGTTACCGCTGCTCAACTGGCGTGCATCTTTGGCATTGATATCTTTTAAATAAAGCTGTGACTAACCGCTGGCTTCAGACAAATACCAGAGGGTGTGATTGTCGTGCAGCCAACCGAACTGGTTGAAATTCCAATTGATCCAGGCAGGGTCCGTGAGCCGGTTTTGCGCGACCAGGATCTTCTTCCCAAAGTCCAACGAAACAATCCAGCGGTCCTTGTTATCATTGGCGCGGAATTCCAGCGCCAGCTGCTTGCCGTTGTCGCTCCATTCCAGGCCCCACACCGACACCGGCCGGATGGCCGGTGCCTGCACCGATGCCTCCGCAGTCTTGCGCTCGATGCCATGCTGTACGTCCCAATCCACCGCAGATTTGCGCAGCTCGGCCAGCGGATCGTCCTTGATGCCGGGCAACTGGCTCAGGTCCAGTGGAAAGGACGTGTGTGTCTTGAGATCCAGCAACAACATACTCTGGGGCGCAGGTGGATTCAGGCCCACATAGGTGTGGCGTTTGAGCATCTGCACATAGCCGGAGTCCGTAATCCATTCGGGCATGATGCCGGGCGCACCCTTGTCGTAATCCTTGGGTATGGTCACCAGCACCAACCAATGCCCATCCGGAGAAAGCGAGCTGTGGGCGATACTGAACTTGTCGCCCAGATACCAAGGCGCTGGAACCCGGGTATGGTCGGCGCCGGTCTGAGTCGCCTGTTGCTGAAGTGTGGCATTGGTATCGGCCTGCTGTTTGCTCAGAAAATCGAACAGCCGTGGCTGTTCCGCTTGCAAATAATTCTGCGGTGGCTTGGTCTTGGCGGGATCATCTTCCAGACGCACATCGGCTGCCAGCGACAACAAGCCAGTACGCAGATCATAAAGATAGATATCATTGCCCTGGTGCCATTGCACGTGCACACTATCGGTCATGAAACTCGGATCGCTCTTGGGCGTGGTGTCGCGGGTCAGCTGCCGCAGCATGCCGCTGCTGAGTGCGCGCACGAACACATTGTTATCGCGCACGAATACCTTGAAGGTGTGTTCGATATTGAAGCTGTCGCCGGGCGCCGAGATCCGGCCCAATTCACTGTCCGACACTTTGTGTACTGCATCAGTGGTGATGTTGACCGCATACAGGTCGCGCAGGGTGCTGTCGGTACGTTTCTGCCAGTAATAGATGTGGCGGTTGTCATAGCCCCAGTAGGCGTGCTCTGGCGGATTCCCGATCCAGTCCGGGTTGGCCATGATTTGTTCGAGTGTGACGCCGCTGGCCTTGGGCGCGGTTTGTAT
>JBAWFD010000004.1:0-30104 GCA_049591615.1 Gammaproteobacteria bacterium | reverse complement strand
GAATCCGGCGGCAGATCCGCCAGGTTGGCGGCGCTTTTCACGAAGCGAGTATGGCGAAAATCAGCCAACATCGAAGCGTTCCCTGTGGAGTGGGTTGGAGAGCCTAGTGTAAAATCCAGCCCTCATTTACGGCAGATTAGCCCGGGGCTTCGGCCCCGCGAGCATATCCCATGCATGCAGTGTCGTCCGTATTCCTTAAGGAGCTTTGGCCCATGAACAAGTTTGTGATGCTAACACTGGCTATAGGCTTGTTCGCATTCACCGGCAATTCAAGCGCCGACGGCAACGCCACAGCGGGCCAGGCTAAAGCTGCCGCCTGTGCCGCCTGCCATGGCGCCGATGGCAACAGTGTAAGCCCCCAATTCCCCAAGCTCGCCGGTCAGAATGCCGCCTACATCGTGCAGGAACTGGAGCGCTTCAAGTCCGGTTACCGCAAGAATGTAATCATGTCAGGCATGGCTGCGGGCCTGAGTGAACAGGATATGCAGAATCTGGCGGCCTGGTTCTCCAGCCAGACAGTGAAGACCGGTGAAGCGGATCCGGGCCTAGTGAAAGCCGGCGAGGCACTC
The DNA here is from genome assembly GCA_049591615.1 of Gammaproteobacteria bacterium. Taxonomy (GTDB): domain Bacteria; phylum Pseudomonadota; class Gammaproteobacteria; order Natronospirales; family REEB76; genus REEB76. Next base: position 29,535 of record JBAWFD010000004.1, on the reverse strand, counting down.
TACCGCGGCGGCGACTCGGCTTCCGGGATTCCTGCCTGCATGGCCTGCCACGGTCCGGACGGCGCTGGCAATGGTCCCATGGCCATCCCGGCACTCGCCGGCCAGCACGCGGATTACGTCGTGAGCCAGTTGCAGGCATTTGCCAGTGGCGCGCGCACCTCAGCCATGATGAATCCCATCGCTTCACGGCTCACGCCAGCACAGATGAAAACCGTGGCCTCTTATATCCAGGGCCTGCACAGTACCGCCATCCGGCCATGAAAGCGTTGAACTTTTGTCCTGTCAGGCTCTCTGAATGGCAGCGCCTCAACTTTAGCAAAGCGGCATTGCGGAGTAACCCATAAACAGACGCTTGCTCGCCGGATTGCTGACGCTTGTAGCGGTCACAAGCAACGCTGCCAGCGCGCCCGAGCCATATAAGGAAGGTATCAACTACATCCCGGTGATGCCGGCCCAGCCGGTGAGCGTCAATCCAGGCCAGATCGAGGTACTGGAGTTTTTCTGGTACGGTGATCCGCATTGTTTCGCGTTGCAACCCTATCTGGAATCCTGGATCAAAAACAAACCCGGCAATGTGGTATTCGAATACGTTCCGGCAGTGCTCAATCCGCAATGGGATCTAGCGGCACGCGCCTATTACACTGCGCTACAACTAAATGTCAGCGACAAGGCGAGCACAGCGATCTATGCAGCCATCCATATCAGCCATCGCGGGCTTGCAACACCGACGGATTATCTGAACTTGTTCACCAGCCAGCTGGGCATCGATGCTAAATTGTTTGAGAGCACCTGGAATTCACAAGCAGTGAATGCGCGGATTTCCCAAGCCATGGTATTGGCACAGCGCTATGGCATAAACAAAGTCCCTGCATTCACGGTGAATGGCAAATGGCTCACCGGCGTCGGCTTCCACATGAACGATGCACAGACCATGGGCGCGGTGAACTGGTTGACACAAAGGGAGCAAGCATTACTGCCATCGACAGCGCCCTGAGACGTGAGTACTTTTGACCCCTGGCCAAATCGGCGGGTTACTGGAGAATCGAGATGAACAATTTCAAGGTTTTTACCGTAGGACTGTTGGCTCTCGGCATGCTGTGTATAACTGCAGTGCCGTTGGCCGCCCACGCTGCCGGATTTCAGGAAGGCGTGAATTATGTGCCGGTCTCACCTGTCCAGCCCACCACTGTCGGTCCAGGCCAGATCGAAGTCATCGAATTCTTCTGGTACGGCTGTCCGCATTGTTTTGGAGTTGAGCCCTTTCTTGAGGACTGGCTTAAGCATAAACCAGCCAATGTGGTGTTCAAGCGTATTCCAGCCGCCTGGCCGGGCGGCGAGCATATGGACATCGACGCCAAGGCGTTTTATACCGCCCAGGCACTCGGCATCGGTGAAAAAATCCATGAGCCGCTGTTCAATGCCATCCATCTGCAGAACCAGTACAACCTCACCAGCAGCGAGGATGCATTGCAGCAATTTTTCGCCAAGTATGGGGCCAGCAAGCAGCAGTTTGATGCTGCCTGGAATTCCTTCGGGGTACAGCTCAAAATGAACCAAGCGCTACAGACCTTGCAACGGTATGGTATACAGGGCGTGCCCACGTTCATCATCAACGGCCAATGGATGACCGGTGCCGGTTATCAGATGCCGTACCCAGAGATTGTGAAATGCGTGGAATTCCTGGTGCAGCAGCAAGAAGCAGCGCTTAAAAAATAATTCAGAAATTTAGATGCAAAGCCCGGGGCCATCAGGCCCTGGGCTTTCGTTATGCTGCGATGACTCAGTCCTTGGTATAACCGGTCGGCGCCTCGAACAGCGAGGCTGGCTGATTACCGGTATCGATACTCTGCACCTCGGTATGCGACTGGAAAATGGTGGTCAGGCCATCGGTGCCTTTTTGTTGTCCGGATTGTGAACTCTGGGTCGAGTTCTTGGACATCAAACTGCCCAACAGACTGCCCAATGCCCCGGAATTATCCGAGCTTTGCTGATCCTGTGATGCGGTCTGCTGATCCTGGGCGCAATTGGAGATACAGCCCGCATCCCATTTAACATCCGTGACCACCGAGAAACCCTTGATCTTGCTAAGCTTATCCGTGAAAGATTTCATGTCCTCGTCAGTCAGCTGCCCGCTTCCATTCGGTGACATGTTCAACTGCAATAAGCCATATTGTTTGGCCATGTCCGAAGGTAACGGCATGTGCATGAGCTGTGCATACGCATGGTTGTAGGCAGCCTGTTGCTTGCGGGCGACGGCGAAGCGCGCATCGTCGGAGTTCCACAGCTCGGTAGTCATGAGGCTGCGCGTGTGTTCGTGGGTTTTGGTGTTTTCGGTCTCCAGATCCCAGGTCACGAGATATTCGTGGGTCTGAAAACCGTTGATAGTCTGGCGCTTGCCGGTGTCCTGCACCTTGAACTCGCTTTTCACTACGCGCACGTCCTTTTCCTTCTGCTCGCCGGAATTATTCGGTGATGCAGAAGGCGGGGCTTCCTGGGAAGGCTGCGGTAGTGTGTAGATGGGTTCTTCCAGGTAAGTTTTCTTGTCGGTGTCCAGCATGATTTTCCGGTTCTCATCGACCCGGTAGATGGTGACCGAATGACTGTCTTTGTCACCGTGTTTCCATTTCTGCAGGGCCCCGAGTATCGCGCCGGTGAACTGCGTGCTCGATTCGCTGCGTTGCTTGTGTCCCTGCAAATAGCTAGTGTCGGTGATATTGCTGGCGCCCATACCGGCGATCCCTCCGAAATGGGTCAGGCTCTGGATCTTCACGTCCGCCCGAACGCTGGTAAATGCCAGTCCCAGGATAAGTCCGAGGATGACAGTCAACGCGACTCTGCAATTAACGTTTGTCATAGTTACTCCCTCAACAGACATTTAAAAGTTATTGGGCATTTATAAGCCGTATGAAGCCGCTTGCCAACGGGGGGCTGGTAAACCCCGGTGGTTCCATTACACTTCACCCCCCTCGAGGATTGACCCCAGCTACCCCATGCCGCCTTTTGACGTCATCCCACATCCGAGCCACCCGCAGGGCTCAGCACAGCAGCACCTGCACCTGATGCCAGGGGATTTATTGTTTCGCACCGTGATCATAGTGGGACTCATGGCGGCCTTCATCTTGAGTGTTCATTGGCGTGTATTCCAGCCGCTGCTGCATGCCGCCCAGGAACATCAATGGACACGCTTCATCGTGCATCCCAGCATCCTGTGGATGCTCATGGGCTTTTCGATGTTGTTGTTCCGCACGCTCTTATGGTTCCGCTACCGCACACCACCAGTCGCCACTTTCGTCGATGCACCGACACTCACAGTCATCATCGCCGCTTATAACGAAGGGCCAATGGTGTCCCAATCCATCGATTCCGTAGCTGCCGCCCACTATCCGCATGGATGCCTGGAAATCTTCGTGGTGGATGACGGCAGCCGCGACGATACCTGGGAGTACATCGAAGCCGCGGCCAAGCGTTATCCCGAGCTGGTCACCACTTTGCGTTTTCCCAAGAACCGCGGCAAACGCGCGGCTCTCGAGGCTGGCTTTCGCCATGCGCGCGGCGATGTCATCGTGACCATCGATTCCGACAGCGTCATCGAACGCGACACCTTGCTGGCCATGGCCGGCCCATTCAGTGATCCGAAGGTCGGTGCGGTCGCCGGCCGGGTCGCGGTTTATAACCGTGGGCAGGGTTTGATCCCACGCATGCTCAAGGTGCGTTACACCCTGAGCTTCGACTATATGCGCGCAGTACAGTCCACCTATGGCACAGTGTGTTGCTGTCCCGGGGCGCTTGCTGGTTATCGTGCCGGCGTGGTGCGCACGGTACTGGATCGCTGGGTGAATCAGAAATTTATGGGCGTGGCCTGTACCTACGGGGAAGACCGCTCCATGACTAACTACATCCTCGCCCAAGGCTATGACACCGTGTATCAACGTGCCGCTGTGGTGCACACCGTAGTACCGCTGACCTATTCGCGACTCTGCAAGATGTTCCTGCGCTGGGACCGCAGTTATGTGCGCGAGGAAATCCGTTTCGCGCTCATCGTGTGGAAACGTCCACCAGCGGCGCGCGCTATCGCCGTCGCCGATGCCATCGTCACCAATCTGCGCTATCCCATCAGCTGGGCAGCGCTGGTGCTGCTGGTGGCCATCATCATCTGGCATCCCGCCACCCTGGTGCGTTTTTTATGCGTCATCGGCATCATGGCCGCTTTTAACATGCTCTACTATCTGCGCAGCGAACGTTCATGGGATTTCGTCTACGGCATCTTCTATTCCTACTATTCGGCCTTCGCGCTGTTCTGGATCTTCCCTTACGCAGTGCTCACGGTGCGCGCCAAATCCTGGCTGACCCGTTAGACCACCATTGGTTTCAAAAAGCCTTCTGTACCTGAATGAACGTCTCCCGGCCGTCGCCGGGGAAATACCGGTATTGACCTAGATTGTAATCTGCGCGTTCCGCATACGCCTTGTTGGTAAGGTTGGTGAGCCGCAGCGCTAGCGACCAACCGCGCGCCAAGGATTGCTGCGCGTAGAAGTTCAACAAATCCTGACCACCGTAACGGTGTTGATTGGATTCATCCAGCCAATAACCACCCACGTGAGTCCACGCCAGTTCCAGTTGCGTACTGTCGCCAGCTTGCCAGTGCAAACGTACACTACCAAGACTTCGGGGTGCATACTTCACATCGTTGCCATCAGTAATGTAATCACCCTGACCAAGGTTCTGGCTGAAAGCGTAGCTGTGCACCGCGTAGGTTCCGTCCGTGATCACGGACAACGTATTTGTGAACGCGTAGTTAAAAGTAAATTCAATTCCGCGGGAACGGATGCGGCCGTCGCTGACATTGGAATCGTTGGCATCTCGAAAGATGAAATGATCCTTGAGCATATAATAGGCATCCGTATCCCACCCGAAGCGGCCCTTCTGACCACGCCAGCCCAGTTCAAAACTATTCAAGGTTTCTGAATTCAGATCCGCCACGTTCTGTTGGCTTTGCAGTTCGTAGAGTTCTGTGGTCTGCGGCGCCCGTGCGCCACGACCCGCATCGAAATAGAACGTTTGCGTGGGGGTAGCCAGATAGCTCACGCCGAATTTGGGCATGACGTTCACGAATTGGTCAGCGCGGTCCGCGGGGCGGTTGAACAGACATCCGCCATCCGGACAGGGTGTGCCATCGGCTTGGGTATTGCCCGCTGGAAGATAATTCTCGTAGGTGTATCTCACGCCCTCGACACGTACACCACCAGAAAACAACCATTGCGGACTCCAATAGTGGGTCACATCCACATAGGCAGCTAGAGTGCGGCTATTGGCAGCGTAATCGTAGTGGTATCCCTGCGGACGAGTGTCGGCCACTGGTGGCGGCAAGCCAATAATTGGGCCAGGCTGATACTCCGATACGGTGCCGTGAGCATATTCCGCATCGCTACCGTAGATTACTGCCGTATCCGGCGACACACTGTCGCGTAGTTTGACCAGCACGCCACCACTGTTGGCGGCTACGGTCTCAATAGGTTCACCCGGCAAATAGTGTTCCGTAAAACTCGTCCAGTTGTGGCGTGCATACGGTGTGATGTCCAATTCGAATCCGTCGTTTAGATTCAGCTGCCATTTCTGGAGCAAACGCATGCTTTCTGCGATTCGGAAGGCGCCTGGTGTGGGATTGGAATAGCGCAGCGCTGGATTCTCATAGGCATCCAGACCGTAGATATAGCCGGCTGTTTTCTGGTTCAAATTGGTAGCTTCCAGCAATGTCTCACGACTCAGTACGGAGTCATCGTGATCCAGGCGCAGCGTGAGTTTCTGTTGAGCGTAGCCGGAATCCGCTCGGAATCCGCCATCGTGGGTGGCATTGGCGCTCACGCGGAAACCATCCACTCCATTCCAGTCACCGATACTGGTTTCCGCACGGGTGTAATCATTGGAGCCTCGCTCCAAGCTCGCGCTGTTTTGCGGCAGAGATTGGGGTGCTCGCGTCAGTACATTGACGATGCCGTTGAGCGCGTTCGAGCCATACAGTACCGAGCCGGGTCCGCGCACGACTTCCAGTGCTTCCGCCTGTTCGGTGTTGATCTCGAACAGGGCATTTACATCACAGAAACCCGCCGGTTGGATCGAGACACCGTCTTCCAGCAGCAGGAACGCGCCGCAGGCACCGGCGCCTGTGAATAGCGGCGAGCGCAGCGCCATCAGGCTTTCCTGGCCGCTGCCTGCGGTGATCCAGGCACCGGGAACCGTGACTAATAGTTGTGAAGGCTGCTTGGCACCAATCAGTGTTAACGTGCCACTGTCCACGCGCACGGTATTGTCCGGCAGGATCCGTACCGGCACCGGTTCGCCGGTGTCCGTGACCACCACACTGCCGAGCTGTACACTGCCGTCATCTGCCAGGGCGTTGCAACACGCACCTATGATCGCGGCCGCCAGCAGCGGCGTGCGGACTCTCATTGTTGTGGCAAGGCAAAGGCAAACACAAAATCGCCGCGCTTGGTGAGGGGGCCGTGACCACCGGCCACGATCACCACGTACTGGCGGCCACCGACGGAGTAGGTCATGGGCGTGGCCTGTCCGCCGGCCGGTAAATGGTATTGCCACAGCATTTTGCCGGTCTCGACATCAAAGGCACGTATATCGTCATCCATGGTGGCGGCAATGAACAATACACCGCCGGCGGTGACGATGGGTCCACCGAGGTTCGGCACGCCCAGGTTCCAGTGATTGAACAGCGCGTTGCCGAGTGGCACCTGCCATTTGATCTTGCCTGTCTGCATGTTCACTGCCGCCAGCTGGCCCCACGGCGGTTTCACGCACGGGATGTTGAACGGCGACAAAAATACCTCGCGCCGCCGCCCATACGGCGTGCCGTCCATGCCGGAGATATCCCAGTCCTTGTATTTGTCGGAGCGGCGCACCGCTTCCAGCTGATCGCGCGGTATCAGTGCATCCAGCCACGGCAGGTTGTTGGTATTGACGATGGCCAGTTGATGCACGGGATCGAAGGCAATGCCGCCCCATTCCGCGCCGCCGGCGTTCCCCGGCTGTTCGATCGTGGTCTTTAATCCCGGTGGGGTAAAGATGCCTTCGGAACGGGATTGCTTGATGAGCGCGCGGCACTTGCCCTCATCCCAGAAGGTCATGCCCCAGGCGTCGGCCGGCGTCACCGGCCCCTGGCGCACCAGCGGGGGCGGTGCCATAGGAAATGGCTGGGTCTTCGATAGCACCTCGCCCGGCGCTCCATCCTGAGGCACAGGCTTTTCGACGATGGGAAAAATCGGCTCGCCGGTCTCGCGGTTAAAGGTAAACAGCATGCCGGTCTTGGTGGCCTCGATCACCGCCGGCTCTTGCCGGCCGTCATGGATCAGCTCCACCAGGGAGGGCTGTGCGACGGTGTCGTAGTCCCACAGATCGTGATGCACCAACTGGTAAGCCCAGACGAGCTTTCCGCTATCGGCATTGAGCGCCACCACCGAATCGCCCCAGCGGTCGTCGCCGGGCCGTTCGCCGCCGAAATAATCCGCACTGGGAGAAGTCGTGGGAACAAATACCAGATGCCGCGCGGGATCGGCCGACAGCGGCGGCCAGGCATTCGCACCACCCACGGTTTTCGCCGCCTCCGGCGTCCATTGCTTGTAAACCGGATTGGAGGGGTCGCGGGGAATCGGATCCCAGCTCCAGATCAGCTTGCCGGTGCGCGCATCAAAAGCCCGCACCGCCCCGCGTTCCGAATCTACCAGGCGGTCGTCGCCAATGGACGAACCGACGATGACTTTGGCGTCGATCACTACCGGCGGGGAAGTCACCAGGTAATTAATGTACTTGCCGCCTGTGTAGGTGAAATGGATGTTGTGCGATAGATCTAGGATGCCGTGATCGGCAAAGCCGTCACACAGCCTGCCGGTGGCCGCATCCAGCGCCAGCAGGCGGTGATCCAACGTCGGCGCGAATATGCGTGCGTGACACGGGCTTTCGGCGGGGGTCTGCTTGTCAACCCACAGTGATACGCCGCGCGAGGCCGCGTCCGAGTACCACAGCTTCTTGACGTTTGCATCGTAGCGCCAGCGTAGTTTCCCCGTGGCCGCATCCACGGCGTCCACATTGGTTTCACTGGTGGTGAAGTACAACGTGCCGTCGTAGAGGATGGGGGTTGCTTCGAAGGTCATGTGCGACTTCCATTCGTCGCCCGGAAATCCCGCGCCATGCTCGCCGGTGCGAAACACCCAGGCCACCCGCAGCCGGCCTACGTTCGCGGGGGTGATCTGGGCAGCCGGCGAGTAACGCGAACCGCCGGGATTGCCGCCGTAATAAGACCAGCCAGTATCTGGGGCAGCCTTTACCGGCACCTGTCCATCACTGCAAGCGGCCAACAACACACCGGCAATCATCCCTAAAAAGGTAAATCGGGAAATCGAGCACATGATTCATCTCCTGTATTGATGCCTTGAAAATAGGCCATGGAACAGGGGGCTGCAATGCCGCCAGTGATTAGCGGAGCATCTCTGTGACAAGCGGCGCGTTAATGTGGATGAACGTGGGCTCAGGAACTGAACAGGTGCGACAGGCGACTGCGGTAACGGCGGCTGAAGTTTACAAAGCTACCGTCCTTGAGAAGGATGCGGTAGTCACCGCTATCCCAAGGCTGGATCTCGCGGATACGGTCGATGTTGACGATGTGCCCGCGGTGCACCCGGACGAAGTGTCGCGGGTCGAGCTTTTTCTCCAGCGAGCTCAGCGAATCGCGCAACGGATAAGAAGTACCCTGTGCGTAAAGCGTGACGTAATTTCCATCGGCCTCGATACGATCGATGTCGAGTGTGTTGAGAATGAATTCGCGGTTGAGCTTTTTGACCACCAAACGCTCAAGTCCTCCATTAGATTGGTTAGGGGTCGATACCGTCGGCGGTGTCAAGCGGTTTTCCAGCCACAGGCGATAAGTGCGGAAAGCATACAGCGCCGCCAGAATCAGCCAATACGTGACGAAGTCTTTGCGGTATTCGTAAAACCAAGTTGATAGCGGTGCGCCGAAATCGTAAAATCGACCGGCCGCCATATATGCCAGCTTGCGTAAAGCCACCATGCCGCCGACATGCACAACCGAAAAGGGGAGTGTCGCGACCAGATGCGCGGGCAGGCTCCACCTCCATGAACGCGCGTTGATGAGCATACGGTTATTGAGCCAGGCGACAGCCGGGATCAGCAGCCAGACCAACAACGCGCTGCTGTATTCCCAGACAAACGGCTCCCAGGGCGACAACGGCCTGCTTTCCCGGGCATAGTTGCTGAGGTCAGTCAACGCATTCACCATTGCGATGGCTGCTATCGCCCCGCCGAAAACGACGAATTCCCATAACCGCACACGGCCGCGGATAGAGACGCCATCGGTGCTAGAGGCTTTATCGTTCAATGACCAGAGTCCACATCCGGGCGGAGCCCCATGATAATGCAGAGGCCATAAAAAATGCGGGGACCCAAGGTCCCCGCATCCATACAGTCCGCATTGTGTAAGTTATTCAGAACTTCAGCGCTGGCTGGCCGGCTTTCTGCAGAGCAGCATTCATCTGCGGCAGGTCTGTCAGCTGCAACTGACGCCACTTCTGCATCACTGGTTCCAGTGCCGTGCTCTGCAACTTGAAGCCGGTGCGTGCATCCGGTGTGGGTGCCGCATCGGCACTCTCCACTGCGTTTTCGAGATCCGCCAGTACACCCGCGAAGTAGTTCAGGTTCTGTAGATTGGCGGGTGGCGCGCCTACGGAATTGTCTGGATTGACGGACACGGTGCCGGCGACTTCATCCAGTTTCTGCCTGAGCGCCGCGATTTGATCGGCGAGCTGAGCATTCACCTTGCCTTGCATGGACTTGAGCTGCGTGAGCAGTGAGGTGATGGTGTGGTTGGCCTCAGCCACCTGCACCCGCAGTGACTCGATCTGCTGCGCGAACTTGAGTTGATGTCCCAGACTGAAGTTGGATGTCTTCACGCGCGGGTCTTTCAGCACCGTGAGCATCTGCTCATAGGATTTACCGTTCACCGAAAGCACCAGTTTGTACCTGCCGGGTACCACCCACAGTCCGCGAGCGGGTTCATCGTCACTTCGCAGTGGCTGGGGAAGCGCATAGCGCAGATCCCAGACAAAGCGATGCGCACCCACGGCCGCTGACAGCGGCATGGGTTTCTCGACCCATTCGGGAGTGGAATTGATCTTGGAAAGATCGATCTTTTGTTCCGGGGTGCCGCTGCTGAAATGCCGCACCGGATTGCCCATGAAATCATAGATGTCCAGGGTCACTGGTGTGTACGCGGGTTTCGCCAAGTAGTAATCAATATAAGCACCCAGCGGCGGATTGTCGGCATGCGGTTCATCCGCCGGCAGCGGCGTGCCGGTGAACCCTGACGGCAGCACCCGGTAGGCGGGTGCCGGCGCGAACAAGCCGGCGGACGCTCGTGCCATAGCTGAGGTGAGCTGTCGCAAGGACGTGATATCGTCCATGATCCAGAAACCGCGGCCGTGAGTGGCGATCACTAGGTCGGCACCATGCACGTCGATATCGCGTACCGAAGTCACCGGCAGGTTTTGCTGCAGACTCTGCCAGTCAGCGCCGTCGTCGAAGGACACGTACACGCCCAGCTCGGTGCCTGCGTATAACAAGCCCTTCTGCACCGGATCCTCGCGCACGACATTGACGAAGCTGCCGTCGGGGATGCCGTTGACGATCAACTTCCAAGTCTTACCGTTGTCGTGGGTGGTATAGATATAAGGTTGGTAATCGTTCAGGCGGTGACGGTCCACCGCCAGATAGGCGGTGTTGATGCTGAAATGACCGGCTTCGATGCCGGTCACCTTCGACCAGGGCGTGACTTGTGGCGGCGTAGCATTCACCCAATGCTGACCGCTATCGTTGGTCACCCACACCAGCCCGTCGTCGGTGCCGACCCAGATGAAATCCCTGTCGCGCGGCGAGGGTGCGATACTGTAGATGACGCCGCGGCGCGGACCCTTGACGGCGCTGTCTACGGCGGTGATGGCATCCAGGTTGGGTGGAATACCGGGAGCCGGGTTCGAAAGATCCGGACTGATGACGCTCCAGTGCTGGCCGCCATCCGTGGTGCGGAACAGCTTCTGGTTGCCGTAATACAGCGCCTTGGGATCGGCCGGCGAGAACACCAGCGGCATGGTCCAGACCCGGCGGTACTGACCGGGATAAGCGAGCGTAGGTCCCAGGCTCTGGGTCTGTTCGGTATTGGTATCGAGGCGGTCGACGCCACCATCGTAGCCGGTGCCGTAAATGTAACTCGGGTTCCTGGGATCCACCGCGATGTAGCCGCTCTCGCCGCCGGCTGTGATCTCTTTGAATTGCATCATGCCGATGCCGTCACCGGTGTTGGTGCGGCTCGGCAAGGCCAACGCGCCCGAGTCCTGTTGCGCGCCATATACCCAATAGGGGAACCGGTTATCAGTAGTCACATGGTAGATCTGGGCGATAGGCTGGTTGTACCAACTCGACCAGGTCTTGCCGCCGTTGTGCGTGATGATCACACCCTGGTCGGAACCCACAATCATGTGCGCACTGTTGTCCGGATCAAACCACAGGCTGTGATAGTCATCCCCGGTGGGATCGCCCTTGAAAGGCAGGAAGGTCTTGCCACCGTCGGTGGACTTCAAAATGATGGTGTCACACACGTACACAATCTCGGGGTTCTTGGGGTCCACGCTCACGCCGCTGAAATACCAACCGCGCTGCCAGATGCGCTGATCATCCGACACCTGCGTCCAGTTGACGCCGCCATCGGTGGATTTGTACAGCCCGCCCTTGGTGGCATCCACCAGTGCATAGACAATCTGGGGATTGCTGGGTGAGACCGCTACGCCAATGCGGCCCAGCCCTTGGTCTGGAAATCCACGACCCCTGATTTGCACCCAGTGCGCACCGGCATCATGGGTCACATACAGGCCGCTGCCGGGACCGTTGGAGGGTGGATAGACATTCCAGGGCGGGCGCCGGGTCTGCCAGAGTGCGGCAAAGATAGTCTGGTCGGTGCCGCCAAAGGCCAAGCTGATGGCGCCGGTATCGTCGTCCTTGAACAGGATTTTCTTCCAAGTCTTTCCGCCGTCGCTGCTCTTGAACACACCGCGCTCCGGGTTAGCAGCGTAGGCATGGCCGAGGGCCGCCACGTATACTGTATTGGCGTCCTTGTGGTCCACCAGCACCGCACCGATTTGCTGACTGTCGGTCAGTCCGATATGGGTCCAGCTCTGGCCACCATCAGTGGATTTATACATGCCGTTGCCATAGCCGATGTCGGAACGCATGTCGGCTTCGCCGGAACCCACATAGATCACTTTCGGATTGGAGTTAGCCACGGCGATGGCGCCAATGGAACCTACGGGTTGCTGGTCGAAAATCGGCACCCAGGTGCGGCCGGCATCATGAGTTTCCCATACGCCCCCATCCACGGAGCCGAAATAGAAATGGTTGGGCTCACCGGGTACACCCGTCACCGCCAGCACCCGGCCGGAGCGGAACGGGCCCAGCATCCGCCAGTGCAGGTTCGAGTACATGGAATGACTGACCGGTGCGGACTGCACGGGAACAGACAGACAACCGAGGCTCAGCAGGGACAACAGTAACCAGGCACGCAGGCTCATGGAGATCTCCGGATTTTTGGGTGACGCGGGTTTAGAACAGCCAAGAGGGGCATAAGTTTTGCACGTTTGAAGCAGACTTGCGCGCCGTGGCGAAACTTTCGCCAGCAGCCTGCACCCTTGACGTGCCGATCATATTTCGAGAATATTGGAAATATGGAAACTAAAATAGCCCGCCTGGCGCTCGCCGGCTTGGCCCATGACACCCGTCTGGCGATCTTCCGCCTGCTGGTGCCTGCCGGACCTGTGGGCCTGCCTGCCGGCGTACTGGGCGAAAGGCTTGGCCTGGCGCCCGCCACGCTCTCCTTCCATCTCAAAGGGCTGCGGCATGCAGGACTGGTGAGCCAGCGACGCGCGGGCCGGACGCTTTTCTACGCTGCGCAATATGCGGCCATCAACGACCTGGTGGCTTACCTCACGGAAAACTGCTGTCAAGGCGCGGCTTGTCTTCCGGCAGTTGCGGCGGGTAAACCGGCATCAGTACCACGCGCCACGCATCCACGCAAAACCAGGCATCGTGTATGAAATCATTTTGCGGCTACTGAAAATTATGGGATGTAGTTGAACATGGATAGCAAACCCTACAACGTTTTGTTCCTGTGCACCGGAAATTCAGCGCGCTCGATCCTCGCGGAAGCCTTCCTGAACAACACTGCCGAGAACCGTGGACGCTTCAAAGCTTACAGCGCCGGCAGCCATCCGAAAGACCAAGTGCATCCGCTGGCGCTGGAACTGCTACAGAAGAGCCGCATTCCAACGGCGGGCCTGCGTAGCAAGAGCTGGGGTGAATTCGCCGCACCCGGCGCACCGCAGATGGATTTCGTGTTCACGGTCTGCGACCAGGCGGCCCGCGAACCCTGCCCCTACTGGCCGGGTCAGCCCATGACCGCCCATTGGGGCGTGCCGGATCCGGCTGTTGTGTGCGGCACCGAGGAACAGCAACGCCGCGCGTTTCGTGATGCCCTGATGGTGCTCAGCCGGCGCATCGAATTGTTCGCCTGCCTGCCGCTGGACAAGCTCGACAAACTTAGCCTCGAAAAACACCTCAAGAACATCGGTAAACAATGAATGTTCGTGAAGAAAGCCTGCTAGCACCGGCTCGTTTAACCGGCTTCAGCCGCTATCTCAGCCTGTGGGTGCTGCTGTGCATCGTGACCGGCGTGGTGCTCGGCAAATTCCTGCCGCGGGCATTCGAGATGCTCGGCAGTCTGGAACTCGCACAGGTGAATATGCCGGTGGCCGTGCTCATCTGGTTGATGATCATCCCCATGCTGCTCAAGGTGGACTTGAGAGCGCTGCATCAGGTGCGTGAACATTGGCGCGGCATCGGCGTGACGCTATTTATCAACTGGGCGGTCAAGCCGTTCTCCATGGCGCTGCTGGGATGGCTGTTCATCGCCCATCTATTTACTGCCTGGCTACCGGCGAATCAGATCGACAGTTACATCGCCGGTCTCATCTTGCTGGCCGCCGCACCTTGTACAGCCATGGTATTTGTGTGGAGCAACTTGTCGCACGGTGAACCGCATTTCACCCTCAGCCAGGTCGCCTTGAATGATCTCATCATGATTTTCGCATTCGCGCCCATCGTGGGCCTGCTGCTGGGGCTCGCGTCGATCAGCGTGCCGTGGAACACGCTGTTGCTGTCGGTGGGATTGTATATCGTCATCCCGGTGATACTGGCACAGCTGTGGCGTCGCTGGCTGCTCAAGCACGGCGGACAAACGGCATTGAACGCTGCGCTCAAAAATCTCAACCCGGTGTCGTTGCTGGCACTGCTTGCGACGCTGGTATTGCTGTTTGGTTTCCAGGGCAGCCAAATTCTGGCACAGCCGCTGATCATCGTGCTGCTGGCCATACCGATCCTTATCCAGGTGTATTTCAACGCCAGCTTGGCCTATCTGCTGAATCGCTATTTGCGGGTGGCCCATTGCGTGGCGGCTCCATCCGCACTCATCGGCGCCAGCAACTTTTTTGAGCTGGCGGTGGCCACGGCTATCAGTCTGTTTGGATTCCAGTCCGGTGCAGCGCTGGCAACGGTGGTGGGTGTGCTGGTGGAGGTTCCGGTGATGCTGTCGGTGGTGTGGTTCGTCACCCGCACCCGGCATTGGTATGAAATGCGCAGTGCCTGACGCGGGGCAACGCCAGATCATCCCTTAGGATGACAGATGTTCCTGTAACAGCGGTTTCTGTGCAGTCTCTTCCCCCAGCCAGATTGATAACAACGCACCGGCTACGCCGGTAGCGGCGAACAGCAGCATCAACCAGGCCTCACCGAGGCGCTCCTGCGCCAGCGGCAACAGGAACACCGCCACCAGTGCGCCTACTCGTGATACGGCGGTGGCCAGGCCGTGGGCCGAGGCGCGCAGTTCCGTCGGATAGAGTTCCACCGGAAATATCCAGCAGGTGTTGGCGGGTCCATAGCTGATGGCTACTTGCCACAGCAGTAGGCCGATCACCAACACCGCCAATGGCGGTGGTCCGTGCAGGGCGAACACCCATACCAGCAACAGGCCGATCACCGAGCCCACGAAACCCCAGATCTGCGCGCGCAGGCGGCCGATGCGTTCGATGCTCACGGCCAGCAATGCGGTGCCGATGATGGCCACGATATCTAAGAGGGTGTTGCCGATCACCGATTGCACATTGCCATGCAGTCCCAGACCCAACAGCAGCAGCGGCGCGTAGATGCCGAAGCTGTAACCCATGATGTCAAACAGGAACCAGGGCAAGGTAATGAACAACGTGCGCCTTATATAAGTGGGCGAGAATAATTCCAGCCAAGTGGCGAGCGGTGTCTGTTGATGCTGCTGCTCCGCTAGGATCAAGTCGTGACGTTCGTTTTCACCGAGTGATGGCACCAGTTGTGCGAGCACCGCCACCGCTTCTTTAATACGGCCGCGTCGCAGATACCAGCGTGGCGATTCCGGTAGATTCTTTCTCAACCACAGGATGCCGAGCGCTGGTATTGCACCCGAAGCCAGCATGAAGCGCCAGGCATGTTCGCCCAGCGGCAACATCGCCAAGCCCACGGCACTCGAGACTGCGGCACCGCCCATCCACAGAGCGAACACCCACACGGTGATGCGGCCACGGCGCGCGCGTGGCAGGAACTCGATGAGATAGGTAGCCGACAAGGGGTAATCCGCACCCACGCCCAAGCCCAGCACGAAACGCAGCGCCACCAGTGAGGTGAGATCCCAGGCAAATCCGGAAGCCAGTGATGCCGCCAGGAATGTGGCCATATCTAGGAGATAGATCGCCTTGCGGCCGAAGCAGTCCGCCAAGGATCCACCCAGCAGGCTGCCGGTAAAGGCGCCGATGAGTGCTGCACCGCCCAGCAACCCGGTCTGCCATGCGCCCAGATGCCACTGCGGTTTCAGGAGGATCAAAGCGATGGCGATGATGGAGATGTCGTAGCCATCGAGAAAAATTCCCAACCCCGCGGCCCAGGCGGAACGCCGGTGCACCCGGCCAATCGAGGCTTCATCCAGATGGTCGGCTACGGTCTGCATATGGTTATTGACGCGGTCTCCAGACAACCAAATCTCAAAATTTCACTATAGACAATGTCATCACGCAGCAATCAACCGCGACTCACCCTGCCGTAGAATCCAGAACTGGTTTTCGTGCACCTCACGTTCCAACAGCGCTTGTCTGAGCGCAGTCACCGGTTGGTCGAGACTGTCGTCCGCCAGCTCGAAGGTGCCCCAGTGAATGGCCAGGGACTGATGGATGCACAGTTCACGATGCAGACGCACGGCTTCGTCCGGATTCACGTGCTGGCCGCGCATGAACCAGCGTGGTTCATACGCACCGATGGGCAATGCAGCAAAGTTTGGCGAACCCAAACGCATGGCGATCTCGGCTAGATGCGGTGTGTAGCCGGTGTCACCGGAAAAATAGAAGCTGAATCCCGTCGCACGCACCACCCACCCACACCACAGGGTGCGGTTGCGATCGAACAGGGTACGCGCGCTCCAGTGCTGTGCAGGCACGCAATGGATTTCCAGCTCACGATGCTCATACCGGTCCCACCAATCCAGTTCATGCACGGTGTTGATGCCACGGGCTTTGAACCAAGGCGCGAGGCCTAACGGGACGAAAAACAAGACATCTGGATTGGCCCGCAGCAGTTGCCGCACCGTCTTCACATCCAGATGATCGTAATGACTGTGGGACACCAGCGCTACATCGACTTGCGGCAGTTCCTGCGCGCTTGTGGGCGCCGCGACTTTCCGCTCTGGACCCAAAAATGGAAGCGGAGAAGCACGCTGACTGAGATGTGGATCGGTGATGATATGCAAGCCGTTGATACGCAGCAGCACGGTGGCATGACCGAGCCACCACACTGCGGTTTGCGACGCAGCTGAGGCGCCGAATTTAAAATCCGGTTGTACTCGCCAGTGCCGGGCGAAGGCGTCGTAACCTTCTGTGGGTGGTCTCGGCAATCCGGCGGCGCGGCGTTCCCGTCGCCAGCGCCACAAGTCACCACCGATACGCACCTCGGGATCCATATTGCGGAATCCCGTGGGCGTGTGATGCGACTTTTGGCTGTCGTAATACGGATTCGGTTTTGCCACAAAAGCCTGGCGTCATCCGCCTCCGGCGGATGATGCGTTGCTCACGGTCAGATAACCGATACCCGCCTGCTGCATTCTGGCGTTAAAGTCCGCGATGTCTTTTTCACGCAGCGCCTTCCAGCTTGCGAGTGCCGCATCCAGGTTCGCACGCAGCGTCACATACATGGCCTGCTGCTGTTGGGTGGGTGCGCTATCGGCACCATCCACCAGCACTTCCAGATAGGCCAGCTGGCTGTTCAATTCAGTCGGATAGTTGAGCTGCGCCTCCTCCGCATGCGCGCGGTACTGATAGAAACTTTCCAGCGAGACCGCGAGTTTTGCATCCAGCTCGGTGGCCGCTGTAGCGATCGCTTGGGCATCCGCATGTCCGGCAACACGGGCTTGTACGCCTGCGAGCTGCTCACGGACCGCTCGAATAGCGTTGGCCGCCGCATGATCCTCGGCCACGGCCTGGGCGAGTTTCACCATCAGGCCGAACTGCTGCTGCAGCGCCTCGGCGGTGACATGTACGCGCGGATCGGTGATCACCGTCAGCGGTTGTGAGAAGTTCTGGTCACCGACTTTGAGGGTGACCGTGTAGGTACCCGGCAACACCATGGGCGACACTGGGCCGCCGGAGTCGTAATAGGCACCGTGAATCTCACTGGGCATCGCATACCTGAGATCCCACACCACCCGGTGCAGACCAGCAGTGGTCTCCAGCGGTTCGGGCTTCGCGTGTTTCTCGGTGGGGAATTCCAGCGGATGATCGTACTTCACCGGTTTTGGCGTGCTCGAGAACGTCCTGATCACTTTGCCACTGGCATCGCTAATGGTGAGTGTGACCTCGGCTTTGGGTTGTGTGGCCAGCGAGTAATACAGGATCGCGCCATCCGGCGGGTTCTCGCCCACGGATTCGTACGGCAGGCTACCGTCATCCACCGAATGCAGGCGCACCGCGGTGCGCGTGGCATACAGATGATCCGAGTCCGGGTTGACGCCGGCGGCCATCGCGCGCAACGGCAAGATGTCATCCAGTATCCAGAAGCCGCGTCCGTGCGTAGCAACAACCAGGTCTCCGTCCTTCACCACCAGGTCACGCACCGAAGTCACCGGCAGGTTGAGCTGCAGCGGACGCCAGTTCTTGCCAGCGTCGAACGACACATACACACCGGTCTCGGTGCCTGCATACAACAGGCCTTTCTGCACCGGATCTTCACGCACCACGCGCACGAACGCGGGCGCGCTGATGCCTTGGTCGGCGCGCGTCCAGCTGTGGCCGTAATCGTGGGTCACGAAGATATACGGATGGAAATCATCCAGCTTGTGGGCGTCCACTGCAGCGTAGGCAGTACCGGCATCGAAATGTGAAGCCTCGATAAGGCTCACCTTGGCCCAGGCCGGCAGGCCTTTGGGTGTGACGTTCTGCCAGTGTTGGCCGCCATCGCGGGTCAGCTGGATGAGGCCGTCGTCGGTGCCCACCCAGATCTGTCCGGCAGCCAACGCCGAGGGCGCGACCGTATAGATGAGGTCGTAGTATTCGGCACTGGCATCGTCGAGTGACACCGGTCCGCCCGAGACGCCCTGCTTGCTCGTGTCGTCACGCGTGAGATCCGGGCTGATGGCGGTCCAGCTCATGCCCGCATCGTCGGAACGCAGCAGGTATTGGGAACCGAAATACATGACTTTCGGATCTTGCGGCGAGAACACCTGGGGCATGGTCCAGGTGAAGCGGTACTTGGATTCGGCCGCTGTGTGCCCGTCGGCATCGAACGGCCAGGGCGAGACATCCTGGAACTGCCCGGTATGCCGGTTGTAACGGGTGAGGATGCCGAAATATGAACCCGAATACACGATGTCCGGATCGGTGGGATCCGGGATTACATAACCGGATTCGTTGTCGCTCACTACATACCAGTCGTGCGCGTCGATGGTACCGTAATCGCTGCGGCTCGCGATCGCCACGCTCTCGTTGTCCTGTTGCGCGCCGTACACGTAATACGGGAAGCGGTCATCCACGGCCACATGGTAGAACTGGCCGGTGGGCTGATTGAGCTGAGTGGACCAGGTATCGCCGCCATTGACGGTGATGCTGGCGCCGCCATCATTGCCGATGATCATGCGCGTGGAATCGGCAGGATCAACCCACAGCCCGTGGTTGTCACCATGGGGCGCGCGCACCATATGAAAAGTGGCGCCGGCATCGATGGATCTGTAGAAACCGGTATTCGCCACATATACCACGTTGGGGTTGTTGGGGTCGGCATACACCCGGCTGAAATACCATGGGCGTTCCGTCAGGCGCGCATCGCTGCTCACACGCTCCCAGTTCGCACCGCCGTCATCGGAACGATACAGGCCACCAACTTTGGCATCGATGATGCTATAGACACGATCACCGCTGGCCGCGGAAACGCCGAGGCGTCCCCACACACCGGCCGGCAGTCCGTGGCCCTCGAGCCGTTTCCAGGTCAGGCCTTCATCCGTGGATTTGTACAGACCGCTGTCCGGCCCGCCGCTTTCCAGATGCCAAGGGCTGCGCTGCACTTGCCAGGTGGCGGCATACACGATGCGCGGGTTATCGGAACTGAAACTCAGGTCCACTGCGCCGGTGTGTTCATCCTGGTACAGCACTTTCTTCCAGGTCTTGCCGCCGTCGGTGGAACGGAACACGCCACGCTCCGCGTTCGGCCCATAGGCATGCCCGACCGCGGCCACCAGCACGATGTCGGGATTGTTCGGATCCACGATGATCTTGCCGATATGGCGTGTGTCTGTCAGTCCCATGTGCTGCCAGGTCTGGCCGGCATCCGTGGATTTATATACGCCGTCGCCAAAGGAGATGTCCTCCCGCAAGGCAGCTTCGCCGGTGCCTACATAGATCACCTTGGGATCCGAGGGCGCGACCGCGATGGCGCCGATGGAGGCAATCGGCTGCTTGTCGAAGATCGGCGTCCAGCTGGCGCCCGCATCCTCGGTCTTCCACACCCCGCCCACTACTGCGCCGAAATAGAACACCCTGGGTTGCTGTGCCACGCCGGCCACCGCTAGCGTGCGCCCACCGCGGGAAGGGCCGATGGAACGCCACACCAGCCCGGCATACGGACCGGGTGCGTCCGCGGCGGACACGGCCGGCGCCAGTGTGGCAGCCAAGAACACGAATGTGGCAGACAGGATGACGGCCCTGCGGGCGGCACGATGCAGCATGAGAGGCTCCTCAGGATAAGGAAGGTCGGGAAGTAATGGATAGTGTATCGCGTCTAGTCACTGGCGGGTT
This sequence comes from Gammaproteobacteria bacterium, assembly GCA_049591615.1. Classification (GTDB taxonomy): domain Bacteria; phylum Pseudomonadota; class Gammaproteobacteria; order Natronospirales; family REEB76; genus REEB76. The sequence goes on along the minus strand of JBAWFD010000004.1, from coordinate 9,061 downwards.
CAGGAGTGCAGCACTGGTTCGATCCCTGGACGCCGGGATGGCAGCTAGTATGGTCCCTATCAGCCAAGATCTGGCTGACTTGATCATCGGATTACATGCATACTGAATGAAATGAATTCATTGGCTTTATCTTAAAGTTACGCTTCGAGAGATAACGGAGACATCCATGCAACGGCACTACACACTCTTGTCCCTACTGACGGCGTTTATCGTAGCGACTGCTGTGTACAGCGGCTTCATGGGATTCAATACCGCCGGTCTACCGATGCAGGTCAATATCATGGATATGCACACGGCCGTGATCCAACCCATCGCCGGCATCCCGCTGCCGGCAGGCATACGGGCGGGTGACCGCGTGGAACTTACTGCCCAACCACTTTTGACGCGCGATGTTATCGGGGTTAATACGTTGTCGGCCTATCTGGCAGCCACGCTGCCATTGGGGCATACCTACGACTTTGTGATCCAACGGGGCGATACGCAGATCACGCTACCGGTGCCTGCGGTGAAGTTGAGCGACGCAACTGGTATCTCAGTGGTTCAATGGATCAGCTTCATACAGCTATTAATTTTGACCCTGTTGTCGCTGCTGATCGTTTGGCGCGGACGCGATCGCGCCGCCGCCGGCATGGCACTGTGGACCATCGGCAACGTGATCGGAGGCGCATTCGTTTTTCCGCTGGATGGCTTGGCCGGTCTGGCCGCGGCGAGCGGCGCGAATTTTGGATACCTGTTGGCGCGTATCGGTTTTTATATTATGGCCGCCGCTATCGCACGCCCGATACTGAGCTCCAGACTGCGCAGCCTGTATCTGGCGGTATTCATCCTGGTCCTGGGTGCGGGTACGCTACTGTATTCCCTGGGCGGTCCCATCCTGTATTCACTCGCGGGCTGGGCCGGCGGCTTGCTGCCACGTTCCGGATTGTTATGGTCGGCCAGTTATCTGATCCCCATCATGCTGTTGTTCACGGCCTATCAACACGCGGCCCCGGCGCGGCGCCTGCGCCTGCGCTGGATGTTGTGGAGCAGCGTGATCTGGCTGGTTGGCATCGTGGTCTCCAACACGCCGATCCTGAATCTGCAATTTTCAGTGGTGTTTACCGACATCACTCAATTGCTGGGCACCATGGGTTTCCTGTATGCGGTGCTGCGGCACCGGGTGGTGGACGTGTCGGTGCTGCTGGACCGCACACTGGTATATGGCGCAGTCACCGCGCTGGTGGTGGGCGTACTCGCGGCGGTCAACGGCTTGGTTCAGCATGCCGCACTGGGCACCAGCGCCAGCCTGCTGCTGCAGGTCGCGGTGCCGCTATCCCTGGGCATCGTGCTCACGCGGGTGCGCGCCTATACGGATCGTATCGTGGAACGCCTATTCTTCAGGACCAAGTACCTGGAGGAGAAAGCCCTGCGGAGTTTTGCCCGGCACTGCGGCCACATCCAGTATATCCAAAGCCTGTTGGAGAATGCGGTGGCCGAGATCCAGCGGCATACACGCAGCCCCGCAGTGGCGCTCTATGAACAGTCCGATGACGGCTACACCTGTGTGCGCCAGACACAAAAGCAGATGTTCCCGCTGCAGGTGCACACCGATGACGTTGCCATGGTGGCCACGCGTGCGGAACAGAAGGCAGTGGATCTATCCGATTTCACCAGCAAGTTGGGCGCGGATGGCTGCGTATTCCCCATGACGGTCCTGGGCGTGGTGCGCGGCGTGCTGGTGTGTGCCAACCGGCCGGGTGAGCACTTTGCCTCCGATGAGAAAGAGCTCATCAGCCAGGTGGCAGGTAACGTAGGTGCCGCCTGGCGCATCTTGCGGGCCCGGGATAACGAAGCCTTCGTGCGCACTGTGGCCAGTGGTCAGCTGGATATCGAGACTGCCAAGGCGCGGGCGCAGTCACTTCAGACCGCGTGGGTGGGTGCGTGATCTTGTGCGAGTGGGGCCCGGCATATGTGAATTAAAGAATTAATATCGGGTTATACAACTTTCCCTGAAACAAACAATGCTCAATGATTGAGTGACGTAAATTCTGCAGCCAAAGCAGACTGCGGAATTGTTGGGAGATGATCATGCAACGCAACTTCACGTTATTGAGTATCTTGACAGCCATCATAGTGGCGGCCACCGTCTACAGCAGTATTGAAGTTTTAAAGATCGCTGGTTTGCCGGTTCAAGTGCAGGTATTGGATGCACACACGGCCAGGATTGAGCCGATTGCCGGTATCCCGATGCCAGCGGGTCTCCGTGCCGGTGACCGGATGCCGCTCGCTGACCAGCCGCTACCGACACGCAACGTCATTGGCATCAACACGCTTTCTTCGATCCAAAATGCGAGTCTGCCTTTGGGACATTCTTATGATTTCGTGATCGAACGGGACGGCAGACGGGTTACGGAGCCTGTCAGTGTGGTGGCATCGAGTAAAGGATCCGGTATAACGGTGATTCTATGGATCATAATCGTACAGGAGATCTTTTTAGCAGGATTGGCGCTGTTGATCCTGTGGCGCGGTCACGACCGTGCCGCTGCGGGCATGGCGCTTTGGACTATCGGCAATGTGCTCGGTGTTGCGGCCGTTTTTCCGCTTGACGGCGTGGCCGGCGTCGCGGTATTGGCAGCCGCCAATTTTTGTTTTCTATTGGCGCGCATCGGTTTTTACGTCATGGCGGACGAAATCGCCCGGCCGATTTTGAGCTCCGCCAAGCGGAGATTTTATCTGTTTGCATTTGTAGTGATTCTTGCGATCGGTGCTGGTCTGGTTTCCATCGGCGGTCCATTGATTTACACCTTCACGGGCTGGGCTGGGGGATTGCTGCCAAGCCTCGGCCTGGTCTGGTCGGCAGGGTATCTGGTCCCCATGCTGCTGTTGTTCACCGCCTTCCAGCACGCGACTTCGGCGCATCGGCTTCGCCTGAGATGGATGTTGTGGAGCAGTGTGATATTCATGTTGGGGATCATCGCGTCCAACACGCCGATCCTCAGCTTGCAATATTCAGTGGGATTCGCGGATTTTTGTATATTGCTTGGCGTTATGGGATTTCTGTATGCGGTCCTCCGGCATCGGGTGCTGGACGTGTCAGTGGTTCTGGACCGCACGCTGGTGTATGGCGCCATCACTGCACTGGTTGTCGGCGTGCTCGCGGCTGTCAACAGCCTGGTGGAGCATGCCGCTTTGGGTACCAGTGCCAGCCTGCTGCTGCAGGTGGCAGTGCCGCTGTCTCTGGGCATCGTGCTCACACGGGTGCGTGCTTACATGGATAAGATCGTGGAGCGCGTGTTCTTCCGGAAAAGATATCTGGCCGACAAAGCGCTGGGGCGCTTTGCAAGTTTGTGCAGTGGTTTTGAAAGCGCAGATGAATTGATGGCCACTGCCATCACCGATATCCGTCAGCACATAGGCGCTCGCGGCGTGGCCATCTACGAACGCCGCGGAGATGCCTATGTCTGTGTGCGACAGAAAGGTGAGGTGGTCTATCCGCAGTCTGTGAAGATCGACGATACTGCCTTCGTGGCCGCACGCGCTGATCAGACTGATATCAATCTCTCGGAATTCCACAGCACCTTGGGCAGCGATGGCTATGCGTTCCCCATGACCGCGCACGGCGAGTTGCAGGAAGTGCTGGTCTGCGCCAACCGCCCGGGCGAGCACTATGCAGTGGATGAACGCCAGCTGCTGGCACATGTGGCCCAGCAGATGGGCACGGCGCTGTACACCCTGCGCATGCAGGCCAAGGCCAGACTGCTGGAGGCGTTGGTACAAGCGCCGGTGAACGCCCTGCCGGAGGTGCAGAGCCAAGCACGTACGCTGTTGAACACCGCTACAGCGGGTTGATACCTATGTAATTAAGTCCAGTGTCTGAGCGCGCGCCTGTTACAGTAAGTCAGCTTTAGGATTTACGGTTACAATCCGGCATCGCCATGTTTACTGACAGGAGTCCGCCATGCGCACAATAATCACTATCCTGCTGATGAGCCTTGCAGTACCTTGCTCTGCACTGACCACGTCCCCAGCGGCTGTAGGTAATCCAGTGCCCGCGTACATCACCGCCGCCGTCAACGATCCGGCCCGCAAGGAGGATGCGACCAATGACGCCCGCCGCCAGATCACCGCCGTGATGGTGTTCGCCCAGGTCAAGCCCGGTGAGAAAGTACTGGAGCTGATACCCGGCACCGGCTACTGGACGCGGGTGTTCAGCGGCATCGTCGGGCCAAAAGGCCATGTGTACACCGTGTGGCCGAAGGAAACCATGAAGTTCGCCGCCAAGAGCTTTCCCGAATGGCAAAAACTGGTGGCCACGCCGCATTACGCCAACGTCAGCCTGCTGGTACAACCGGCCGCACATCTGAGCGCGCCGGAACCGGTGGACCTAGTATTCACCTCGCAGAATTACCACGACTATCACGATCCCTTCATGGGGCCGGTGGACATGCTGTCGTTCGACAAGCAGGTGTTCGCCGCGCTCAAACCCGGCGGCCTGTTCGTGATCATCGACCACGTGGCACCGGCCGGCTCCGGCACCAGCGACACCAACACCCTGCACCGCATCGACCCGGCGGTGGTGAAGAATGAAGTGGAAGCCGCCGGTTTCGTGTTCGACGGCGAGAGCGATGCGCTGCGTAATCCGGCCGATCCACACACCATTAAGATCTTCGACCCTTCGATCCGCGGTCATACCGACCAGTTCATCTTCCGCTTCCGCAAACCGGCGAAGTAACTGGTCCAGCGAAAAATCTGTCAGTCGAGCGTGATCCCGCGACTGGCGCGGCCACGCGCCAGCCATGGCACGCCGCGATAGGTATCGGCCACCAGCCAGACGCCAGCGGCGATGGCCCATGAGATCAGGAAGGCCGTGGTCGCGGTACGCCCGGTATGCAACCAGGGACCCCAGTAAACCACCGCGATAGTGCCCAGCATGGCGGCTTCGAGCGTGGCTGCCAACCGCGGAAACACGCCGAACAGCAGCCCCAGGCAGGCAGCGAAGCTACCAACACCGCTTAGATAGGCCCAGCCCGTAGGGAAAGGCAACCACTGCAGCCACGGAGGAAGAATACTGTTTCCGGTCTTCGCAGCATCTGCCATCACTTCCAGTCCGATCATGGGCAGCGAGACGATAAGCAACAGGCGCGCCGCACGGATGCCATTAGTTCCCACGATGAAGTTGAGGTGCGCCTTTTCCCAGACTCCCGCATGGGCAGCGAACAGACACCAGGCACCCGTTGTGATGATGGCAATCTCGCCGAAACTTCCCCAAGCGTCGGTGTGTTGCGACAAGCGCACTACCGCCGGAAGTTCCAGCAGCACCAGCCACAGCAACATGTAAGGGAACAGGATGCGGCAAGTGAGGGTCAGCGTGGGTTTCAGCAGCAAGCCGAGACCGGTCGCCAGCTCGATCGAGGCACAGAGATAGGCGAGGAAGGTCCGTCCCGGCACATGATGCAGAGGTATGTCTTGCCAGCCCAGGGCGAAATCACCGTTGATGATGCCGGTGATGCCAATAGCAATCAGGGTGGCCGCGAACAAAACACGCATGGGCCGTATGGAGATCGTCATAGTAGCCGCCTCCTGTGTATGGAACCTGTCGTCCTAAACGCTAGTACACGCCTAACCTTCAAGCAAGGCCTTCAGAATTATTTCACATAGGAAACAAGACTTGCCGTAAGGTACACGCTGAAAGCGGGTTTTGCATAAACAACCCAAACAAATGACCCGGGCATTGAGCCCGGGTCATATTATCAAACGTCAGCTACTTGTATTTTAGAGTAAGAGTTCAACGGTCCTTGGCAAAAGCGAGACCCGCCTTGATCTCCTCTTGCGCGTCATGGATAAGCTGCATGGCTTTCTCCCGATGGCCGCCGTAATCATGAGATGCCTTTTGCAAGCTTTGCTCAGCAGCCTGCAGATTTTGCATGGCTGCATGCATTTCCGGATGGCGCATCTCCCTGGCATACACCACGCAACAAATCATGGTTCCGATCAGTATCCCGGCACAAATGTTCAGTAGTTGCTTTTTCACGTTTGACTCCTATCAAAGTACCGTTACACCAACGCATGAGCCCTATCGATGAAATGTCGGTTCATGCGCACCTATAGATCAAAGCTGTTCCGAATCTTTATAAGATTACCATTAACCAATATTTAATCGACCCAAAAGTCTAGTCTTACCGTCTTGCATTCGTCAAAACACATACATTTCAAGGCTGATTTCATGCAACCCTATGTAAACGCAGCACTAACATGTGTATGGACAGCGCTCCCCGAATATCCGACTCGACCTAAAGCGAACATATCGTCTGAAATATAAACAAAGATTGAACTTTATTTTATACATGCGTCAAAGAGCTACGTAGGATGTAGCTCTGTCTGAGTCGCCTCCCGTTCCCATAAGCGCGCGAATCCGAGAATGAGAATCGTCTGCTGCAGTCGCTGACAGGTTAACTGTGCCCGTGATCTTGCGAACGCAGGAAACCCTCTGACATCCTTCATTATCCAACTTCTACTGTTATGAGGAGAATCATCATGTATGAGTTCAAAATCTATGACATCAATACTGCCCCGGTCGAATCCCGCACGGAACTGGAAAAAATCAAATTGCATTACGGTGATATACACAACATCTACGCAGTCATGGCCGAATCGCCGCTCTTATTGAAGAGCCATGCGACACTCAGGGAATTGTTCGAAAAGACCGGACTCAGCAAGGAGGAACGTAAGATCATCCTGCTGACCGCCAGCCGCGAAAACGGCAGCGCTTACAGCGTGGCACTGCAGAGCGATGCTGCCGAGCGGGACGAAGTGCCGTCCGAGGTAATCGACGCTATCCGCGCCAGCAAACCTCTGAAGGACAAAAAACTGGAGAAGCTGCGTTCCTTCACAGCCAAGGTGGTGAACAGCCGTGGTCAGATAACCGAGCAAGACCTCAAAGATTTCCTGGCGGTGGGTTACACCCGTGCCAATATCCTGGAGATCGTGCTGGCTGTCGGCATGGTGACCCTGACCAACTACACCAACCTTATCGCCAAAACACCTCTGGACAAGCATCTAGAAGCTAAGATGTGGAAGAAGGCCAGCTAAGGACCTGCTACAAGTCAACAACGGGGGGCTTGCCGCCCCGTTGTTTATGTTTTCGATGGGGGTATAACGTCCAGCCCTTCCCAGCTGACGTGGTTGCGCGTGCGCCGACGTATACAGAACGCAAGCTGTTTATCGATGCCCGCAACTATAATCTTGCATTTATTCTGATCATCACGGGATTCAAGCATGAATTTGATCGCCGCATTCAGTCATGCACTGTCACTGTCCTTCGCTATGTTCTGGCAGATATTCTGGGGCCTGAGTCTGGGCTTCGCATTTTTAGCGATCATCTTAATGCTGAAGGTGCGATCAATTATAGTAGCCGTACTGGCGACAACCGCTTGAGACTGCGCATGCACGAGACGACTTCCGACCCCAACGAATTCAATTCCGACGAGTGGCTCAACACCCTAACCCATTTCCTGGGTTTCCTGCTGGCGGTGGGTGGTGTGCCGGTGCTTATCACCCTAGCGGTGCTCAAGGGCACACAGCGCGAGATCGCGACTTTCAGCATCTTTGGCGCGGCACTGCTATTCACCTATATGAGTTCCACCATCTATCACTACGTACAACCGGGTGATTTCAAGCGCTTCATGCGCCGCATGGATCATCTTTCCATCTATTTGTTGATCGCCGGAACCTATACGCCGTTCGTGTTAGTAGGTCTGCAGGGTGGCTGGGGCTGGAGTCTTTTCGGTGTCCTCTGGGGGTTGGCGGTGGTGGGCATCTTTGCGAAACTGGGTTTCGGCCATCGCTTCGATATGATCTCGACCGTGGCTTATGTGTTGATGGGCTGGGTCGGGCTGGTGGCCATCGTGCCGCTGGTGCGTCAGTTGCCCACCCCTTCATTAATATTGGTGTTGACTGGTGGTCTGTCCTACACCATCGGCGCGGTGTTCTATGCCTTGGAAAAACTGCGCTTCAACCACGCCATCTGGCACCTGTTCTGCCTGGGTGGCAGCGTGCTGCAGTTCACCGCGGTGTTCTTTTTATTGGGACGCTGACCGCTGGGCGCATAATTGACCTGAGACAACAACATCCACGCCGCGGGGGCGAGAATCCTAATCTACCGGCTACGAAGGCCGGCGAAACCATTATGGCCGTCAAAGCAAAAACGCCCCGTGGGGTGCGGGTGATACGCACTCCGGTTCGCAAGCCCAAGCTTCAAACAAGCCCCTTCGATCTGCCGGCGGCGTCCGTCATCCACGAACAAGCGTTGCGGATGGTACGGGACGCAGATCTGACAGTGGCGCGGCTCGCGCATGCGTCCGATACTGAAGCCTTGCACAACGCACGCGTTGCCCTGCGGCGGCTGCGCAGCTGGTTCCTGGATTTCAAGGATAGCTTGCCGCTCAAGCACAAGCAGCGCCGCCAGCTCCAGGCGCTCACTCACGGTAGCAACCTGGGACGCGACATACAAGTGTGCATGACCTGGCTAAACGCGGCGCATACTGGCATGGACACGCGGGCGCTGCCGGGCGCGCGGCAGCTAGTGACCCTTCTCACGCAACAGCACAACAAATCCCAAGCCCAGCTGCGGCGGAGGTTCCCGGCGCAGTGGCAACGGCTATCTCATAAACTGAAACACACCCTCGCCGGTTCAGCGACAACCGACGGCAGCCCGTTCCTGCGGATGTACCTGGCTGCGCTGCAAGTGGATGTGGATGCTTACATGAAAGCTTACGGTATCGCACGCCAGGATCCGGCGCCGGCGAAGATCCACCGCCTGAGGATCGCCGCCAAGCGCGTGCGCTATCTGGTTGAGGTGATCCTGCCGTGGCATGCACGCGCCAAGCCTTTAGTGGGATGGCTCAAGCAACTGCAGGATCGGGCCGGCCAGGTGCAGGACTTGCAGCGGCTCATGGAATTCTTCGAGACGGCATTCGCCCGCAAACTGGAAATCCAGTACCGCACACTACTCAACGCCTACGCCGATCCGGAAGTGCGCGAGCAACTGCTACCGCCACCGGCGCGTGCGCAGTCGCTGGGGTCC
>JBAWFD010000003.1:0-1685 GCA_049591615.1 Gammaproteobacteria bacterium | reverse complement strand
ATCCTCACCAACTCGGGCGAGTTCGACGGCCTCACGCCAAAGCAGGGCTTCGACAAGATCGTCGCCTGGCTTGACCGCGAGGGCATCGGCCACGGCTCGGTGAACTTCCGCCTGCGCGACTGGCTCGTCTCGCGGCAGCGCTACTGGGGCTGCCCGATCCCGATCGTCTACTGCGACGAGCACGGCATGGTGCCGGTGCCCGAGGACCAGCTGCCGGTCGTGCTGCCCGACGTCGAGGACTACCAGCCCAAGGGCAAATCCCCGCTGGCCACGGCCGAGGACTGGGTCAACACGACCTGCCCCGAGTGCGGCGGGCCCGCGCGGCGCGAGACCGACACGATGGACACGTTCGTCGATTCGAGCTGGTACTTCCTGCGCTACTGCGACGCCCGCAACGACGGCGCCGCCTGGGATCCGGCGGTGCTGCGCGAGTGGATGGGCGTCGACCAGTACATCGGCGGCGTCGAGCACGCGATCCTGCACCTGCTGTACGCGCGGTTCTTCGTCAAGGCGCTCGCCGACATGGAGCTGCTCGATGTGCAGGAACCGTTCAACGCGCTGTTCACCCAGGGCATGATCCTCGGCCCCGACGGCCAGAAGATGTCGAAGTCACGCGGGAACGTGATCCCGCCGACACCGCTGATCGAGCGCTTCGGCGCCGACACCGCGCGCACCTACATCCTCAACATGGGCCCGCCCGACCAGGACGCCGCGTGGAACGACAACGCGCTCGCGGGCGCGCACCGGCTGCTGTCGCGGCTGTGGACGCTCGGAGAGGAGCTTGGTACTGGCGGAGGTGCCCCGCTGGGCCCCTCCGACGCTGAAGCGGTCACCCAACCCGCCGACCCCAGCGGCGACGCGCTGACGCTCGTGCGCAAGGCCAACTGGGCGATCGACCGCGTCACCTCCGAGTTCGTCGGACGCTTCGGCTTCCACAACGCGATCGCCGCGGTCACCGAGCTGGTCAACGACCTCTACCGCTTTCCCGAGGCCGACGTCGAGGCCCGCCGGTTCGCGGTCGCCACGGGCGCGTCGCTGATCTTCCCGTTCGCGCCACACGCGGGCGCGGAGGTCTTTGAGATGGTGACCGGGCGCCGCGCCTGGGAGGAGCCGTGGCCGGCCGCCGAGCCGGCGATGCTCGTCGCCGACAGCTTCGAGCTCGTCTGCCAGGTCAACGGCAAGGTCCGTGATCGTCTGCAGGCGCCGAGCGCCGCCACCCGCGAGGAGCTCGAGGCGCTGGCGCTCGCCGCGCCCGGTCTGGCGCCGCACCTCGACGGCCATGAGGTCGTCAAGGTCGTCGTCGTGCCCGGCAAGCTCGTGAACATCGTCGTTCGCTGAGCGCTGTCGCAGACGCGCCGAGCGGTTCTTTGTGGATCTACTTCGTCATTACGTAGTTTGCTCACAGAGAATGCCCGCCTCCAGGCCTAGACTCGCGAACGCATGCCTTCCTTCAAGTCCGCCTATCTGATCCACGGCGACGACCACGGCCGCATCGCCGAGCGCCGCGCGCGGCTGCGCGAGCTCGCCGAGGGCCAGAGCGGTGCCAACGGGATGGAGCTGTTCGAGGGCGACCAGGCGACGCCGGACAACGTCGCCGCCGCGCTCAACGCGATGACCTTCGCGATCGGCCGCCGCTTCATCATCGTCGACGGCGCCGAGCGCTGGAAGGACAAGGAGATGGACGC
>JBAWFD010000002.1:0-47831 GCA_049591615.1 Gammaproteobacteria bacterium | reverse complement strand
ATCATGGAATACCGCGGTGGCCCCAGAGACGCACTGCCTCAAGTGCTGGTCGGCAAGGGCATCACCTTCGATTCCGGCGGCATTTCGATCAAGCCGTCCGCCGCCATGGATGAAATGAAATTCGATATGTGCGGTGCGGCCAGCGTGTTCGGCGCCCTCAAAGCCGTCATGCAGTTGGGCCTGAAGATAAATCTAATCGGCGTGGTGCCCAGTGCTGAAAACCTTCCGGACGGCAATGCCGTCAAACCGGCGGATATCGTCAAAACCATGTCTGGCCAGACCGTGGAAATACTTAACACCGACGCGGAAGGCCGTCTAATCCTGTGCGACGCACTCACCTATGCGCAACGCTTCAAACCTGCCGCCATCGTCGATATGGCCACGCTCACCGGCGCCTGCGTGATCGCCCTTGGACACGTGGTGTCCGGCCTGTTCGGTAATGACGATAGTCTGATCAAGGAGCTTTGGAACGCCGGTGAAAAATCTAACGACCGCGCGTGGCAATTACCTTTGTACGATGATTATCAGGAGGGCTTGAAGAGCAACTTCGCGGATTTCGCCAATGTAGGGGGACGAGAAGGTGGCGCTATCACGGCCGCATGCTATCTCTCGCGATTTACCCAAGACATGCGCTGGGCACATCTGGATATCGCTGGTACCGCCTGGAAGAGCGACGCAGAAAAAGGTGCTACTGGCCGGCCAGTCCCGTTGCTGGTGCAATATTTATTGGACCGTGCGTAGCAAACAAAGCTACGCACTCCATGTCCCCTATCCCTTTGCGGGAGAGGGAAGGGTGAGGGCGTCATGACGCAAGTTGATTTCTATGTCCTCCCCGACAGCACGCCCCGCGGACGCGCACTCTTCACCTGTAAACTTGCGGAGAAGGCCTTGGGGTTAGGGCACCGAAGTTTCGTGCACCTGGCTTCCGAAATCGAGGCACAAGAACTGGATAAACTCATGTGGACTTTCCGCGATCGCAGTTTTCTGCCGCATTGCCTCGCCGGGGAAGATACTCAAACTCCGGTACACTTGGGTTTCGGGCAGGAGCCGTCCACCGATTTCCAGCTACTGATCAACCTCAGCCTGGATATACCGCGCTTCTTCAGCCGCTTTGAACGGGTCGCCGAAGTACTGGATGCCAACGATGAAATCCGCGCCCAGGGCCGTGAGCGTTTCCGTTTCTACAAGGATCGGGGTTATCCTCTTGAAACCCATAAGCTCTGAGCAACGCCATGTCGCCCATCCAACCCTTTGATACACCACCGGTACCCGACATACCGGTGTTGGAAGACGTGGTAACGCTGGGTGATGGAAATCCGCTGCCTCCCAAAGCTCCAGCAGCAGCACCGATACCTAGAAAAGCAGCGGCGGGCGCTATCCACAAAGAGATCCTGAGCGAGATGCTCACGGAGCGCATCGCAGCGCTCACCGACCGTTTGCTGCGCGATGCTTCTGCAGAGGTACAGGGCATGCTCATGGAAAAGGTGTGGGAAAAGCTGCGCAAGGAAATTCCGGCAATCGTCGCCACCGCACTCAAGGAAAACGGCCACGGCAGCTGATACCCGGCTCTGCCTGAATCCCATTGATATAATCTTGCACTCGCATCGTCCGGGAGGCGAGGCGTTCTGCGCACCAAAAATGTAAGGCTATGGACAAGAATTACAATCCTCAGGAAATTGAACCTCGCTGGTATAAAACCTGGGAACAAAACGGTTTTTTCGCGCCCACCGCCAAAGGCGAACCCTATTGCATCCTGCTACCGCCGCCGAATGTCACCGGCACGCTGCACATGGGGCACGCCTTCCAGATGACCCTCATGGATACTCTCGTCCGCTACCAGCGCATGCGGGGCAAACGCGTCCTATGGCAGGGAGGCACCGATCATGCCGGCATCGCTACCCAGAAGATCGTCGAAAATCAGCTCGTCGCTGAAGCCAAGACACGTCATGACCTGGGGCGTGAGAAGTTCATAAAGCGCGTATGGCAGTGGAAGGATGAATCCGGTTCAGTCATCACCCGGCAGATGCGCCGGCTCGGTGCTTCCATAGACTGGTCGCGGGAACGGTTCACCATGGATGCCGGCCTGTCCGCCGCCGTGCGGCGTGTATTCATCGACTGGTATCGTGAGGGCTTGCTGTATCGTGGCAAGCGCCTGGTGCACTGGGATCCGGTACTGCAGACCGCAGTCTCCGACCTCGAGGTCAACAATGAAGAACGCGACGGTCATCTGTGGCTCATACGCTATCCGGCGGCGGATGGCGGTGAAGGCCTGGTGGTTGCCACTACACGGCCGGAGACCATGCTGGGCGATGTGGCGGTCGCCGTGAACCCAAAAGATCCCCGATATAAAAAACTGATCGGCAAGAATCTCAAGCTGCCGCTATCGGAACGTGAAATCCCTGTTATCGGCGACGACTACGTCGACATGAAATTCGGAACCGGCGCTGTGAAGATCACACCGGGCCATGATTTCAATGACTACAAGATCGGCCAACGTCACCGCTTGCCGGTGCTGACGATATTCACCCTGGATGCGAAGGTAAACGACAGCGCTCCAGCTGCTTACCATCTTCTGGACCGTTTTGCCGCGCGCAAACGCGTCATCGCTGACCTCGAACACCAGGGTCTATTGGTCGAAAACCGCAAACATAAACTCACGGTGCCGATCAGTCAGCGTTCCGATGCCGTCATCGAACCCATGCTCACAGACCAGTGGTTCCTGGATCTCACCAGTGACATGCGCGTGGATGGCAAACCCGGCCTCGGCGGGCGCAAAGCCATCACTGAACCGGCATTGAGTGCCGTCAAAGACGGCGACATCAAATTCGTGCCGGATAACTGGTCGACGACTTACACCCAATGGCTGGAGAACATCCAGGATTGGTGTGTGAGCCGCCAGCTATGGTGGGGGCACCGCATCCCTGCATGGTACGACGAAGTCGGCGCTATCTTCGTGGGCGAAGATGAAGCCGATGCCGTAAAGCATGCGTCGGCCAAGCCCACTGGAAAACTCAGACAGGACGAGGACGTGCTCGATACCTGGTTCAGCTCCGCGCTCTGGCCGTTCTCCACACTCGGATGGCCATCCACAGGACCGGTTAAGAACGAGCATGGAAAGATCGTCGCCAACTGGTCGAAGGACCAGATATTCCTGCCCTCCTCGGTGCTGGTCACCGGCTTCGACATCATCTTCTTCTGGGTGGCACGCATGGTGATGGCGAGTCTTTATTTCGTAGGCCGCAAGGAGAACGGCGAATATGAAAAGGACCGTATCGAACCGGCGCAGCGCGTACCATTCAAAGAGGTGTACATCAATGCGATCGTGCGAGATTCGGAAGGCCAGAAGATGTCCAAGTCCAAGGGCAATACCATCGACCCTCTGGACCTGATGGATGGCATTGAATTGGACGCATTGGTGAAGAAAACCACCGAGAGCCTGCTGATACCGCAGGTGCGCGACAAGGCCGCCAAACGCATCCGCCACGATTACCCGGACGGGATACCGGGGGTAGGCGCCGACGCGCTGCGCTTCACCTTTGCAGCCCTAGGCACCTACAGCCGCACCATCAACTTCGACCTGAAGCGCTGTGAGGGCTACCGTAATTTCTGCACCAAGCTATGGAATGCCGCGCGTTATGTGCTCATGAATACAGAGGGCTTTCAGGCACCGAAAGAGCTTATCCATGCAACTGCCGCTGAAAAATGGATCCTGAACGAGCTGCAACAGCTATTGCTTAGTGTCGAGAATCATTCCCAGACCTATCGCTTTGATCTGCTGGCGCAGGACCTATACGAATTCACCTGGAACAAATACTGTGGCTGGTTCATCGAGCTGTCCAAGCCGGCACTCAACGACGGCAACGACAAGGCGGCGGAATCCACCCGCCACACGCTCTTATACGTTCTGGAAAATCTGTTGCGTGCACTACACCCGATCGTCCCGTTCATCACCGAGGAACTCTGGCAGCAGGTGGCACCGAAGCTGGGCATGCAAGGCAAAACCATCTCCCTAGCACCTTACCCACAATTCGAGCAACGGCTACAGAATATCGACAACGCGCCCGGCGTTATCGAACGGGTGCGTCAAGCTGTTATCCGGATCCGCAATATGCGCAGCGAGAACAGCCTGTCACCAGCCCTGGAGGTGCCGCTACTCGTTTCGGATAAAGGAAATGATGCCGGCTTCTGGAAACGCAACGAGTCGTTGCTCAGGTCCGTAGCACGACTGACCGACATCTGCCTGCTGGCACCCGATAAAAGACCACCGCTATCCGCTTCAGCGGTACTGGATCAGGCCACACTCATGATCCCGTTGGCGGGTTTAATCGACGTAGCATCGGAACTTTCGCGGCTGGAAAAGCAGCTCGCCAAGTTGCACAACGATCTTGAGCGCGTTGAAATCAAGCTCAACAATGAGGCTTTTGTCGGCAAAGCGCCCCCGGAACTGGTAGAAAAAGAGCATGCACGCGCTGCGCGCACGGCAAATGCGATCCGTGAGCTCGAAAGCAAGATGACTGAACTGCGCCGCATCGCTTAAAGACAGCTGACGGTCACGACCCATGCACACCGAGATCCTTCACGCAGCATTCTTTTCAGGCATTGCGTTGATACACCTCATGGGGATTGCGGCCGCCGCACATGCAGCGCTCACGGCCCGCACACCACAGGGCGCCATCGCCTGGGCAGTCTCTCTGATATTCATGCCGTATCTTGCCCTGATCCCTTATCTGATATTTGGCCGCACCAAGTTCGAGGGTTATGTGGAGGCACGGCGCGCACGCAACCGCCAGTTCTATACACATGCACGGGCGTTTCAGCAAAGTAAAAAGGCACGTGTTGAGGCGGAAGCACAAGTGGGGCACATGCTTACTGGTATCCAAACATTGGCAGAACTCACGGGCCTGCCGTTCACGCGCAGCAATGAGGTGCGGCTGCTGATAAATGGCGAGGCAACTTTTATCGCCATTCTCGCTGCCATCGCCGCAGCAAAAAACTATGTACTCGTACAGTTCTTCATTGTGCACGACGACGGTATCGGGCGCCGCTTGAAGGATGCCTTGACCACCAGGGCAAACAATGGAGTGAAGGTATATTTCCTGTATGACGGCATCGGCTGTCACGATCTGCCGGAAAGCTACCTCACTGAGTTGCGTTCTGCAGGAGTAAAGGTGCAGGAATTCCTGACGCGTCGGCGCAGGCTGATCAACCGCTATCAGCTCAACTTCCGCAATCATCGAAAAATCGTGGTGGTGGATGGTGAACGCGCATTCGTGGGGGGCCACAATGCCGGTGATGAGTATCTGGGGCTCAACCCCGCACTTAGCCCGTGGCGGGATACACACATCGAAGTGAGCGGTTTGGCGGTGGCCGGCATTCAACTGACGTTCGTGGAGGACTGGTTCTGGGCGAGTGGCCATGTTCCAGAGTTGAACTGGCAACCCACATTGTGCCGCCGCAACATGCACTGCCAGGTAATACCGAGCGGGCCGGCGGATGTACGCGAGACCTGCAAATACTTCTTCGTGCAGGTGATCAACTCGGCGCGCTCGCGCCTATGGATCACGACACCCTATTTTGTACCAGATGAATCCGTGTTCACTGCGCTCAAGCTCGCTGTACTGCGCGGTGTGGACGTGCGTGTGTTGATCCCAAGCCGCCCCGACCACTACATCGTTTTCAACGCATCATCCCTGTATGCGTATGAGGCAGTATGCGCCGGCATCAAAGTTTATCGTTACCAGCCGGGTTTCATTCATGAAAAGGTTATGCTCATCAATGAAGATGCGGCCTCGGTGGGGAGTGCCAATCTGGATAACCGTTCGTTGCGGCTGAATTTTGAAATTAGCGTACTCACGGTCGACAAGAAGTTCGCGGCATCGGTGGAAAGCATGCTGAAGAAAGATTTTGCCCAATCGCTGCCGGTCACGCGCGAAGAATACGAAAAAGCCAGAGCCGCGCGCCGCTTGATCATGAACGTGACCAGATTGTTCGCACCAATTCTATAAGAGGGATTCCGACTTTTGGTCTCAGCCGCCCGCGGGTCCGGGCGTGCTATTGATCATCATCACCGCCAACCGCCAATCGCCGGCGTGCCGCTTCCACACCGACAGATATTTCCCGTAGGCAGCTGTTGCCTGCCCGGTGCTGTTTTTGCCGGTGAGCGTATATATGCCCCAGCTATAACCTAAATCACCGGAGACATCGGCCTCCTGGGGGCTCCAGCTGAGCATGCTGCCAGCGGGCATGCCCTGAAGATTCTCGATAATCGCAGCCTTGCCTTCGATGGCCGCATGGTTTTCAGGAAGCAGCAAGGCGTCACTGCTGGCATATTGCTTGAAAGCGGCCGCAAGCCCCTGCTGCGCCGACATGGCTGAAAAAGCCTTGTCGGCCCGCATAAGCGTTTGGTTGGCCTGGTAAGTGGCATTGTTGCCGCCCTGGCAGCCAACCAGTAGCATTGCCGATATTACGTTCACTAACAATATCTGCAGGATCTTCACGGCAACCTCCAAATTTTCTGATATTTACCAGTCTACGATATGGACGACCCCATGAATTTAGCATAAGGTAAATCACAAGGAGACACCTTATGTCCAATGAGCAGCCGATTCCGATCCGCGAAATGTCGATTCCCGCCATGGTGCGCAAAGTCAGTGCCGTCATCGCCGCGGCGAATCGCATCATTCTCGGTAAAGAGGCGCCCATCCGGCTGTCGCTGGTATGTCTGATCACCGGCGGACACTTGTTGATCGAGGATATCCCTGGTGTAGGCAAGACCACATTGGCTCAGACCCTGGCGCGCTTGTTGGGACTGTCGTTCCAGCGCATCCAGTTCACCAGCGACCTGCTGCCGGCGGATATCATCGGCGCATCAATCTTTGAACAGCAAACCGGAGGGTTCAGGTTCCATCCGGGTCCGATTTTCGCGAATCTGGTGCTAACCGATGAAGTCAACCGCGCCACGCCCAAGGCCCAGAGTGCGCTGCTGGAGGCCATGGAAGAGCGTCAGGTCACAGTGGACGGTGTCACCCGTCCCTTGCCACAACCATTCTTCGTGATAGCCACCCAGAACCCATTGCATCAGGTGGGCACGTTCCCATTGCCGGAATCGCAACTCGACCGTTTCCTGATGCGCATCGGACTGGGTTACCCCGGCGAGCAGGCGGAACGCGGATTGCTCAAGGGCCGCGACCGGCGCGAACTGCTACATGATGTACAACCCATTCTGAGTGCACCGGAACTGATGGCACTCCGGACAGCTGCCTTCAACCTGCAGGTCTCCGATGCCTTGCTGGATTACCTGCAGGCCATAGTGCGTTACACCCGTGAATCACCCCATTATGAAAATGGTCTTTCACCGCGCGCCACCATCGCGCTCAAACATGCCTCCCAGGCCTGGGCGCTGCTCATGGGGCGCAATGCAGTAATCCCCGAGGACTTACAGGCAGTTCTGCCGGGCGTGGTGGCACATCGTTTGCGTCTCAAGTCCACCCACGAGAGCAGCACCTCGGCGGCTGTTGCCAAAGAGTTGCTTGAAGCCGTACCGATTCCATAACTGAAAGTCAGTATTGCGGCTCGAGTGTTGCGTGCTGCGTGAAGCATTTCGGCATGTATCTATCGATCCCGGATACGCATGACAACACCAGTTAAAGAAGCCCAGAATCCAGCCATCCCATTGAACCCAAGCCAGGTAGATCCTGAGCATGGCTGCAATCCTGTTATAAGTATCGTGCTCTAGCCATGCTCTCCAGCGCTCGTGAATTCATCCATCAGCATGCTCAGGTGTGGGCGCGCCGACGTCAGGGCCCGGATGGTGATTCAGTCACTCTGGATCGTCGCCGCGTCTATATCCTGCCTACCCGCCAGGGCATTATTTATGGCTTCACGGTGATGGTGATGCTACTGGGATCCATGAACTATTCCAACAGCATGGGCTTCATGCTCACCTTCGTGCTGATTGGCCTGGGTTTCGTGGCCATGTATTCCTGCCATGCCAATCTCACGGGATTGGAAATCGGCGCGGGCCGAGCGCTGCCAGTGTTTGTGGATGAGACTGCGCGCTTTCAGCTCCACATCACCAATCCGGGGCGCAATCCGCGCGTCGCCATCAGCCTCAGCGCCGAAGCCAGTGACACCATGATCACCGGCGACATTGCGCCTGCGGAACATGGCAAGGTATGGGTACCGATAGCCGCACACAAACGCGGCTGGCTCAAGCTCGAACGCCTGGTGGTGGAGACCACCTATCCATTCGGTCTATGCCGCGCCTGGTGCTGGGTATACATGAACCTGCGGGTGCTGGTGTACCCGAAGCCGGCGGAATCAGCTCCACCATTGCCCCAAGCCTCGGAAGGCCGTGGTGGCGGTCCACAAACGGATGTGGGCGAGGAAGATTTCAGCGGGCTGCGCAATTACCGTCCCGGTGATTCACCGCGGCACATCGCCTGGAAATCATCAGCGCGCGAGCAGCAACTGCTCACCAAACAGTTCAGCGGCAGCGGTCAAGAGAATCGTTGGCTGGACTGGGACACACTCACGGGTCTCGACCAGGAAGAGCGCCTGTCGGTGCTGTGCCGCTGGGTACTTCAGGCCCACGCCGAGAATCTGGTCTACGGCCTGCGTCTGCCCGGCAGTTCCATCCCCATCGCCGGCGGTGAAGCCCATCGCGACGACTGCCTGGCAGCCCTCGCCCTATTCGATACCAGCGTGCAAGATCTATGAACGCTGTCATGCAGGCGAGTTTCGAAGCGCAACAGGAACGCACGCGACTTCTTTGGGTGCTGGCGGCATTGCTGGTGATGACTCTGCCGCATGCGCTGCACCTTGCCCCATGGATCGTGATTGCCGCGGTGATCATCGCACTTTGGCGGCTGGCGGCGGCGTATCAGGGTTGGCCGTTGTTCAGCGGTGTCACGCGCATCGGCTTTGGATTACTGGCATTCGTGGGTGTATTCGCCACTTACCACACCCTCAATGGACCGGAGGCCGGTACCGCCCTGCTCATCCTGCTGGCGGCCTTGAAGCTCATGGAAGCCAGGACCCTGCGCGATTACTTCCTGGTGCTGGCAATCACACTGTTCATCGGCGTTGCCAATTTTCTTTATGACCAAAGCATTCCCCTGGCCATCTATATGATTCCCGCTGTGTGGCTGGCGATTTCGGCGCTGCTTAATATCGCCCATCCGGATGTGGAGCGCAGCGCGGTGTCTTCGATGAAGACCACCGCGCGTATGTTGCTGCTGACTTTGCCGATCGCCCTGGTGCTGTTCCTGCTGTTCCCGCGCATCCCCGGTCCCTTGTGGGGTGTGCCTCTGTCACAGCATTCCGGTATCACCGGCTTGTCCACACACATGTCGCCGGGCAGTTTGAGCAGGCTGGCTCGGTCCGATGCCATCGCTTTTCGGGTCAAGTTCCTGGGCGTCCCGCCACCGCGCTCGCAACTTTACTGGCGTGCACTGGTACTGCACGACTATGATGGCGAGAGCTGGACGCCTGGAAAGCAGCTGTTGAATAACAACGAAACGCTCTCCACCCGTGGTACGCCCATCCATTACCAGATGACTCTGGAGCCCAACAACCTGCATGTGCTGTATGCCCTGGACCTGCCGGTACAGGTGCCTGATAACGTATTGTTGTCCAGCGATTATGAAATGACCACGCTGCACGAAGTTACTGAGCGCAAGCTTTACACCGTCACCTCATATACCCATTACAGCTATGGCGCAAACATGTCGGCGGCGACCCAGCGCCGTGAACTGCAATTGCCTCCGGATATCGATCCGCGTGCGCGCCAACTCGCGCAACAA
The DNA here is from genome assembly GCA_049591615.1 of Gammaproteobacteria bacterium. Taxonomy (GTDB): domain Bacteria; phylum Pseudomonadota; class Gammaproteobacteria; order Natronospirales; family REEB76; genus REEB76. The sequence goes on along the minus strand of JBAWFD010000002.1, from coordinate 38,028 downwards.
TGGCAAAGTTCCGCAGATTCCCCCCAGGAGGTGGTGCAGGATGCGCTCAACATGTTTCACATCCAGCCATTCCACTACACCTTGCAGCCCGGGATAATCACAGGCCCCGACCGCATCGACTCCTTCCTGTTCGATACCCGCACCGGCTTCTGTGAACACTACGCCAGCGCCTTCGTGTTCCTGATGCGGGCGGCCGGAATCCCCGCGCATGTGGTGATCGGCTATCAGGGCGGTCTGCGCAATCCCTTGGACGGTTATTACGTGATACGCCAGGAAGATGCCCATGCCTGGGCGGAAGTCTGGCTGGCGGATCGCGGCTGGGTGCGTGTGGATCCCACCGCTGCCGTTGATCCGGCGCGCGTGGATGATGGTTTGGCCGCCGCCCTGCCCGGCAGTGAAGTGCCCGGTTACCTCTTCGACACCCATCCCTGGCTCGCGAATATGCGCAACACCTGGGATGCCATCAACAACGGCTGGAACCAATGGGTGCTGGCCTACGGCCCGGACCTACAGCAACGCCTATTCGCGCACATCGGTCTGGATTACAGCAACTGGCTGGAGCTGGCGCTGGTACTGCTGGTGATGATCGGCGGGATACTCGGACTGGTATGGTTTCTGCTGTGGTGGCGCGATCGAGTGCCGCCGCCTTCCACTGTGGTGCGCGACTATCGGCGCTTCTGCCACAAACTCACCCAGGTCGGTTTGGCGCGTCGATCCAATGAGGGGCCCTTGAACTACGCCAAGCGCATCATTCGCAAGCGGCCGGATCTGGCCGAGCATGTGAAATCGATCACCACTCTGTACATAAATCTACGTTATGCGGAGACCGGCCGTTCAGATGAATTCAGGCGTCTTGTACAGGCATTCCGTCCAAAATCATCATGAGACGACAGACATTGGTTCAGGTTACACCATGATTACACTCTGAATGAAATCATCCGATCCTACATGACGTACTCTATTTTTATGACCATCGGGCAATTGGAACTTTTTCGCGACTGATGTTACTAACCCTGTAACACTTTGTTCGCGCCACCACTACCGGAGTGAAAATTACCGAAACCGTTTTATTTAGGTTTGTTGGAATGCTTCTAGAGTCGTATTTCCAAATGGGTTTTGCTCATGAAATACTGCAACGCCCATGCTGTAAGTTCCGGTCATCGACGACTGATAGTGGCTTGCGGTCCACTTCTACGCAGCACTCATGCGAGGTCGTATGAAAACCACGTTCAGCACATTCATCATAGTTTTCGCCCTGGTATCCAGCATTGCCGCAGCGGCATTAGTCATTCAACATCATGAAACTGATATCTACCATCGAGGACATGCCCCGGTAAACATCGTATGCTCCACAGCGGGAATCAGCTCAGGTTGCAAGCGTAGCGGAGTGCCTGTTCAATTAGGTACTATTGTTGTCACTCCCACGCAAGCTGAGCGTCGTTATTTAGAAACTCACGAGTCGCTTAGTGACATGACAATGTTTTATTCAAATCGTATGGCGCCGGCTACAAAAGCGGCGCGGCCTGAAACAGGATAGACCTCAGCGCCGGAGTAAGTTGCTGCTGAGATTTTGGACGGAATAAATGCTCAACGGTTTGCTATATTTCATTCAAGCTGTTAGCTGACGTAAGCAGTTGATAATTGACAGCCTTGACGAAATAAAAACGTTCAGATAAAAATTTCAATCAGATCATCTCTATTTAGAGATGATTAACCGCCAAACTGCGTGATTGCCGTAACTCAATACGGCTGGTCCGAAAACTGGAATGACCAGACAAAATCCTGGTCCAGCATGACTTTCGTCGGCTTGGCTTCGAGCTCAAGTTCGGAAACCAGGCTCTTGCCTCCGGATGTGACGATGGCTGTCCCCTGTTCCTGTCTGGAATAGGATTCAGTTCCGGTGAAGAGTGACAAGATCGCTGGGTCATTGCCGGCCAGCGCACTGACCATGTCGAAGCGCTTGGCCGGACCAGATACCTGTGCGTGCACCCCCATGTGCCCCTCGGGAGTTACGATGCTCACAGTGGGTTCGATGTCTTTAACGCCCCTGCGCATCGTCATCCTTACTTTGGCATCGGTCACCGCAAACCCGTGACGCTTGAAAAGCTGCACCACTGGGCTTGCCTTCGGCCCAAACATATCCGTTATGACGGCCCAACCATGTCCGTTGGTCAGTTGTATGCCATGAGTGTCCTCAGGATTTTCCACCGGCACGATCACCGCGCCGATGGTGAAAGCTCCCGTGGGTTTATTGCCGATATGGGACTGCGGACAGGAAGTGGCGAATAGCAGCAGGATGCCATGCCCGGGAACCGGACCCGGCGCCGGATGCCAGTGCCCCCCCACCATCAGTTGCAGGTTGGCAAGCGTCGGTGTCCAACTGACAGTTAATCCCTTGCATGCAACTTTGGTCGGAATGCTCCAATTTTCAGGCGGTGCAGCGCTGGCCGTCTGCATGCCTGCACCGAGCACACTGATCACAAGGATCACACCACAGGTTTTAATCATAAGTTATCTTCATCATGAGTTCACTGCGTAAACATTACTGATGAAACACTGATTAATTTATATCCTGTCATGCCGGCGGATGCCAACATCCAGTTTGTTATTGATATTTCTGGATTCCGGCTTTCGCCGGGACGATATCGGAAATGTGAATAAATAAATCAGGGCTACTCTTATGTGTTTGAACATACCTGTATTGTTACAGTGTCACTGCGCCGCATTATTACTGGATAAGGTGTAGGTCGCGGGGAACCCGGGCGGGGGTTGCACCAGGTTCCAACTATTGCCAGTGGCATCGATGGTGAAATGCAAAGGCCAAGAACGCTGGGTATAAACCGTGGAGACCAGCGCACCGGGTATGCTGATGGACACTGAGCTATCGCTCCAGGACATCAGCCCACAGGGCATATTGACCGCCGCATTGGTGGCGACCGGCACGACTGTCAGCGAACAACGCACTCCGCCGATGACGACCACTAGATTCGAATAAACAGTGCCCTGCGCACTGGCTTTTATTAGCAGGTTATCCGCCGGCTTTTGGATGTTCCAGTTGTTTGGCAGGTACACGCCGATATCTGGCACGCTTTGGGCGAATTCGCCATTCGTACCGGCTTCGGTCATTGTCAGTATCTGCTGGCCCTTGGGTGTGTTAAATCCGATCTCGATCTTGCCATGCGGATTACCCAGGGCATCATCCTTGTCTTCGCCCAACCCGCAGGGCACTACGGTTTCGGCCGGATTCGTGCCATCGCCACGATACACGACGTAGCTGCACTGCCCGTTACTGATGAGGATGTTGGCGCTATCGACATAGGAAAACTGCCCCGGCACGCCCACGAGCGCGAAGGTAGGCTTGTTACTGCAGGCCGATATCAGAACCGCCGATATCAGGATAAGCAAACACACAGACCAGCGCTTCATAAGCTCCTCCCAAGAGTGTTGCATGCGGCAAAGCGCCGCGGCCGAAGTGCAGATTGTGCCACGACGGAGGCTAATCCTATGACCTCCAAGCGAAGCCTGCAACCGCACCACGCATGCTTCTTTTATCCCTGAGATCCTGCCTCCGGCGCGCCCCGGGCTGCATCGCGCGTATCCACCCGCACCAGCAACCAGGCACCCGCCACAAATAATACGATTACCGATAGTATGGAGAGCCGTGGATTGCCCGTCAGGCGGCTGACAGAACCCATGAGAAACGGACCGATAATAGCCGCCGAATCTCCTAACATGTTGTAGAAGCCGAAGAACTCCCCGGACCGCTCCGTTGGCACCAGCCGGGCGTAATAGGAACGGCTCAGCAGCTGTACGCCGCCCTGCACCAGACCCACCATGGTTGCCAGAATGAAAAACTCATAGGACTCGTGCATAAAAGCCGCGAATACACACACCACCACGTACACCGAAAGCCCGATTAAGATGCCGTTCTTCGCCCCGATTCGTTCCCCCACCTTCCCGAAGATCAGGGCAGCCGGCACACCGACGAACTGCACCAAAAGCACGGCTCCAATCAGGGTCTGATCGTCGAAATGGATGGATTTACCATAGTCCACCGCCATCTGGATGATGGTATTCAGGGCATCGATATAAACCCAATAGGCGATCAGGAACATGAAAACCGGTCTGTATGCGCGGATGTGCCGGAAGGTTTCTACGACCTGACTGAAACCTTGGCGCGCTCCCGACCATAGATTGATGCTCTCAGGTGCAATACCTGTTTCTGGCACCCACAGCAATAGCGGCAAGGAAAAAATAAGCCACCAGAACGCGGTCAATACGCAGATGAGACGGACCGCAGTTGATTTGTCAACGATCCCGAACCATTCCGGTTTGAGGCTCATCGCCACACCCAGTGCCAAAAATATCCCACCGCCCAGATAACCGGCGAAATAGCCAATCGCCGAGGTCATATCAAACTTATCCTTTTCAGACACGCTGACCAGCATCGAGTCGGCAAATATGTTTCCCCAGTAATATCCGATGGAGCCCATCACGTACAGCGCCACGGCCCATTGCCATGCATTCTTTGCCACGAAATACAGAGCCAATGACATGATGGCGCCGAGAAACGCCGAGGAGATGAGAAATCGCTTCTTTCTCCCCCCGCGATCGGCGATCGCGCCTAAAATCGGGGCAGTAAGCACGACGACCAAGTTTGCGATCGAGTCCGCGGTACCCAACCAGAACGTACTGTGAGTTACTGGCGCCCCGGCAAACCAGTATTGCTTGAAGAATATGGGGAAAAAAACGGTGATGATACAAGTCTGGTAGGCGTGGTTGCCCCAGTAGTACGAGGCCCAGCCAAGGACCTTGCGGCTCGGCAGCTTCATAGTCCTGCTCCCGGGTAAATACCTATAACAGGCTAACAGGAATGTAGTGACGCGGCCATGACAGCCGCGTTATTCCTCAGGCCACACTGGATTCCACGGCATGCTCGCGGGTCTCGCGAAAACGTACATCGGGCCAGCGTTCGCGGGTAAGTTGCAAGTTAATCTGGGTAGGCGCCACATACACGAGACTATCGGCGTGATCCAGCGCCAGGTTGTCGAAAGCCTTGTTGCGGAATTCCTCCAGCCGCTTCTTATCATCGCATTCCACCCAACGCGCGGTGGCTACCGGAACGCTCTCGAACTTGCACTCCACGCTATATTCGGTCTGCAGGCGATAAGCCACCACGTCGAACTGCAGCATGCCCACAGCGCCTAGGATCAGGTCGTTGTTGCGCAATGGCTTGAACAGTTGGGTGGCGCCCTCCTCGCATAATTGCGCCAGACCCTTGTTGAGGGCCTTGGCTTTCAATGGATCCTTAAGCAGCACGCGGCGGAACAGTTCCGGGGCGAAATTTGGTATGCCGGTGAACCGCAGCGGCTCGCCCTGGGTGAAGGTGTCGCCAATGGCGACGGTCCCGTGATTGTGGATGCCGATGATATCGCCGGCATACGCTGCTTCCACACGTTCGCGTTCTGCGGCCATGAAGGTCAATGCGTCGGGGATCTTGATCTCACGGCCGATCCGCACATGCTGCACGCGCATGCCCGGTTGGTAACGTCCGGAACACAGACGCACGAAGGCGATGCGGTCATGGTGCTGGGGATCCATGTTGGCTTGTATCTTGAAGACGAAGGCGGACAATTTTTCTTCCAGCGGCATAACCGTGCGCGTGATCGTAGCTCGCGGGCGCGGCGACGGCGCATGCTCCACGAACGCATCCAGCAGTTCACGCACACCGAAGTTGTTGATGGCGGAACCGAAGAATACCGGTGTCAGCCGTCCCATTAGGTATTCCTGATGATCGAACTGGTGCGAGGCACCATGCACCAGTTCCACTTCGGCTCGAAACCTGGTCGCATCATCGCCAAGCAATTCATCGGCTTCCCGGCTGTGCAAGCCCTGGATGATGCGTACTTCGCCGAGACGTCCGCTTTTGTCGCCGGCGTAGATATGGATGTTGTCCTCCGCGAAATGATAGATGCCTTTGAGATCGCGGCCCATGCCCAAGGGCCAGGTCATGGGTGCGCAGCGGATCTTGAGGACCGATTCCACTTCATCCAGCAGCGTGGTGGGCTCGCGGCCATCCCGGTCGAGTTTGTTGATGAAGGTCATGATGGGAGTGTCGCGCAGGCGGCATACTTCCATGAGCTTGATGGTGCGCTCCTCCACGCCCTTGGCGCAGTCGATCACCATGAGCGCCGAATCGACCGCCGTGAGCGTGCGATAGGTGTCCTCGGAAAAATCCTCGTGACCTGGGGTGTCCAGCAAGTTGACGATGCGTTCGCGATACGGGAACTGCATCACCGAAGATGTGATGGAAATGCCGCGCTGCTGCTCCAGCTGCATCCAATCGGAAGTGGCATGGCGCGCGGCCTTGCGGCCTTTCACCGCGCCGGCGAACTGGATGGCACCGCCAAACAGCAGCAGCTTCTCGGTGAGCGTGGTCTTGCCGGCATCCGGATGCGAGATGATGGCAAAAGTGCGCCGCCGGCCGATTTCCTGGTCGTACATGGATACGGGACTCACGTGAAAGCGGGTATCTTACCCGATTGCAGCGCGGGGCTTCACAACGCCAGACCCAGTATCAACGCATCCTCGCGCCCGTGTGCGCCGGGATAATAATTCTTGCGCTGGCCAGTCTCCTCAAAGCCACGCGCTCGATACAAACGCAGCGCAGCCTTATTGGAAGGCCGCACTTCCAGCAGCATCTGGTAAGCGCCGCGCTCACGCGCCAGCTCGATGAAATGTTCCAGCAACAGCCGCCCATAACCTTGTTTTTGCCATTCGGGCGCCACACAGATATTCAGCAGATGCGCCTCGCCTACCACCAGCGACAGGATGCCGTAGCCGCCAATGCTGCCGCCCAATTCCATCACCCAGCAGCCATACCCAACCCGCAGACAGTCACGGAAGATGCCTTCGCTCCAGTGATATTGATAAGCGCGTTTCTCGATGGCTAGGACGACCGGCACGTCAGCCTCGCGCATCGGGCGGTACAACGGGGAATCGGTGATGGCGACCACCGCGCTCATGTCGTTCCACCCTTCAAGGTACGCACCGCAAACTGCAGATCGGCCCAAGCCTTGCGTTTCTCACTGGGCGAACGCAGCAGATAAGCCGGGTGATAGGTCACCACCACCGGGATGCCATGCAGCTCATATACATGGCCGCGGAGGCGCGCGATAGGGGTATCGGTTGCCAGCAGATTCTGGGCGGCGATGCGACCCAACGCGAGGATCAGTTTCGGCTGTATCAGGGCGATCTGCCGCTCCAGAAACCCACGGCACAGCGCGGCCTCCTCCGGTTTGGGGTCACGATTCCCGGGCGGCCGACACTTAAGGATGTTGGCAATGTACACCTGTTCGCGCTTCAACCCGATGGCTGTCAGCATGGAGTTCAGCAACTGACCGGCGCGACCTACGAAGGGTTCGCCTTGCTTGTCCTCATCAGCCCCTGGCGCTTCGCCGATCACCAGCCAGTCGGCCTTTCTATTGCCGACACCAAATACCGTCTGGGTACAGCCGGCGCGCAGGCCGCATGCGGTACAGACCTTGACCGCCTGTCCCAGTGCCGGCCAGTCCATGATGGCGACGGAAGCATTCTGCTCAACTGGCACCACAGCAGCGTCAGTAACCTGTGTGGACGCCGGTTCGCTCGGCCATCCACGCCGCTGCCACGCAGTGATTCCAAGCTCGTATAGATATTGAACGCGACGCGCATCCATGACGGTTCAACGTGATTTTCGGTGTGACAGCCGGCGACGCAAACGCCACAGAGCCATCAGTGGGCCGGAACAGGCATACACAAAGAAAACGATGAACAGGACGTCCGGTGGGCTGAACGAGATCACGATGATAGCGATTGGGATGATCAGGATGGTAGAGAACGGTACTCGGCCGTGCAGATTGAAATCCTTGAAACTGTAGAAACCGATGCTGCTCACCATCAGCGCACCGGCCGCTACTGTGAGCACATACGCAGGAATCACCAGCGCAGGACCGGGTATGCTCAAATCCACCCCCAGCCAAACCATGCCCGCAATGATGCCGGCAGCCGCTGGACTTGGCAGGCCCTGGAAGTAGCGTTTATCCACAATACCGGCGCGCACATTGAAGCGCGCCAGACGCAGAGCGGCGGCGATGGCGTAAAAAAATGCGCCGAGCCAGCCGATCTTGCCCCAGGCCCAGCCAAAATTGGCCATGTCCTTGAAGGCCCATTCGTACATCACTAGTGCCGGGGCCAAACCGAAGGACACCATATCCGAGAGACTGTCGTATTCCTTGCCGAAAGCGCTTTCGGTATGCGTGAGTCGTGCGATACGCCCATCGAGTCCATCCATGATCATGGCCACGAATACGGCGATGGCTGCGGGCTGGAAATGTCCGGCCATAGCAGCGACGATTGCATAGAAACCCGCGAACAGGCCGGCGGTGGTGAACAGGTTCGGTAATAGATAGATACCGCGACGCCGCGGACCCTCAACGCCTGCGTCGTCAACCTCGCCAACCTGTTCGTCTATGCCGACTTCGGTATCAACATCCGGATCCGGATTCACGGGTGGTTGCATGTCAAGGCCTCGGTTCATGGAACTCTATGATGCCATGACAGGCCGCGCTGGGCGACCAGCCTACATTCATCCTTATCAGCTGGAGCCTTGCAGATGTTTACGCAATGCCTTGCCCACGGTCTCGATGAGCTGTGTGCGGGCCCTTACACGTGCGATTTTCACGGTTGGCATACCGGCGCTGATTTCATTTTCCAGTTCGGTGGCAAACTGGCCGCTCTGGATCTCTGTCAATACTTCTTTCATGGCAGCTCGCGACGCCGGTCCGATGACGCGCGGACCACGGGTGTAATCTCCGAACTCGGCAGTCGTGGAAATGGATTCGCGCATGCTGGCGATGCCTTTGCGGTTGATGATGTCGGCGATGAGTTTCACTTCGTACAGGCAGGAGAAGTAAGCCACTTCCGGTGCATAACCCGCTTCCACCAGCGTATCAAACGCCGCCACGATTAAATGTGTGAGTCCACCGCACAATACCGTCTGTTCGGCGAACAGATCGGATTCGGTTTCTTCGCGGAAACTGGATTCTATGATCCCGGCACGTCCGTGACCCTGTGCCCACGCATAGGATAAGGCCAGCGGACGCGCATTGCCGCTGGCATCCTGATGTACGGCTATGAGCGCCGGTACGCCACGATCCGCCTGATATTCTGCGCGCACATGCTCGCCGATGCCACTGGGGGAAACCAGTATCACATCGAGATCAGCGCGGGGAATGATGCGCCGATAGTGGATGTTATATCCATGGGCAAAAATCAGTGCGCCGTTTTTCCTGAGACCGGGTGCTATCGTTTCTGCATATACCCGCGCCTGGTTCTCATCGGGAATCAACAACACCACAATATCGGCCTTGGCAACTGCGGCCGCAGGCTCTACGACGCGCAGTCCAGCCGCTTCCGCAGCCGCGCGTGATACTGAGCCAGCGCGCAGACCAACGCTCACATTGACGCCAGAATCCTTGAGATTCATCGCCTGCGCGCGCCCCTGCGCGCCGAAACCCAGGATCGCGACACGCCGCGCCCTGATCAACGAAGGATTGATGCCCGTGTCGTAGAGCACTGTAGCCATGTAGAAATACCCCTGTTGGCGGCAACACGCTAACCGCAGCCAGCCCTGAAATCAACTGGACACGGTCAGTGGAAATAAGCGGCCTTAAGCGGCCAATGGCTGTACTGGACTCAACCACGACCGCTAAAATAGCGGCCTAGCAACCTAATAGCTCCCGGCCAATAATGCGCACTTCCCGTTTCCCCCTGTTTACCGTCAAGGAAACCCCCGCCGATGCGGATACCGTGAGCCATCGGCTCATGTTGAGGGCCGGCATGATTCGCAAGCTTGCAGCCGGCATCTATAGCTGGCTGCCGCTCGGGCTAAGGGTGCTACGCAAGGTCGAGACCATCGTGCGCGAGGAGATGAACCGCGCCGGAGCCTGCGAGCTGCTTATGCCCTCTATCCAGCCGAAAGAGCTGTGGGACGAGTCCGGGCGCTGGCACAAATACGGCAACCTGCTGCTGCGTATCCAGGACCGCAAGGAGCAGTGGTACTGCTTCGGTCCGACGCACGAGGAGGTCATCTGCGATATCGTGCGCAGCGAGATCAGAAGCTACAAGCAGCTGCCGGTGACTTTCTTCCAGATCCAGACGAAATTTCGCGACGAGATCCGCCCGCGTTTCGGAGTGATGCGCGCGCGCGAGTTCCTGATGAAGGACGCCTATTCCTTCCACCTGGACCAGGCCAGCCTGGACCAGACCTATCGCAGCATGTTTGACGCCTACACACGGATCTTCACACGGCTCGGTTTGAATTTCCGCGCCGTAGCCGCAGATAGCGGCGACATCGGCGGCGACCTCAGCCACGAGTTCCAGGTGCTGGCCGATTCCGGCGAGGACGCGATCGCGTTCTCGGACCAGTCTGAGTTTGCCGCCAATATTGAACTGGCGGAAGCGATAGCGCCACCATCCCCGCGGGCGGCCCCCGTTGAAAAATGCGAGAAAGTTGCAACCCCAGGCAAAACGACTTGCGAAGAAGTTGCCGGATTTTTAAGGGTCCCTCTGAGCAAGACCGTCAAGGCCGTTGCAGTAACGGGTGAAGGTGATTTCGCCCTGATCCTGCTGCGTGGTGATCATGAAGTGAACGAGACCAAACTGAAAAAAATCGCGGGTCTCGAAAACCATCGCCTAGCGACTGAGGAGGAAATCGATCTGCACCTGGCGTGTCGGGCTGGATACATAGGTCCAGCTGGCCTTAACACGTTTAAAGATGTTCAAGGTAACAGGACTTTGTATCACCGCACCAGACAGCTGGCTGGGCACGATGCCAAACCGCTCCAGCCATTCATGATTATCGTCGATAGAACCGTGGACAAGATGACGGATTTCATCTGCGGCGCGAACGAACCCGGGTATCACTGTCGCGGATTTAACCTGGATCGTGATATTGGAAAAGGCTATATCGTCGCTGACATACGCAAAGTGGTAGAAGGCGACCCCTCGCCCGACGGAAAAGGTACTTTGAAAATCGTTCGCGGCATCGAGGTCGGGCACATCTTCCAGAATGGAAGTAAATATACAGCAGCCATGCATGTAAGCGTGCTCGACGATCAGGGCCGTATGCAGACGCCAATTACCGGCTGCTACGGAATAGGCGTCTCCCGCATTGTGGCCGCCGCTATAGAGCAGAATCATGACGAACGCGGGATTGCGTGGCCGGAGCCGCTGGCGCCATTCCAATTGGCGCTCTTGCCGCTCAACATGCACAAATCGGCAAAATTGCAATCGGCGGCAGAGGACCTGTATTCCGAACTCATCGCAGCTGGCTATGACGTGCTGCTGGATGATCGTGAACTGCGTCCGGGACCCATGTTCGCCGACGCCGAACTCATCGGCATACCACACCGCGTGGTGCTTTCGAATCGCGGGTTGGATGCCGGCACCGTGGAATACCAGGGACGCCGCGATATGGACAACCGCGACTTGCCACGCAGTGAACTACTCATGTTCCTGAAAGAACGTGTGCGGACTTCTTACCGACTCACCTGATGCTGCGCTCTTTGCCTCTGTTGTTAGTCTTGGCAGGCGTGCTGGTGAATCCACCTGCGCGCGCCGAAACATTCATTCCACCCAGTCCTGAGCTGCTTGCGCTGGTAAAGAAGGCCGCTGCGGATAACAGCAGTTTCAAGGACAAATACGATGCCCAGGTCTGGCTCATGAGCATGTCCAACCACCTGGCAGCGACTATCTCCGACCCGCATAAAAGATTGGCGCTGCTGGAACTGATTCATGCAGAAGCCACCCGCGCCGGTGTTTCGCCGGAACTGGTGTTATCCATCATCCAGGTGGAAAGCAATTTTAACCGTTTTGCAGTATCCCATGCTGGAGCCCAAGGCCTGATGCAAATCATGCCTTTCTGGCTGAAATTGAGCGGCCAACCGGATGGCAATCTGTTTCATGAGACTACCAACTTACGTCTCGGTTGCACTATCCTCAAGTATTATCTGGACCGCTCCCATGGAGACATCCGCGAAGCCCTGCAGCGTTATAACGGCGCCACCATCGGCATCGACTACTCGGACAGTGTGCTCAAGGCACTGAGCAGGACCTGGAGTTGGAACTGAATATTGTGTAAATCGTAAACATGGTTGAGTTGTGAAATCCGTATTGAACCAGTAGTTTTCAATCAACAGCAAATACTTTCGGTATAGCTGCACACTCCACCTCCCGTATCACCACCTCACTGACCTGCGCCGCAGGCGGACCCTGCTGCAACCAGTCACACAGCGCATCCACTGCCGCAGGTTCGCCGCATGCCAACACTTCCACGCGCCCATCTGGCAGATTTTTGGCATAGCCGGTCAGCTTGAGTTCGCCGGCGCGGCGCGCAGTACTGACGCGGAAAAATACACCCTGCACGCGACCTGAGATGAAACAATGTCTGCAAATGGTCATCAGCGTATCGAACTAAAAGGAAAGGGCCCCGAAGGGCCCTTTAAAGAATCAAACAGCGATGCCGTTAAGGCTGGTGTTAATGCGTTGAAGCACTAGGGGCCGGAGTCGCTGGCGCCATGCTGTTGGCAGGGGCTGCGCTGGAAGCCGGTGCGGCTGGACTGGCGGCCGGCATGCTGGACATACCGCCCGAAGCGGGTGCAGCCAAGTCGCCACTCAGCCAGCGGCGGTCACGGCGGTCAGCCTTGTGATTCTTCCAGGCACCACGATGCTGTGCATACCAGGTGGCGGAATCCACATCGGTCTTCAACGGGTTGCTCACCACGCTGAGATCCTGCTTCGGATAAATCAAATCCGCATGCTTGATGCTGTCGGCATTGTTCTTGAAGATCAAAGGCCACTCCAGCGGGTTGCCGTACACATCGGATTTGCCGGCGATGCGCCACAAGCTGTCGCCGCGCATCACAGTGTAGGTGCTCTTGGCGGCCTGCAACTCAGCAACCAGCGCGGCCAGCACGTCATAGGCGGGCTTGCCCTGGTTGTTATTGATGTCCGTCTGGCCCTGGTTGAGGCGGTTCTGCTGATCGGAGTTCAGGTTAGTGAAACCTTGGGCCTGGGCGAGCAAATCACGTGCATGGCTCATATAGCAGTTGTTGATGGCGGTTTCCGCGTCTTGCTTGGCCTGGGCAGCAAGCTGCTGAGCCTTGGCATTGTCACCAGCCTGACCTGCGGTCTGTGCCTGGGCAAGTAATTGCGAAGCGTCACCGGTATCGGTGCACGGTGCTTGGGCGCCATTGATCACAGCCTGGGCATCAGCGATCGCCTGGGTGGTTGCCGCATTCGGACCGGTAGGCGCCGGAGCTGCAACCGGCTGTACTTTATGGGTGGCGCAACCGACGGCGATACCGGCGGTTAGCATTACCACGGCCAAATACTTAGTGTAATTCTTGATCATGTAGGCATCTCCAACCTTGGTTGTATTGACAACGATTAAGGAAAAAATTCGGATAGGGAAAATCACAACCCTTTTTGATGGGCGTTAGTGAATTTGGTTCAAAAGAATAACGCGCCGCAAGCTCCGGGTCAAGCGAGCAATCACCCTTAACATAAGGAAATTACGGGAAAATCTAAGGGGGGGTAGGGCTTCCCTGGGTGATGCGCAGGGCCTTTTCCGCTGCGTTACGGGCACGTATCGCATTCTGACGCGCGTCACTGTAATCCCCCTGGTCAAGCTCTTCCTGGGCAAGTTTCAGCAGCTGTTGAGCTTCAGCCATTTCACTGGCGGCAGTGCGCTCTGCGCCTACCTGCTGGGCGGCTGCGATTGCCTGGCGGGCATTGCTCATATCCTGCACGGGCGCACCAGCGCAAGCACACATCGCCAGCACGATAACCAATGCGCTAAGCCATGGAACTATTAGGATTTTGTGATGCACTTGCAGCGGTGAGTTAGGAAGGGAACAGGTAAATCCGATAATCAAGCTAACAATAGAGTCACTGACCCGTCAAGCACCCGGACCTGGGTTATAGTGATGCAGTAGCGGATTTATTCAGCTCCCTCTCCGTATGCATAAAGTCACAATCCGGCATAACTCACGCTGCTCGAAATCCAGGGAAACCCTCGGTTTGTTGCAATCGTGCCACATGGAAATCCGGGTCATTGACTAATGAATGCCCCTCCCGACCCGCAGGAAATCGAGCGCACACTCAAGCTTTTGCGCATGCAGCCGCGTGAAATCATGCGTACTTTCGAAAACGAATACCGCACACCGCATTCGGATGATCCGGGATTGCCGCGTACACAACTGATCGCGGCCCTGCACACAAACCCGATCCTCATCCGGCGTCCGATCGTGTTCACCAACGGCAAGGCCTGCATCGGCCGTCCGCCTGCAGCTGTTCTGGAGATTCTGTAGCGCATGGAAATCCTGGTGTTGTATTACAGCCGCTATGGCGCCACGGCGAAGATGGCGCAGCAGGTGTGCCGTGGTGTGGAAAGCATCCCAAGCATGCGCGCGCGTCTGCGTACAGTACCCGCGGTATCCACCGTTTGCGAGGCAGTTGAGGACAGCATCCCGGAATTCGGGCCGCCATATGCTACCCATGACGACCTCAGAGAATGTGTGGGATTGATCGCCGGCAGCCCCACGCGTTTCGGCAACATGGCAGCACCGCTCAAATACTTCTTTGATGGCACCGGCAGCTTGTGGTTATCAGGTGCACTGGCTGGTAAACCTGCTGGGGTCTTCACCTCGACCAGTTCGTTGCACGGTGGGCAGGAAACCACCCTGTTGTCCATGATGTTGCCGTTGTTGCATCACGGCATGCTGATCGTGGGTACACCCTACACAGAACATGAGCTCATGGAGACCACAGCCGGGGGGACGCCCTATGGGCCCAGCCATCATGCCGGTATCGACAGCGAGCGTGCGCTCAGCAAAATGGAGCAGCAACTCTGCCGCAAACTCGGTGCGCGTGTAGCGCAGGTAGCCAACAAACTTGGATCGAAATGAATCTCAGGATTTCCACACGTGCACTTACGCTCATAGTTATTGGAGCGCTCATGATTTGGCTGTGCGTTTGGCTCGGCTTGCTTACCTATGCCGATAGACAACAGCGTATCTTATGGCTGGCCCTGGCCCTATTACCACTGGTGATTGTGGGTTATCACGTATGGCGTTATCGCAAGAGTGGTTTTGCCTGGTGCGGGTTCATGTCGCTCGGCTATTTCGCGCAGGGTGTCACCGTGGTGCTTACCAGCAAGAGCGATGCGGGTTATGCAAGCGTAGAGATTTTCCTGAGCTTGCTGCTATTCACCGCCGCGAGCGCTGCGCTGCGTGCTAACCGGCAGCCTGCCCGATAGCCGGCGACTAGTCTCTGTCGTTCAGCTATTTTTAGGCCTTCTTGTCCAGCAGCGATTTTACAAATGGCAGCGTGAGCTTGCGCTGCGCCACTAACGATGCGGTATCCAGCGCATCCAATGTGGCGCACAGCGTATGCATATCACGCTGCTGGCGTTTGAGCAGGAAATGCACGCTCTCATCGGGCAACTCGAAGCCGCGCCGGGAAGCGCGCTGTTTGAGGGCTATTAATTTTTCCTCATCTGTGAGTGGCTCGAGCTGGAATACCGGACCCCAGGCAAGTCGCGATGCCAAGTCCGGCAACAGACGTTTGATGGTATTGGGTGCGTTGCGCGCCGTGGCCACGAAACTGCCGCCTTTTTCTGCTAGTGCGTTGAACAGAACAAATAAAGCCCGCTGCCAAGGCTCAATGCCTGCCACTCGGTGCACATCATCCACCGCGACCAATGCATAATTGTCCAGATTTTCAGCTACCTGTGGGTCTAGTAAGACTGCCTGAGCCATAGGCAGATAGATCGCGCGTCGTGTGGATACATCCGCTAAGCGGCAGGCTGCCTGCAGAAGGTGCGACTTTCCACGGCCATCGCCGCCCCACAAAAACATGGCGCGCTCGCCGCCCGCGCGCGCGAGTTGCATCAATGCTTCGACCGCTGCTCGGTTTGCCGCCGGGTAGAAATTCTCGAAGGTGGCACCCGCGTCAAGACTGATGGGCAACGGCAATTGGCTGTATACGCCAGTTGCGGTCATGATGCGTCGCCGCCCTCTTGGTACAGGCGACTCTCGACATAGCGCTCGCGCGCGTAGCGCACCAGCACCGTGCAGGCGGCGGCCACCGGCAGTGCCAGAAGGATGCCGGCAAAACCGAACAGCGCTCCGCCCACCAGGATCGCGAAAATCACCAGCACCGGATGCAGACCGATGCGCTCGCCCACCAGCCGTGGAGTCAATACCATGTCCGACAATAGCTGGCCGACAGTAAATACGATCACGACCTCCAGCGGCAACAACCAGCCCTGGCCCTGCAGCAAAGCCGTGATCAATGCCAGCGTCACACCAGTGATGATGCCGAGGTAGGGTACGAAACTCAGCACACCCGCTACCACACCGATGGCGATAGCGTTGTTGAGACCGATGATCGATAACGCCAGGCAGTAGAAAACTGCCAGGCATATCATCACTAGCAACTGGCCACGCAGAAACGCCCCCAACACCACATCACATTCGAGCACTAGACGTTCGACAGTGGGTGCTGCGGCGCGTGGTATCAGCGCTGCGATACGCTCCGTCATCCGGTTCCAGTCACGCAATAAGTAGAAGGTCACCACTGGGATCAGGATCAGGTTGATGAAAAACGCGAATACCGCGCCGCTGGAGCTGGAAACAGAGAGCAGAACCCGTCCTACAATCTTGCCGGCCGACACGAAATTGGAGCCGACCAGATCCATGAGTTTGGCCGGGTCCAGCGACTCTGGTTGCACGCCCAGATGGGCAGTGAGCCATGGCAGAACATTAATCTGGAACCAGGCCATCACCTGCGGCGCATGTGCAAACAGTGCGGCAATTTCGCGAACCACCATGGGGATTACTAGGATCAGGATAAGCGCCAGCACCACGAGTGTCAGCACAAATACCACCAGCACCGCCAGTGTGCGATTCAGTTTCCAGCGCTCAAGTCTGTCGACCAGTGGGCTGCCAAGATACGCGAGAATGAAGCTGGCCAGGAATGGCGTGAGGATGGACCGCAGATAATAGATGAAGGCCGCGGCGACGACCAACATCACGATGATCCAGACTCTCTGTGCGACACTCATACCGTTTTCCTCCTGGGTGTACGTGCTAAACGCCGACCCCAGCGTATAAAATAATCAGTACCACTGGTAACAGTAGAGATGGCGACCGCAACCACTAGTGCCAGCACCGTGCCCTTGGGCAAGAAAATATAATTCTGTGCTACTACTGCCAGAACCAGCAATATCTGCAGAAAAGTATTCACCTTACTGAGCGCACTCGGTTGTGGTTTGAAATCGCCCACGTGCCAACGATATACGAATGCGCCGCTTATGATGATGGCGTCACGCACGATCACGATCACAGTTATCCATAACGGTATCAATCCCACCCACACGGCAGCGATGAAACTGCCGGCCATAAACAGCTTGTCGGCCAGCGGGTCCAGCATCGTTCCCAGGTCCGTGGTCCATCCGAAACCTTTAGCCAGCAATCCATCGAGCGCATCACTGATGCCGGCGATGATGATGAGCGTAAGTGCGATTTCATCCTCGCCATGGATGATACTCCAGGCGACCGGTACCACCAGCGCGATACGCGCGATACTGATGGCATTCGGTAGCCAGCGCCCGTTCACGGCACATATTGGAATTGCAAGGCCGCTGCCGTGACCGGCGTCACAACCGTTGCCGTTGTCGGGGCCTGTGTGACTTGCTTGAGTACGCCGCCGAGAAGTGCTGCTTGTCGTAGATTCTCAAGCGAGCCATGCGTATCCAGGCTGAAATACACCGTACCGTTATTTACGCGCGTGACCTGCACGCCCTTGACCGCCGTGAGTCCGGTCAGATAGGCCAGTACTTTGGCGTACGCATCCACACTATTGATACCCGCGACACTCACGCTCACGCCGCTGATGCCGACGGATCCAGCCGCCACCGCGAACCATTGGGCATAATGATCTGCGGTAGTCTGGATACCGCCAGCCGTCACAGCGGGGAGTGCGTCGGGTGTTGCGGTCCAGGCTGCCGATTCGGAATTAGTCGAAAGTTGCCATCGAGCTGCGAATTGCCCTGGGGTGGTCATATAAACGCTGCCCACCAGAGTGGCATCTGCTTTGTAAATTTGTGATGCCTGCTGAATGCGGGTGAGGTCATTATTGGCTATATCGGGAAATCCGATCGACTGCTGATCCTGCGCATCCATGCGCGGGAATATCAACGCCATGCCTCGCGCATCAGCTGCAGCTGTCATGGCCTGCACAACAGCCGGATTGTTGGTCGCAGACACTATAGTCTTGCTGGATGCATCATCGATAGCAAGCCACACTAGCGTCACCGGCCGCTCCTGACCCCATAGCGGTTCGTTGGCAGCGCGCACCGCACGATCCAGCACTTCGGGATCGAATTTGGCCCACAGCATCAGATTGGTGAGCGGAATCGCCGGGGTGCCGGTGCGTGTCAGGTCAAACATGACCGTGGGGGTGGACGTCGCACTGCCATCAGTGGATGTCTGCTGATAGCGGTATTGTTGCAGGAACTGGCTAGGATCCTTGAGGATAGTTGCCAGCTCTGGCAGCCCGGGTGCGGCGCGGTCGCCGGTAACCTTCACCAGCACTGCCGCCAATGCCTGCTGCAAGGCTACATTGCGGGCGGTAGCGGATTGATCCGGCACTGAAACACTGGCTTCGTAAAGCCCGGGCATCACCGCAGCATGTGCCATGAAGCCTATACAGAGCACGCAAGCGCCCAGCATGCCATAAATCCAAGCGCGTATTGTTGTCACGCATCCTCCGTTCCAGATGTCCGAGCGCTCCAATTTTGCACGGCCCGTGCGTGTAGAATATACAGGCTTGAGGCACTGTCCGGCGAGTGACATCGCCGTGATAACCATATAGACACGCCCTCCAGGTACATCCATGACCGCAAAGAAACCCCTCACCTACCGTGACGCCGGCGTGGATATAGACGCGGGTGACACCCTTGTGGAGCGCATCACACCCTCGGCCAAGCGTAGTCGGCGCTCCGAAGTGCTGGGTGGAATCGGCGGTTTCGGCGCGCTGGTGGAGATTCCAAAAGGCTATCGGCAACCGGTGCTGGTATCCGGTACCGATGGCGTCGGCACCAAACTGCGACTTGCCATCGACAGTCACCGGCACGAGACCATCGGCATCGATCTGGTGGCCATGTGCGTGAACGACATCGTGGTCTCCGGTGCAGAACCGTTGTTCTTCCTGGATTACTACGGCACTGGAAAACTGGATGTGGATACCGCAGCAATCGTGATCAACGGCATCGCCCACGGCTGCGAACTGGCAGGTTGCGCACTGGTGGGTGGCGAGACCGCAGAACTGCCCGGCATGTACACAGGCAAAGATTATGACCTGGCCGGCTTCGCCGTGGGCGTGGTAGAAAAAAACAAGATCATCGACGGCAGCCAAGTCACGGTCGGCGATGTGCTCATCGGCCTGGCGTCTTCGGGGCCGCATTCCAACGGTTACTCGTTGATCCGCAAGATATTGTCGGTCAGCGCCGCTACCTTCAAGCAACGCATCAGTGAACGCGCGCTTATCGATCATCTGCTGGAACCGACGCGCATCTATGTGCAACCGCTGTTGAACTTGATCGGAAGCGTGCCGGTGCACGCGCTGGCACACATCACCGGCGGTGGTCTGCTGGAAAATATCCCACGGGTGATGCCGGCAGGGCTGGGGGTTTCCCTGGACACGGGTTCTTGGCCACATCACGCGATCTTCGAATGGCTGCAGCAGCAGGGCAATATCTCAGAGAAGGAGATGTACCGCACCTTCAATATGGGCATCGGTATGGTGGTATGCGTGAGCCCGGCAGATTCCCAGCACACGCTCAACCTCCTCAGCGACCTTGGTGAACAAGCTTGGCGCATCGGCCAAGTGGAAGGCGGCCACGAAGGCGTCGTCATCCGCTGATGCTGGCGCCCTTCGCGCACAGCAACTTATCCATCGTGGTGTTGGCTTCCGGTGAAGGCACTAATTTGCAGGCGATTCTGGATAAATCCGTCGAGGGCACTTTGCCGGTAACGGTGAAGGCCGTCATCAGTGATCGTACCCATACCCATGCGCTGACGCGTGCACGCAGTGCGGGGGTGGCAGCGGAAATCTGTATGCCCAATGACTACCCGGATCGGGAACAATATGATGCAGCACTCATCAAACTCATCGATCGCTACAAGCCCGGCCTGGTGGTGCTGGCTGGATTCATGCGCATCCTAAGTGATATTTTCGTACAACATTTTCATGGTCACTTATTGAACATTCACCCTTCCCTGCTGCCAAAATACCGCAGACTGCATACCCACCGACGTGTGCTAGAAGCGGCGGAACAGGAACATGGCTGCAGCGTGCACTTTGTCTCCCGGACATTGGATGGTGGCCCAGTGATCGCTCAGATTAAAGTAAGGGTGCGGCCGAGCGATACCGAAGCTTCACTGCGCGCTCGAGTGCTGCGCCAGGAGCATCGGCTGTATCCAGAAGTCATCGGCTGGTTTGCACGCGGGCATCTATGGCTTGATGATGGACAAGTGGTAGTAGACGGCAAGCACCTGCACACTCCGATAGTCCTGCCGGCGGAGGAGAGCACCGAGTGACCGGTAAAATTCTAGGCATACTAAGCGCAATCCTGGCGGCACTGTTTTTGAGCGCTGCGGTCCGAGCGCAGGATAACGAAACGCAAATACCGCTCTATCAGGCCAGTTATTCCGTGGGATTGGGCTCGCTGCAAGCTCTCAATGCCCACTTCACCTTAACGCGCAATCCGGATGGAACGTACACCTATCAATCCGTGACCAAGACCGCAGGATTGGTGGCCCTGTTCCGCAACGATGTGGTCACTGAAACCAGCCATTTCAAAGTTATGGACGGCAAACTGCAACCGCTCCAATACACCTACGAACATACCGGCAAAAACAAAGAAGATAAGGAGAACATCCAATTCGACTGGGTCAAAGATGTGGCTGTCAGCAACGAAGACGGCAAACAGCATACTTTGCCCATCAAATCCGGCATCTACGATCGCCTGTTGGCACAACTGGCTATCTCAATGGATTTTGCAGCGGACCGAGATGTCGAGGATTATCCAGTGCTGGACCACAATGAGATCAACATCTATCACATGCTGCGCCAGGACAACACCGACCTGAAGACGCCTGCTGGCAACTATGAGACTGTGGTAATTGCGCGTAGGGCCCCGCACAAGGACCGCGTCACCACCTTCTGGCTGGCGCCGAAACTGAATTATCTACCGGTGCAGATGGAACAAACCGAACCAGACAAGACCACCATCAGCCTGGTGCTGACGGATATCAAATTCGACAGTGAAAATTCAAAGTAGGGTGGGCTGACCCCGGACGTGATCCGGGGGATGCCAAACAGCCGATTACGCTGTGCTCACCCCAACCTACGCGCTTACGTTTTTGGCAACGTCACGCCCTTCTGCCCCTGGTATTTCCCGCCACGGTCCTTGTAGCTGGTCTCACAGGGTTCATCCGATTCCAGGAACAGCATCTGCGCCACGCCTTCGTTGGCGTAGATCTTCGCAGGCAGCGGCGTGGTGTTGGAAAACTCCAACGTCACATGACCCTCCCATTCCGGTTCCAGCGGCGTGACGTTGACGATGATGCCGCAACGCGCATAGGTGGATTTGCCCAGACAGATAGTGAGCACGTCCCGAGGGATACGGAAGTATTCGACGGTGCGCGCCAATGCGAATGAATTGGGGGGGATTACGCAACAGGATCCTTTGAAATCCACAAAACTGCGCTCATCGAAGTTCTTGGGATCAACGATAGTGGAATTGATGTTGGTGAAGATCTTGAAGTCGTCAGCGCAGCGCACATCGTAGCCATAGCTGGAAGTACCGAAGGACACGATCCTGCCACCGCCGTTGGCACGCACCTGCCGCGGTTCGAACGGCTCGATCATCTTATGCTGCTCGGCCATGCGCCGGATCCATTTGTCAGATTTGATGCTCACTGCAATACCTCGTTAATAATTCATTGAACCTGAATTCAATCTTCAATCACGATCTTCGGAAAGGCACCGGCATAATCTTTGCCTACCAGCGCCAGCTGTGCGGTGGCGCGGCGCGCGATCTCGCGGTAGCGCTGCGCTATCGGCCCATTCGGGTTTGCTGTCACGCTCGGATTTCCGCCGTCGGTCTGCTCGCGGATGGAAACATCCAGCGGCAGGCTGCCCAGGAAGCGCACACCGTATTGCGCGGCCATGCGTTCGCCGCCGCCCTCGCCGAAGATGTGCTCTTCGTGACCGCATTTCGAGCACACATGAGTGCTCATGTTTTCCACGATACCGAGTATGCCCACTTCTACTTTCTGAAACATCTTCAAGCCCTTGCGGGCGTCCAGCAATGCAATCTCCTGGGGCGTGGTGACGATCACCGCGCCGGACACCGGCACCCGTTGCGCCAGGGTCAGCTGGATGTCGCCTGTACCGGGCGGCATGTCCACGATCAGATAATCCAGATCATCCCAATCGGTATCGCCGATCAGCTGCATAAGCGCCTGGGTGACCATGGGTCCGCGCCACACCATGGGTGTCTCCGGGTCCACCAGGAAACCCACGGACATGCACTGCACGCCGTGTCCTAGCATGGGCACTATGCGCTTGCCGTCCTTGGTGGAAGGCTTACCTGTGAGCCCCAGCATGCGCGGTTGGCTGGGACCGTAGATATCCGCGTCCAGGATGCCGACGCGCGCGCCGTCCTGACTGAGCGCCAGCGCCAGATTCACCGCCACCGTGGACTTGCCCACACCACCCTTGCCCGAAGCCACGGCGATGATGTTCTTTACCCCGGCAAGCGGTTTCAGGTTGTGCTGCACTGCGTGTGAAAGGATGTGCGTCTTGACCTGCACATCGGCCTTGCGCACACCCGGCAAGGCTTGGAGAACTTCACTTAATTTGTTGCCCAGTTCGTTCGTGTAACCGTCTGAAGGAAAGCCAAGTTCCAGTTCTACAGATACGCGGCCGTCCTTAACTTCTATCCCGCGCACGGCATTGGCGGATACCAGATCGGTACCTAGGTAAGGTTCTTTCCAGCTGCTCAGTGCGCTCTCGATCTGTTCGCGGGTGACGTCGTGCATGGAAGTTATATCGAAAAATGAAGCAGCATTTTAGCATCGACGGGCACATAACCCGGTGGTATCCGGCAGCAAGCATGCCATCTATGGCATACTTTCACCGGCACGCAGCGAACGCTGCCATCGAATAATTTCAATGAAATCCGCAGGCAGATGAGCACAAAACGACACATCCTGGTCACCAGCGCCTTGCCCTATGCCAACGGTCCGATCCATCTGGGGCACATGCTGGAATACATCCAGACCGATATCTGGGTGCGGTTTCAGCGGCTGCGCGGCCATCAGTGCATCTTCGTATGTGCCGACGATGCCCACGGCACACCCATCATGATCAAGGCCCGGGAGCTGGGCATTACGCCGGAAGAGCTGGTGGCGCGCACCCTCGTAGAGCATAAACGCGACTTCAATGATTTCCTTATCGGCGTTGATAACTACTACACCACCCACTCACCCGAGAACCGGGAGCTGGCCACTCTTATATATGAGAAGCTGCGGGATTCGAAGCCCAGCCACATCGCTCAGCGCATCATCCGCCAGTTCTACGACGAACAAGCCAAGATGTTTCTGCCGGACCGCTTCATCAAGGGTACCTGCCCGCGCTGCGGCACACCGGACCAGTACGGCGATGCTTGTGAAAACTGCGGCTCCACCTATTCACCCGCAGACCTCAAGAATCCAGTCTCGGTGATCTCCGGCACCCGGCCGGTGGAAAAGGAATCCGAGCATTATTTCTTCAAGCTCGGTGATTTCGAGGACATGCTGCACAAGTGGACGCGTGCCGGCCACCTGCATGAAGCCATCACTCGCAAACTGGACGAATGGTTCAAGACCGGTCTTCAGGACTGGGATATCTCCCGCGACGCACCCTATTTCGGTTTCGAGATCCCGGATGCTCCCGACAAGTATTTCTACGTGTGGCTGGATGCGCCCATCGGTTACATGGCGAGCTTCAGAAACCTGTGTGAGCAACGCAAGGATCTGAAATTCGATGATTACTGGGGCAAAGACAGCAAACACGAGCTGTACCACTTCATCGGTAAGGACATCACCTATTTCCATACCCTGTTCTGGCCAGCCATGCTGCACGGTGCCGACTTCCGCACACCCACGGCCGTATTCGTGCATGGCTTCCTGACCGTCAACGGCCAAAAGATGTCCAAATCCCGCGGCACCTTCATCAAGGCACGCACCTACCTGGATCATCTGAATCCGGAATACCTGCGCTATTACTTTGCTGCCAAGCTCAGCTCCGGCGTCGATGACATCGACTTGAACCTGGACGATTTCATACAGCGCATCAACGCCGACTTGGTGGGCAAATACATCAACATTGCCAGCCGCTCGGCTGGATTCATTCATGAATATTTTCAGGGCGGGGTGAAAGTACCGGGTGGTGGTGAATCACAGGGCGTGCCACAGAAGCATCTCTTGATACAAGATATCAAGGATAGTTTGGCTGGGACTCATAAATTATATGAAGCGAGGCATTTTGGGGTTGCGATCTCGCAAATCATGAAAGTTGCCGATGAAATAAATGCCTATTGGGACCAACAAAAACCCTGGGAACTGGCCAAGCAGAAACGTCTGAGTGAACTCCATGATGCCTGCAGTGTGGCCATCGAAGCCTTCAAATTGCTGACGGTAGCACTCAAACCTGTGCTTCCGGACACCGCTGCAAAAGTCGAGAAATTTTTGAACATCAGCCCGCTTACCTGGGCGGATCTGTCCACACAACTGCCTGATTGGCATCGGATCAATCAATACACTCACCTTGTCACCCGTATTGAACCTGCTAATACACAAGCCATCGTGGATGCCTCCAAGGAAAACTTGACCCAAACCCCTATAAAGGCTGCCGCTAACATGGAACCGATCTTCCCGGAAATCAGCTACGACGACTTCGCCAAGCTGGACCTGCGCATCGCGCGCATCGTCAAAGCCGAGCACATCGAAGGTGCCGACAAGCTGTTGCGCCTGACGCTGGATCTCGGCGGCGAAACCCGCAATGTGTTTGCCGGCATCAAGTCCGCGTATGCGCCGGAACAGCTGGAAGGCAAACTCACGGTGATGGTTGCAAACCTGGCACCGCGCACGATGAAATTCGGCGTTTCCGAAGGCATGGTCCTGGCGGCGGCCGGCCCCGGCGGCAAAGATATATGGTTGCTGGAACCGCACACAGGGGCGCTGCCGGGCATGCGTGTTAAATAACAGACGTTTGTTTATACATGCAAAAACAGGCACCGATCGGTGCCTGTTTCCGTTTCATCAAAGTAAAATGTTTAGTGTCGTTTCCTGCGACGTTGAATGATTGTCAGCAGTACACCTAATAGTCCGAGCGCAAAGAAATCTAGGGAGCTTCCACCGCCCGAGCCACTACCACCTGAACTTCCTCCACCTGATCCACCTCCACCAGAAGTCACAGTGACACTAACGCTGGAAGTATTGTCGGTCGTATCGGTATCTGGTTGATTACTAGTTACTGAGGCACTGGTATTATAAGTACCCGCGTTTGGCATCATTACAGTTGCACTGGGTTGCCAAACAGCTTGGGGCCCAAGACTTGCCAACTTACAGGTAATATTATTTCC
The DNA here is from genome assembly GCA_049591615.1 of Gammaproteobacteria bacterium. Taxonomy (GTDB): domain Bacteria; phylum Pseudomonadota; class Gammaproteobacteria; order Natronospirales; family REEB76; genus REEB76. The sequence goes on along the minus strand of JBAWFD010000002.1, from coordinate 12,230 downwards.
ACTTGCGCTACAACTGCCACCAGCCGCATCGAAACTGTTGTAGGTGAGTCCCGCGGGCAAGGTACCTGTCAGAGTCACATTATAAGCAGTCACCTCCGTATCATTATTTGTGACGGTTACATCCAATGCCACTTGCTGGTCGATGTTAGCTGATGTGGGGTTTGCAGTCATGTTCAGACTTAGATCAGCTGGAGATTGAAAAATATAGATCGCACCGGCTTCCGGTATGGTGTTAACGGTGGCTGTGCCAGCACTGATCGCCACGGTCTCTTTGTCATCTGAGAGCGCCACTCCGGAATCGCCAAAACTGTCGGCGGTGTCTGTTGTTGGATCTTCAAATTTATGCGCCTGAACCCAACTACCACTGTTCAGCGTATAGAGATACACTGAATTGTCCAATGTACCGATGACCACTGCATCGCCATCTGCTGACATATCTACATAGCCAGAGGGATCTGTGATGGAAATAGGCGTACCCGACCAAGCAGGGATATCAGTCGCCGAATACACTGTGACACCACTATCCGAAGCAATGATCGCCGACTGACCATCAGACGAAAGTGCCATATAGCCCTGAGATACGGGAATGCCATCAAATTCACGGGTTTTCATACCACTAGCGACGTCGTAGAGATATGCCGTACCTCCATTTGCATAACTTCCAATAAGCGCTGTGCGACCGTCGGCGGAGACCGCCGCCGCAATGCCGAATGAATAACCGGTTACACTATTTGGATCGGTGAGCGCCGCAGACTGAACCCACTTGGACATGCTGGTGTTATAGGTATAGATGTAGGCCGCACCATTGTTCAAGCTGTCGGCAGGGGCACCAATTACCGCGACATTACCGTTACCCGAAAGGGCCAATGTGCTGCCAAACTCCGTTCCTACAAAAGTTGTCGGGTCAAAGAGTGTCTGCAGTGGAGACACATAGGGGTTACTGTTATACATGGCATAAAAATCCGCTTCACCCGGATATGTCCCCATTGGATCGGGAAGGTCACCGAATATTGCAGTACTACCATCTTTAGACAGTGCAAACCCAATGCCATACATGATCTGATTAAGCGTGGAAATGAACTGGCCAGTCTGGGTCCATTGATTACTGGAAAACTGGTACATGTATCCAGAGCCCTGCCCATCGTTGAAACCCAGAGGAAACGTTATAAATGGAGTGGCGGCCACTACGATCAGGCCGTCTTGCGAAACCTTGACGCCGCTGATACCAAATTGATCGGTTTCTGTTAGCCCTGGATCGTATTGAGGAACGACTTGAGCGAAGAAATTTGCCCTGGCAGGCATGCTAAATACGATAAGCAGCAGATAAAGAAATACATGTGTTCTATGATTCATGGTGATCCCTCCATCCCAGAATCCTATTGAACAGCCATCATCTACCTATCGCATTCTGCGTTGCAAGAGGCAGCGCAAAAAAACCGGCTTCCAAGTCGGCTACACCGGCAAACGTGATCAACCGCCCGAGACGCTGTCAGTCATGCGAAAATGATGTTGGTGTTACATATGTCATATATTTGTATTCGCTATCCATGAGTACTTTCGCCGAAAGCATTGATGCCCTTTTGCCCCAGACCCAGTGCCAGCGCTGCGGTTATGCGGATTGCCGCGCGTATGCCGAGGCTATCGTCGCGGGCGAGACCGAAATCAACCGCTGTCCGCCCGGTGGCCAGGAAACTCTGGAGACGCTGGCTAACCTCACCGGTCAGGCCGCCATCTCGATTGATCCTACGTTCGGCAGTTTCACGCCCGGCCAGGTGGCGTTCATCATCGAGCCCGAGTGCATCGGTTGCACCAAATGCATCCAGGCCTGTCCTGTGGACGCCATCGTCGGTGCCGCCAAGCAGATGCATACGGTCATCGAGGCCCTGTGCACCGGTTGCGGACTCTGCATCCCGCCCTGCCCGGTGGATTGCATCCGCATGCAGCCGGCGCGCGGCGTTACCGAGGGTCTCACGGTTCCCAGTGATTCACGCCAGCGCGCGGATTTTTTGCGCTCGCGCTATTTCAGCCGTGCAACACGGTTGGTGCATGACCGGGCTGAACACGAACAACAACTACAGCAGTCGGCAGCTTCAGACAAGATGGATATCGTGGCCCAGCGCAAGGCCGAGATCGCCGCGGCGGTGGCACGGGTACAGGCCAAGCGCGCACGTCGTGCAACGGAAACTAAAAAACATGAATCCTGAGAAACGTGCAGCAATCTTCGCGCGCCTCAAGCGCGCGAACCCCAAGCCCACTACTGAGCTGGCGTACCGCTCGTCCTACGAGCTGCTGGTTTCGGTGGTACTGTCGGCGCAGGCCACCGACGTGAGTGTCAACAAGGCCACCGCGCAATTGTTCCTGGTCGCCAACACACCTGCCGCTATGCTGGAATTGGGTGAGGCGGGCTTGAAGGGCCACATCCGTACTATCGGCCTGTTCAACACCAAGGCCCGCAACATCCTGGCGACGGCGCAGATACTCATGGAAAAACATGGCGGCCAGGTGCCACGCGAGCGCGGTGCGCTGGAAGCCTTGCCGGGTGTGGGCCGCAAGACCGCCAATGTGGTCCTAAACACGGCCTTCGGTGAGCCCGCCATCGCGGTGGACACACATATATTCCGCGTCGCCAACCGTACCGGGCTTGCACCCGGCAAGAATGTACGCGTGGTCGAAGAAAAACTTCTGAAGTTCACGCCGGAAAAATACAAACAGGACGCGCATCACTGGCTGATCCTGCACGGACGGTATGTGTGTAAGGCACGCAAGCCGGAGTGCTGGCGCTGTGTTATTGCCGATCTATGCGAGTATCGTCACAAGTCGTCAGCGCCTGAAGAAGGACCTGCCCGCAAACGCATCCACAAGGGAAGGAAAGATTGATCGTATGCCGATCCAGCCAGACAGCCGCACCGATATTCGCCGCACCTTCATGGAAGTGTGGCGCAAGCAGCAGGCGGGCGAACCGCTATCGGCACTGGAAGACATCATCGCAGATATCATCCAACTGCATCCGGAATACCAAGTGCTGATGGCGCAACCAGACAAAGTGACGGATCGTGACTGGCGGCCGGAAGGCGGCGAGACCAATCCATTCCTGCACATGGGTCTGCACATCGCCATCCGTGAACAGCTCTCCATCGATCGGCCCGCTGGAGTGAAAGCCGCTTATGCAGCCCTGCTGAAGAAGACCGCCGACCCACACACCGCCGAGCACCTGATGCTGGAATGTTTGGCCGAGACCCTGTGGCGCAGCCAGCGGGAAGGCCAGTTACCGGATGATCAAGCCTATCTGGATTGCCTGAAAAGCCGGCTGGTCAAGTAGCGGTACTAAGCCAGAGTGAGTGTGCGTGCTTTAGTGCATGCCTCTTCAAGCGTCGGCACAGCGTTCTTTGCCAGCGCCTGCACCAGCGATTCGTTGTCGCGGGCGCGCAGCACCCGCCAGGCGGCGCCCACTTCACGCGCCACTCGCGAGAGCAGCTTGCGTTCATCCGAGCTATAGCGTTCGCCCGGACGGTTGGCGAGCACGATCACACCGCGCAGGTTTCCCAGCACGCGCATGGGAAACACCCAGCCATCCTTGCCCAGGCCGCTCGCCAGTTCCTAAAGGTCCACCGCCTTCAGATCGGTACGTACTGCCACCAGTGCCGCATCATCCCTGCCGAGTTTCTCCGGGAATACTGCATCCCCCCGCCTGTTCGAGGCGGTGGTAACCATCGGCATCTGCCGAATAGATCGCCACCGCGGGTGTGCCCACGTGCGTGCTTATCTCACGCACCGCGGCACTCAGCAGATTGCGGCCGCTCTCGAATTGTCCCGCATGCCGGGAGAACGAGCGTAGCGCCTTTGCGGCCAGATACCGCTTGCGGAAGAACACTTGTTCCACCAGGCGATCCGCGTTGCTGCGCACGCGCCCCAGCACGATACCAAGTGCCAGCGGCACAACCACTTGCAGTAGCAAACCGGCTTTGGGCGGCAGTGCAGCGTGCAGCGCCAGGCTGTTGACTGCGGCGATCACGCCGATGACCAGCGTGGTCACCAGGCCATAGACCAGCGCCCGATCGATGACGATGGAGATATCCACCACCCTATAACGCAACAACGCATAGGCCATTGAGACGATTGAGAAAGCGTAAAACCCATTGGTGATCGCAGCGATAATCAGACTGGGCGCAATGAAAGCGTTGTTCATGGTCACCGTAATCAGGAGCGCAACAGCGCCCACTAGTACCCAGCGCAAGCGTAACCGCATCTTGTGTTCCACCCGCAGATATCCGGCGATGAGCACTGCGAAGGGCACCAAATAAATCCAAGAAAAAGGCAGTGAATAAACCGGTGCCAGAAATTCCGCTGAGCCCGTGAATACGAAATTTATGTACGCACCGAGTCGTGTGCTGAGACCGACCGCGAGCAGCAGGATAAACCCCATGTGGGCAAGTCGCCGCGTGGTGGATAACAAGTGCCTACCCACCAACGCATCCACCATGAGATAAAACCCGACTCGCGCGCTGGCAAAACCGATGGTGGTCAAGCAACCCATAACGAGCGCCCAAACACCGGCCTGGAACGCTGCACTGAAGGCGGTAGCGATCACGTAGCTCGCGCAGTACAGCACCAGACTCAGGGAGGCCCGGCCCTCCCCGCGCCACAGCAGCAGCAACGCCATGGTACCCAGCAGGAGTTCGGACAGGGAGAACATGACATCGTTGACGATGGACGCAGTACTCATAGGTATCGTGACGGTCGTCACGGGAATAAGCACATCACCCTGCGTCCGATGCACTGTGAGTGTGTAGTTCACCCCTGGAGCGAGGCTGCCTATCGAGGTATCCAGGATTACGGAACGCATAGCACTATCCTGCGATTTGAGATCGACGGTTTCGCCGGAAACAAGCCCCGAGGGAAACGCGATACCCGGCACCGGTTCGACCATTATGGTATGACCCCCGAAGCGCTCGACCCTGAAGGGTAATGCCCCATGGAACCAGAGTGCGGCAGCACCGTAGAGAGAAATCGCGGCCACCACCACAGACCAGGTCATCTTCCAGCCGTTTCCGAGTTGCATGATTTAGTCCCCTAGGATTTCTTACCGTGATTCCGGAGCAGGGCCAGTGCCGTTTCACAGGCAGTGCCCGTGAGTGTACTTTAGGAGCAGGCGAAAGGTGCAGCCAGTGGGAAAGCCTTCGCCGAAGCCCCCCTATCTATGCTGCCTCAATATCAGGTAGGCGGATAAATGTGCTTTTTTTGCGTAATAATATCTACCCGACCCAGGTCAATTAACCTGTGAACCATCCGTAATCCTCAAGGGAGATTATTGTCATGAAGAGTTCTAACCTGATCCTCAAATCCGCCCTCGCCGGTGCCATTGCCCTGAGCGTGGCCGGCTTGGCCCAAAGTGCGTCCGCCGCCAACGACAACGGTAAAATGGCGAATGCGGTTAAATGTTACGGCGTCAACGCGGCTTACAAAAACGATTGTCAGTCCCCCGGCCATTCCTGCGCCGGCCAGGACTCCAAGGCGCGTGATCCCAACGCCTTCGTGCTGACACCTGCCGGACTGTGCGCGAAGATCGGCGGCAGTGCTTCACCTGCAAGCAAGATGTGAAACCCGTGCCGGTCTACATAGAACCGGCCTTTCAGGCGAAGCCGATCCCGGTGAAAGCCGGGATCGGCTTGCGCCCTCCTCATTTCAAACGGGTGCTGAGTGAGCGCCCGTCGGTCCCCTGGTTCGAACTGCACAGCGAAAATTTCTTCTGCGCCGGTGGCGAACTCTTGGATGTGCTCATCCGTGTGCGCCGCGACTATCCGATAAGCCTGCATGGTGTGGGCTTGTCATTGGGCCGGGCCGACGGCCCCGATCGTGAACATCTAACCAAGCTCAGCCAACTAGTAGAGCGTTTCGCGCCGGCGCTGGTATCTGAGCACCTGTGCTGGGGCGCCATCGGCGAACGTCATCTCAACGATCTGTTGCCATTGCCATATACCGAAGAAGCCCTGGATTTCATGGTCGCCCACGTGCAAACCGCGCAGGAATCTATCAGTCGGCGACTGCTTATCGAGAACGTCTCGAGCTACTTGAGCTACCGTCACTCCAGCATCCCCGAATGGGAGTTTCTGACGGCGCTAGCGCAACGTTCCGGCTGCGGCATCCTGCTGGACGTGAACAACATCTACGTAAACAGCATCAACCACGGTTTCGATGCACATGCCTACCTGCGTGCCATCCCGCCAAAAGCTGTGGGTGAAATTCATTTAGCGGGTTTCACCCACAAAGAGAACCTGCCGGTGGAATTGCTGATTGACAGCCACAGCCGGCCTGTCGCGGATGAGGTCTGGGAACTGTATCGCGAGGCACTCGCATATACCGGACCGGTGCCGACACTCATCGAATGGGACCAAGACATCCCCGAACTGGAAGTGCTGTTGGCAGAAGCTGCCAAAGCCGAAGGTCTGTTGCATGCACAGCACGCCATCGCTGCCTGAATTACAGCGGCAGTTTATTGCCACCATACTGAACGAAGAGCCCTCGCCGCTGGACGACTGGGTGCTTGGTAATGGACTCACCCCTGCGGCTCGCCTGCGGATCTACCGCAACATCGTCAGCAACAATCATGCGGCGGCGCTGCGCACCGCTTATCCGGGAGTGCTACGGCTGGTGGGCGAAGATTTCTTCGAGAACGCGGCGGCGCGTTATCTGCGTGACTGCCCCACTCGCAGCGGCAACTTGCAGGATTATGGGTTCGATTTTGCGGATTTCCTGGCGCAGATGCCGGAAGCTTCTGGACTGGCGTATCTGCCCGACGTGGCACGCCTTGAATGGGCGCGGCAAGAAAGCTACCTGGCGGCGGATGCAGAATCAATAAGCATCAGTGTATTGGCGGATGTGAGAGTACCGGAAAGTCTGCATCTGCAGTTGCACCCGAGCGTGCGAACACTTTCATCGCCACATCCAGTATTGGATATCTGGGAATTCTGCCAGCAATCCGAAGCGGAACATCTGGATCTTTCCGGTAAACAACAACAGGTACTGTTGTGGCGTGATGGAACTCAGATCGTCATGCAGGAAATAAGTGGCGGCACCCATGCGCTGATTGCCGCATTGCTTAAAGATTTGACACTGGCTTCCGCCCATGAAGATGCGCTGGCAATGGATAACGATTATGATCTCAGCGCCTGTCTCCACTGGCTGTTCACGAATCGTCTGGTGACCGGCCTCATAACTGGCTAAGAGCAACATACAACACTTAGTAACGATTGCGCCTTAAATTTATAGTATCCCCTCTCCCCTTGTGGGAGAGGGTTAGGGTGAGGAGTGGAGTTAATTCCTCAGCTAATAACCCTTAATACATAGCAACTGGAAATTGACATGAACAAGATACTGGCCAGCAGCTGCGACATATACCGGAAAATAGTTTGTGGCCTTGAATGGCTCTCACCCATCAGCCTGCTGTTATTCCGCTTATGGGTCGCAGTAGATTTCTTCCGCGCGGGCCTAGTGAAGATCGCCGATATGCAGAGCACTATCTCACTGTTCCAGAACATTTATCACGTGCCGCTGCTGCCCCCAGTGGCCGCCGCTTATATAGGCACCGCCGTGGAACTCATCCTACCCTGGTTCTTGGGTCTGGGACTGGTGGGGCGTCTCACCGCTATGGTGCTGTTCTTCTACAACATCATCGCGGTGATCTCCTACCCGGACCTGTGGCCCAACGGCCTATGGAAGGACTTCTGGCACGGCGGCTTCACCGATCACAAGGTCTGGGGTCTAATGCTGCTGGCCATCGTGCTCTATGGGCCCGGCAAGCTGTCACTGGATTACCTGCTGAAAAAATGGGTATTACCAGGCTTTGGCTGTAAACCCAATGGCGGTGCGACTGCCGCCTGATGTCCGCGTATCGGGCATATAGACCCGGCACAGCAAGCATCAGACGCCCTCCTTAAGCCGATCATGGGTGTATAGAAAAACCCTAATGGTTGGAGATGGTTGGAGGTAGACTCACGGCTGCGATTCCAACCAGAACTATCACATCGCACAAGGATTGGCATGACCTACGAGGTGATGCTGATGAAGGGGCCAAGGTCCTCCTGTTTGATACGAACATTGATGGACATTCGCTCGTTGTTCGTGGCACTTGCAGTTTTGCTGCTCGCCGCTTGCGGAGGCGGTTCCAGTTCGAGCAATAATAATAATACCGGTGTGACCATGTCCGTATCACCGCAGAACATATCGGTTTCTGCGTCGACGACGCAGCCTGCACCGACCGGCAGTTTCCAAGTGAATTTCACAGGTCTGACCCAAGGTCAAACAGCGTATTCACTAGTTACCTACACTACCCAGGGCATCAGCACTGTACTAAACCCCGGTGGAGCATTGCCCGCAACCATAACAATCGAGTTCAATTCGCCGGCCACCATGGGGGTGGGTACATACAACGATGCTGTACGGGTCGAAGGATGCATAGATCAGGCGTGTACACAAGAAGTGGGAAACAGCCCCCTGACAGTACAGGTTAAATATACCGTGACCCAAGGGCCTCCACCTGCCCTGAATTCCGTCTCGCCCACTAGCGTGACGGCGGGTGGACCTCCCTTCATTCTCACAGCGCTTGGAGCAAACTTTACCAGTGAATCAGTCGTCCGCTGGAATGGCGCCGACCAAACAACAACCTATGTCTCGAGCACTGAATTGACTGCGCAAATTCCAGCATCTGATATCAACACAACCGGTGCAGCCTCAGTGGTGGTCTACGATTACACTAGCCCGACTGGTACCACGTCGGCGCAGATAGTAACCATCGCACCGGCATCAATCGATGCAGTGTCGTACCAGTTGAATCCCGCACATACCGGTGCGGTCAACTTCGCGTCGGTGAGCTTCCCGAGCAATTCCACCTGGAGTGTAGACGTGGGAGGGACGCCGTCTTATGCGCTGATTACAGACGGTAAGGTAATTGTAGTTGTGGATCTATCAGGGGACGCTACTGAGATACTTGCTATGGACCAGTCAACTGGCAATATCGTATGGGGTCCGATTATGACTACTGGGACCATAGATGCCAGCTACGACAATGGACGAGTTTTCGTATTGAATTCAGTTATTGGATCACCGGCAACTCTGGAAGCTTATGATGTAAATACCGGTGCGTTGGACTGGAGTAAGGTCCTAACTGGGCAAGACGATTTTGAAGGTGCGCCAACAGCGGCCGATGGTGTGGTATATGCGTATGGTGCCGGGTTCAGAGGTGCCTTCCAATACCAAAGTTCAAGCCAGCATACCCACAAGGGGGTAATATTTTGAATTGATTGAATAATATTTTCGATCAAAGGAGACTGAAGTGGACAATACACTGAAAGATATTCAAGATAAAAATGCGAAGACCAGAATTGCTCTAGGAAGTCCAGAGCAAAGAAAGCTGTATGCACTGGAGCAGATTGCTGACTCTCTGGAAGCGATCCAAGCGCAGTTGTTCATGATTTCAGTTGGACTGGGACAAACACGGGACTGGGCCCACGGATTAGGACAACCGAAATAAGTGACAGCTCTGGTCTTGGGAACGTTTTTGAGTTCGTAGACAGATGATAGAAAACCTGCGTGTGCGTCTACAGCTGAGATGCATTCCCATAAATGACTCAATTACGGAATGTAGGAACGTGGCTTATGAGCAATGTCGTGGCTTTGAATCTCTCGCGACACCGTCAGGCAAACACTGAAGTTGCCTCGCCCGTCATAACATGAATATCGGTAGGCGTATATTCAACGAACTACTTTTGTAGGCATTTCATTAAAGCCATTAGGTAAATCTGCCACGATAGCGTATACTCCCTGCCGAGTTTGAGGAGACGCGATCCGGTCCTTGTCCCGCAAACCCATCGCGGCCTACCTTTTTAGAGCGTATTCCCCGATCCCCTTACTAAAAATCACTGCCTGGACCGGCATGGCGCGAATGTGCGTCAGCAGGCGGCTCCAGGAGTTTCTATGTCATTTTCTTACCTCGGCCTTTCGGCCGAGTTGCTGCGTGCTGTGGCCGATCAGGGCTACACCGAACCCACCCCCGTACAGGCTCGAGCCATACCCGTAGTGTTATCGGGCCGCGACCTGCAGGCAGCCGCCCAGACGGGCACCGGCAAGACCGCCGGTTTCACCCTGCCGCTGCTGCAACACCTGCAAAAAAATCCGGTCGAAGCCGGGCGCAGGAAACCCGTGCGCGCACTGGTGCTCACGCCCACCCGTGAACTGGCGGCCCAGGTGGCCGACAGCGTCCAGACTTACGGCAAGTACCTGCCCTTCACCACCGCCGTAATCTTCGGCGGCGTGAACATCAATCCCCAGATCGACAAGCTGCGTCGCGGTGTGGACATCGTTGTGGCCACACCTGGCCGGCTGTTGGATCATCTACAGCAGAAAACCCTTGATCTCTCCAAGGTCGAGATCCTGGTGCTGGATGAAGCCGACCGCATGCTCGACATGGGTTTCATCCGCGACATCCGCCGCATCCTTGCGCTGTTGCCGCACCGCCGCCAGAATCTACTGTTCTCGGCGACCTTCTCCGAGGATATTCGCAAGCTGGCCGCCGGCCTACTGAAAAATCCAGAGACTATAGACGTAGCGCCGCGCAACAGCACCGTGGATCTCATCAGTCAGCGCGTCTATCAGGTGGACAAGGGCCACAAGCGCGAACTGCTCTCGCACCTCATCGGCTCCGGCAACTGGCAGCAGGTGCTGGTATTTACCCGTACCAAGCACGGCGCCAACCGCTTGTCCGAACAACTGCAGCGGGACGGCATCCAGTCCACTGCCATCCACGGCAACAAAACTCAGGGTGCACGCACCCGTGCCTTGGCGGATTTCAAGAACAACCGCGTGCGCGTGCTGGTGGCCACCGACATAGCGGCCCGCGGCCTGGATATCGACCAGTTGCCGCATGTGGTGAATTATGAACTGCCGCATGTACCGGAAGATTATGTACACCGCATCGGCCGCACTGGCCGCGCCGGCAGCTCCGGCGAAGCCGTGTCGCTGGTGTGTGGTGAGGAACGAGGACAGCTCAGAGACATCGAGCGCCTGCTGCGCAAGGATATTCCCAGGGCCACGGCGGACAACTTCAAGCCGAACCCCAACCCGCAGTCGGATCACGCCGAGAGACCCAGTCACGGCACACATGCCCCACGGCATGCGCATAAACCGCAGTCCGGCTGGCACAACCGCTCTAGCTCCCGCAGCCGTGGCTCGCGTTCTGCGTCCAGCCGCAGCGGCAATCGCTAGTCAGATGCGCCTATAATCGAACCTGGAGGAGACATCCGCATGAAAAAGATGTTTGTCGGCAGCCTGCCATCCGATGCCACTGAAGCCGAGATCCGTGGCCTGTTTGAACAGCACGGCAAGGTATTTTCCATATCCCTGGCCCACGACATATTCAAGGGCACCTGTAAGGGTTTCGGTTTCGTCGAGATGGAAGGCCACGAGGCGCGCGCCGCCATGGCCGCGCTCAACGGACATACACTGCGTGGCCAGATGCTGAAGGTGAACGAAGAAGATCCCAAGCATGCGCGCGGCCGGGGGCGCGGACGGCGCTAGATTTCATTCAACTGCAGAAAAAAGAGAGGCCTAGGCCGCTCTTTTCATTTCCAGATTATTTTTATTTCAGACCGGCACCCGCGGCTTCAGGAGCCTGCGCAGCGTATAGACGCACACGATGCAAACGCCGACTCCAATCGCGGCCTCCGAGAAGCGCAGGAATGAATTCAGGAACGGCGAGATCTCGGGAGACCGGCTGCTGACGACGGCGATGACCACCACGGTAGCGGCAGCCAGCCGTGCGTATTCGAAGATATCCAGCAAATAGCAGACAGATAATGTCAGGCCTGCGCACAGTGCCATACCCAGGATGCTGAAGCCGAACGACCAGAGATACAGCGCACAGATAAGCGCACCAATGAAGGTGCCGATCATGCGTAATAGTGAGGATTTGAGGGTTTCGTGGATAGTGCTCTGCAATACCACCAAACCCGAGATCACTGACCACAGGCCACCCAATTGGGCCGAAGCACCATGGAAGATTGCTGTGAAACGCGCACCCAGATAGAAACTCAGCAGGGTAATCAACGCCCCTTCGAGACCGATGATCAGCGTCATGCGTAGCGGCTTCCTGAAGATGTTGGGTGGCTGCCAGTGCATGAGTATTTTTGGTCAGGCGCGCTTTATCTCAGACAGGCTGTTTATCGATGTCGTTAAGCTCT
>JBAWFD010000001.1:0-7266 GCA_049591615.1 Gammaproteobacteria bacterium | reverse complement strand
GCCATCCAGTGACCAGCGGCGCTACGAAACCCGAGATGGCGAAGAACGTATCCATGACGCCGAGCGCCGTGCCGGCACGCTCCCGCGCCACATCCACGTTGACCGCGTAAAAAGCTGCATTTGCACTCATGCTCAATCCCACCGCCAAGGAAATAAACACCAGCATCACCGTCAGGTCATGGATATAGATGACCGGCAGGATGCACAGTCCTGCCAGCAACTGCGAGATCCAGATGGGGTGGGAACGTGCGATTCGCAGCTTGCCGGTTTTGCGCAACAGGGAATCGGAAAGATAGCCAAAGGCCCACAACAATAATGCCGCAACCAGCCACGGCAGTATTCCAAACAACCCCACTTGCCTTAAGTCCAAGTGATATATTTTTCCCAGATACGTGGGTAGCCAGGTCATGAAAAAAAACAAGTAATAACCGAATACAAAAAAAGACCAGTCGTTGGCCAGCAACGTGGGGTTGGAAAGCAGAAATCTCCACATGCCTTGCATGTGCCGGCGGCGATCATGCAGGGTTTTGCTTTCGATGCTTCGATCAACGTGTTTTCCATCGCGGACATGTTCCAGCTCAGCCTGGTTCACGAAACGGCTGTGCTCGGGAAAGTCCCGGAACAGCAGCCACCATAACGGCAACCACACCAGCCCAAGAATCATGAGTACGATGAACATGCCGCGCCAGCCCACGTGGATGATGAGCTGGGTGGCGATCGGGGCACCGATGGCTAACGCCAGTGGCACCGCCACCAGGGAATTTGACAGGGCGATGGCGCGCTCGCGACTGGATAGCCAATCGGCTACCCCACGGTTCATGGCGGGAAAATTGGGCCCTTCGGCCACGCCCAGCAGTACGCGCATACTGGCCAACATCACAAAGCCTATCGCCAGACCCGTTAGGCCGCTGGCGATAGACCATAACAGTGCTGCCCAGAAAAGCGTCACCCGCGCGCCATAGCGGTCTGCGAATATGCCGCCAAAAAACGTTGTCAGCATGTAACCGATGCTGAACGCCGACAATATAAAACCGCTGAATATGTCTTTGTCGTGCTGGCTGAAATTGAGATCGTGGACGATATCGCCAATGGCGTAAGAGATGGCGGAGCGGTCGACATAGTTGATAACGGTGATGGCAAAAATCAGTGCGATAACGATCCAGCGAAATCGGGTCATACGCATGCTTCTGCTCCACTGATGTTTCTGAGGATAATACCGGCTGCCAATTCGTATTCGCGAAAGCCTACTTTCAGGTCATGGCCACATAACCTGATTGCGAGCGTACCTTGTCCAACCAGCTGCGGACAGCTGCATAGCGGGCAAGATCGAAGCCGCCTTCATCGGCAACATGGGTATATGCATACAGGGCGATATCCGCGATGGAATAACGCTGACCCACGAAAAATTCATTTCGTGCGAGATGCTGTTCCATCACTGCGAGTGCTTGATAACCGCGTTCGTGCAGTCGCGGCAGCTCCGAACGCCGTTCATGGTCGGACGGCAAATATTTCATGATGAAACGTGCCACCGCAACATAAGGCTCGTGACTGTACTGTTCAAAAAATAGCCATTGCATGACTTGTGCACGCTGCCAGCGGTCCCCGGGTAGATTCGGGGTGTGCTCGGCGAGATAACACAGCATCGCATTGGATTCGGCGAGGTATTGGCCTGATGTGATCTCCAGCAGCGGGACCCTGCCATTAGCGTTCATAGCGAGATAATCTGGGGTGCGTGTCTCGCCTTTGCGCGTATCCTTCTCGATCCAAACAAACGGGATACCCAATTGTGTGAGCAACAGTTTCGGCTTATAGCAATTGCCTGAACCGGACATGCCATACAGCCGATACATAATGGCGTGCCTGCGCCTTCTTATGGTGGAGTAATTTGCACCGGATTAACCCGCGATGCGCTGGGTGGTGTGAATTTAACCGTAACGGTGACATGTTGAGTGGGGCCGACGCCATTTTCCCCAGCCAGCGACTCTACATACCACTGCTTCACAGCGGCTAATGCCGCACTGTCGAAAAGACCTGGCGGCGTCGAAGCTTGTACTTTCGGGTTTACGGTCTGACCATGCGCACCAATGTTGAAGGACAGAGTCACGGAACCTGCCTGACGCTTATTAAGTAATTCTGGTGGGTATACCGGGTTCATTCGGTAAATGCGCCACTGACCGACGGTCACTATTTCACAATGGCTATCGGGCGCATACACCTGCTTCTCATTGCGGCACATAAAGCGTGTGCGATCTTGATTTGCATTGGGGCCAAAAAACAAGGGATATATGAAATCTCTATCTACCGGTTGGCTGCCATCCAGCGCCGGTTTAAACCTCCAATCCTGGAAAGCCGTCACTACATCAGCGGTATCCGCCGGTGACAGGTTGGAAAACACTGCCTTGGGATTCTGGACACTGCCATCGGCCTTGACGGTAAAACGCAGCAGCATCTGCTGGTCAATTTGACCTCCCATGAGTGCCTCTAAGGCGGGGGTCACAGGCTGCTTAGTGGGGGTTCCGAACAGTATTGGCGCTGCAGGTATGGGTTTAGGGGGCGTGGGGGGGGGTGGAGTGGCGCAGCCAGCGAACAAGACTGAAATTATTAAAAACACCCAAGCTCTTTGCATTGTCGCTGGTCCGTTAATACTCAAAGTGATCGATAAAAATACTGATCTGAACGATGAGTAGCTACCTTAGCATGGGCTTTGCCCCTACCCAAGACGTCTAGCAATTTGCTAGCAATTTGGGAGTCTCTGGCTATAATACTGTATATAAATACAGTATATACGGCTCGTCGGCTCATGTCAGTTAAATCCAATTTTCTACGCAAGGGTCGTGGCGCACTCTCGAATCCTGAAGGGCGTTTTGAGTGCTGGCGCAGCGAAAAATTTAATGACGGCTGGGTGCAACAGGGACCTGAAGAACTGCCACCGCTGGAGACCACGGTAACGCCAGAACCGGCACACTCGATCATCAGCCGCAATCGGTCGCCGGATATCCCCTTTGCTCAATCTATTAATCCCTATCGCGGCTGCGAACACGGTTGCAGTTATTGTTTTGCCCGCCCCACTCACGCCTATTTAAATCTGTCTCCAGGCCTAGATTTCGAGACAAAACTTTTCTACAAGGAGCATGCAGCCGAGTTGCTGGAAAAGGAATTGTGTAAACCGGGTTACTGTTGCCAGCCGATTGCCTTGGGCACCAACACCGATCCCTATCAACCCATAGAACGCAAACTTGAAGTCACGCGCAGTCTGCTGTCTGTACTGCAGCGCTTCCGGCACCCGGTGATCATCACCACCAAAAGCACTTTAATCACACGCGATTTGGACATCCTCGCGGATATGGCGAAACTCGGGCTAGCGTCGGTCATGGTGAGTGTGACTACTCTGGATGATGCACTGAAGCGTGTGCTGGAACCACGCACGCCAAACGCCAGGAGCCGTTTGTGGGCCATGCGTGAACTGGCCAAGGCAAAGATACCGGTGGGCGTGCTCACAGCACCGATCATCCCCATGGTGAACGATGCTGATATGGAACATATCCTGAAACAGGCTGCTGAAGCCGGCGCCTGTTGCGCCGGATATGTATTGCTGAGATTGCCTTATGAACTAAAAACGCTATTCCGTGAATGGCTGGAATTGCACCTGCCGGAGCGGGCCGAGCATGTCATGAGCTTGATCCGCCAGTCGCGTGGCGGTAAAGATTATGCTTCTGAATTTGGCACGCGCATGCGCGGAACTGGTGAATATGCAGATCTGATTGCGCAACGCTTCAAACATGCCTGCAAAAAATTGCGCCTATTGCATAGCCACCGAATGCAGCTCTCTTGCGTTCGTTTTCGGGTGCCATCCAACAGCCGACAACTGGATCTCACGCTATTTAGCCCTGGTGTTTGATAGGCCGCGAGTATCGACGCAAGGCTGGAGGCCCGGGAACCTTAGCCCGCAACCAGCCGTCTAATGAACTGCGTCTCCATGCTGGTATCGAATCTCTCCCTTGAGCGCCTCCAGTTCCCGCGCTAAAAGCTTGGAATCCAGTAGGTTAATCTCCACCAGCCGCTGCAAATGCGCGAAACTTTCTGGATCTCGGGCTTCCCAAGTGCAGCCGATATGGTCGCCATTTACATGTACGACGTTGGCTTCCAATTCCAGTTTGATCAGTTCCGCCAGCCGCCATTCCACTCGCAGCCGGTCACCTTCCGCGGGTCGCCAGCCGCTAGGACAGCGTGCCAAAAATCCGCGGAACGACATATCCAGCATCTCGCATTCCTGCACCGTGTCACCCTGACGGACGTGGATGACCGAGGCGAAGCGGAAGCGGCGGAAACGGCGTCGCTCGTGGCCTTGTTGGACCGGCATGCTTTGGTATTCCCTAAGAAACGCTGCGTTCTTAGTATAGTCAGCAAAGCTCCCGACTTCAGCATATTTCTGAGGCAAATCGTACCCAGCCGAGGCCAGCTACCGACCCACTCTTCACAGGATCGGCCGAATCTGATACTAAAGCTGAGGGCATACTGGAATTACACTAAACCGTTGCCAGGTGGCTCCCCCCCCCTCAATAACCGGATCTACTCATGTCAACCACGATACCAGTGTCCAAAACACGCTCGTTCACCACAGTTTTCCTCATCGAAATGTGGGAACGCTTCGGCTTTTACGGCATGCAAGCGCTCATCGTGTACTACATGGTGCAGCGGCTGGGGTTTCCGGACAGCAAAGCTAACCTCACTTGGGGCGCTGCCACGGCCCTTATCTACGTGGCACCGGCAATCGGAGGCTGGGTCGGTGACAAAGTACTCGGTACTCGGCGCACAATGCTGATAGGTGCCACGATCCTATCAATCGGTTATGCATTGATGTCGGTACCAGGTGAAAATGTCTGGTTTCTGTATTGCTCGTTGGGCGTGGTCGTGGTGGGTAATGGTTTATTCAAGCCGAATGCAGGCAACTTGGTGCGTAAAATCTATGAGGGGGATGATTCCAAAATCGATAGTGCCTTCACCATCTACTACATGGCGGTGAATATTGGCTCAACGTTTTCGATGCTGCTGACGCCGAAGATTAAGGACTATGTCAATATTCACTACAGTAACGAGTTTGGCTGGCACGCAGCCTTCGCGGTCTGCTGTGTGGGTCTGTTAGTGGGTTTGGGCTTGTATCTGGTGATGCGTCACACCTTGAATCATATCGGCTCGACGCCAGATGTACGACCGCTGGATTTTCGCAAGTTGGTTGCGGTGCTGGCCGTTGGTGTGATTGCCGTATTCGCATCAGCATACGTGCTCGGCGATGAGCAGTTAGCCAAAATATTTGTATACCTGGCTGGCGCCACCGTGCTCGGCATATTCATCTACCTGATTCGCAGCAGCCATAGCAATGAACGCGCAGGCTTGATCGCTGCGCTGGTATTGACCATACAGACGGTATTCTTCTTTATCTTTTACCAGCAGATGTCCACCTCGCTGGCCTTATTCGCATTGCGTAATGTGGACTGGAACCAGACCCTATTCGGTGTACAGCTGTGGACTTGGAGCCCAGGGCAATATCAAGCGTTGAACCCCATCTGGATTTTTCTACTGAGTCCCATACTGGCATGGATCTATGCAACTGCAGGTAAAAGTGACAAGGACCTTTCCATCGCTGCTAAGTTCGTTCTGGGTTTTGCGATGGTGACCTTGGGCTTTTTTATCTATGGCGTGGCTGGAAAATATGCCATTGATGGTAAGACCTCATCCTGGGTAATGATCTGGGGCTATTGTTTCTATTCATTGGGCGAACTACTGGTCAGTGGTCTGGGGTTGGCCATGATTGCGCGTTATGTGCCGGCACGCATGGGCGGTTTTATGATGGGCGCCTACTTCGTCGCAGTCGGAATCTCCATGTACCTGGGCGGCGTAGTGGCCAATATCGCCAGCGTTCCGAGTGACATCACCGAGCCTTTAAAGACGCTGCCGATTTACACTGCTCTGTTCAACAAACTTGGTTATGCGGCCATCGTATGCACCTTGATCGCACTGGCAGTATTACCGGTTATGAAGAAACTTGCAGCCGAACACGACAATAATGCCAAATAATTCTGTGACAACTTGAATAATTAAAAAGACCCGATTAAATCGGGTCTTTTCATTTCAATATTGCTTCTCATCGATTCAGCGTTTCAGACGGCGCGTCCACACGGCCAGATTCGTCAACAGTTCGGCAATCAACTTGCGCGTAGTTTCATCTATCAGTCGGCCAGAGGTATCGAATTTATTCTGTGCCTGGGCGATCAACACTTCTGGCTTATTGATCAGATGCATATTGAGAAAGACGCAGGTCTGACGCAGATGGTACTGGGCGCGTGCGGTGCCCAAGATGCTGCCCGAAGCCCCCATGATGGCAACCGGTTTGTCGTTGAATGGCTGGTCCGGCGGCCGCGAGGCCCAATCAATGGCGTTCTTGAATACCCCCGGCATGGAAAAGTTGTACTCTGGCGTTACCATCAACAAAGCATCTGCTGCGCGGATTTTTTCGCGAAATTCCCCCACCACGGATGGAAAACCTTTTTCTCTCACGTCCTCGTTATAAAGCGGAATGGGTGCAATATCGAAACACTCGATTTCCATATCGGCTGGCTTCAGCTCCATGGCGGCTTTGAGGGCCAGCTTATTATAGGAGCCTGAGCGCAGGCTGCCCGCGAAAGCAATTACATTCAGTGACATAGACTCAGCCTCGGTTGCAAGTAACCCTTTACATACGCTACAGCCAGCCCATTCCATTTTTCAACTCTTGGATAAAAAAACAGGGCGGGTTATCCCGCCCTGTCTTCTCAATCCCTGCAGTATGAGATCGATCAGTCCTTACTGCCGGTTTGCAGTACCACCTTGCCACAGCCATGATTGAGAACTTCTGCCGCGGAAATATAAACGGCCACCAATCCTGCAATCAAACCTGTATAGCCATCAATAACGCGGAAGAAACCCATGCCTGTCCAGCTCAACAGGCACCCTGCCAAAAGCGAAATCCAAACCGCCAACAGGAACAACGAGCGTGCCCAACCGGCCTTGAATGAGCTGAGCCACACATAGAAAACGAACACGGCCCACAACAGCCAGAACCAGCCGACGGTACCGGCAGAATCACCGCCACCGGCGTGTTGCATGGTCCAGAAATATCCTGCGGCGCTGAAAAAGATAATGGCATCAAGGGTGCGGCCATGAAAGAAAGTCAGTATGGCAATCACACCAAGCAGTACGCTACCAAGGGCAAAGTCCATAGCCATACCG